>NZ_JMCC02000063.1 GCF_000737335.2 Enhygromyxa salina | reverse complement strand
CGGGCCGCCGTGACGGCCCCCGTTGGCGCGCGTGTAGCTGCGAGCGGGCCGTCGCTCGAACCGGGCTCTGGGCTGCGCCGGGTCGTGGTTGTCGCGGGGATCATCGCGCTGGTGGCCGCGAGCGGTGGCGGGTGGCTGGCGATGAGCCGCGCGGACCGGGCCAAGACCGGCGCGGCGGTTCAACCACCGGCGCTCGGCGAGGATCGGGCGCTCGAGCCTGGGCCCGAGCCGGTCGAACCCGAGCGGGTCGAACCGGCACGGGTCGAACCGGCACCCGAGCCCGCATCCAGCCCAGCGCCCGAGCCCGCATCCAGCCCAGCGCCCGAGCCCGCATCCAGCCCAAACCCCGAGCCAGCACCTGACGCCGTGCGTCGGCCCAAGCTCGTGGCCACCCACGCACCGAACGGCAGCGGCGAAGACTCGCCGACCGGGCGCAGCTGCGAAGGCATGCAGGCGCGGGGCCAGCTCGCGTTCGAGAGCCGCGATTGGCAAGCCGTGCTCACCCACACCGCGCGCAAGTCCTGTTGGTCGACCCAAGCCCAGACGCGTGTCCGCCTGCGGACGACTGCCCTGTTCAACTTCGGCCGCTGGAGCGAGTGTGCCACCATCGGCGCGCAGTCCGACGATGCGAAGGTTCGTTCGATCGCCGACGCCTGTCAGGCCGCCGCGACGCCCGAATACCCGGAGCCCAAATGAGCAAGTCTCTGTCCACGATGATCGCTAGCTGTTGCCTGTGCGTCACCCTCATCTACGCGGGGCCAAGCATGGCCGCGCCGCCGACCGCCTCGCCCGCGCCCCGGACGGTGCGGCTCGAGGTCGACGCCGACGAGCTCGGCGACAAGGCGATCGGGATGAGCCAGATGATCGTCGATCGCGTTGGGCCGCGCGTTCGGGCGGCAACGTTCGAGCTCGTCGGGGACGGCGACCCGGCCGAGATGGTGCTGCGGGTGCGGCTGCGCGTGCTCAAGTCGGGCGAGTACGACTATGGGGTGCACTTCGAGTTCGTGGATGACGGCGGCGGGCGGGAGCCGGCGATCGAGTGGGTCGACTGTCATGTGTGCGTGGATGCTCGGTTGATCCCCGTGCTCGATGAGCAGCTGCCGGCGTTGTTGATGAGCTTGGAGGCGCGGGTCGAGGCGCTCGCGGACGCGCGGGAAGCTGGGGCCGCCGATGAGACGCCGCCGCCGAAGGTGATCACGGGGTTGGGGATCGGCGGGGCGATCGTGGCGGCGGTTGGGGTTGGGGTGCTGATCGGGGGTGGGGTGGAGGTCTCGCGGGGGGTGGTGCTCGAGGACGGCCTCGATGAGCAGGGCGTGCGCACGGATCATCGCGCCCCTGGCTACGCGCTGGTGGGTGTGGGCGCTGCCGCGCTCGTCGCTGGTGTGATCTTGCTGGGCGTCGACCTTGGTGTGCAGGCCAAGAAACGCAAGCAGCGAGCGGGCGCCGGCCAGGCCCGTGTGTTCCCCCTGGTCCACAGCACGAGCGTCGGTCTGGGCGTCTCGGGAAAATTCTGATCTCTGACCTTTATATAGGGAGCCACCGTCATGCCGATCTCAAAGTCAAACGTCACTCTGTTCACGAGTCTGGGCTTCGCCAGCGGCCTGTTGATGGCTGCTTGTGTCAGCAACTACGACAATCCCGACCACTGCCGGTACGCCAAGGGAGATCAAACCTGCGCTGAGCGCTATGGCAACGAGCGCCCCTACTGCACCGCGGCGGCCTGCGACTCGACCTCGGAGGGGTTCCTGGGATGCGTAGCGGAGCAGCCTGCTGACGACTGCTACTACGCGTGCGGGGGGGACAACACCGTCATCGACGATGACTCGTGCCTGCTCGCGGGCGACGGCGACGGCGACCCGACTGGTGACGGCGACGGCGATGGCGACCCGACTGGCGACGGTGACGGCGACACCGTCTGCATGGGCGACGAGGACTGCTCTGACGGCGCGATGCCCTTCTGCGACCTCAGCTCCGGGGAGTGCGTCTCCTGTGATGGGACCGCGGACCCAGATGGCATGTGTGCGGGTGCCGACCCAGAACATCCTCTGTGTGTCGGGGGTGTGTGCGTCGCCTGCACCGAAAATGACCCAAGTGCGTGCACGGGAACCACGCCGATCTGCGAGGTTGAGACCAGCACATGTATCGGATGCGTGGATCACGGACAGTGTCCCGACAGCGCGTGCAACCTGGCCGCGGGGAACTGCTTCGACCCGGCCAACATCCTCCATGTCGACGGCGACTTCGTTTGTGCCGGGGCCGACGGCAGTGAAGGCGCGCCGTACTGCGACATCGGAGACGCGCTGGCCAACGCGCCGGTCGAACCGCTGCTCGTGATCCACGCGCAAGACTTGGACACCCCATACCTGGAGACCAACCTGATCAGCAACACGGTGGCGATGTTTGCGGCCGCGGGAGAGCATCCGGTCCTGCAGGGCGTCAACATGTCTGCGCCGCTGACAGTGGCACCGTCGGGGCTTCTGTTCTTGCGAGGCGTGGCGATGACCGGAACCCAAAACGGAGGCGAGGGCTTGGCGATCACGGGTGGCCAAGCCTGGATCGAGCAGGCGAAGATCACCAACAACGCTGGCGGCGGCATCCTCGTCGACGGCGGCGGCACCCTCGTGCTCGAGAACAGCTTCGTGGGCGGCGACGTCAGCAACAAGGCCGCGATCGACATCGTCGACGGCGCACTGCAGATGAGCTTCACGACAGTTGGCTCAGGATTCGGCACCTCCGCAGCGCTTCGATGCACCGACGGCGGCGCCACCACGGTGCGAAACAGCCTGCTGGTTTCAGCATCGGACGCCGACGAAGTCCAATGCTCCGGCGTTTCCGTCACCGACAGTGCGCTCGAGATGTCCATGGGCAACAACGTTGCTCTCGGGGCGCTCATGGCGGACTGGTTCCTCGACTTCGACAGTGGCGACTTTCACCTGATCCCCAACATGTACCCCGCCGCGATCGACACCGCTGCCACCTGGCAAACCGGCGACCCACCCACTGACATCGACGGCGACCCGCGCCCAACCCAGGACGGCACACCCGACTTCGCCGGAGCTGACCGCACCCCCTAATCGCTGGAGCCACCATGCGCCCACTCCCTCCCCTCCCCCGCGCCCCCGCCTGCGCGATCGGCTTGTTCACCTTGGTCGCCGCGCTCGCAGTCAGCTCCCCGGCCTCCGCCCAAGATCCGGAACCATCCCACGCCCACGCGGCGCTGCCGGGCGCCGACTCGATCTCTGCACGGGTCGAGCTGATCGCGGACTCCCTGCCCCCCGACACCCGGGCCGCGGTCGAAGCCGAGGTCGCGCATCAGCTCGCGGTGATCGCAAGCGAGCTCGGGTTCCGCGTGGCCGAGTCCGAGGCGGCAGGCCTGGTCTTGCGCGTGGAGCTGGGCCAACCAGATCACAAGAACCCGGTCTATGTGATCTACGCGGCCGCGCTCCACGAGGGACAGCTGCTCGAGCGCGCCGAGGCGCGGACCTGCTTTCGATGCACACCCGCGGAGCTGGTCGCCGACGCGCTCGAGCTGCTGCCGCGCGCCGTCTCCCAGGCTGTCGCCCTCCAACCAAAGACCGTCGAAGCGCCCGCGCCAGCGCTCACGGACTCACCCAACACCGACACACTCGCCCCGCGCACACCCAAGCCAGGACCCGCGAGCATTGCGGGCATCTCCCTGACCGCGCTGGGTGTGGTGGGGTCGATCATGGGCGGCGTGTTGCTCGCGCGCGATCCCAGGTCTCGACCCGGCGACGACCTGTACTTGACGACCATCAACTACGAGCCGCCCGGCGCCGCGCTGCTCGGCGTCGGGCTGACGTCGATCGTCGCCGGGACCGTGCTGCTCGCGGTCGACGCCTGGGTGCTCGGCCCCCGTCGCACCCGCAAGTCGCGGGCGTCGCTGCGCCACGTCGAGCTCGCCACCCCAGGGCTCACGCTCGCAGGACGGTTCTGAGCATGTCGCCCTCCGAGCACACGAATTCAACGGTACCGTCGCGGACTCACCCGGCCGCCCGCAGGCCCGGCCGGCTTCGGGTTCGGGTCGACGCTGGGCCGGTCATCGATGTCGCGCTCGACACCAGCGCAGCGGTGACATTTGGCCGCAGCCGCGCCGCCCAGGTCGTGATCAGCGATCAGTCGGTCAGCAAGGTCCACTTCTCGCTGCGTGCCGTGGACGGCGGCGTCGAGCTCGAAGACCTGGGCTCGAAGAACGGGACGTGGGTCGGCGAGCGTCGGGTCCGGCGAATGACCCTGCTTCCGGGCGACCGGCTGTGGGCCGGCGAGGTCTGCCTGCAGCTGATCGACGTCGACCACGTGGATGTCGAGGTCGCGCCCGCGCACGAGTGGGGCCTGCTGCACGGGCACAGCGTCGTGATGCGCGAGCTATTCGCGACCTTGGCCAAGCTTGCGAGCGCGCCAGCAGACGTGCTCATCCAAGGCGAGCCAGGGACGGGCAAGGAGCTGGCTGCGCGCTCGATCCACCGCGCCTCTGCGCGGTCCGAGGGGCCCTTTGTGGTGCTCGACTGCGCCGCGTTGCCGCTGTCACTCGCCGACCCGTTGCTGTTTGGGTTTTGTCGCAGCGCCTTCCCCGACGCCGACGCTGACCGGGCGGGCGTGTTCGAGCAAGCGAACGGCGGGACCTTGCTCATCGACGACATCGATCGGCTGGCGCCCGAGCTGCAGAGCAAGCTCTTGCGCGTGCTCGAGCAGCGGCGAGTCTGTCGACTTGGTCAACCCGACCATGTTCGCGATCTCGACGTGCGGGTCATCGCTATCAGTCGGCGCGACCTCGCTAGCGAAGTCCGAGCCAAGCGCTTGCGCGAGGAGCTCTTGCTCTGCATCGCCCACGCAAGCGTGCGCCTGCCCGCGCTGCGCGAGCGCGACCAAGACATGTTCATGCTCGCGCAGCGGATCCTGTCCGAGCTCGCTGCTGCAGACCAACCGTGCATGAGCTTGGCCGACGACGCCATGGCGCTGATGGGCGCGTACGACTGGCCCGGCAACGTCCGCGAGCTCGACCACACGATCCGCCGCTCGGCGCTGGCGTGTCGGGATCGCGTGATCCGGTCCGAAGATCTGGAGTTCGGCGCCCCGCGTTCGTGGGCACACAAGCTGAACCTCGACGGCCCCACGCGGGACTACGACACGCTGCACGAGGCGGTCGACAGGCTCTACCTGCCGCGCGTGCTCGCCGAGTGCAAGACGATCAGCGCAGGGGCGCGGCAGCTCGGGATCACCCGAGACCGACTGCGCGGCAAGCTGCGAGCGCTGGGTCTGTGGGGTGACAGCGAGAGCGTCAGGCCATGAGGCCCGCCAGCGCCCGCGCGATCACCAACTCGACCGGCGACGCGTCGGCGCGGCGGTGGTCCAGCGGGGCTTGCAGGTACACCATCGGGTTGCCCAAGAACCGGATCCGCGGCGAAGGGTTGGGCGACGCCGAGTGCAGCATCAAGGGGTGCACCAACAACAGATCCCCCGCCTCTCCCGTGACCTCGAACAGGCGCTCGCACTCGCTCGTGATCGCTCGGCCCGCGTGGACATCACAAAAGTCGACCCCCTCCGGCGCGGCCGCGAGCTTGCGGGCGACCTTGGCTGGGGAGTCCAGCGCCAGCCAGCTGTTGCCGCTCGCCGGGAGCAGATCCGAGAACACGATGAACACCAACAGCCCCATGCGCAGCTGATCCAGCCGGGTCTGCACGCTGGGCGAGTCGAGGTGCCAGCTCTCTTGGTTGGGCCTTGGCTCCCACGCGCGCGCCGACGGATCCCACTCGGCTCGGCGCGGGTACTGAACGATCAGGTTGCTGGTCCACGAGCGCGTGCGGATCCGGCCAGCGTCGCCGAGCAGCTGAAACACCGCCCGCTCCGCGAACGGCGAGAACTCGCTGATCGTGAACGGACGCTCGCCAACCACGTCCAGGCGCCCCTGCGGCCACGTGCGTGGATCGTTGCGATCATAGCGAGCGAGCTCGGCCGCCTGGCGCTTGGCGTGTGGCCCGCTGAGCCACCGCGCCGGATCCTGCGCGAGTCGGCGGTGGGCGCTGTCGACGATCGACTGCGCCAGCGAACGCGGGAACGCGCCACGCAAGTGCACGTAGCCGTCGGCCATGAATTGATCGATCTGCTCCGCGTCCAGCGAGCGCACCGCCGTGGCCGCGTGGGCCGAGCGAGCGCCCTTTGGGTGGCGCTCGAGCGAGCGCAACAGCAGCCGCGCCGCGCGAACGAGATCACCTTCGTCGTCAGCGTGGGCCACCCGCGCGACCCCAGCCGCGGGCACGTGACGCAGCCGCGTGGTCCCGGATCCGCTGACGCTGCGGTAGCTGATCGGCGCCGCGCTGCGGTCTGCGGTCAACAGCGCGCGCGCCCGGGCACACACGCGGGCCAGCACAGCCGGATCATCGACGACGCCCCCGTCGATCCAGATCGCCACGCCGAGCTCGCGGGCCGCATCCGACACCAACCCGGGGGCCAACGCGTACAGCTCCACAAACCGAGCCGCGTCTGCGGGCCGCTCGCCGCTGGCCGCGTCGACCAAGAACCAAACCAGCTGCGTGATCGCGTGGTCGGGCTCGAGTTCGTCCGCGCGCGCCAGCGCCTGCGCCGATCCATCGAGCTGGCCCAGCTCGAGCAGCGCCTCGGCCCGCAGCCGCCACGCCCGCGCGGAGCCCCGCGCATGATCCAAGGGCGCAGCAGCGACCCGAGCGAACTCACCGCGAGCGAGCGCCAGCGCCAAGTGCTCGTCCGCCAGCTCTGGATCGCCCACCTCGAACCCCGCGAGCGCGTCCGCGGCCGCGTCGAGCTGACCCAGCAGCAACTGCAAGCGCGCCCGCACCCCGGCCAACTCGCTCGCCGTCCCCCGCCCTCCCAACGCCGCCAGCTGCTCGAGCCGCGCCTCGACCTCACGCGGCCCTAGCTCGTAAAGGCTCGCCCACACCTGCTCCGGCTGGTCCGCCACCGACCCGCGCCCGCTCGCCGCGCGCGTCTGCTGCAGGCCCTTCACGTGCGCACGAAGATCGCGGATCCCGAGCGCGCCCAGCTGCCGTTGGCGCTCGCGCTGCTCCTCCGTCCACCCCAGCCGCCCAAGCCGAGCGATCAACTCGCGCAGGGTTGGCGCGGCCATGTAGCGATGCCCGTCAGCGACGCGATCGAGCAACACCAGCGCCCGGTCGTAGTCGCGGGTCACGTACGAGATCAGCCCGCAGGTCAGCTCCACCAGCTCGTGCGCCGGCAGCTTGGCCAGCGCCGCGTCGATGTCTGCCCGCGCCCGCGCGAGGGCCCCTCGCCGACACCACGCGATCGCTCGCAGCAGGTACGCCCGGGTCCCAAGCTCGTCCTGGATCTCCTGCGACAGCCACGCGTCGAGCTCCGCCGTGCTCGAAGGGATCAGCGCCGCCAAGTCCTGCGATGCCCGTGAGCCAGTCAAACCGCCACCTGGCTCAGTGTACTGAAACGATGGCGTCGAGATCGAAGCCGCCCGCACCCTGGTTGCCAGGGTCGCAGTACGACAGCCCCCCCAGCGGCTCCCAGTGCTCGCGGCTGCGATCCCGCACGCGCACGAACTCGACCTGCGCGGGCCCACCCACCAGCGTGCTCAGATCAAAGCCATCGCCACCCGCTACGGCCGGATCCGTAGGATCGAGGCCCGAGCCCGGTAGCGCCAAGGTTGGGGTCACGCCCGCGCACCCAGCGAGCGTGACGGGATCACACGGGAACACCCACCACTCGACCCCGTCTTCGCTGACCGAGACCTCGCCCGGCTCGGGGAAGTCTTCGGTGAACGGATTCTCGAACACGATCAGATCGACCCCCGGCCCGTCGATGATCCCCGGCGCGTCGAACCCGATCACGATCGAGCCTTCGCAACCCAGACTCGCCACGTCGTACAGACCACCGGGCGCGCCAAGCACGATCTCCGGCAACCGGTCGTGACCGAAGCTGCTGGACGCGGCCGGCGTGAACTCGACGAGCGCATCGGCGAAGTGATCGCTCGAGGTGTCATCGGCTTCGCAGGCGACCTGGAATATCAGCAGGATCATCGCTACCGCGACGGCATGCGCAGGTTTGAGTCGGCGTGGCAGAGTGAGGCTCGATAGCTTCACGTGTGACACTCGTCAATGTTCGAGGTCGGCCGGCGAGAGTCGCCGCCATCGCCTGCGCACCAGCTGCTGCAACGCCATCATCTCCTGCAAGGCGTCGGGCCCGACCTCAGCTGCGGCGCCCCGTGAGCGTTCGCGCCCCCACCGCTCCCGAAGCCCCGCCTGGGCCCTCCGCGCCGGTCCTGCCTGCCTCGCAGTCGCCGCTTTTCCGCCGCGCTGCGTGGCGATAAGGTGCTCATGTGAGCTCCGAGCCAGCACAAGCAGAACCGCAGCTCTCACAGGAGGAGCTCGAGAACATCGAGCTCGCGGCGGGCAGCCTGATCACCCAGTCGAAGACCTACAAGATCGTCGACCGCCTTGGCGAGGGCGGCTTCGGCAAGGTCTACAAGGTCTTTGACCCGATCATGAACCGCTACTCCGCGCTCAAGATGATGAAGATGAGCGTGCCCGAGGACGAGCGGCGACGGTTCCGGCAAGAGGCCCGGCTGTGCGGCACCTTCATGCACCCCAACTTGATCCGCACGCTCGAGGTCGGCACGACCAAGGAGCACGGGCTGTTTTGGTTCGCAATGGACTACCTCGAGGGCTCCGATCTGCTCGGCTACCTCAACCGCGGCCAGCACCTGAGCTTCGCGCACCTGCGCGAGATCTTCAGCCAGACCCTCGACGCCCTGACCCACGTGCATGCCCGCAACTTCGTGCACTGCGACATCAAGCCGGCCAACATCTTCGTGGCGATCGATCTCTACGATCCCAACCTCCGGCTCGTGAAGCTGATCGACTTTGGCGTTGCCATGGATCTGACCAACCAAGATCCAGCTCCAAAGGGCACCGCTCGGACCGCCCGGATCATGGGCGATCCCTTCTACATGCCCCCCGAGCAGACCTACGCCAACCCCAAGCTCGACGCCCGCTCGGATCTCTACGCCCTGGGTATCACCTTCTACGAGATGGTCACCAACGGCCACCACCCGTTCGAAGACCTGTTCGAGCAGCACCCGCGCGAAGCCCTGATGGCCCAACGCGAGCGGATCCCCGCGCCGCCAAGCACCTACTTGCCCGCGGACATCGACCCCGAGCACGCCAGCGACATCGACGGGTTCTTCGCCACCGCCACGGCCAAGAACCCCAACGAGCGGTTTCCTTCCGCCGCGATCATGAAGCGGGCCCTGCAGCACGTGGTGGACCCGCAGGGCGAGTGACCCTACAGCCGGGTCAGCGCCGCGGTGTTGGGCGCGACCTCCCACTTGCCGCCGGCCCCGTCCACGATCTGGACCGGCTTCTTGGTCGCCGTCGCAATCTCGACCGCGCGCGCGACCGTGCTTGGCCCGACCCCGCGCTCGGGCGTTGACAGCGGCAGCTTGCCCGCCGCCCCAGCGACGAGCTGCACACGCTCGCGGGCGATCGTCAGCGCTTGCTTGCGCTTGATCTGATCCAAGATCGTGTACTCGATGTCGGGCGAATTCTCGTCGGCGCCGATCATGTAGATCCGCGTCTGCCGTTGGCCCGTCGCCGCGCCGTTGGCCATGACCTGCTCACGGAACGCGTAGGACACCCAGCGACCTTCAGCGTGCTTGGCGTTCGCGCTGGCTTGCGTGAGCAGCATCGCCGCGATCACCCGGCGCTGCTCCGCGTCAGGCTTGCCGCCGAGCTCCACGGGTTCGAGCGCTTCGTCGGGATCGATCGTCAGCGGCACCACCACCCAGTTGCGGGCCTCGCCGGCGCTCGCCTGCCCATCGTCGAGGTCGCCGTCGTCCCAGCGGTAGTACGCGACCTGGCCCGACGCGCCGCCCGGATCGATCATGGGGATCGCCACGAACTTGGCCGCGGTCACCCCAACGAAGCCCGCGAACGCCCGATCACCAAGCCGCATGGCTCGCCGCATCCGCCAGATCGTCAGCCCGCGGGCCACGACCCCAGCGAGGTCACCGTCCTCGAGCGCGGGTTGGATCGCTGCCATGTCCGCGGACGAAGGATCGTCGTATCCGACCCACCTATCCTCGTCGTCGGGTCCGCCGCTGGGGGCCCCGCCCTTGGCACAAGCGACCCCGGCGAGCAGCGAGACTGCGATGATGAACGGCAGCGTTGATCGGCGCACAGCGTGAAGAGTAGCAGGCTGGGTGTGGCGACCTCCCGAGCGTCACGACCACCAGCGGCTTGCGGCAGCGCCGACTGTCCGGGAAATCATGCCTGTGAGCGCCCCCGGTCCATGAAATAATGTGGCGTGGTCCGGCTCAGGGTCGTCGACGAAGACGGGCGTTCGTCCGCGCAGCGAGGTCAAGATTTACACCGCGCCCGCGATCGCGACGAAGCCCGCGCGAACCTAGCCGCGGTCCTCACCCCCTTGCGCGAAGCCCAGCGCGGCATCGAAGCCGCCATCGCCAAGGGCCACAAACCGGCGCCGTCCGAGCAGATGTGGACGCTCCTCGATCGCGCCTACGAAGCCCTGGACACCTACCTCGCCGACCTCCTCAACGAAGCCGCGATCGATCCCGCCTGCGGCCCGCGGTGCTCGGCCTGCTGCACCGACCTCCCACCGATCCTCCCGATCGAAGCGCTGCGCATGGCTCGAAGCCTGCGACGTCAAGACCAAGGCCAAGCTCGCCTGCAGCGAGCCGTTGAGCAAGCCCGCGCCTTTCGACAGGTCCTGCTCGCCCACACGGGCCCGCAGCCCAAGCTAGACGGCACCGAGCCCGGCTACCGCGAAGCCCAGCTAGCCTGGCGCCGCCTCGGCCACCCCTGCCCCGTGCTTGGCGACGACGGCAGCTGCTCCGCCTACGAGGCCCGCCCGCTCAGCTGCCGCGCCCACGTCCACATCGAGGACCCCGCCCACTGCGAACCAGACAGCCCCCGCTTCCTGATCGCCGAGCGCCCCCCCGTGTGGGGCCACCCCCGCGAGTGCGAGGTCGAGCTCGCGCTCGCGGCGATCAGCAAGCTGCTCGAGCTCCCCCAAGCTCCCAACCTCCAATGGGGTCTGGCGGGTTTCATTTAGACCCCCACATAGACCTTGGCCCTTCGCCGACTGCAGCCGCTGACGCGTCTGGTCGCTTCGCTCCTCGGGGCTGGCTGTCCGCGGGCGCATGTGTGGCCCCCTAGAAGGGGGCTCTCGTCTGGCCACCTACCATGACCCCCACAGCCGCTTTCGCACTACGCAGGTCACTCGCTTCGCTCGCTCCCAACGGGCTGGCTGTATGCGGGCGCATGTGTGGCCCCCTAGAAGGGGGCTCTCGTCTGGCCACCTACCATGACCCCCACAGCCGCTTTCGCACTACGCAGGTCACTCGCTTCGCTCGCTCCCAACGGGCTGGCTGTATGCGGGCGCATGTGTGGCCCCCTAGAAGGGGGCTCTCGTCTGACCACCTACTGCCACTGAACGGCGCTCCAATCTCTCTGCTCGCTGCGCGGCCAAAACCACTGTCACGACGCCCGGACCCCCCCCCAACCAACCCGAATCGACACGTTGTTGGGTAGTCGACGGGTGGCGGTAGGTGGCCAGACGAGAGCCCCCTCCTAGGGGGCCACACATGCGCCCGCATACAGCCAGCCCATTGGGAGCGAGCGAAGCGAGTGACCTGCGTAGTGCGAAGGCCCCTGTGGGGGTAATGCCTAGTGCGGGCCGTGGCGCGCGTCGGCTTCGAGTTGCTTCTTGCGGTCCCGCTCTTCGAGGTAGTCGCGCGCCTGCACCCAGTCCGTGGGACTGGCCGGCTCTTCGCCGGACATGAACCGCCGCAGCGCCTTGTTGTGGTGATCCTCGTCGAGCGGGGTCAAGGCCCAACGCAGGACGTCATCCACGCTCTTGGCGAAGCGGATGTCGAGGGACTTGAGCACGTTCTTGGGGATGTCGTGCAGATCCTTCTCGTTGTCGGCCGGGCACAGGACCAGCTTCATGTCGCTGCGATAGGCGGCGAGGATCTTCTCTTTGAGACCACCGATCGGCAGCACGGCGCCGCGCAGGTTGATCTCGCCAGTCATGGCGACGTCCTTGCGAACCGGGACGCCGAGCAGCGCCGAGACGACCGAGGTCACCATGGTGACGCCTGCGCTCGGGCCGTCCTTGGGCACCGCGCCCTCGGGGAAGTGGATGTGAAAGTCCACGTGCTCGTAAAAGTCCGGGTCGAGACCGAAGGTCAGGCAGCGCGAGCGCACGTAGGTGATCGCGGCGCGAGCTGACTCCTGCATGACCTCACCGAGCTTACCGGTGAGCGTGACCTTGCCCTTGCCAGGCGTGATCGTGACCTCGGCGGGGAGCAGATCGCCGCCGAAGATCGTGACGGCGAGGCCGTTGGTCATGCCGATCTGGTCGTTCTCTTCGCCGCGTTGGTAGCGGAACTTTCGCGGCCCCAGCAGCTTCTGGACCGCCTTGGAGTCGACCTTGAACGACTTCTTCTTCTTGTTGTCCTTGACGTAGTCGCGCGCGACCTTGCGCAACACCGAGGCGATCTCGCGCTCGAGCGAGCGGACACCGGCCTCCTTGGTGTAGTGGTGGACCAGCTCCTTGAGCGCGGCGTCCGAGAAGCTGACCTCGACCTCGTCGAGACCGTTGAGCTCGCGCTGCTTGGGCAGCAAGTACTGCCGGGCGATCTTGAGCTTGTCTTCGTCGGTGTAGCCCGACAGCTCGATGATCTCCATGCGGTCCTGCAGCGGCAGCGGGATCGTGTGCAGGCTGTTGGCCGTGCACAAGAACAAGACGTCGCTGAGGTCGTAGTCGAGATCCAAGAAGTGATCGACGAAGGCCGAGTTTTGCTCGGGATCGAGGACCTCGAGCATCGCGGCCGAAGGATCGCCGCGGAAGTCCATCGACATCTTGTCGATCTCGTCGAGCAAGAACACCGGGTTGGACGACGCGGCCTTGCGCAGACCCTGGATGATCTTGCCCGGCATCGCGCCGATATAGGTACGCCGGTGCCCGCGGATCTCGGCCTCGTCGCGCACGCCACCAAGTGACACGCGCACGAACTTGCGGCCCGTCGAGCGCGCGACGCTCTTCGCCAGTGAGGTCTTGCCGACGCCGGGCGGACCCACCAAGCACAGGATCGGACCCTTGACCTTCTTCACCAGCGCCTGCACGGCGAGGTACTCGACGATGCGCTCCTTGGGCTTCTCGAGCCCGTAGTGATCTTCGTCGAGGATGTGCTCGGCGTCAGCGATGTCGAGCTTGTCGCCGGTCTTGTCGTTCCACGGCAGCGAGAGCACCGAGTCGATGTAGTTGCGGACCACGGTGGCCTCGGCCGACATCGGGCTCATCATCTTGAGCTTGCGCAGCTCCTTCTTGAGGCGATCCGTCGCCTCTTTGCTCATCTTCTTGCGGCGGATCTTGTCCTCGAGTTCTTGCAGCTCGTTCTTGAATTCGTCTTGCGACCCCAGCTCCTTCTGGATCGCCTGCATCTGCTCGTTGAGGTAGTACTCCTTCTGGTTCTTCTCCATTTGCTTCTTGACGCGAGTGCGGATCTTCTTCTCCACTTGGAGAATCTCGATCTCGTTCTGCATCAGCTCATAGAGGGTCTCTAGACGGGTCCAGACGTTCTCGGTCTCGAGCAGGTCTTGCTTGGCGGCGAGCTTGAAATTGACGTGGGCGGCGATCGTGTCAGCGAGCCGCGACGGGTTGTCGATGCTCTGAACGCTGACCGCGAGCTCCGGCGGCACGCGCTTGTTGAGCTTGACGTAATTTTCGAAGGTGGCCTGGACCGAGCGCATCAGCGCTTGGAACTCCGACTCTTGCTCCGGATCAATCTCGGGCGTGTCGACCAGCTCGGCCTGCACCTCGAAGTACTTGGCGGTGTCCAAGTACTCCTTGATGCGCGCGCGGGCCTTGCCCTCGACCAGGACCTTGACCGTCCCATCGGGTAGACGAAGGAGCTGCACGATGGTGCCGATGGTCCCGAACTCGTGGATGCCCTCGGGCTTGGGGTCGTTGACCTTCGCCTTCTTTTGAGCGCACAAGAGGATCTGGCGGTCTGCGGCCATCGCCTCTTCGAGGGCGTTGATCGACTTCTCGCGGCCGACGAACAGCGGCACGACCTCGTGGGGGAAGACGATCAGCTCACGCAGCGGGAGGAGGGGTATTTTGACGGTTGCCATGGCTCAGCAGTGGCCGCGCGCGATCTTGAATCCCGGGGGCCTAGGCCGAGCAAACGCTAGCACCGGCGCCAGAGGTGGTCAAACAACCGGGATGCCCGAAAACGGCCGATTTTTGGTGACTATCGGCGTTTCCGTGACCACCGCCACCCCCGGCGCAGCCCGCGAGACCTTTGCGCACGGATGGCCCCGAGACCGTTTTGTCAGACACCCCGGATCGGGCCGACGGATATCTGAAGATCACGGGACCGGGCTCGTGAACCACCGCCACAGGCGGGCCACCGCCGACCCTGCCAGGACCGTCCACGGCACGCCGGGCTCTCCGCTCAGGGCCCCGATCGCGGTCGCCATCTCGAGCAAGGGCGCCCCCTGCAGCCACGAGGGCATGGTCACGCCGAGGCGCTTGATCAGCGCCGCCGAGCGCGGGAGCTCGAGGATCCTCGCGTCGTCTCCGCGAAGCCGCGCGCGCGCATGGGCAAGAGACAACAGCGCCGAGACCCCACCAACCGCGAGCAGCACCAGCGCGGCCACGTTGGAGCGATCGGTCTCTGCGACCAACACGTAGGTCAGACACACCGTCAAGGTCGCGTGGGCCAAGGGTCGGGTGGCCCCGGCCAGCGTGTCGCCGGGCACCCAGATCTCGGGGCGACCAAACTCGTCGCGGGGGTTCATGGCCTCGTCTCGCAAGAACCGAAGCGGCGCGAGCAGCCGCGAGACGTGGACCCCGAGCAGCAGCAGCAGGCCGGCCAACACCAACCCGGCCCAGCTGTTGACCAGCGCGACCGGACCGGAGGCTAGCGCGACGCCGAGCGCGAGCAACTCGAGCTGGGCGACGGCCAAGTTCGAGCGCGCCAGCCACCGCAGGGTTCGGACGCTGATCTCTCGGTGCCAACGCGACTCCCCCGCGAGGCTGCGGTGCACGTGCTCGGTCTCGGTTCCGCGCCAGCCGCTGGTCCGCGAGCGCCGGGCCTCGGTCCGCAGCACCAACCACTCGGCACGCTCGACGTCCTCGGGGTAGACGACGCGCGCGATGTCCTCGGGGCCCAGGCTCTCGGGCCAGTCGAGCTCTTCGGCCACGGGCATGATCGCCGGCATCGCGCCGAGCTCCCCGGCGAAGAACCCGGCCGGACGCGCGACACCATCGTAGAGGCTGAAGCGCTCGTCGGCCTCGAGCGGATGCTCGACCATCAGGCGCAGCAATTTGGGATCGACGAAGGTGCCCTCGAACACGACCAGCGCTGGCCCCGAGAGCTCCTCGCCGGTTGCGACCTCGCGCGCCCCCTCGGGCGAGATCGCCAGGCCGGGCGCCGCGACGACCTCTGAAAACCCGGCTTCGCGGGCGGCCGAGGTCGTGCGCTGGGCCAGCGGAATTCCGAGCAGCGGTGCGGCCAAGCGCGCGCGCGCCTCGGGGTCGGGGAGCAGCACCAACTTTGGGCGAAGCTCGCCGGCAGGGCTGTCACCCCGAGGCACGCGCGACGCTCGGCCCGCGGCGCCGTCGGGCTCGGTGTTTCCAGCTGTAAACTCCCCGCTCATGAAGTCAGCATGACCGCCCGCAAGAAGTCAGCGTCGATCCCCGCGAGGCTCTGAACGATGCGGTGGGCGCCATTTTGATCTTGGTGGCCAGGGTCGCCGGGAGGACGGTTGGCAGCCGCGGTCGCGACCACGCGCATGCCGGCCGCCAATCCCGAGCCGATCCCTGCCCAGCTATCTTCGAACACGAGGCAGCGCGCGGGCGCGACCTCGAGCTGGTCGGCGGCTGCGAGGTAGCCATCGGGTGCCGGCTTGCCGCGCGGGTAGTCCTCCGAACCCAGGTACATGCGCAAGCGCGGGCCGATCCGAAGCAGCTCGATCGCCTCGGCGAGCTCGGCCCGACACGAACCAGAGACCACCGCGGTCGGGACATCGAGCTCCGCGAGGGTCTCCACGAGCTCGCGCGCGCCGTCGAGCACCGTCAGCTCGATGCCCTCGGCGCGCATCTGCCCGCGCATCGCGATTGATCCGGTCTGCATCGTCACCAGATCCACGCCGACGCGCTCGGCCACCCGGAGCTCGGTGTAGATGTCTTGCCACGCGTGACCGATCACGAAGCTGCGCTCGCGCGAGTCGAGCTCGACCCCGCGCGAAGCCATGTAGCGAGCGATCGCCTCGGCGTAGACAGACTCGCTGTCGACGAGGGTCCCGTCCATGTCGAGCAATACGGCTGCGGGCAGCATCGCGCCCAGCATAGGTTGGAAACGCGGAGGAGAAAACGCCTGCTCAGGCGTCGCAGGCGTCGCAGGCTTGGCCGGCCGTGTGGCAGTCGTCGACGGCGCGCTCGCAGGCGTCTGCGTAGATCGGATCCTCGCCGTGCGAGTCGGACAGCGAGCAGATGCGAACCTCGAGCATGCAGATCGACTCGCTCAGGTCACACAGATCGCCGCAGCGCGATCCGGTCTGTTCCGTGGCCGTCGGGTGATCGTGCTCTGCGGCGGGCGCGGCCTCGGGGGCCGCTGCGACGTCGGCCGTGGCCTCGTCGTCATCCCCATCGACCGCGACCGCGTCGCCCGGGCTGGCCGTCGCGCCTTTACTGCGCGCGGTCGCCAACCCCAGCGCGCGCATGCGGCCCTCGAGCGCGTCGAGCTCGGCCAAGGGATCATCCGCGTAGGCGAGATCGCCCCCCGCCTCGCGCGTAGAGTCTGGCTGGGAGTCTGGGGCCATGGATGCCTTGTTGGCGGCCTTGCTGCACCCAGGCGCGGGCACACACACGGCTGCGAGCAGCGCGACAGCAGCCAGGCGAGACCGATCCGATTTAACCAACGCACGCATGACAGGCCTCCTGGGCGACATCGCAGTCTTCGGCCGCGCGATCGCAGGCGGACCGGTAGTCGTCTTCCTGCGGGTGGCGGTCCGCGAGCTCGCAGATCTGGGTGTTGAGTTCGCAGGTGATCTGGCTGAGCTCGCAGATCATCGAGCAGCGTCCGGCCGCGTCCTGCTCGGGCGACTCGCTGTTCGGGGACAGCGGCGCGGCCTTGGCTGGATCCGGCTTCGCATCGCCCCCGTCATGGCTGGGAGCCTGCTTGGACTTGGCCGACTTGTCTTCGCGGTCGCGCTTGGACTGCTTGCGCGTCTCGTCTTTGCTGCGCTCGCCTGGCTGGGACTCCGGCGCGGGGGCGAGTCCACCGTTGGCCGATGGTTTGGCCTCGCTGGGCCGATCGAGCGTCCCGTCGGCATCCTCTGCCTGCTCGATCCCCGCGGATGAAGGCAGCGCGACCCCGAGCGAGCGCAGCTTGGCTGCGTTGGCGGCGAGCTCGCGCTGCATCTGTTCGAGATCTCGCGGGGCCGCGGTCGCAGGCTCGCTGGCGGCGGCGGATGCCGAGCCGAGCTCCGCTTCGACATCGGCTTCGGCTTCGGCTTCGGCTTCGGCCCAGTGATCGGCGTCGTTGGGCATGGCCTCCTCGCGCGGCGCGGCGCACCCAATGGCCAAGGCGCACCCACACGCGAGCACGATCCAGTTGCCAGTGGGCGTCACCGACTGCCCTCCATGACCTCGTCGAGCAGGTCGCGGTTCATGTCGAGGGCCTGCTGGTAGATCAACAGCGCATCATCGTCACGACCCATCTGCTCGAGGATCTCGCCGCGCAGCGACAACAGGTGCGCGGTGAAGGGGTTGGGATCGAGCAGCTCCCACTCGCGGCCTAGGCCCTGCTCCGCGAGATCGAGCAGCTGTTGCGGGGTCTTGGCGTCGACCTGTGGGTTGTCGAGGCGCAGCCGCAGCAGCCGGCCGAACGCGTCGTGGCGCAGCTGTACACAGGCATCACCGCCGCGATCACGACCGGGCCACTTGATCGCGCGCAGCTGCTCGAGCGCTCCGATCGCCCCGGCGATGTCGCCCCGAGCGAGCATGACGTCGACCTGCTTGTCGGTCGTGTCGACCGTCTGCGCGAGCGCGACGAGGGCGTCGGGTTCGCCGGGAGGCTTGAGCTTGCCGGCGAGCGCGAACCCGCCAACTGTCAACAATGCGCCCAGGATTGCGCCCGTGAGCAGCTGCCCGAGCGCGTGCGAGGGAGTCGAAGGTGCCCTTGCTGTCTTCATCATCCACCTCCCCTGGACTTGGCCAGAAGTCGTGACTGGAGCTCGTCGCGGCTCTGATCAACGCTGACGCCGATCGCCGCGCGCCCGTGCGGAGCGAGCCGAGCAAAACTAGTTTCGAACGCGCCTGATTGCCCGTCGCGGGTTGCGAGCTGACCTGCGCCGCGGCTGCCACCGCTCGCCTTGTCTTCACTGGACTTGGCCCGCGCCGCCGTGGAGTCCGCGAGCTCCGCTTCCGGCTGCTCGGCGAAGCCCTCGCTCGGCGCCGCGGCCGGGGGCTGCTCGGCCTTTCGCGCGTCTTCGTGCGCGGCGGTGTCTTGCAGCGCGACGCTGTTGGGTTCGTCGGACGCGGGGTCGACGACGACCACGAACAGCACAGCCGCGGCCGCGAGCGCGGGCGCCGTCCACCAGACCCAAGCCTTGCGCCACCAGGGCTCGCTCGCGGGCGCGACCTCGGCCCGAATGTCGGACCAGATCGCGTCGAGTTGTTCGGCAGAGATTGCCTCGGGTTCGCGGGTGTGACGGAGCAAATGGACGAAGGCGAGCTCGGCATCGACGCTGCCGGCCTCACCCTCGGCTTCTTGCCCACGGCGCAGAGCCTGTTCCCACTCTGGGTCGAGGACATTGCTGGGCTTTGGTTTGGTCATGATGAACACCCTTGCGCGAGGTGGCGCGTGTAAGGCGAAGCGGGCCGGCCCGTGGGGAGCCTTGGGCTGCCGCGGCGGGTAACGCCTGCTTGGAAATTGGGCTTACGTCGAGCTGACAATACGAGTGGTTGGGGGCCGGCGCCCGCAAGGGCCAGCCGAGCCGAGGCCGACGTTCGAGCCGGACCTGGACCTGGACCTGGACCTGCTGGGGCGTTCACACGCTCACCTCGGCCAGGTCGAACTCCACGCCCTGTTGCTCGCAGGCCTTCCGAAACGCGCGGACGGCCCGAAACAGGAGCACATCCAGGGTCCCGATCTTGACCTCGAGCAACTCGGCGCAGTCCTCGCGGCTGCGATCCTCCAGCAGGCGCAGGCGCAGAACCCGGGCGTAGCGGGGGTTGATCACGTCGAGGACCCCGTCGATGCGCGTGCGCAGGGCCTGGTGCTGGACGGCCTCTTCGATCGGCGTCTCGGACTCGCGGTCACCGAACACGTCGAGGTGATGAGAGAATGACCCGCGCAGACGCTGTCGCCGACCCGACGCGCGCAGCAGATCCCGGGCCTTGTTCTTGGCCAGGACCTTGAGCCAGGGCCAGATGCTGGTGCCCCGCCACTCGTAGCGCGGCAGCGCGCGGTTGGCCGAGATGAAGGTCTCGCGCACGCAGTCGTGGGCGTCGTCCTTGTCACCGAGCATCGGGACCAGGATGTAGCTGAACAAGATCGGCGCGTAGTGACGATAGATCCGCTCGAAAGCGTGCTGGTCGCCCTGCATCGCGCGTTCGACAATCGCGCGCTCTTCGGCCAGGGGCTCCGGGCGACCCACGCCGCGCACCATACCCTACTATCGGCCGGCAATGCCCCGCCTCGATCAACTCCTGGCTCGCAACCTCGGCCAATCTCGGCGCGAGGTCACACGGCTGCTGCGTCGCGGGGCGGTGGCCGGGCCGGGCGGCGAGCGGCTGCGGGACGGTCGGCTGGCGATTGCGACCACCCAGCTGCCGTTTGAGGTCGAGGTGTCCGGGGTCGTCCTGCAGCTGCGGCTGCACGTACATCTGATCCAGCACAAGCCGGTCGGGGTCGTGACTTCACGCAACGACGACCGTCACCCGACCGCGTGGGGCCTGCTCGAGGGCGCGCCGATGCACGCGGAGCTGCGCGCGATCGGGCGCCTGGACCTCGACGCCGCCGGCCTGTTGCTGTGGACAACCGACACGCCGCAGGTCCACGCGCTCACCCACCCCAACCGCGCCGTGCCGCGCAGCTACCAAGTCGCGCTCGCGCGGCCGTGGACGCCGGCGCCGCTTGGACCCACGGGGTCACCCGAGCTCCGCTTGGCCGACGGCTCGCGCCCGCGCATCACCGAGCTCGGCCCGCTGCTGGAGCGTGATCTTCATCCAGCTTTGCAGCCGCCCCCGGGCACCGGCGCGCTGGCTCAGATCACCCTGCTCGATGGCGCCTACCATGAGGTCAAGCGGATCTTCGCGGCGCTCGACAGCCACGTCCTGTTGCTCGTCAGGGTCGCGCACGCGGGCTTGTGGCTGCCCGAGACCCTCGAGGCCGGGGCGTGGCGCGAGCTGACCTCGCTGCCTGGCGGGGGACCGTGATATGACAAGGTGCGGTGGGAACCAAAGTCGAGACCCCTCTGAGCGGGAGCAAGCCCACGCTCGAGTTTGCCCTGCGGCCTCACGCGATCAGTCGAAGCGAGCTGGTCGACCGCTATCGGCCCGTCATGATGATGGTCCGGCAGATCCTTGGCGTGGTCCCCCACGCGATGAGCTACTTCGAGATCTGGCCGCCCGCGTTCACCACCTACAGCGTGCTGGTGCCCAGCCTGCTCGACATCCCGCGCTGCGATCTCGGCCGCGGGATCTCGCCTGATCTGCGCAGCCTCGTGCTGTACATCGCCAGCCGCTCGTATGGCTGCTCCTACTGCTCCGCCCACTCGGCCGGCGTTGGCACCGTGTTTCGTGGGCCGGGCGGCTCGCTCGAGCGCAACAAGCAAGCGCTCGACGCCAAGTCCTGCGACTTGTTCGGGGCGGCCGACATCGCGGCGATCAACTACGCGACCGCGGTCGCCAAGATCCCCAGCGAGGTCACGCTCGAGCACCGCTTGGATCTGGCTCGCTACTACAGCGAGACCCACGAAGAGGCGATCGTGCTCGCCGCGACGCTGATGGGCTTCCTCAATTGCGCGATGGACTCGCTGGGCATGGTGCTCGAGTGGCGGATCCTCGAGATCGCCCAGCAGTACCTCACGCCCAGCGACTGGCAGCCAGGCCAGAACTACGACGAGGCGTTCGACCGCGACATCATCGAGGCGGACAAAGAGACCGACGACGGGGAGAAGCTTGGCCCGCTCGCGCTCGCGCGGACCATGGCGGGGATCATCGCCTATGACCGCGGCGCGCTCGCAGGCATCGCGGGTCGACCGGGCAAGATCTACGAGCAGCTGCGTGCCTCGCTCGGGTTCCTGCCCCACTACGTCGAGCGCATCGAGCGGGTGTCGACCCAGCGCGTGTTCACCCACTGCCTGGTCGAGCGGCTGCAGTCGGACGCCGGCTCAGTCCCGGTTTGGCTCAAGCATGCGCTGTGCTTCGTGGCGGCAAAGAAGAGCAAGAACCCCCTGCTCGCCGCTCACTTCGCGTTCTTGGCGATCCGCGCGGGCGCCACGGCGAAGCGGCTGGCCAGCGCCCTCACCCCTGGTGACGACGAAGGCCGAGACGCCGCAGCGTTTGCGTTCGCCCATGTCGCCGCGATCTCCCCCGCGGCCGTCACCCGCAAAGAGATCGCCGGGCTCACCAGCTTCTTCACCCCGGCCGGGATCATCGAGATCGTCGTGGCGCTGAGCGTTCACGGCATGCTCAATCGCTATACTTCCACCTATCCGGTCGACAACTACGAGCCCGAGATCGCGGCGTTCGTGGCCCAGCATGGCGCGGTGCTCGGGCTCGAGGCGCAGCCGTATACCCACGGCACGAGCTGGGACGAGCAGTGCGCCAAGGTCCGGCTGACCGCAGCCTGAGCATCTGGATCATCTGGCTCAGCCAGATCAGGGCAGGCTCGCGTGCGCCTGCGCAACGCTGCGCTGGGCAGCCAACAAGGCACGCTTGCGATCCTCGGGCATGAAGCTGTGGCGGACGGCCGCCGCGGCGATCTTCAGGACTTGCTCGGGGCCCCAACCGAACGCGGATACGCAGCGCCGGTACTCCTCGGTCAGCGTGGTTCCAAACAGCGGCGGATCATCGCTGGCCAAGCTCAGCTCGACGCCCGCCGCGAGCAGCTGCGGCAGCGGGTGCGCGGTGAAGCTTGGCACCACTCCCAGGGCGACGTTGCTGCTTGGGCACACCTCCAGTGGGATCCCTCGATCGGCGAGCTCGGCGGTCAGCTCGGGATCCTCGAGGCAGCGCACCCCGTGACCGATGCGCGCGGGCGCGAGCAGATCCAAGGTCTCGCGCAGGCTGGGCGGGCCGTGCTGCTCGCCGGCATGGGGCACGCTCTTCAGCCCTTCGGCGTGGGCCCGCTCGAACACCCCCGCGAGCGGGACGACCGACCACTGCGGTCCTTCGGGGCCGCCCACGCCGAGGGCGACGACCCCCTGATCGCGCGCCCGCAGGGCCAATTCCAGGGTCTGGGGCCCCTGCTCGGGGAGGCTGCGGACCACATCGAACACCCACGCGAACTCGATCCCGAGCTGCTCGAGCGCGCGGCGGCGGCCATCTGCGAGGCCGGCCAGCATCGCGTCGGGGTCGACACCCTGGACCACGTGGGTCATCGGGGTGAAGGTCATCTCGACCCAGCGGACCTGCTGGGCGGCGAGGCCCTCCGCGATGCCAAACACCGCGTCCGAGAAGTCCTCGGCCTGCTGCAAGGTGTTGGAAAGCGCGATGTAGACCTTCAAGAAGTCGCGAAAGCTCGCAAAGCGGTAGGCCTCGCGCAGACCCTCGACGCCGCGCTCGGCCCCCGGTAGCGCGACGCCGCGCCTGGCCGCCAGCTTCAGGGCGAGCTCGGGCACGATCGAGCCCTCGAGGTGGACGTGCAGCTCGGCCTTCGGCAGCGCCATGATCAAGCTGTTCAAGCTGTCCAAGCTGTCCAAGCTGTCCGCCCCATCGCCGTCCGTCGCGTTCGACATCACCTCCAAGGTTGTCCGTCCGCCAGCAACAGGGCAAGGTGCATCTGTGGCGCCTCACGACGACCCGCCCGCGATCCCCTTCGTGTGGGCGCTGGTCCCCGTGGTCGCGCTGATCTCCCTGCTCGCCGGCACGATCATCGTGCTGGAGGGCTCCGGCCACATCCCCCTGATGCTTGGGGCCTGCGTGGCCGGCCTCGTCGCGTGGGCGCACGGCTACCGCTGGGAGCAGATCCAAGCGGGCATCCTCAGCGCGATCGGTCTGGCGATGGGCGCGGTGCTGATCCTGCTGACGATCGGCGTGCTCATGGGCACCTGGCTGGCCGCGGGGATCGTCCCCGCGTTGATCGCCTGGGGCCTGGAGCTGATGTCGCCCAGCTGGTTTCTGCCGGCGACCTGTGCGGTGTGTTCGGTCGTCAGCTTGGTGTCCGGCTCATCCTGGTCGACCGCGGGTACGGTTGGCCTGGCGTTGATCGGGGTCGGCAACGCGATGGGCATCAACCCGGCCATGAGCGCCGGGGCGGTGATCAGCGGGGCCTACTTCGGCGACAAGCTCTCGCCGATGTCCGACACCACCAACCTCGCGCCAGCGATGGCAGGGACGGATCTGTTCACCCACATCCGCCACATGCTGTGGACGACCGGCCCCGCCTGGACGCTGGCGATGATCGCCTACGCGGTGATCGGCGCGGGGTTGAAGAGCACGGCGGAGCCCGGCTCGATCGAGGCGATCACCGATGTCATTCGCACGAATTTTCACCCGGGGCTGATCCACCTGGTGGTCCCGGGGATCGTCGCCATCATGGTCGGCTTTCGGCTCCCCGCGCTGCCAACCCTGGTCACGGGGGCGCTGCTTGGTGGCGTGCTCGCGGGGGTCCAAGGCGCGCCGATCCAAGACGTGCTCACGGCGGCGATGACCGGGTTCGCGCCCGCGACCGGCTCGGCCCAGGTCGACGAGCTGCTGGCGCGCGGGGGCATGACGAGCATGGCCAGCACCGTGCTGCTGATCCTATGCGCGATGTCGTTTGGGGGGATCATGGAGCGATCGGGGCAGCTCGAGACCCTGGCCTCCAAGACCCTCGCTGTCGCGAATTCCACTGGGTCGTTGATCGCGGCGACGGTCCTGACCTCGATCGGCGTCAACGTGCTCGCGGCGGATCAATACTTGGCGGTCGTCGTGCCGGGGCGGATGTACGCGAGCGAGTACGCCGCGCGCGGGCTGCATCCCAAGAACTTGTCGCGCGCGCTGGAAGACGGGGGCACGATCACCTCGCCGCTGATCCCATGGAACACCTGCGGGGCGTTCATGAGCTCGACGCTTGGGGTCGCGACCTTGGCGTATCTGCCGTGGTGCTTCTTGAATTTGCTCAACCCGCTGATTGGGATCTTGCTGGGGTTCACGGGCTGGTCAATCGCCAAGCTCGACGCGCCTGAAGATCTCGCCAAGGTCCAGGACCCGGCATGACGACACTGTCGAAGCTGCGCTCGCTCTCGTTGGTGGGGCTGCTGCTAGGCTGCGCGACACCCAGTGGGGCCCGCGACAACTCAAACTCCGCCACGCAGCACGGCCCGACCGAGTGGGCCAGCTGGTCCCCCGCGAGCTTCGAGCGGGCCGCCCGCGAGGACAAGCTGATCCTCATCAACGTCGTCGCCACTTGGTGCCACTGGTGTCACGTGATGGACGAGGTCACCTACGCGGATCCCGAGGTCGCGGCGCTGCTGGCCAAGCACTTCGTCGTGATCCGCGTGGACTCCGACGCGCGGCCCGACATCTCCGAGCGCTACCGTGCGTGGGGGTGGCCGGCGACGGCGCTGTTGTCCCCGCGCGCGGAGCCGGTGATGAACCTGCGGGGCTACCGAGCGCCACAGGTGTTCGCCACGTTGCTGCGCGAGCTGATCGCCGAGCACGCGCGCGGCGAGCTGCATCAGCGCGAAGATCCCCGCGAGACGCGAGTCAGCGCGCCAACCGACAGCGACCTCGAGCGCATCCGCGGCAAGGCGACCGCCCAGCTCGATCGCTACTTCGACGTGAACGGCCTGGGCTGGGGGGACAAGCAGAAGTACCCGTGGTCCGAGCCGATCGAGTACGCGTTCTTGCGCGCCCGCCTGCGACACGATGATCCCGAGCACACGCAGTGGCGCGATCGGGCCTTGGCCACGCTCGACGCCGAGGCGGCGCTGATCGACCCGGTCTGGGGCGGCATGTACCAGTACTCGCTGCGCGGCGTGTGGGACCGGCCGCACTACGAGAAGATCGCCATGATCCAGGCCGGCGCGCTCGAGAACTACGCCCACGCGGCCATGATCACCGGTGACGCACGCTGGCTCGAGCCGGCCCGTGCGATCACCAAGTACCTGCTGGGCACGATGCGGGATCCAAGCGGCGGCTTCTACACCAGCCAAGACGCCGATCTGCGCCGGGCCGATCACAGCAGCGTCGAGGGTGAGGTCTACTTCGCGCTCGATGACGCGGGCCGCCGGGCGCTGGGGATCCCGCGGGTTGATCGAGCCGTCTACGCAGATCTCAACGGGCTGACGATCCACGCGCTGGCCGAGCTGTACCGGGCGAGCGGCGACCGTGCGTTGCTCGACGCGGCGCTCGCTGCTGCGACGCGGATCTTGGCCACACATGGCCGCGCCAGCGGTCCCAACATGCTCGCGCTGAGCCACGGGCCCGGCAACGCCGAAGCGCTGCGCTACCTCGCGGATCAAGCCGCGATGGGCTGGGCGCTGCTCAGCCTGCACCGGGTCACCGCGGATCCTCGCTGGCTCGACGCGGCCACACAGCTGGCCAACTCCATGCTCGCGTCGCTCGCCGCCGAGGACGGTGGATTTTATGCGCACACCAAAGATCCGGACGCGGTCGGTGTGTTCGCCGAGCGCCGCAAGCCGCTGCCCGAGAACGCCCTCGCCGCCCAGTTCTTGCTCGAGCTGCACGGCCTGACAGACGGCGACGGCAGCACGGACACGCCCTACCTCGAGCCCGCCCGCGCGGCCCTGCTCGCGGTGGGCGGCGACGCGCAGATCGAGTCGCGCGGCAAGCTGGTCGCTCGCTACCTGAGCGCGATCGAGCTGCTGGGCGCGAGCAAGATCGACATCTCGATCGTCGCCAAGCCAGGTGACCCGGTCGGCGACGCGCTGTGGCAGGCGGCGCTGCGGGTGTGGGAGCCGCGGGCCAGCTTCGAGCGCAGCGAGCCAGGCCAGCGCTATCCCGACACCGGCGCGGCGGCGATCTACTTGTGCAGCGAGCGGTCATGCTCGCGGCCGATCACGGATCCGGCCCAGGTCGCCGCCGAGGCCGAGGCGTTCTTGCTGCGCGAGTAGTCCAGCTTTGCCTCCGGCCAGGCTCGTCAGGCATTGAGCTCGCGCTCGGCCTGCTCGATCAGCGCCGCCTCTTCTTCGGGCGCCGACGCGACCAAGTGGTGGCGGCTGTAGAGCTCAAAGTACAGCAGCCCAACCGCGAACACGGCCAAGGTAGCGAGCACCGAGACCAGCGCGGCCTCGGCGTAGCGCGAGCGCGAGCTGAGGGCCAGCAACGACAGCGCGAGCGCCAAAACCATCAGCAGGTGCTCAGCAACCATCAAACCATGGCAGACTATCGAAGCACCGATCGCCCGTCCACCGCACCACCCAGTAGCGAGGGCAGGCCTCAATTCGCGAGCGGCGAGAGGTGACGATGAGCTACGAAACAGCGCAGACCATGTGCACGGCCCAGACCGCGAACCAGTCTAGTGAGGGGGTGCCAGATACGGGAACGCGTCCGAGAACGAGACGTCGTTCGCCGTCGGGTTGAGGACGCCGACCAAGGTCGTGATGTCCTGATTTGGGGCGCTCAGGTCGAGCATGAGCACCGCCAAGGTCACATCGATGACTGGATCCGTCAGCGCTCGCCCATTCGGGAAGGTGCCTTCCTGCTCGAGGTCGATCTTCAGGGTGTCCGGAACGATCAGCGGTTGGGCTTGGCCCATGCACATCGGCACGCTGCCCACGATGAGACCCGCGTCCATGACGTCGTCATCGAGGGCAGCGTGCAGGTCCAACAAGATCGTGTTGATCTCGTTGAGGAACATCAGGCTAGCGTCATCGGTCGGGTTGGCGGCGTTGTAGTCGTCCTTCACTGCGAGCAGAACCGTATTGATCGCCGGCATGCCCATGCGATCGACGCGGGTGTAGTCCTCCGCCGGGTTGTCCGCATAGACGATCGCATCCGGCGGGTCCCCGTCCCCGTCCCCGTACCCATCGCCATCACCGTCCCCATCGCCATCCCCCGAGCCGGTCGTCTCGCTGCTGCCCGTCGTGTCGCTGTCGCTGTCGGTGTCGGTCGTCCCGTCCTCTGCCGCGCAATTCTCCGGTAGCGCAGTACAAAACGGTACCGTGCAGCCCCCAACCGCGAAGGCGCCCAACACCATCAGCAGGCGCTCTGCCACCATCGAACGACTTGTACGCACCAAGGCAGAATATCGAAGCACCGACCGCCCGTCCACCGCACCATGCAGGAGCGAGGGCAGGCCCCAACGCGCGAGCGGCGAGAGGTGACGAGGATCTACGAAGCGGGGCGGACCGTGTGCGCGGCCCGGCCCGCGGACCAGTCTAGAGCCGCACACCCTAAGTTCGATCCGGGTTAGGCACGGCACTGAGGCCCAATGGCAGTGTCGCAGCCCCTAGCAGTACGCCCGGTACAGCGTCGTCGCCGCTCCTCGCCCTTGGGCCTCAGCTCCGCACCTAACCCGGAACGAACTTAGGGTGTGCGGCATTAGTGAGGGGGTGCCAGATACGGGAATGTGTCCGAGAACGGGACGTCGTTCGCCGTCGGGTTGAGGACGCCGACCAAGGTCGTGATGTCCTGATTTGGGGCGCTCAGGTCGAGCATGAGCACCGCCAAGGTCACATCGATGACTGGATCCGTCAGCGCTCGCCCATTCGGGAAGGTGCCTTCCTGCTCGAGGTCGATCTTCAGGGTGTCCGGAACGATCAGCGGTTGGGCTTGGCCCATGCACATCGGCACGCTGCCCACGATGAGACCCGCGTCCATGACGTCGTCATCGAGGGCAGCGTGCAGGTCCAACATGACCCCAGTGATTTCGTTGAGCAACGTGAGAGAGCCGTCGTCAACCGGATTGGCGGCGTTGTACTCGTCTTTCAACGTGAGCAGAACGGTATTGACCGCCGGCATGCCCATGCGATCGACGCGGGTGTAGTCCTCCGCCGGATTGTCAGCATAGATGATCGGAACCGGCGGGTCGCCATCCCCATCGCCATCCCCGTCCCCGTCGCCAGAATCGGTCGTCTCGCTGTCCGTCCCTTCGCCGCCGGTGTCCGTCGTCCCGTCCTCTGCCGCGCAGTTCTCTGGTAGCGCAGTACAAAACGGCACCGTGCAGCCCCCAACCGCAAAGGCGCCCATCACCACCACCAGGCGCTCAGCCACCATCAAACGACTCGTACGCACCAGGGCAGATTATAGAAGCACCGGCCGCCCGTCCACCGCCCGATACCGTAACTCGGGCAGCTCTCAGTTCGCCAGCGTCTGGAGGCGGAGCCATCTCGGGTCGCGGCTCCGCGACCTGAGCTAGTGCGGCGCCGCCAGGTACGGGAACTCGGCCTCGAAGGGCACGTCGTTCTCCGTGGGGTTGAGGACGCCGACCAAAGTCGTCACCTCATGGACCGACAGGTCGAGCATGATGAGCCCCAACGTCACGTCCATGACTGGGTCTGTCAGCGTCCTTCCGTTCGGGAAGGTGCCGTCGTTCTCGAGGTCTATCTTCAGGGTATCCGGGAAGATCAGCCCGTCGGCCTGAAGCACGCACGCTACCCCGCCGCAAGGAGTGAGCAGGAACCCTGCGAGCTCATCGTCGAGCGCGGCGTGGAGGCCCAGCACGCTCGCAAAGATCTCGTTGCCGAACATGATATTGCCGTCGTCCGTCGTGTTTGCGGCGTTGTACGCGTCCTTCGACGTGATCAGCACCGTGTTGATGGCCGGCATCCCCATGCGATCGACCCGGGTGTAGTCCTCCGCCGCAGCGTCGGAATAGACGATCGGTTCCGGCGGGTCGCCGTCGCCATCCCCATCGCCATCGCCATCCCCATCACCCGAATCGGTCGTCTCGCTGCTGTCCGTCGTTTCGCCGCCGGTGTCCGTCGTCCCATCCTCTGCCGCGCAGTTTTCTGGCAGCGCAGTGCAAAACGGCACCGTGCAGCCCCCAACCGCGAAGGCGCCCAACACCATCAGCAGGCGCTCTGCCACCATCAAACCACTCGTACGCACCAAGGCAGACTATCGAAGCACCGACCACCCGTCTACCAGACCACGCCCTGGCGAGCGGAGCCCTCAGTAGTCAGCCGCGATCGTCGGGTGCAGCGCGACGGCCTGTTCGCGCAGCTGCGTCGCGCGAGCTTCGTCGCCGACCTGCGTGTACACGAGCGCCCCCACCCAGAATAGATCCGCCGACTTCCACGTGGTCGCCAGGGCCTGATCGATGATCTGCTGGGCCCCCGCGACATCGCCGACCCCCAGCCGCGCCTCGGCCAGCGAGATCTTCGCCGGCACCCCGGGTCGCAGGACATGGTTGGCCTCGGCGAGTTCGAGCGCGCGAGCGGCCGGTCCAAATTCGAGATAGTGGGAGAGCGCGTGTCCGTAGCTCGCCTCGGGAAACGCCTCGAGCTGCGCCTCGTACACGGCGGTCGCCTGCTCGACCAGCGCGCTCGCCCCCGCCTCGTCGCCCGCGGCCTGCAACAGCCCTGCCTTGGCATCCAAGAACTCGCCCTTGCCGGTCCGCTCGATGATCTTGGTGTAGAGCTCGAGCGCGAACTCGTCATACTGCTTCAGCGTGGCGATCTCGGCGATGTGCTCCTCGAGCAACCACCAGCCGCCGAGTAGATCGGTGCCGTCGCGGTAGTGCTCGAACGCGTCGTCGTAGCGACCACGGCCGAGATCGATCAGGCCAAGCTGGAGCTGGACCCACGCGCGGCCCTCGAGCGAGCTCGCCAGCATGTGCGCCTCGGCCTCGCGGTAGCGGGCTTCGGCCTCGTCGAGCTCACCGACACGCCAGTGCCACTGCGCGAGCTTGGCCAGCAGCGACGCGTTCTTGGGCGTGAGCGCCAGCGCGGCGTCGTAGAAGGCCCGCGCCTCGGGGTACTCGCCGCGCTCGAGGGCGACGTCGCCCCGCATGCCGGCGATGAACGCCCGGGTTGGATCGTCGACGATGGGTCGGGCCTCGACGGCGGCCAGGTCCGCTTCGATCAGCTCGGGCGGGGCGAGCCGATGCAGCGTGAAGTTGAGCGACGCCCGCGTCAGCATCGGGCCCGAGCCCTCGGTCGCGCGCTCGAACGCTTGGTTGAGGGCCGCCTGGGCTTTGGCGTAGTCGTCGTAGCTACCGCTGAGCCGCGCGCGGCTCATGTACAAGCCGGCGAGCTTTTCGAGCACCAACCACGAGTCGGTCTGCTTCGCCGCTCGCTCGGCGGTCGCGGTGATGTTCTTGTCGAGCTCCGCGAGCGCGGCGTCGAAGCTGCTCGCGTCGCGGTTGAAATTGAGGGCCTTCGAACCTTTGGGCGCTGGGCCGCCTGGATCGTGGGCGGTGGGCTTTGTGTCGGCTTCGGACGACGAGCGCGAACAAGCGAGCGAGAGCGCGGCAGCGAGCAAAATGGGTATGAAGGTGCGAGAGATCATCGAAGCAGCAAGGAGCGAGAGAAGACGAAGCAGGGGCTGAGCCATGTGTATGGCCCAGCCCCGTGAACACTGGCCGTGGGCCGCGAACTAGTGCGGCGGCGCCAGGTACGGGAAGTCGGCCTCGAAGGGCACGTCGTTCTCCGTGGGGTTGAGGACGCCGACCAAGGTCGTCACCTCATGGACCATCAGGTTGAGCATGATGAGCCCCAACGTCACGTCCATGACCGGATCCGTCAGCGCCCGCCCGTTCGGGAAGGTGTCGTCGTCGTCCAGGTCGATCTTCAGAGTGTCGGGGATGACCAGCGGACTGGCCTGGTTCAAGCACTGATTCGGGGCGCAGGGCGTAAGCATCACACCCAAAAGGTCATCGTCCAGCGCCGCGTGAAGACCGGTCAGACTCGCAATAACCTCCGGCCCGAAGTCCAAAGCGACGTCGTCCGTCGGGTTGGCAGCGTTGTACTCGTCCTTCGACATGATCAGCGCCGTGTTGACCGCCGGCATACCCATGCGATCGACGCGGGTGTAGTCCTCCACCGCGGCGTCGGAATAGACGATCGGATCCGGCGGATCCCCGTCCCCATCGCCAGTCGGATCCCCATCCCCATCCCCATCACCATCACCCGTGGTCGCCGGATCCCCATCACCGTCGCCGGTAGGGTCCCCATCACCATCACCGCTCGGGTCACCATCCCCGTCACCCGTGGTGTCGGTGGTCCCCTCTTCAGCGACGTCGTCGTTCTTGCACCCGCCGCCGAAGATCAGCGGAGTGACAAGCAGGCTGAGCATCAAGGTCTTGCTTGCGTATGACATGGCTTAGAGCCTCCCCGTGGTGGCCCAGATCTGAAGGGTCGTGCCCTCACCGGCAGCGGCGAGCGCGTCCATCTCGATCACGATCGAGGTCACGTTCGTACCCGCGAAGCTGTCGCGCGTTGGATCGAAGCTCAGGGTCCCGCTGTCCAAGGTCTCGAGGTAGCCTTGGAGGTCGAAGAAGAAGGGATCGTCGCGCGGCCCGGCGAAGATCTTCGTGCCGTTCCCGCCGTCGATCACCCCGTCGACCTCTCCGTTGGTGTCCGTATCCGCGGCACCCGGGACGTTGAGGCACTGGATCCCCCACAGGTCCTCCGCCATGTTGGTGCCAAACCGGCACCAGATGTCGATGTCGGCGATGTTGTCGCCATCGTTGTCGATGTGGATGCCGTAGAGCACCTGCGTATCGTAGGTCGGATCGGCGCCCGCCTCGGTCTTCCCCGCGAAGTTGACCACCGCGACCAACTTGTCATCGGGAGCCTCCCACGCGTAGAAATCCGTGATGTCCGCGGGGGGGTCCGCCTGCGTGCCGGGGGCCTCGGTGTGGTCGGCCGCCTGAACGCCGTCGTTGACGAGCAGCATCGCGGCCGCGAAGCCAAGCGCTGCGACCACCTTCAACTTCGGCTTCAGTTGATTTTCATGTCGAGTTTTTTTCATGTTTGTCTCCGAAGATACGTCATCGAGTGTAACGGCAATTCCGCGCTGCCACACCACTTCGTGATCGCCGATCTGCTGTGGCACCCACGTCATGGGTGTTGGGATCGCCACCCTCGGTGTCACGGCGCAACTGTTCCTTCGGCCACCCCAGTCCCGAAGCCGGTGCGGGACCGCGCGTAGACCCGAAAACAACCCGACAAAGCTCCGCCAAATGGCAAAGGGATCAGCGAGCCCCCAAACCCACGACTGCTAATGTTGTGGGGCACGATGCGAAGGCTACTCGATGCGTTTGGCCTGGGCCGCGGCGAGAGAGACCTCGCTCGGGTGGCGGCTCATCGCTACCGCGTTGTGGGGTCGCTCGGCCGCGTCATCGCAGCGGTGAGAACCCGCGAGCAGGCACGCGCGCCCGCGGCTTGCCAGCCTGCGGATCCGCCTCGGGTGCGTTGGCCAACACCACCCAGACCATATCCAAGCGATCAAACCGAACCGTGGGGACGACGTCGACCAGCTGCGCGTTGACCCGCCGATCCACGGAGATCACCCGCCCGACCGGGTGTCCCTTGGGAAACAGGTCGTCGACGCCAGAAGTCTGGATTACGTCGCCTTCGATCACCGGCTCATCACACGAGATGATCCGAACCTTGCAGTGATCCTCACCCGCGCCTTCGAGGATCCCGGGGCACCGGGTCCGCGCGACCTCGACGGCGATCTTGCTCTCGGGATCGGTGATCAGCATGACGTCGGAGTGCTGCGCGTGGGTTCGATTGATCCGCCCGACCACGCCGTCGGGCGCGAGCACGGCCATGTCGGGGCGCACGTAGTCGTCGCCGCGGTCGACGGAGATCTTGACGACCCGAAAGAACGGCGACTGCTCGACGCCAGTGACCGCGGCCGAGAGCAGATCTTCGGGGACCTGGTCGCGCATCTGTAGGGCCCGACGCAGCTGTCGGTTCTCTTCGCGGAGCTGCGCGAGCTCGACGAGCTGGCGCTTGAAGTCGCGGGTCTGCTCCTCGAGCGCCTGCTTCTCGTCGAGCATGCGAGCCTGGAACACCCAGCGCTCGAAGAAGCTGCCGACCCAGCGGGCCGAGTAGGTCACGCCAGCCTCGAGCGGCGCCCCGATCCGATGCACGGCCCGGTCGAAGCCGTTCATGTGATGCGGATCCGCGACCGTCGAGCGCAGCAGCAGCAGCGGGATGCCCAGAAGCAAGACGATGATCGCCCCGCTACGCACGTCACGAAGAGAAACAGCCACGGCTGCCCTACTCGATCGCCACTTCGCGCAGGATGTCGATCTCGTCGAGCGCGGCGCCAGAGCCCAAGACCACGGCGAACTCGGGCTCGTCGCACAAGAACACCGGCAGCCCGGTCTCGTCCGAGAGCAGCACGTCGAGGTTGCGCAGCTGGGCGGCGCCGCCGGTCAGCACGATGCCCTTGTCGACGATGTCGGCGCACAGCTCTGGCGGCGCGCGCTCGAGCACGACCCGCACGGCGTCGACGATCTGCGAGACCGGCTCGGACAGCGCCTCGCGGATCTCGTCGGAGTCGATCAGGACGGTCTTGGGGATGCCTGCGACCAAGTCGCGGCCTTTGACTTCCATGGTCATGACCACGTCGGTCGGCGCGGCCGTGCCGATCTCGATCTTGACCCGCTCGGCCGTGCGCTCGCCGATCAGCAGGTTGTACTTGCGCTTGATGTGCTGGACGATCGCCTCGTCCATCTTGTCGCCGCCCACGCGGACGCTCTTGCAAGCGACGATGCCCGCGAGCGAGATCACGGCGACCTCGGCCGTGCCGCCGCCGATGTCGACGACCATGTTGCCCCCGGGTTCGGTGATCGGCAGGCCTGCGCCGATCGCGGCGGCCATGGGCTCTTCGATCAAGAACACCTCGCGGGCACCGGCGGCCAGCGCCGAGTCACGGACCGCCCGCTTTTCGACCTCGGTGATGCCCGAGGGGACGCAGATGATGATGCGCGGCTTGACCAGGGTCTGGCGGTTGTGGGCCCGGTTGATGAAGTGCCGCATCATCGCCTCGGTGACCTCGAAGTCGGCGATCACGCCGTCTTTCATGGGCCGAATGGCGACGATGTTGCCCGGCGTACGGCCGAGCATTTCCTTGGCCTCTTTGCCGACCGCGAGCACCCGCTTGACGACCCCGCCCTGCTTCTGGACCGCGACGACGCTGGGCTCGTGCGCGACGATGCCCTTCCCCTTGACATAGATCAGGGTCGTGGCCGTCCCGAGATCGATGGCCATGTCGTTGGAGAAGAGGCCGTATACCCAGTCGAACAGCATGCGGGTGCACGTGGAGGGTCGAGGGACGCCTGACCGGCCCAGCCTGTTCCAAGGCTTCGTGGGTGGGTCTGGCGGTGAGCGTGAGCGACAAGCGCCGGAGCTCGCAACTGTCGTGAAATACACGCCAACACGAGAACGGGCAAGCCTTGGTTTGATCAGGGGGTGCCAGCGCAGACGGTGTCAGACCGCTCACCCACCGGAGTCAGCGCGATCTGCTCTACCCCCTCGTGGCGGGCCCCGAGGTGGGCTAGAGTTCGCCGCACCCATGCTTGGCCTCGAGCGCGGAAAAGGCGGCAACATCGTCGTCTGGTTGATCCTTGGCGTCCTCGCCTTAGCCTTCGGCTTCACCTTCGGGTTGCCGTCGGACCAGCTGTCCTTCGGGGAGTCTGGCTTGCTGAAGGTGCACGGTGAGAACGTCACGAAGGAAGACTTCGCGTACCAACGTCGGGCTATCTCGTGGGTGATCCCGCTGCCCGAAGGCGAGGAAGCCCAGAACATGGGCGTGCGCGAAGAGGTGCTCGAAGCTGTCATCGAGCGCCTCGTGCTCGTCCACGTTGGCGAAGAGCTCGGGCTTGGGGCTGAGCTGCGCGACGCGGAGCTCCTGACGAAGGACGGGTTCTTGATCGTCCTGGATCAAGATCGCCCGTGGCCGTGGGCCGACAAGGACGCCTTCGACTACGAGATGCTCAAGCGCGGGCTGATGCAGTTCAACGTGTCCGAGGCCCGCTACCTCGAGATCCAACGGCAAGAGCTGCTCGCTCGCCAGGTTCGAGATCTCATCGCGGCGTCGGTCACGGTGCCCGAGGCCGAGCTGTGGACCAAGTACGAGGCGGACAACAACCAGCTATCGCTGCGTTACGTGCGGTTCCCGGTCAGCGACTACTCCGAGATCGTCGATCCAACCGACGACGAGATCGACGCCTACATCGAAAAGAACGCCGACTCGCTGCAAGAGTCGTGGGAGACCAACCAAGCCCGGTTCTTGAAGCTCCCGGCCCAGGTCGATCTGCGCTTGATCAAGTTTGCCAAGCCGATCGCGCCGCCGCCCGGGTCCCCAGCCGAGATGGTCGCGGAGCACGAGGCCAAGCTCGAGGCCGCGCGCGCGGCCGTGGCCGCGGCACGCAGCCGCATCACCGAAGGTGGCGAGACCTTCGCGGCCGTCGCTCGTGAGCTGTCGATCGACGCGGACACGGCCCGCTCGGGTGGATACTACGGCTGGGCCCAGGTCACCGACTCGGGCAGCGGGCTCGAGCCGGTCATCGACCAGGCCGCGCAGACGCTCGAGGACGGCCAGGTCTCGGAGCTGATCGACGGCGAAGAAGGTCTGTACTTGGTCATGGTCGCCGGCCACCGCGAGGGTGACGTCCCCGAGGACATCGCCAAGCGCGAGCTCGCTACCAACGCGGTGCGCAGCGTTCGGGGCCGCGAGCTTGCCAAGCGCGCGGCCGAAGAGGCGCTGCTCGCCGTCACCTCTGGGACCGATCTCGACGAGCTGTTCTCGCCTGGCACCCCGGCGCTCGGCGGCCCCGGTGGGCTGCCCAACCTCGGCGGTGAGAACATCGAGGATCTCGGGCTCGGCCAGCCAAACGGCGCGCCCAAACGAACCATCGAAGAGACCGGGCTGTTCGCCAACGGCCAGTCGGTCCCGGGGATCGGCGCACAGCCAACGCTGACCAACAAGGCGTGGAACAGCGACCCCAAGGCGCCGATCCTCGATGAGGTGTTTGAAGTGCCGGGCGGGTTCGCCATCGCCGCGGTCGATGAGCGCCAGACGGCCACGCGCGAAGGCTTCGTCGAGGCCCGCAGCGAGCTCTACCGCGAGCTCGCAACCCAGCGCGCCAACGGTGTGATCAGCGGGTTCACCAAGAACCAATGCTTCCTTGGTAAGGCGCGCGTGGACATCCGCGTCAACGAGAACACGGTCAAAGCCCTGATGAACTACGGCGGCGAGACCCCCGCAGATGCCGACGGCGTCCCGCTGGTCCCCCCCTATCATGTGTGCGATCGCGTCGGCGACCGCGGCGGGCTGCTGCAGCTGGCCATGATGCTGCGCGGGCAAGGCAACGTCGGCGCACCACCGGGCTCCTGAACACTCACGGCTGACGAGAGACGGGGAGGCCCGCGATGGACGAGGGCACGCTCGATGGCAAGGATGACAGCAACCCGCCCTCGTCTGGTTTGTCGTCTGGGTTGTCGTCTGGCCTCGAGACGCTGCTGACGGACGGCGACGGCACCGCCCTCGCTGGCGACGGGGTCGACTACAGCGGAGATCCAAGCCGCATCGATCGCTTCGTGATCCTGCGCCGCGTTGGCGAGGGCGGCATGGGCGTGGTCTATGCCGCCTACGACAACGAGCTCGAGCGGCGCTTGGCGATCAAGCTCGTCCACGTGACGCGGGCCCGCGGCGACTCGCAAGCGCGGATCCGCCGAGAAGCCCAGGCGATGGCGCGGCTCTCGCATCCGAACGTCGTGCATGTCTACGAGGTCGGCGTGCACGAGGAGCAGGTGTTCGTCGCGATGGAGTTCGTGACCGGCCCGACCTTGGCCGAGTGGACCCGGGCCCAGCCGCCCGCGCCGACGCGGTGGCGGACTGTCCTCGATCGCTACATCGAGGCCGGGCGCGGGCTCGCGGCTGCCCACGCAGCGCACATCGTTCACCGCGACTTCAAGCCGGCCAACGCGATCGTGGGTGATGACGGGCGCGTGCGGGTGCTGGACTTTGGCATCGCGCGCGCGCCCGAACCCAAGCTCGCCGCGGACGCGAGCCAGAGCACCGCCAACTCTGGACGGACGGGGGTCGAGGCGCAGCAGTTGGAGCTCGACGTGACCGCGGCCGCAGCCCGCAGCCGCGACCACAGCGGCGGACATGACGAGTTCATCGATCCACTGTCGACGCCGCTGACCTTGACCGGCGCGCTGATCGGCACGCCGGCGTACATGTCACCCGAGCAATTCGAGCACGGGCCCGTCGACGCGCGCAGCGATCAATTCAGCTTCTGCGTCGCGCTCTACGAGGCCCTGTACGGCGAGCGCCCGTTCCCCGGCGACAACCCGGCGGCCTTGATGTTGAGCGTGATCACCGGCCAGCTGCGGCCGATCCCGTCGCGCTCGGACGTCCCTGGCTGGGTGCGAGAAGTCGTGGTGCGCGGCCTCTCGGTCAAGCCTGGCGCGCGCTGGCCCACAATGGATCAGCTGCTGACCGCGCTCAGCCGCGACCCCCAAGCCCGGCGGCGACGACGGCGGCGCAAGACGGCCTTCATCTCGGTCAGCTTGCTCGCGATCTTCGGCCTTGGCGCGTTCGCCAGCGACCAGATGCGCAGCGCCGTCGCGTCCGAGCGCGCGCGCGATGAGGCCCGACGCGAAGAGGCGCTCGCCCACGCCCAACAGGTCCAGGCCCAAGCCGAGCGTGATCTGGCGCTGATCGACGCGACCGCCAGCGCAGTGCGAGCCCGCGACACCGCTCGGGTCCTGGCCGCGCGTGGACTCGAGCGCGAGCCCGACGTCGCCGCGGCGTTGCTGCGCGACGTCGAGCACGCAGCCACGACACCTGGGTGGGCCTCGGCGGTCGTCAACACCCTCCAACATCCGTTGAGCGAGCGGGTGCTGCGTGGACACACCGACCGTGTCGTCTTCATCGACGTCGCGAGCACGGGCGACTGGGTCGCGTCGGCGAGCTTCGACGGGACCGCGCGGCTGTGGCCGACCAACGGCGGACCGCCCACGGTGCTGCAACACCCGGCCAAGGTCGTCTCGGTAACCTTCGACCGCCAGGGCCAGCGCGTGGTCACGGCCTGCGGCGACGGCACGGCGCGGGTCTGGCAGGTCCCCAAGCCGCCAACCACCCACGCGCCAGCGCCAGCGCCAGAACCCTTGGTGCTGAAGGGGCACGAGTCGGTCCTGTGGTCGGCCCGCTTCTCCCCCGACGGCAGCAAGGTCGTCAGCAGCTCGCGCGACGGCACGGCGCGGATTTGGTCACTCGACGCCCCCGATGACTCCACGGTCTACCGCGTCGGCAAGTCGATCGTGTGGTGGTCGGAGTTCTCGCCCGACGGCCGCTGGATCGTCGCAGCGTCGGGCGACAACAAGGCCAGGGTGTGGTCGGTCGACGAGCCAGCGCGGCCGCCGATGATCTTGGAGGGTCACACCGACAGGGTCGGCGACGTGCACTTCAATGGTCGGATGAGCCTGATCGTCACGACATCGGACGACAACACCGCTCGCGTCTATCGCTTCAACCCCAGCGCGACCGGCCCGCTGCAGGCCCACGCGATCCTGCAGCACGACGCCGCTGTGTCCCGGGCCCGGTTCTCGCCCGAGAGCCTGCGCGTGGTCACGGTCTCGCACGACGAGACCGCGAAGCTGTGGACCTTCGACGACAGCGGGGAGCTAACTGGACCCCCGCAAGTCTTCGCGACCAAGGCCGGCTCGGTCTGGAGCGCCGACTTCAGCCCCGACGGACGGTTTCTCGCCCTGGGGATGCGGCCCGGCCTCGTCCAAGTCTGGCCGCTCGAAGGTGGCCCCCCGCTGCGGCTCGCCGGTCACTCCACGGAGGTGTTTCGGGTCCGCTACTCGCCGGACGGGACCCGGCTGTACTCGGGGTCGAGCGACGGCACCGTGCGGGTGTGGAACACCAACTGGCAGCACGTCGCGCGCGGCTTGGACGGGCACCAAGACGACATCTCGACGCTCGCTCGCCACGGCAAGGTGCTGGTCAGTGGCTCGCTAGACGGCACGGTGCGGGTGTGGCCGGTCACCGATCCCGGCCCGGCGCCAGCCGTGAGCCAGCGCCCCGCCGCGCTCGAAGGTCACAGCGGGCGCGTGGTCGTGAGCCTCGACGCGTTCCCTCGCCTGCTGGCCACCGCAGACGACACCCACGAGCAGGTGCGACTGTGGCGGATCACCGGCACATGGGTGCTCGACCCCGAGCGGCCCGCGGCGACCCTGCTCACCCACGCTGGCCCGATCCGCGTGCTCGCGCTCGACGGCCAGGGCGAGCTGCTGGGCGCGTCGACCCTCGACGGCACGGTCCTCGTCTGGCCGGTTGGTTCGTACGCCACGCCCGCCCCCGCTGGTTCGAGCCCGCCGCCAGCCCCGTCCGCCCTGCGGCTTGGCCAACACCCACACCGCAGCGCGATGGCATCGATGACCACGGTCGAATTCTCGCCCGACGGCCAGACCTTGGCGTCGGCGGGCGGCGACAGCCTGATCAACCTGTGGGACCGCGAATCCCTGCTGCAGGCGACGTCGGGCGGACCCGCAGCCGATCCAACCCAGCTGGTCGGCCACACCAACCGCATCAATTACCTGCGCTTCTCACCGGATGGCGGCCGGCTCGCGTCCGTGGACATCGACTGCATGCTGCGGGTGTGGACCGTCGCAGAGCCCGACGCGGCGCCGCTCGTGCTCGAGCACCCCTACCAGATCAACGGGGTTGAGTTCGATCCCGAAGGCAGGCGCTTGATCACCGCTGGCAGCGACGCCCACACCTATCTGTGGGATCTCGACAATCCCGGCGAGCCGGTGGTGCTCTCAGGCGCCGCCGCCGAGGTCAGGGACGTCGAGTTCAGCCCCGATGGTCAGCTGATCGCGGCGGTCTCCCTCGATGGCATGCTGCGCCTGTGGCCGACCCAGGGCGGCGACCCGATCGTGCTCGACGCCGGCTTCCAGCTCAACCTGGTCACGTTCGCCGACGCAGGCCGACGCGTCGCCGTGGCCGGGTTTGCCACCCAGCTGCCGCTGTGGTCGCTGGGCGACTCGCTCGACCCAGGCAACCTGCAGGCCCGCGTGATGCAAGCCACGCAGGTGTGCCTGAGCCCCGAGCAGCGCATGCGCTTCGTCGGAGAGTCGCCCGAAGCCGCAACCCAGGCGAACGCGGCGTGCAGCGTCCGTTGGCTCGACGACCTGTGATCTCGCGCCGCGGCTTCCGAGGCCAGGGTAGACTTCGAGCATGACTTGGCTCGAGTTCACAAAACCCTCACTGACATTCGCGCTGCTGCTTGGCCCGCTGGCTTCACTTGGCTGCGCCGACGACTCGAGCCCCGCCGACTCGGGCGGCGCCGACACGACTGAGTCCGCCGGCGATGGCGATGGCGATGGCGATGGCGATGGCGATGGCGACCCGGGCGACGGTGACGGCGACTCCGGCGATGGTGACGGCGACGGCGACTCCGGCGATGGCGACGGTGACACGGGCGACGGCGACGGTGACTCCGGCGACGGCGATGGCGACTCGGGTGACGGCGACGGCGACGGCGACGGTGACACGGGCGACGGCGACGGCGACGGCGACCCAGGTTGCTCCGCGATGGACGCCGCCAACGGCCCCGAAGAGTGCTTCAACCCACGCGGATGGTTCTGGGACGGCACCGTCTGCGATCAGATCCTGTGCACCTGTGAAGGTAGCGACTGCAACGCCCTGTACCGGGACGAGCCCAGCTGCCAAGCTGCCTACGCGGAGTGCACCGAGCCCCCGCCCGAGTGCGCTCCGGAGCAGGCCCTCGGCGTGGGTCTGTGCGATCAGTTCTTCGGCTGGGCTTGGGATGGGGCCATGTGCGTGGCGGTCAACGGCTGCGAGTGCGAAGGCCCAGATTGCGAGAGCCTGCCGCTCGAGCTCGACGACTGCCAAGCCGCCCACCTCGGCTGCTGAGACCGTTCTCACCCTCCAAGCTTGCAGCCCCTGCCGATTCCGTGGAGAACCACGCCATGCGACACGTTGCCCTGACCCTCGTCAGCCTCACCGCCCTGACCGTTGCCTGCGGCGACAGCGGCGCGGACGGTGACACCACGCTCGGCACCGAAGAGGGCGTCACCACGATCGACGGCAGCGGCACCGGTGACGAGCTCCCCACGGGCGACGGCGACGGTGACCCCGGCGACGGTGACGGTGACGCGTGCACCAACCCCTGCGGCGACGACTGCTGCGCTGCGGACGAAGCCTGCGACCCAAACACGCTCGAGTGTGTGCTCGACTGCGGCGACACCGATCCATGCGGCGTCGCGCCCGGTGAGTGCTGCGGAGACGGCCAGATCTGCTACGTCGGCCAATGCGTGATCCCGGGTGGCCCCTGCTCCGAGCTTGGCTGCGCGACCCAGACCGAGTCCGACTGTGCCGAAGGTGAGATCTGCGACGGCGACCTGGGCCTGTGTGTGCCCAACCTGGCCGACGAGACCTGCACCTTCATGCCCGAGCCTGGCGTGTTCGATCCAGTCCCGCGCTGGTCGTGGGGGGTTCGCAAGCCTCGCAACTGCATGATCGACAGCGACTGCCAGAAAGAAGAGATCTGCGACAACGGCGGCTGCGCGGTGACCTGGCCCCACCACGTCCCGCAGCCCGACGACTACCCCCAGCACCATCAGGTCATGGCCTCGCCGATGGTCGCGGACCTCGACGGCGACTGCATCCCCGAGGTCATCTTCAACAGCTACGAGCCCAGCAGCTGGACCAACAACGGTGTGCTGCGGGCGGTCCACGGTGACACTGGCGAGAAGCTGTGGTCACTCGGCGATCCAGCCTGGCGCAGCGACGGCACGGCGATCCCTGCGATCGGCGACATCGACTACGACGGCGATCTCGAGATCGTGAACGTCAGCGCCGACCAACACCTCCAACTCATCGATCACGAGGGCAACCCGATCTGGAAGACCGCCAACGTGCTCGCGGCCAACCTCGTGTCGGGGGCGCCCGCGCTCGCCAACTTCGATCTGTCCGGCGACGCCGAGATCGCCCACGGCCGCGAGATCTACGCCAGCGACGGCAGCTTGCTGTGGGCTGGCAACGGCGGGCTGGGGACCAACAGCTCCTACGCGACGCTCTCGTGCGTGGCCGACCTCGACGGTGATCTTCGCCCCGAGCTGATCGGCGGCGGCACGGCCTACACCTTCACCGGCACGGTCGGCGTCGACTTTACTGGCTCGACGATGTGGCAGAGCGGCGGCGACGGCTACTGTGGCGTCGCCGACTTTCAGCTCGATGGGATCCCCGAGGTCGTCGTCGTGCGCGGCGGCAACATCGTGATCCTCGACGGCCCAACCGGCGCGCAACTGGCCACGTTCTCGATTCCGGGTGGCGGCAGCGGCGGGGCCCCCAACATCGCCGACTTCGACGGCGACGGGTTCCCGGACATCGGCTCTGCGGGCGGCTCACGCTACGTGGTCGTGCAGTTCGACGGGGTCAACACGATGACCAAGCTGTGGGACGCCGTCACCAAGGACGTGTCCTCGAACCGGACCGGCTCATCGGTGTTCGACTTTGACGGCGACGGGCGCAGCGAGGTCATCTACGCCGACGAGTGGTACCTGCGGATCTACCCTGGCGTCGAGCCGGACTGCGCCCTCGACCCGGCCGGCCCCAACTGCGATCAGAACATGACCGACGCCGAGATCCTGTTCATCGACATCACCTCGTCGGGCACCCGGGTCGAGTACCCGGTCGTCGCCGACGTCGACGGCGACTTCAAGGCCGAGCTGGTGGTCTCGACCAACAACAACTTCGATCAGGGCAACATTGGCGACGCAGGGATCGAGGTATTCGAGGATCGTCTGGACAACTGGGTGGGGACCCTGCCGATCTGGAATCAGCACACCTATCACATCACCAACGTGAACGCGGCGGGCCAGATCCCCGTGGTCGAGCCCAACAACTGGGAATTCCCCATGTCCAAGCCCTACAACTCGTACCGCCGCAACAGCCAAGGCGGCGTCGACGGCTGCGCGCCGGATCTGGTCGCCCAGGACCTCCAGGCCGTTGGGATGTGCATCGACGAGCTGGGGGTGTCGGTGCGGATCTGCAATCAGGGCTGCCTTGGCGTCGGGCCTGGGGTTGACGTGACCTTCAGTGAGACCAACGCGGGCGTGCTTGGGACCGTGCAAACCACTCAGGCGATCCCGGCCGGCGGCTGCGTGAAGGTTGGGCTCAGCGTCCCGCTGCCTGGCGCCGCGCCCTTCGAGGTCAGCGTGTCAGTCGACGACGACGGCATGGGCGGCAACGACTTCAACGAGTGCATCGAGGACAACAACGACTTCGGGCCCGTCGAGCTGTGCCCAACGATCGGCTGACGCCGCGCCGCGCCAAGCTCAGGTCCACCGGGTCGACGGCTGCGCTGGGACCTCGCGGACGCGAGCGAGCAGCTGCCAAGCCTTGGCGACGCTCCCGTCAAACTCGCTCGAGCGCAGCTCGATGAGCTCGAGCACCGGCTCGACCGCTTCGACGAGATCACGCGCCGAGCGGCGCGGGGGCCCTTGCTCGCGCGCGGGCCCTTCGGTGCTGCCAACGAGGCTCAGCCATTCACCGCCCGGCCCCAGGCTGTCCGCCACGCGCTGGGCAAACCGAGCTCGATCCGCCGCGTCGGTTCACCGAGGGCAGCGTTCGTTGCGGCATGCCGCAGCATATCTAATCTAACGATCAACATCAGCGGGGGAGCCCAACCTGGCCCGACAAGCCGGGCACAGGTGGGAGACCGGGGTTCAGCCTGCGACGCCAGCGACCTTGTTGAAGGTGGTCTGGGTCTGCCAGAACGAAACGAGGGCCAGCGGGCCCAGCAGCGAGAACAGGAACAACATCGAGGCCGTGTGCTCGCCGTTGCTCAGCTTCTCGACGCCCTGATAGAACTTCCAAATGAAGAGGAACTGGGCGATGGGGATGAACACGAGGATGAAGCTGGGCAGCTCGACGCCGCGTTGCTTCATCTCTTCGGAGCATTTGTACATCCAGATGATGCCGTAGATGCCGAAGGTGACGAAGGAGAGGATGAGGACGGAGATGGGGCTCTTCTCGAACATGCTTGGTTCCTGTCGGTGGGAGTCGGGATTCTGCTTGGCCCAGCGCCTCGCAAATCCTCCGACAATCGAGCGGCGAGCATGACTGGGCCGCTCACGCATGGCAAGAGGAACCAGAGGGGTCCGAGCGGGCACACTCGAGCGCTCGAGCGCGGCATCGCGCTCGCCACATCCTGGCCCTCCCGCCCTGGCCCGGGCCGCTAAACCTCGTTCAGGTCTCGCCGTCGCCGATCCAGCGGGGGACCTGTGGCGGCTGATACTCGGAGATCTTATCGAGCAGGCTCTCGATACGGTCGTCGACGATCAGCATTCGCCGGTGGGCCGCGATCACGAACCCGTCATCGACCATGCGCTCGACCATCGCCAACAGCGGGGCCCAGTAGCCCCCGACATCGAGCAGGCAGACCGGTTTGCGATGAAAGCCCAGCATCGCCCAGGTCCACACCTCAAACAGCTCCTCGAGCGTGCCGAGGCCGCCAGGCAAGGCGACGAAGCCGTCACACAGCTCGGCCATCATCGCCTTGCGCTCGTGCATGCCCGCGACCACGTGCAGCTGCGTCAGCCCCTGGTGTCCGGGCTCGCGCGCTTGTAGGGCTTTGGGCAGCACACCGATCACCTCGGCTCCGGCCTCGAGCGCCGCGTTGGCGACCGCCCCCATCAGCCCGACGTTTCCGCCGCCAAACACCAAGCCCAGACCCCGGCCCGCGAGCGCCTGGCCAAACTGCTTGGCGGCCTGGGCATACGCTGGGGAGACTCCGGCGGCCGAACCACAGAACACGCAGATTCGCTGCATGGGCGTTGCATAGCACGCGGGAGCACGAGGGCCGGCTCGCCGCGCTCATCCCTCGCTCTAGCTAGCTCGACAGGGGTGGCCCCCTGAAAGAGGGCCTCGCCCAACGAGGTGTCAGGTATCAGGCAGCGGCCTGCTCGGCGACCGGTGCGACTGCTGGGGCGACCTCGGCGACCGCGGGCGGCGGCAGCTCGTACTGGGCGATCAGATCCTCGCGCGCCGCCGGCCGCAGGGTCTCCCACATGAAGTCATGGACATCGAGCAGGTCACGCGGCTCGAACCCCGCTTCGGTGAGCTCGTCGCGGACGACGTTGGCCACGTGCAGGTAGCGAACGTAGCTCTTGTAGCGCGGCCGTGACTCGGCGCTGAAGCTTGGCAGCAGCAGCTTGGCCTGCTTGCTGAACACGCTTGGCCGCACACACACGTGCTCGCCCGCCTCGAGCAACCCCCGCAACGACGTGACGACTGGCCAGGTCCCGGCATCACCGAGCTGCCGCACGAGGTGGTTGAAGCGGCGATCCGCGTCATCGTTGTCTTGCTCGCAGGTGATCCACTCGTAGACGGCCGTCGTCAGCTCGCGGGACGGCGAGAGCTTGCGCAGCTTTTTCACGTGCGCGCCCGGGACCAAGTTGGTGGCTTCGGCCACCGCGATCATGCGATCGAGGATCTGCGCATGATCACCGGCTTTGACCAGCGGGGCGAGCTGCGCCGCGCTGAGCTGGTGCGCGTCACTGATCGCCGGATCGCGATGCCGCTTGAGCCGCTTGAGCGCCTTGCGAACCCCAACACCGCGACATTTTGCCATCCACGCATCACCATAAAAACCCTTGGGGTAGCTGCGCCGAAACAGCAAGATCTGGTCGCGCAGCGTTGGCAGCCGGGTCGCCTCTGTCACACCATCGGCGCGGGCGAGTCGGGCCAAACGCCGAACCGCCTTGGCGCTGCCGTCACCCGGCGCCTCGGCGGTCTCGAACAGGTGATAGAATCCCTGCTTGAACACTCGCATTTTACCATCGGAGAACTGATAGCCGCGCTTGCCGTCCTGCTCCCACAACAACGCGGCCACGCCCCAGTGTTTGCGGCTCTGATGACGAACCAATTGGACTTCGGAGCCAGCGGGTGTATGAGGAGGTTGATGGGTGGTGGGTTGCATGCGATGTTCTCCTTGCAGTGCGAAGGCGCGATGATTCGCGCATTGGCTGATTGACGGGCGCCCGAGTGGCACCCAGCGATGACTAGCGACCTAGCTAGCGTAGTAACGGGCCAAGAAGCCCGGTCGGAGCGTATCGACCGGAAGCGCGGGGCGCCTCCACGGGACACGAACTCATACAACCTAACATGATTTGCACGCCAGCGCAAATTTGTATTGACGTGCTCGCTCGACTGCTATCGAAACAGGTCGCCAGTTTGTACCAATCCAGCGCTACACGAATGTGCTGACGCCGGGGTGTGTCTCGAGCCAGACCGCCTCGCGGGCGCCGAGCATCTGCGTACCGTCGAGCGCGACAAACTCACCGCGCGCCGCAAAGCCTGCGACAAATTCCAGCCGCTCGAGATCCAGCACGGCTGCGAGCCCACCCATCCACTCGCGCTCGTGTTGGTGGCGCAACACCTCGACGCGTTGGCCGCCAGTCCGGTCGAGCTCGCCTTGCTCGTCGCGGAGCTGCAGCGCGATGAACTCGCCGTGGGGGTCGCCGCGCTGCTGGAGCAGATCGGCGTAGACCTTTCGCTGCCGCCGCTCGGATGGGGTCACGGCGATCCGGGCGAGCAGCTCGACGCCCGGATCCAAGCGAGGGGTCGCCAGCGCGAGACGGCGCCTGTTCTGCGCTGCGGCGAAGCTCCTCGCCGGCTTGCTCACCACATTCGTGACGTCGAGCATCGCCAACCAAGCCGCGCCGTCAGGATCCAAGCGCAGCGCGCAGACCTGGGCCAGCGCCTGCTGGTCCGCAAGCATGGCGTCGAGCGAGGATCGTTCGATCGGATCCGACGCGGCAGCTCGAAGTGCGAGGGTCGTCTCGTGGTACGCGGGATCGAGGTGACGCAGCATCGCCAGGCTGCGCGTCAACTCGTGGGGCAACTGAGCGCGCAGCCGCATCGCCACTGAAGCCAGGCGAGGATCCGGCCCGCGCTCGCACAGCGCCTCGAGCCCGGGCACCAGCAGCGACGCGCGCCGCGGAAGCTTCTCGAGCAGGCGCCCGAGCTCCACACAGTCGGCGTCGCGGGTCCGCGCAAACCAGGAGGCTTCGTCGGTCACGGGCGGCCTGCGCTGGGCCGCCCGGTGCGAGACAATGTCGATCTGATCGGCGATCGCCCGATCGCGCACGGCAACCCACGCGGTCAGCAGGCGCGCGAGCGCGGCCTCGTCGTCCCCGGCGCAGACCGCCGCGTGGGCGCGCCTGAGGTTCACCTGCGCCACGGCCTGCGCGAGCTTGGCGTTGCTCATGACGCCGCGGGTTCGATCGGCGGCGCGTAGACCCCGTTCTCGAACGCGCCGCGCTTGGGCCCGACCGGCGGGCTCTCGAACGCGATCCGCCGCAGCCACGACCAGGTGTAGATGCCGTCGTCGTGACCGTCGCCAAACTTCACGCCAAGCGCGTACGCGCCAACCTCCCACAGCCCGGCGATCGTGGTGGTCGCTGGCGATCCCAGGTAGGCGATCCGGGTCGAGTGGCCCTGACAGCCCGCGCACGGACACCAGCTACGCAAGTACGGGACCGGGTAGGTCGAAGCGACGCCGTCGGACCAGGTGATCGTCAGGGTGTTGTCGCTGGGGCTGTGAGCCACATCGGTCGGGCGGGCCATCGCTGCAGGTTACAGCGGGGGGACGCCGGGATCGACCGGCTGCCGCATCACGTGACCGCCAACGCGAACCTCGTAGGCGTGGGTGCCCTCGTGCTGGGCGACCGCGACCGATATCCGAAGCTCGGCGTCACCAAGCTGAGGATCGGAGCGCGTCGCTAGCTCGACGCCCAGCACCTGATCTTCTTCGTCGAGGCTGGTGACCGCGGCCCAACTGTCGAGCAGCACGGTGCCCGCGTCGACTGGGAAGATCACCGTCCACGCCGTGTCGTCGCGGGCGCCACGAGGACTCGGGGGGTTCAGGCGCAAGCCCTGGGCGCTCGGCACCGCGACCTTGGTGATCGCCTTACCCTGCAGATCAAAGCGCCCGCGCGCCGCGAGCGTCGGCAGGTCGACAAGCAGCCCGCGCGCGCCGTTGGCCTCGAACACGACCTCGCTCGCGACAGGCACGGGCGCGTCCAGACTCCACGCGCACACCTCGTTTGGCTGGATGGCGAGGCACGCGACCGTGGCCGAGAGGGTGGCCACCAGCGCGCCCGTGCTGTCGAGGAAGCGCGCGTGCATGCTGACATCGCCGAGCGCGGCCGCGCTGGGGTTGCGCAACAGCCCGGTCGCCACGAAGTCACCATGGTCGAACACCGACGCGTGGACCTCGTGCTCGAGCTCTACCCGTGCAAACGGGTCGTAGAGCTCCTCGACCCCCTCGAGCCCGCTGAGGTGGACCGGCTCGAATGTTGGTACCGCGAGGTTGATCTCGTCGAGTTGAAACGGCGCCGGCTTGCTCGGTGCTTGGCTGTCCCCCGCCGCGATCGCCACCCCGATCGTCGCGCCGACCCCCGCGAGGATCCACATGACCGCGCGATTGTCCGAACCCGCAACCGGGACCGCGCTGACCCCCGCGCGGCGGATCGGCACACGCAATGGCGGACGAAACTCGATCTCGCAGCCGCGGCATCGGTACACACCAAGCGGGTCTGGCTGGCCCTCGTCGTCGACCCCACACAGCGGGCACGCGCGCGAGAGCGACTGCATCGCCGCGATTGTACCCGGTCACCGGCCCCAGCTGGCCCGCATCGCCCGGAGCCGCTCGACCTCGGTCGGAGACGGCCAACCGTGGGGGGTGCAGCCGTCGAGCTCGATGGTCTGTTGCTGCATGACCGCCGCGGGCCCGCCGGCCTCCGGGCAGCGTTGGTGGGGCATCCCGAGCAGGTGCCCAACCTCGTGGTTGATCATGTACAGGTGATAGCCCTCCACGTCGTCGCCCCAGGTCGGCGTGCCCTCGCGCCAGCGCGTGAGGTTGAGGGCAGCCCGGCCCTTGCGGCCACACGAGAGCACGCCCCCCGTCCGCAGCGGCGCGCACAGAAGATCGATGGTGCTGGGCCGCGCGAGCAACACGCTAAAGCGCGCGTTGGACTCGACCCGCACGAACTCGCGACCGATCCCTTGCCACCCGCGCGGATCTGCGAGCACCTCGTCGACTGTACGCAGCCAGTCGGGGAGCTCCGACTCGAGCCCGACCTCGAGCAACACCCGATAGCCAATCGCGTGGCGTTGGCGCGCCTGCGCGGGCGTGACCGATGGCCGCGCGGGATCACGCAGCACCCAGAATTTCGCCCCCAGGATGTCCTCTTGCGCAGCCTGGAGCGCTTGTTCGGGCTCGACCACGAACAGCGCGCGGGCACTCAACAACCATTGCAACAACCACAAATTCAACGACACTGGGTGGCGATCATACACGCCGCCCCCACCGCGCGGCTACCCGCGTAACATCGGGGCCAGCTGCGCGAACCCCATCCGCGTTCCATGCCCACGTTCAAGCTCATCTCTGCTGCCACCTGCCCCTTCGTCCAGCGCTCGGCGATCACGCTCGAGCACAAGCAGGTGCCCTACGAGATCGAGTTCATCGACCTCGACGACAAGCCCCAGTGGTTTCTGGATCTGTCGCCGCTCGGCAAGGTCCCCGTGCTGGTGGTGCAAGAAGACGAGCGCGCGATCGTGCTGTTCGAGTCTGCGGTCATCAACGAGTACCTGGACGAGATCACCCCAGACTCGCTGCTGCCCGCCGACCCGCTGGTGCGGGCGCGCCACCGGGCGATGATCGAGTTTGCTTCGGCGATGGTCGCCGACTCGTGGCGGATGGGCACCGCGAGCACGCGAGAGGCAGCGATCGAGCACGCGCAGGCGCTACATGGCAAGCTCGCGCGGGTCGAAGCCGAGCTGGTCGGGCCGTTCTTCACCGGCGACAAGTTGTCGCTGGTCGACACCGCCACGATCCCCGTGCTCCTGCGCACGTTTTGGACCGTGGAGATCGTCCCGGAGCTGGCGGTGTTCGAGGGACTGCCCAAGGTCCGCGCGTGGCATGCAGCCGCGCTCGAGCTCGAGTCCGTGAAGCGCTCGGCGGTCCCAAACTTGCGTGAGCTGTATCGGGCCTACCTCGGCGACCGGGCAGACTCCTGGGTTGGCTCGCAGCTCGGCTCGTCGTGACGCCTTCGCCCGGCAGGCGCCGCGCGATTAGATCTCCAAGTCGCGCAGACGCGAACCACGGAAACTGTCCGATCGCCGCGTAACGCCGCCTGCGCCGGCTTGACACCGATCCGTCGCCGCGGACAGGCTGCGGCGTCTCTCATGCGCGCCCGCAAGCCCACGAACTCCCGACCCGACCCGATCCTCGTGCTCGACCTCGGCAGCGCCTCGGTGCGCGCCGCGTTGATCGTCGATGGTCGGCCGCAGGTGCTCACGTTCCCCGCCGAGGGTGGGCGAATCCCGACGATCGTGGGCTTCGACACCAGCCGCGTGCACCAACCCAAAGACCAGCTCGTGCTTGGTGACGTCGCCCGCCGGCTGGCGATCACCGAGCCCCGGACCCAAGTGTTTGGGGCGTTGCGGCTCGCGGGTCGCCGCCATGAGCTCGCGGAGCTGGACGACGATCGCTGGCGGCAGGTCGCGGTCGAGCGCGGCCCCGGTGGCGACGTGCACTTTCGCCTGGCCGGCGAGGCGTGGCCGGTGCCGCGGGTGCTTGGGGCCCTGGCCCAGTCGATCATCGAGCAGGTTCAGCGCGCTCATGACCTCGTGATCGAGCGCGCGGTCGTGTCGATCGCCCCCGGCAGCAGCGACGCGCGCCGACGCGCGCTCGTTCACGCGCTCCGCGTCGCCGGGCTCGAGCAGGTCGAGCTGGTTCACGGGACCACCGCGGCGGCCCTGGCCTGGGCGACCCTCGAGCGCGAGGGCGCAGCCGCACTGGGCATTCGCGGGCTCGAGACCGCGCTCATGGGTCGCGCCGGGCCGTCTCTCGTCGCTGGACGCGACGACGACGACGCGAACGAAGCTGACGAAAAAGCTGACGACGAAAGCGACGAGAGCGACGACGAAAACGACGCCAACTCTGGCGAGGCCAACGCAGACGAGCCCGGCGACGCAGACGAGGCCGACGACGCAGACGACGGCAGCAGCGAAGCCGACGAAACCCGCGAGCAGACCGTGCTGCTGTTGGACCTCGGCGCCAGCAGCTTCGACGCCGCGCTCGCGCGACTCGACGACGGCAACGTCGAGATCTTCGCGTCCCGCAGCCGCGCGGACCTCGGCGGTGACGACATCGACGAGCGCATCGTCAACTGGCTGCTCGGCCAGTTCGAAGACGCCAACGAGGTCGACTTGTCGGGCGACGCCACGGTCCGCGCCCGGATGCGCGACGTGGCGGAGAAGGCCAAGCGAGCGCTGAGCGACGACGAGCAGCACCAGATCCGCCTGCCCTTCGTGTGGGCCGACGCGAGCGGGCCCAAGCACTTGTTCGTGACCCTCGAGCGGAGCCGCTTCGAGCGCTTGATCCACGATCTGGTCGAGGCCACCGCCGCGCTCGCGCAGGCGCTGCTCGAGGACGCCGGCCAAGATCCCGACGAGCTCGACGCGGTCGTGCTCGTCGGCGGCAGCGCCCGGGTCCCCGTCATTCAGGATCGGATCGAGGCGCTGCTCGGCCGGGTGCCCGAGACCGAGCTGGCGACCGCCGCCCTCGACGATGACTTCGTCGTGCGCGGACTCGCGCTCGAGGCCCACCGTCGCAACCAACGGCGCCCGCAGACCCGGGTCGTCGACATCGCCAGCCGCGAGCTGTGGCTGACCCTCGGCGGCACCACGCGGCGCTTGATCGACCGCGGCACACCAACCCCCGTGGTCCGCAGCATCCCGCTGGTCGAGTTCGACGAAGAAGGTCGCGCGCTGCTCGAGCTCCACGAGGCCGACGACGATGAGCGCGCGCTCGCCCTGCGGGTGCTCGTTGACGGCTACAGCGGCAGCCGCAAGCAGGCCAAGCTCCACATCGAGCTCGACGCCGCTGGCTGCATCGGCCTGCGCGTCGATCATCCCAGCTTGTCGCTGACGCTGAGCGAGCGCGTGGGCCTGAGCCCGCGGGCGCTCGCGCGACTGCGGCTCGAGGCGCGGACGCGGGCCAAGCTCGCGGCGGCGCGGGATCGCAGCGATCGCCTGCGCCAGCGCGTGGCCAAGCTCGCCAAGATCAACGAGGCGTGGCTGGCCAACCTCAACGCCGGGGTTGACGATCTGCTGCGGACCAGCTTGGTCACGTGGGGCAAGGACACCGAGGCCGCGCTCGAGCAGGGCGACGAAGAGCTGCTGCCGTTGGCGCTCGAGGCCTTCGCTGGGCTGATCGAGGCGCTGCCGACCAAGCTGCGCGCGCAGCTCGATGATGACGCGGTGGCGATCGAGCCCAGCGAGTCCGGCGACGAGGCCAGCGAGGACGAGGCCGCGGAAGCCGACGAGTTCGCCGACCTCGACGACGGCGAGGATGACTATGGCAGCAACGATCGGGTCGCGCCGCTCGAGCTGCGCCGCGCCGATGAGCCCGAGCCCGACGAGGTGGAGGACGACGAGCTCGCGGAGGTGGAGAACGCAGACAGCACGGAAGCCACGGCCGACGCCGACGCCGACGCCACCGAGGAGACAACGGCCGACGACGCGGCGACCGAGGCGACCGAGGCGACCGAGGCGGACGTCGACGCCGAGGACCCGACGGCCGAAACGGACGCCGACGCCCTCGAGCCCGACGACACCGCTTCCGAAACGGGAGCCGACGCCGACGAGCCCGTGCCCGACGACACCGCTGCCGTAGCGGACGCCGACGCCGACGAGCCCGTGCCCGACGACATCGCTGCCGAAGCGGACGCCGACGCCGACGCCGACGACACCGCCGCCGAAACGGACGCCGACGCCCCCGAGCCCGACGACACCGCTGCCGAAACGGACGCCGACGCCGACGAGCCCGACGACACCGCTGCCGACGCCGACGCCGACGAGCCCGAGCCCGACGACATCGCTGCCGAAGCGGACGCCGTCGCCGACGAGCCCGACGACATCGCTGCGGACGCCGACGCCGACGAGCCCGACGACACCGCTGCCGAAACGGACGTCGACGCCTCCGAGCCCGACGACACCGCTGCCGAAACGGACGCCGACGCCCTCGAGCCCGAGCCTGACGACACCGCTGCCGACGCCGACGAGCCCGACGACATCGCTGCCGAAGCGGACGCCGACGCCCCCGAGCCCGAGCCCGAGCCCGACGACGCTGAACCCGAGGCTGAGGCCGACGACGCGACCCCCAGCACCCACGAAGTCGAGGCGGAGGCCGACGGCTCCGATGACTCGAACCCCGGCGCCAACGAAGCCGAGAATGAGGCTGAGGCCAACGACTCGAACCCCGACGACGACGCTGCCGAGGTAGACGCCGACGAGCTAGACACGGACATCGCCGCCAGCGAAGCCGGGGCCGGAGACGCTGACGCGGATGTGAGCACCAAAGAGCCGGAGCCCGCCGCCATCGACTCGGAGCCCGACGCGAGCGACCCCGCCGCCATCGACTCGGAGCCCGACGCGAGCGAGCTCGAGCCCGAGTCCGCCGCCATCGACTCGGAGCCCGACGCGAGCGACCCCGCCCCCGAGCCCGCCGCGAGCGACCTCGACCCCGAGTCCGCCGCCATCGACTCGGAGCCCG
>NZ_JMCC02000062.1 GCF_000737335.2 Enhygromyxa salina | reverse complement strand
TGCACAGCACGGGCTTCCACGCCTACGTGCATTGGCCGGGGTGGCTCGAGCAACGCGGCGCCGGCGAGGTGCTGATCGGGGTGTTGGTCGCGGTCATGGCGATCTCGGCGATCCTCGCTCGGCCGGTCGTGGGTCGGGTCATGGACACCCGCGGACGCAAGCTGATGCTGGTCATTGGCGGGCTGCTGCACGTGGCGAGCCCGGCCCTGTACCTGCTCGTGGACGCGATGCCGGACCCGAGCTGGGTCGCAATCGCGGGGGTGCGGACGGTGCATGGCCTGGCGCAGGCGGCGATGTTCTCGGTGCTGTTCACGGTCGCGGTCGACCTGGTACCCGCTGATCGGCGTGCCCACGGCATCGCGCTGTTCGGCGTCTCGGGGATGATCCCGATGGCGGTCGGCGGGTTGCTTGGTGACTGGGTGATCGTCGATGGCGACTATCGGACGCTGTACATGGTGTGCGGCGGGTGTGCGCTCACGGGGCTGCTGCTGACCTTGCCATTGCCCGAGACCCGTCGCGGCGGGCCCTCGCGCAGCTTCCTCGCCGCCTTGCTGGCGCCCGAGCTGCGACCGCTGTGGTTCGTGGGCGCGACCTTTGCGATGGGGCTGGCGGCGTACTTCGTGTTCTTGAAGACCTACCTGCTCGAGGCCCCGCAGCTGGGCACGATGGGCATGTTCTTCTCGACCTACGCGGTCTCGGCCGTGCTGTTGCGCGTGTTTTTTAGCTGGGTGCCCGAGCGGCTTGGGCTGATCCGGGTGTTGATCCCCTCGCTGCTGGCCGGCGCGGGCGGGCTGGCTCTGGTCGCGCTGGCGAGCGCGGAGATCCATCTGATCGGAGCGGCGGTGCTGTGTGGGATCGGGCATGGGTTTGCGTTTCCAATCATCTCGGCGCTGGTGGTCACGCGCGCGCAGCCGGACGAGCGCGGCAGCGCGATCGCGCTGTTCACGGCGATGTTCGATCTGGGCGTGCTGCTGGGTGGCCCCAGCTTTGGGATCGCGGCTCACTTTGCTGGGTACCCCGCGACCTTTGGGTTGGCGGCCGGGTTGGTGACGGTCGCTACGCTGGCGTTCGTGATCTGGGACGCTCGGGTCCGCGCGCGGCTCGGCGGGTGAGCGGGCCGTCGTCCGGCCAGATCTGGCCCTGAATCCAACCCTGGATCTGGGTCATCTGCGAGGGGTCGTGATCGATCCGCGCGCGGCGAGGCACAACCAGTCTGAAGCCGGCGGTGCCGGACCCATGCCATGAACATCCTTCGCTCGACCTCGTTCCTCACCTGCGCGCTGCTTGGCGGCCTGACCCTTGCCGGCTGCGATCGGACCATTGACTCGTTCGACTCGCCAGACTCACTGGACACGGCGGGCGACCCCAAGCAAGAGGAGCCGCAGACCCCAACCGGCACCGCGTGCAGCATGGCCGGTCAAGAGGTCACCTGTGGCGACGACGAAGAGGTCCTCGCGTACTGCAGCTACATCGAGAGCGAGCAGGCCCTGCAGTTTGGCCCGTGCCTGGCGCCCGAGCAGCGCGAGTGCGAGCCCGGCGACTGGAAGCACGTAGAGGGACCGCCGCCCCCCGAAGACGAAGACGAAGAGGACTGGGGCGACCCCTGCAGCGGCACCGACTATCTGTGCGAGGTCGAAGGTGGCGTGCCCTACTGGGCCGAGCAGTACTGCGACACCCCGCTGGTGCTGAGCTTCGACGCCGCGCCCGTGCAGATGATCGCGGCCGAGTCGACTCCGATGGCCACCTTCGACATCTCGATGCGCGACGACTCGTGCATCAGCACGGACTGGCCGAGCGCCGTGACGCCGTGGCTGGTCGTCGACCTCGACGGCAACGGCAGCATCGACGGGGGCCATGAGCTGTTTGGGTCGGGCACCAGCTTGGCCGATGGCAGCCACGCACAGAACGGCTTCGCGGCCCTGGCCGAGTTTGACGCCGACGGCGACGACGATGTTGACAGCGCCGATCCGCGCTTCGCCGAGCTGATGCTGTGGCGAGACTGGGACGCCGACCGCGTGTCGACCCCCGACGAGCTCACGCCCCTGCTCGACAGCGGCGTCCACAGCTTGCCGGTCGAGTTCCAGATCTCCGTGGCGTGCGACGAGCGAGGCAACTGTGGGGTCCAGCGGGCGGCCTTCGAGCACAGCGCGGGCGTCGGGGAGCTGGTCGACGTGTACCTGTCCTGCCACTGACGCCGGGGGTCGTGCGGGTCGCCCGAGCACGTCACCTCGATACCGACCTCGTCGATAAAATAGCGAGCAGCCTCACGCGCGCGGGTCAGCCAAGTGCGCCAGACTGTCGCGGTGATCGATGAACACGTCGCCGCCAACCTAGCCGAGAACATCCGCGCGCTCCGCGATGGCCGGGGCCTGTCGCAGGGCCAGCTCGCCAAGTCGGCTGGGATCCCGCGTCCGACGTGGACCAACCTCGAGTCTGGCAGCGCCAACCCAACGCTGGCTGTGCTGCTCAAGGTCGCGGAGGCGCTGCACGTGCGCCTCGAAGAGCTGTTGGCGCCCCCGCGGGGGATTGGAAAGATCTACAAGGCGTCGGAGCTGACGGTCCGCAAGCGCGGCAAGGTGACCGTGCGCAAGCTGCTGCCCGAGGTGTTGCGGGGCCTGGACATCGAGCGGCTCGAGCTGGCTGCGGGCGCGACGATGACCGGCGTGCCGCACACGGCGGGGACCCGCGAGTACCTGACCTGCGAGCGCGGCAGCGTGGAGCTGTCCGTGCGCGGGCGCAGCTTCTTGCTCGAGGCTGGGGACGTGGTCGTGTTCGCGGGGGACCAGCCGCATGGCTATCGCAACGTTGGGCGCGGGCTCGCGGTCGCGCACATCGTGGTGACCTTCGCGCCCCGCAGCGACATGGACGAGCACCCCTAGTCCAACCCGGCTGCCGGCTGGATCAGACCCCGGAGATCAGCCGGCGCTGAACGATCACCGTCTCGGGTTCGCCGCTCGGATCTGCCTGCCGCCGGATCTGCACGGCCACCGTGGTCCCAACCTCACCGCGGATGTTCTGCATGGATCCCTCGAACCCCAGCTCCACGACCGGGACCCCGTCGACGCCGGTGATCGAGTCGCCAACGACGAGGCCCGCCGCCTCGGCGCCGCCGCCTTCGATCACGTCGAGAATTCGGATCGCGTCGCGGGTCGGCGCGATCGCTACCCCGATCCCGGCCAGCTCGGTCTTGGGTTTCGCGCCCTCGGCGACGGGCGCGAGCGAGACTTCCAGCGGCCCGTGCCGCTCGCCCGCGGTGATCTGGATCCCCGAGAGGATCTTTCCGTCGTGGTCGAACGCAGACACGTCAACTGAGATGCGCCCGGCCTCGATCCCGGTCAGCTCGAACGCCCCTTCGGTGTCCGTGACCGTGGAGCTGAGCGAGGGCATGACCGAGTCGCCGCTGGCCAAGCCGCTGACCGAGACGTGCGCGAGCGCGAGCGGATCGCCCGTGTCCGCGTCGACGACCCGGCCGTAGACCGAGCCGCCAGCACCCAGCACGATCCGAACCGGCCGGCCCTTGCGAGGGAGCTTGACGGCGACCGGCTTGGACCGCGCGCGACCTTGGGCGATCGCCTCGAGCTCGTAGTGACCGGGCACCAGCCCACCAAACGAGAACGCGCCGCCGGGATCGAACACCGACAGCCCGGCGACACGCGAGCGGCGAAGCGGACCGTAGACGCGCAGCAGCGAGACGCTGCCGGCCACCACCGGGTCGCCGTGTTCGTTGACCAGCAACCCCGCGAGCTCGAGGCCATCTTCGACCTTCAGCTCGACCTCGCCGCCGGGCTTGACCGCGCCGCTCTGGACCCACGGACGCGCGCTGAGCCGGGCCCCCACCACGTAGGTCAGGTCGTCGAGGGGGGCGAGCACGAACCGACCGTCGGACTCGCTGACGGCCGTGGGCGAGCGCGCGAGGCTGGGGTCGCGGCCGCCGACGCGGGTTGGCATCGCGCGGACTTCGACGCCCGCGAGCGGCTGCCCGGCGCCGTCGATGATCCGCCCAGTGATCGCCGCTTGGCTGGGCGTTGGGACCCCGCCCATGGTGATCGTCAGGGTGTGGCTGAGCTGCGCGGGGCCATCGACGCGGGCGCGGCCGGTCGGGTGATCCGGGTGGCGAGCCTCGAGCAGCGCGAAGTCGGGGGCATGAAATACGAAGCGGCCGTCGGCGTCGCTCTGAAAGCTGGACTCGATCCCGACCAGCGCCAGCTCGCCGCTGTCGGCCCCGAACAATTCGATCTCGGCGTTGGCGACCGGCTGGCCCTGGGTGTCGACGACGGTGCCGGCGTAGTCGATGCGCGGAAACAAGAACAAGTCGGCGCGCTCGAGCTTTTGGTAGGGGCTGGACACCCAGACGACGCCGCCGCGGCCAAGCTCGGGGGCGTAGGGCAGGTAGCCTTCGGCGGTGACGATCGCCAGCGCCCACGCGCCTTCACTGGGCGCTTCGAACCGGTAGCTGCCGTCGGCGCCCGTGACGGCGCTGTGGGTCACGCCGCGATTGACGAACTCGAGCTCGGCACCAACAACGCCCACGCGGGTGCTCCAGTTGACGATCCTGCCCTCGAGCGCGCCGAACGGGCTGGGGTCCGTCGAGAGCTGGGCCGGCAGGGCGAGGTGGGCCGTGTTGGCGCGGTTCGAGTGGCTGGCGTTGGCGGCGTCGGTGTGACGACTACCGGGGCCGGTTGCGCGGGCGCCCTTGGTTCGTGATGCCCCATGTGCGCTCGAGTCGGCCGACGCGCCCTCGGACCCCGGCGAGCTGTCGCCCGCAAACCACAGCAGCGTGACGACGACCAACGCCAGCCCCGCGATCGCCAGGGCGATGATCAAGCCGGCGCCTTGGCGCCTGGGGGACGTGGGCGGCAAGCGGCCAGGATACAACGAACGCCGCGACCCTGCATGAGGCGCGTGGTAGGACTCGCCCGTGTCCGACCCTGCATCGCTCGATCATGTCCTGCGCGAGCGCTTCGGTTTCTCGAGCTTCCGCCCCGGCCAGCGCGAGGCGATCGAGACCCTGCTCGAGCGGCGCCGACTGCTCTGCATTCAGCCGACCGGCCACGGCAAGTCGCTGCTCTACCAGCTGCCGGCGGTCATGTTCGAGGGCATGACCGTGGTCGTGTCGCCGCTGCTGGCGTTGATGCGCGACCAGATCACGCAGCTGGTCGAGCGGTTTGGGATCGCAGCGGCCTCGATCAACTCCGACCAGCTCGAAGAAGAGAACGCCGCCGCGATCCGAGCGGCGCAGACCGGTGAGCTGCGGATCTTGTTCGTGGCGCCCGAGCGGCTCGACAACCTGGCCGACTTCAATTTTTTGCTGGGGCTCGACGTTGCGCTGCTGGTCGTTGACGAGGCCCACTGCATCTCGACGTGGGGCCACGACTTTCGGCCCTCGTATCGGCGCATCGTCGACGCGGCCCATGCCTTCTCCGCGCGGCGTCCAGATCTGCGCGTGCTCGCGTTGACGGCCACCGCCAACGAGCGGACCGAGGCCGACATCGTCGAGCTGCTTGGCGCCGACGCGGGCCTGGCCGTGCACCGACAGGGCATGGATCGGCCCAACATCGCGCTCGAGGCCGTGTGCGTGAGTGGGCTGCCGAACAAGCTGGCGCAGCTCACGGTTGTTGTGGCGCGCGAGCTCGAGCGGCTCGCGGAGTCGGGCGGGTCGGGGATCTTGTACTGCGCGACCCGGGATCAGACCGAGATCGTCGCGGGGTTCTTGCAGGCCAACAATTTGGACGTTGTGGCGTACCACGCGGGGTTGGATCCCGATCGCAAGCGCGAGCTGCAGGGGGCCTTCACGCGCAGCGAGGTCCCGGTGATCGCGGCGACCAACGCGTTGGGGATGGGGATCGACAAGTCGGACATTCGCTTCATCGTTCACGTCGACGTGCCGGGCTCGATCACGGCCTATTACCAAGAGGTTGGGCGTGCCGGTCGCGACGGCGCGCCGGCCCGGGGGATCTTGCTGTTTGACGAGCAAGATCGCGAGGTCCAGGACTACTTCATCCGCTCCGCCCAGCCGACGGTCGAGGACTTCGCGGTCGTGCAGCGGGTGATCGCCCAAGCCCAGCAGGCCGACGATCCGATCCGGCTCGGGGGGATCAAGGCGCGCTCGGGCCTGCATCCAACTCGGGTCACCGTGGTCCTCGCCGAGCTGATCGAGCAGGGCTTCGTCACCAAGCAGCTGCTTGGGCGCGCGCAGGTGTATGTTGGCGTCGAGCGTGACGGTGCGCCGAGCTTGGAGCGCTACCGCCGTCAGCTCGAGGTTCGCACCCATGAGCTCGACGCCATCTTGGGCTACGCGCGCCGGGAGCCCGCGTGCTTGATGCAGGCCCTGCGGGCCGCCCTCGGTGATCGCCAGGCGGCCGCGTGTGGGCGCTGTGATCGCTGCGTCGCCGGTTCACAGCCGGACCTGGATCCCCAGCTCGAAGCGCGGGCCCGCGCGTGGCTCGAGACCCGCGCCCTGCCGCTGGCCGCCACCCGCTCGCCCAAGCTCAGCGAGGGCCTCGCGCTCCTCGATGGTCCCCTGCGCGGTCCCACCTATGCCACGTTCATGCGCGCCCGCACGACCGCGCCGATGGTCGCGCCGCGGCTGCTCGAGCTGCTCGAGCTCGGGCTTGGGCGGCTACGCAGCAGCCACGCGTTTGGCAGCGTGGCGATGATGCCCTCGCGCAGCTGGGCCCAGCGCGAGGCCCTTGGCCAGTGGCTAGCCGAGTTTCTCGAGGTCCCGCTGCTCGAGCTCGTGGCCTACGAGCACGACGACGAGCCGGCTGCGCGCCAGGGTAGCTTGGCCAACAACGATCAGCGGCGCGAGAACGTCAGCGGTTGCTTTTGCCTGGGCCCCGACGCGCGCCAAGTCCCCCCTGGGGCCGTGCTGTTGGTCGACGACTACGTGGGCTCGCGCGCGACGCTGCGCGAGGTCGGTCAGGTTCTGCGCAAGGCCGGCAAGCTCAAACAGGACATCGTGCCGCTGATGATCGCCCGCGTGCGCTGGAAGCTTGGGCAGCCTGGGATGATCTGAGCGCGCGTGGCTCCGGTTGCCCGAGGCTGTATGATTCGTGCCGAAACACGCGGTGAAAGTGCGTGTTTCTGTTGAATCTTGACAGCGAAGGTGGGAGCGTGGACTGGATGAGCTATGCTGACACACGCACTTCCATAGCGTGTTCACGCAAGGATTATCCAGTGGCGTCGTCTGCGGAGTTCTTCCATCGCCACCCCGTGTTCACGCACGAGGAGTATGCTCAGAGCCGCGACGGCGGCAGCCGGCGCACCGTGGACAGCCTGCTTCGAGCGCATGTGCAGAGCGGCCGGATCGCCCGGGTACGCCGAGGGCTCTACGTCTCCGTACCTCCAGGAGGGATCGCCGAGACAGCCGACCCCTACCTCGTAGCGACCAAGGCGGCGGAGGACGCGGCGATCAGCCACCACGCGGCCCTCCAGTTCCACGGGCGCACGTACTCGATGTGGAGCCACGTCACCTTCTTGACTCGAGGCCACGCGCGGCGGTTCCACTTCGGGCCGATCGAGTACGTGCCGGTGCGGCCCGCGGCGGTCGTCGCCGACCTCCCTGACATGGGTGGTGGCATCGAGACGGTGCTTGGCGCAGGTGGACGAGTCCGCGTCTGCACCTGCGAGCGCGCGATGGTTGACGTGCTTCACACGCCGGCGCTCGGCGGTGGCTGGGAGGAGATCTGGCGCTCGCTAGAGATGATCGAGTTCCTCGACCTCAATGCGGTGATCTCCTACGCGCTTCGTCTCGACTCGGGAACGACCGCGGCTCGCGTTGGCCTGTTTCTCGAGCAGCACCGCGAGCGTCTCTTCGTCGAAGAGGCAGATCTCGAGCGCCTCGCTAGCCACGCGCCGAAGGACGCGCGCTACCTCGACACCTCTCGAGCGCCGGGTCGCCTCGTGCACCCGTGGAACCTCATCGTCCCCGAGCAGGTGCTGAACCAAAGCTGGGGGGAGGTGGCCTGATGCTCACGCGAGACCAACTCCAGCGCGCCGCCGCCGAGAGCGGGTACCTCGCCGACGCGCTCGAGAAGGTGGATGCTCGTCCGCCTCCTCAACATGATCAGGGTCGCGGGTGGCGTTGAAGGGGGGCACCGCGCGGAACCTGTTCCTCTTCGATGTCCCGCGGCTCTCGGTCGACATTGACGTCAACTACATCGGCGCCGCGGACCGAGCGACGATGATCGTCGAGCGACCGAAGCTCGACGCCGCGCTGCAGCAGGTCGGCGGCCGCCTCGGGCTCACGATCCAGCGTGCCCCCTCCGAGCACGCTGGTGGCAAGTGGCGACCGGCCATCGTCGAGGTCGACGTCAACTACATGCTCCGAGTCCCGCTGTGGGATCCCGCGCCCCACGATTCACGTGAGTTCCTAGGGGCCCGAGCCAAGCAAATCCAGGTGCTCGATGTGCACGAGCTCGCGGCGGGCAAGCTTGCGGCGCTCCTCGCTCGCGGGTCCAGCCGCGACCTCTTCGACGCGCGTAGGCTGCTCGCCAGCCACAGCTTCGACCCGGCCATGCTCCGACTGACCTTCGTCGTGTATGGCGGCATCAACCGTGTCGACTGGAGGACCGTCTCGACCGATTCGGTCGCCACGACGGTGGTCGACGTGAAGCGCCAACTCTTGCCCATGCTGCGTCAGGACATCCGTCCTGCGGCGAGCGACGCGAAGCGATGGACCGACGATCTGATCGAAGAAACCCGCGCGCTCCTCAGCGCCGTCCTCCCGCTCGCCGAGCATGAACTCGAGTTCCTCGCGCGCCTCAACGGACATGGCGAGATCGAGCCGGGGCTGCTCACCGCGGACACTGAGCTACAGCGCCGCATTGCGGCGAGCCCAGGGCTTCGTTGGAAAGCTCTGAACGTCAAGAAGCACGCCGGCAGCGATGTTGCGGACTCCTGAGTCGACCGGCTTGGCGAGAGACTGTTTCGCAACTATGGCAGCGACTTCATCAGCTACCCCAACCCAGGTGCAATTTACGTGATCTGGGCGCAGTAGCCTCATCGTAGGCCGTGGCGCTGATGCCGATCGGCCATCAGCGCCCTTTGTCCAGCAGCGCCCACTTGTGCCAAACCCAGGATTCGTCTGTAATCACCCGCGTGACCAGCATCTATGATTTCGAGGTCGAGACCATCACCGGCGAGCGGTCGTCCATGGACGAATATCGCGGCCAGGTGTTGCTCATCGTCAACACCGCCAGCAAGTGAGGCTTCACGCCGCAGCTAGGTGAGCTGCAAGCGCTGCACGAGCAGTATGAAGCCAAGGGATTGCGCGTGTTGGCGTTTCCCTGCAACCAGTTTGGTAGTCAAGAGCCCGGCACCAACGCCGAAGTGCTCGAGTTTGCCCAGCGCAATTATGGCGTGACGTTTCCGATGCACGCCAAGATCGAGGTCAACGGCAAGGGCGCCCACCCGCTGTTCAAGTACCTCAGGAGCGAGGCCAAGGGCATCCTCGGCACGACCGCGATCAAGTGGAACTTCACGAAGTTCATCGTGGATCGAGACGGCAAGGTCGTCGCGCGCGAGGCACCCAAGACCACGCCAACGAGCTTGGTGCCGCAGCTCGAGGCGTTATTGGCTCGCCCGAGCTGACAACCCACTCAGCGCAGGTCGAGCCAGACCAGTCGCACGCCTGGTTCGGCGGCGGCCTGCGCGAGCACGGTCGCCCACGGATCCGTTAGGCTCGCGCTTGCCTGGGCCGTCCAGCAGCGCGCGCCGATCGCCGCGAAGCTGGCCAGCGCGCGCTCAGGGCTGACGCGTGGGGTGACGATGTGCTGGGTCATCTCGCTGCTGCCGTTGTCCGCGATCACGATGAGCAGATCATCGCCGTGGTCGACGGCGTCGATGATCGGCAGCCACTCCGAGTGCGGGAGGTTGGTGTCGCCAACGACCGCGATCGCCAAGCCGTGCGGGCAGCCCCGCGACCAACCGGCGGCGATCGGCACGGCGCCGCCCATGTGCATCTTGACGTCGCTGCGCTGACCGGCGAGCGCGAGCAGGCCCGTCACGCCCGGATCGGTCGCAACGAACACCGGGCGGCCGCGACCGAGGGCGCGGAGGTGGTCGAACAGTGGACCCCGCGGGTCGCTGGGTGGAAAGCCCGAGAGCGGGTGGGCCTGCTCGAACGCCTGCTCGCGCGCGAGCAATTCGGCGGGGAGCTCGGCGAGTTGTTCGTCGAGCTTGCGGGTGACGGCGGGCGCTCGTTCGAGCATCGCCGCGGACCCCTGCGCGCAGCGAGTGGCAGCCGCGTCGAGCACGGCCGCGAGCGACTCACCCGACAGCCGCCCGATCGTCCGCGCGTCGCCCAGCTCGCGGCGGCCAAGGACCCGCGTCGAGAGCCCGTGGGCATGCAGTCGCGCCCGCACGCTGGTCTCGAGCGTGGTCGTGCACTCCTCGAGCACGACCAACTCGCGCACCCGCGAGGCCAGTTCGATGAGCGCGCGCTCGGGCAGCGGGTGCTCGAGTCGCAGCCGCAGGCCCGGAAGCCCACGGGCGCGGGCTGCTTCGGCGGCCTCGATCCCAAGGTGCGCCGCGACGACCACCGCGAGCTCGCCCGGCTCGCCCCACTCGCGGACCTGCGACTCGATCCACGGGCGCAGCCGATCCAGTACGTCCGCGCGCGTCTCGAGGTGCGCGGCGTAGGTCCTGGCCGAGCACGCCAGCGCCCGACCACGCGCGGGCCAGGGCACGAACGCCTGCGAGCCAGCCAGTGTCTCAGGCGCTTCGAACTCGCCATCACCCGCGAAGCAGCGATGATCCCCGCGAACCACGACGAGCATCCCCGCCGCCCGACTGATCGAGCACGCGTCAGCCACCAACTCGATGATCTCGCCGGGGCTGGTGGGCGAGACCACCAACAAATTGGGACTTCCAGCGTAGAGCGGCCGATTGTCCTGCGCGCTCTGGCTCGACCCCGGCTTGGCGTCGGCCCCTTCAAACAACAACAGCGGCGCGGCCAGGCCATGCACGACCCCCATCACATTGAGCGCGTCGGCGGCCACGTTGATCCCAACGTGCTTCATGATCGCCGCGGCCCCACGCCCAGCCATCGCCGCGCCAAATGCTTGGCTGAGCGCCGCGTTCTCGTTGACCGTCCAGCGAAACTCGATGCCCGCCGCCTCGCCTTCTCGCTCGAGCAGCAGCGCCAGCGTCGTAGTCGGGGATCCAGGAAACGCGGTGACGAAGCTGACACCACCAGCCCGCAGCGCGGCGAGGAACGCATGAGGAGCTTGGCTCATCAACGTCGATCATGCCGAGCCGCACGCCGCACGGATAGCCCGGCCCCAGCCAGGTGGTGAGCTTGTGAATCCGGCCCCGCCGCGACAGTCTCGAGCCGCCATGCGCCGCCCTCTCGCTGCCCTCTCGCTCGCCCTGGTGCTGTTGTTGCCGACCCCCTCGCTCGCCGGCTCGGGCGCCGCGGATCTGGCCACGGATCTGGCCGCCCAGCAGGTGTTCGAGCGCTCGCACGACAAGCTGGTCGAGCTGCTCGCCCGCGGCAGCAAGCCCAGCGAGATCCAGCAACACGTGGACGCGCTGCTGGACTACGAGTGGATCGCCCAGGCGGCGCTGGGCGGGCCCAGTCACTACGCCGCGCGCTGCGGTGATCGCTGCGCAGAATTCCAAGCGCTGCTCACCGAGCTGATCCGGGCCAGCTACATCGAGCGTCTGGCCAAAGGCGACAAGGCTACCGTCATGTATCTCGGCGAGCACGTGCGCGAGGCCGCGACAAAGCTCGACACCAAGGTCACGCTCGAGGATGGCGCGGGCAAGACCAAGGTGATCGAGGTCGACTACATAATGCACAAAGTCGACGGCGCGTGGCACGTACGCGACATCATCACGGAGGGCGTGAGCCTGGCGAAGACGTATAGGTACGACCTCAACAAGCTCTACAAAGGCGGCGGTATGGACGAGGTCATCGCCGCCCTGCGCACCAAGCTAGATGAACTGAAGGACCAGAAGTAGCCCCGGTAGGTCGGGACCCCACTCTCGGCCGACATCCCGGCGCCAGTGAAGAACACGACATGGCGGTAGTCGGTGAGGCGGATCGGCGTGGTCGTCATCACCAGAATACCGCAAACACACGGTCACGGAAGTCGCACTCGAAGATCGAGGAGCAGCGCTGCGCGCTCCAGTCTGCGGAGCCGCTCGCACCTGGGCGATCGCCTCGCTCGAGCGGACCACAGCGCTGCCCCTTGGGCTGATTGTGGTGCTTTGGTTTGGTTCAGGTCGCGTCGTCGTCGTCGTCCTCGTTGTCCTTCTCGTTCTTGAGCATGTACATGCCCGTGGTCGCTACGGCAGCCACGAGGAACACCCAGAACAAGATCTGGGCGATCGAGGCGGCCCCCATGGCGATCCCGCTGAAGCCGAATACGGCAGCGATGAGCGCGATGATGAAAAAGATGAGCGCGTAGTACAGCATGGCTGGTTCTCCTGTCCGAGCGCCTTCGCGCTGGGGGTGTTGGGATGTGGATATTGTTCGTCGCGTGCTGGGCCGCACCAACTCGATCTCCCGCGCTTCAAATTGTGGCTCTTGGCTCGGATCGCGCGATTCGATCACCGTGATCTAGAGCGGACGCGAGCATCTTGCCGATTTGAGTTGGCCTGGCGGCCGACGCCAAGCGCTCAGGCGCCCTGGTGTGTTCGCCCAACAGCTCGCATTTGCGAGCGGGTGCGCGCTGCGTCAATGCGGTATTCGGATCCATGTCCCGCAGCAGGCGCCACTGCTGATCTTGCGAATCATGGCCGCAGGCCGCCAGCCCCATCCAGCATGACCCGCTCACCACCAACACGAATCAGCTCTCTTGCAGGGTGCGCAGCAGCTTGACCTGCAAGCTCTGGGGGAGCTCGCCGATCTCATCCAGGAACGAGGTCCCGCGATCCGCCCGCTCGAACACGCCGCAATGGCGTCGGGTCGCGCCCGTGAGCGCGACGGCTTCGTGGCCGAACAGCTCGCTCTCGGCCAGACCCTCTGGCAGCGCGCCGCATTTGATCCGCAACGAAGGGCGCGCGGGCCCGCGGAGACAGGCGTGTGTGCCCCAGGGTCCGGTCGACGCGATCGACCACGAGGACGAGGCGGGCCCCGATCTGCTCGCGGACCTGCAGCGCAACGCGGCGTTCTTTCAAGCCCGACCGCGCTGAGCTGCGCCCAGAGCATGGTTACCGCTCAGACCAACGACTTCACAGCCACGCTCGCGCAGGCCAACCCAAAGCTCCCCGTCACGAACCCCGCGGTCCCGTAGATCAAGTTGCGTTGATCACAGGTGTGCTTGCCGTTCTCACCTTGCGGGCACACGCAGCGAAACCCCTCGCCGTTGTCGTAGCCCAGCTCGATCGGGGCCATGGGGGTTTCGAGGGAGTGGACTGTGGGGATCCCCCAACCACGCCCGCTCGGGAGCGCGTGCTTTTGGCGAAGGATCTTCCGCAGCGAAGCCAAGAACGGGTCGCCCTCGACCTCGCTCAGATCCCCCACGCGGATCTGGGTGGGGTCCATGCGCCCAGACGCGCCGCCCGAGACGACCAAGGGCACCCCCTGCGCGCGGCAGCTGGCGATCAGGTGGGCCTTCGCGGTCAGGTTGTCGATCGCGTCGATGATCAGATCCGCCCCGCGTTCGAACAGCGCCTCGCTGGTCTCGGCCTCGTAGAAGCTGCGCACGGCCTCGACCTCACAGCCGGGGTGGATCGCGCGCAGCCGCTCGGCCATGACGTCGACCTTGGGCTTGCCAGTGGTGCCGCGCATCGCATGGAGCTGGCGGTTGGCGTTGGTCACACACACCAGATCGAAGTCGACCAGGCTCAGGCGCCCGACCCCCGCGCGGGCCAGCGCCTCGGCGGCCCAGCTGCCGACGCCGCCGATCCCGATCACCATCACGTGACTGCCCAGCAGCTTGCGCATGGACGTGTCGCCGACCAGCCGACCCATGCGATCGAAGCGACGATGCAGCCGATAGGCGCGCTCGGACTCGGTCTCGGCCTCGGCCTCGGCTTCAACCGAGGGCGGCGACTCGGGCTCCGACTCGCCGTCGCGACGCAGCGTCAGCAGGCCGGAGCGCGGGGACGCGGGCGCGCTCGACCAAGGGAGCGACCGCGGGAGGGGCTCGGGCGAGGTGGGATCACTCATGGGCGCGGCAGTATAGCGACCCCACCCCAAAACACGCGCAGCCCGGGTCTCACACCGCTCGACCGCGCGTCCGCGCGCGAGCCGGTCCACGCCAGCGGGAAAAGGGGGCGCGCTCGGGCCCGGAGCGGCGTAGAATCCGCCAAGTGCGCCGAAGCCCCGGCCAACGAGATCGCCCGTGAGTGAGCCCAACCCCGAGTCCCCTGCTTCCCTGACCCCTGTTACCTCCACCGCGCCGAAGCGTCGGCGACTTGGGTGGGCGCGGCGCAAAGCCAGCTTGATCACCCTCGCCAGCGCGCTCGCGTTGATGACCGCGATCGGCAGCAGCTCCTGCAAGAGCGAGGATGTGCCCGAAGAGGCGCCAGCGCTCGGCGCCACGCTCGAGCTCGCGTCGGGTCAGGTCACGCTGACCACCAAGGCCGGCGAGACCACGCTGCTGTCGAACACCCCGCTGCCGATCGGCGCGGAGCTGCGCACGGGCACGGGCGCGCGCGCGTTGATCCGGCTGGGCGACGGGACCCGCGTGTTCTTGCGCGACGACACCAAGGTGACCCTCGCCGACGGTCTGCAGCTCGACAGCGGGCAGGCGTGGATCGAGGCGCCGCCGCTCGAGCAGGGCCAGCGCGCCAGCTCGCACACGCTCGGCTCGGTCAACGTCTCGGTCAGCGACGGCGGGGCCAGCCTCACGCGCAGCGGTGACGAGGTTGAGATCTACGTGGCCGAGGGGCTCGCAATCGTGACGGCGCCGGGCGGCCGCACGGAGCTCGACCCAGGCGAGCGCGCGACGATCTCGGGCGACGGCGCGCCGGTCGTCGAGCCCGTGAAGTTCTGGGACGACTGGACCGGCGGCATGGGGGATCACAGCGCCGCTGCCAACTCACCGTGGGTGGGGACCGGCAGCGTCTACGCGATCGATCACATGGCGGGACCGGGGGCGCAGGCCCTGCCCCTAGCGATCCAGCGGCAGACCGTGGAAGTCGCGATCGACGAGCAGGTCGCGGAGACCGAGGTCGATCAGGTGTTCTTCAACCCCGCGGGCAGCGAGGTCGAGGGCTGGTATTGGTTCACGGTCCCCGAGAACGCGATGATCGTCGCGTTCGCGCTCGAGACCAACGGTACGCTGATCGAAGCCGAGGTAGTCGAGCGCCGCCAAGCCACGCAGATCTACGAAGCCGCGATCCAACACCGCGTGGATCCGGCGCTGCTCGAGTGGGTCGACGCCCGGACCGTGCGGGCGCGGATCTACCCGATCCCCGCCGCCGGCACCCGCCGGGTCGTGCTGCGCTACCAACAGCTGCTCAGCGAGAGCGAGGGCAAGCTGCGCTACAGCTACCCAATGGCCGCCCCGGTCGGGCGCGAGGCCGCGACGATCGAAGACTTCGCGCTGGCGCTGTCGTTGCGCGGTGACACGGCCAAGCGCTATGGCCTGGCAACTCGCAACGACGCCCGGGTCGAAGGTCGCGATCGTGATCGCGTGACCATGCGCCGCAGCGGGTTCACGCCGCGCGCCGACTTCGAGCTCGAGCTGACTCGCAAGCGCGGCGCCGAGAGCAGCGGTGACCAGCCCAAGCCGCTGCGCGTGAACGTGTTCGAGCCCGGCAGTGATCAGGCCGACTACGTGATGCTGCGCTGGACCCCCGACGTGGAGTTTGCGTCCACGGCCGCGCCCAACGGTGAGGTCGTCGTCGTCGTCGACACCTCGGCAGGCAGCGATCCTGCCGAGCACCAGGCCAAGCTCGCGGTCGCCGAGGCGCTGCTGCGATCGCTGAGCCCCAGCGATCGCTTCGCGCTGGTTGGCGCGGATCTACGCGCGGAGGTCCTGTACCCCGAAGCGGGCATGGCCGAGGCCACCCCCGAGGCGATCTCGGCCGCGCTCGAGCACCTGACCCAACGCGGCGCGGGCGGGGCCACGGATCTCGGCGCGATCTTCGAGCAGTCGCTCGAGCGCGTGCATGGGCTCGAGCAGCCCGCGATCGTCTACGTCGGTGATGGGGTCGCGACCTCGGGTGAGCTCGACGGTGACGCGCTCGCCGAGCGGCTGCGCCGGACCTTGGCTGGCTCGCGCGCGCGGCTGTTCACGGTCGCCGTTGGCCGCGAGGTCAACGAGGCGCTGCTGACCAAGCTCGCGCGCGCTGGCGGTGGCAAGTCGCTGCGGGTGGCCGAGCCCGGCGAGGCGGTCATCCGCGCGCTCGAGCTGTCGGGTGCGCTCAAGACCCCGACCTTGACCGACGTCAGCGTGGACGCGGGCGAGGGGCTCGACGATCTGTTCATCAGCTCCGAGGGCAAGCTCTCGCGCGGTGAAGAGCTGAAGATCCTGGCCCGCACCCACCACGAGTTACCCGAGCAGATCACGGTCAGCTACCGGTTCGCGGGCGAGACCTACGAGCGCGAGTACAAGCTCGATCGCGAGGACAGCGTGGTGCTCTCGCGCTTGGTGCCGCGGCTGTGGGCGCGGGCCTACATCGATCGCTTGTTGACCGACACCCGCGGACCCGAGGCCGTGCGCGGCAAGATCCTCACGCTGGGTCTGGAGTACGGGTTGATGACCCCGTTCAGCTCGTTCTTGGCGCTCGAGGACGAGTCGGCCTACCGACGCGCGGGGATCGAGCGACGCGCTCGCAAGTTCCCGAGCCTCACCGCGGACGCTGGGGTCTCGCGGGTGGCGCCTGTGGAGCGAGCGTCCAGCTCGCCGACCGTGCTCACGATGATCGGCGCAGCCGCGTCGGCGCCGTTTGGGTGTGGTGTCGGGCCCGAAAAGCCCCCGAGTCGCGACAGCGACGATCGCAGCGAGAACTCGCGCGGCGCAGACGAGGCCAAGCTAGGGCGCAGCGCGCAGACCCGCGGACCCGCCCCCTCGGCTTCGCCGATCGCCGACGCGCGCCTCGAGCCCCCGGCCGACGGGGTCGACCCAAGCGCGGCCAGCGAAGAGAACTTCGATCGTCAGGCGAACCAAGGTCAGCGCTGGCGCAGCTCCGGTGGGCTGGGCGTCATCGAGCTCGACGCCGAGACCGTCGACCTCCCGGGCGGCGCGAGGGACCGGGCGAGCCGGCTCGCGGCCGCGGGGTTCAGCGTGCCCGCGCCACCCGCTTGGGTCGACGACGTCACCGAGTCCGAGCTCGCGCGGGGATCCATGAGCGGGCGTGCCCGGGTGATGCCCTCGCCGGTCCCCCCCGAACAAACGCTGACCTGCAGCGACGCGTCGACCCGGGGTCTCGTGCACCGGCGGGTGCTGTGGGCGATGCGGCTGGGTCGCCAGACCACGATGACCGGGATGCTGCGGGTGTACGAGGCGTCGCTCGCGGCCTGCGAGCTGCCGCGCTGGCGGGATCAGCAGGCGTTCTTGGATCTGTTGCAGACACGCGCACGGACCGAGGCCGAGATCCAGCTGCTGCTCGGGCACTTCGCGGGTGACGTCGACGCGAACACCTTCTTGGTCCAGGCGCTGCTGCGGCGGCTGATTGAGCCCGAGCTGATCGCCGCCGTCAACTACGCCGTGTACGGTGGGATCGAGTCGTGGTGGGAGATCGATCGCCGGCTCGACACGACCGACGACCTCGACGAGCGCCTGCGGATCCTGGACGCCGCGTTGGCTCGCGCGCCGGGTGATCCCGACGGCGAGCGTCGGATGATCGCCGAGCTCGTCGAGCGCGATCGGATCGACGATGCGATCGCCCGCGGGCTGCGGCTGCGCGACCAAGGTCAGCTGACCCCGGAGCTCTCGCAGCTGATCGGCGAGCTGTTGGCCAAGCGGGGCCGTGACGACGCGGCCAAGCGCCTGTTCTCGGAGCTCGTCGAGTTCGCGCCCAGCTCGCTGGCCAGCCGCCGGTTGCTGGGTGACATCTTCTTGCGCCACGGCTGGTACGCCGACGCATACCGCCAGTACGAGCTGCTCATGGATCTGGCCGAGGGCCCCGAGGCTGCGATCCGCCTGGCGCGGGCCGCCGCCGGGACTGGGCGCACGGATGAGGCGCTGCGGCTGCTCGGGCGGGTGCAGGCGGGTGAGGGCCGGCCCGGCGAGGATGACCCGCGTCGCTACGCTCGCTTGCACAGCGCTGCTCTGCTCGCGGGGTTGCTCGACAGCGATCTGGATCTGCCCAAGGACAAGCTCGCTGCCGAGCTCCGGTCGCTGGGCTTGTTCGATGGCGCGGCGACCTGGGAGCTGTTGCTGTGGCAGGACCTGGGCGCTGAGCTAACCCTGGCCGTCGCGCCAACCGCCGACGGGCGTCCAAGCCCGCAGGCCGACGGCGTCGACGCTGGGGGCACCGGTCTGTTCGCGCGGCAGTACAGCGGCGCAGTCCCGGCTCTGGAGATCCGCCATCGTGGGTTGGTGCCGGATCGTGACGTCAGCTGGCGCAGGATCACGCTGCGCTGGGACGGCGAGGCGTTCGTCGTGCAGCAGCAGACCGGGACGATCCAGGCGCGCGTCGCCAAGACCCAGGCCCCGAGCGAGGACGCGGTCGACGAAGACGAGCTCATCGCCGATTGATCGCTCGCGCGAGTGGCCCGCTGGCGGGCCATTCGAGGTGGCCCGCTGGCGGGCCACCGTCCCGCTGACGGGCCACTAATTTTTGTGGTTCGCACGAGATCACTGACGAATCGGCGTGGCACGTCGCTTGCCTTGGTGGTGCGTCACGATGCCAAGCACACTCCACCAAGGCGTGGTCTCGCTGTTCTGTGATGACTCGGCCCTCGCGTTCGATCTCCTGCGCTCGGTGTTTGGCATCGAGTTGCCTGAACTCACACAATACACGGATCGCAAGGGCGAGCTCGATCGCTACCTGCCCGTGGTCGGCGACACGGGGGAGATTCGCATGGATGTCGCCCTCTCCGCCGAGCTTCAGCGCCCAGAATATCGGCGGGCTGGGATCGCGGTGATCGTCGAGGTTCAAAAAGAGATCAACTCCGTTAAGCGGTGGCGGTTGTGGGTCTATTGGGCCCTGCTCGCCGAGCGGCTGCGCCGAAATACTGCGGTGCTCGTGGTTCCACTGTCGAAAGCTGTGGCGCGTTGGTCACGAGGGCTTGGGCGGCTCGAGATTCCGATCCGTGAAGGTTTGCTGGTTCTCGACCACGAAAACATGCCGCGGATCAGCGATATCGAGGAAGCCCGATTACGCCCGGCGTGGGCGGTGCTCTCGGCGGTGATCCACGCGATCAACGGTGACTACGGGAGCGCGCGAATTGCCTTTGAGATGGCGCTGGAGCTCGCGGATGAACGCCGCTGGCGCTACGCTGCGATCATCCTGAGCGCCGTCCCCAAGCACGAGGCGGACCAGATGAAGGAAGGGATGAACATGGAAGAACAGCACAAACTGACCGAACTCGAATACAACAGCATCGCGTACCACGACGGGTTGGACCGCGGGAAGCTCGAGGGCAAGCTCGAAGGCAAGCTCGAAGGCAAGCTCGAGGGCAAGCTCGAGGGCAAGCTCGAGGTTCTCGCGGAGCTCTTGTTCACGATCCTCGAGCTGCGTGAGCTCCCGATCGACGCGGCGACCGGGGCCAAGATCCGAGAGTGCAGCGATCCAGATCTGCTCGAGCGCTGGGCTGCCCGCGCCAAGCAGGCAAGCGAGACCGCGAGCATCTTCGTCTGACACTCGACCGCTTGTGGCGATCGCCAGCCTCAGCCGGGCTGCTTGCGAAGATTCGCCCGCGCCCCGCGGGGATCGATCTTCGGCCCACTCACCCGCTTGCGCAGCCGCCTGGCAGGCTTGTCAGCCCGCTCGCTCCGACGCCCACGCATGTCGCTGATCCCCCACGGCTCGGGCCGGCGCGAGATCGACAACAGCACACCGATCGACGCCATCGACACCAACAAGCTCGAGCCACCGTAGCTCACGAACGGCAGCGTGATCCCCTTGGCCGGCATCACCGAGAGCACGACCGCCATGTTGATCAGGGCCTGCAACCCAAACAGCGCAGACAGCCCGATCGCCAGGTAGGTCCCAAACCGATCATGGGCCTGGCGAGCGATCACCAGACCCCGCCAGACCAACAGCGCGAACAGCCCGATAACCGTGAAGATCCCGATGAGCCCAAGCTCCTCGCCGATCGTGGCGAGGATGAAGTCCGTATGGTTCTCCGGCAGGAAGCCCAGCTTCTGGCGCCCGTTGCCAAGGCCCAGGCCAAACGGGCCGCCGGATCCAATCGCGATCAGCCCCTGCTCGACTTGGTAGTCGTCGCCCGACAAGAAGCTCTCGACCCGTTCACGCCGATAACCAACGTTGACGATCTGCGACCACGCCAGCGGCGCGGCGACCATGATCGCGGCGAGCACCCAGCTCGCGCGGGTCCCGGCCACATACAGCAGGATCAAGCTGACGCTGCCCAGCAACACGGTCGTGCCCAGGTCCTTCTCCATCAGCACCAACGCCATGGTCCCGCAGGCCGCGATCATCGGCGGCAAGAACCCGGTCTTGAAGCTGCGGATCTGCTCACCTCGGCGAGCCAAGGTCGCGGCCAAGAACACGGCCAGCGCGATCTTCGCGATCTCCGACGGCTGCATGTGGACCGGACCCAAGTCGATCCAGCGGCGCGCGCCGTTGATGTCCTCGGAGATGAACAGGACCAGCACCAGCAAGCCGGCGGCGAAGGCCATCAGCTGCGGCGCGAACCGACGCAGCAGCCGGTAGTCGACGCGGCTGACCGTCAACATCACGCCCACGCCCATCGCAAAGAACACCGCCTGCCGACGCAAGAAGTACTCCCACGAGCCCGAGGTCCTGCTGCCCAGCCACGCGCTGGAGCTGTAGACCATGACGAGCCCGACGCAGCCAAGGGCCAAGGCCGCGAAGAACAGCCACGGATCCATGGCCTGGTCCGCGCCCGCCCTTCGGCGCCGAGGCGAACTCACCTCGGTCGCGGGGGCCTGCTGGGGCTCGGCTGCCACGTTGACGGTCTCCGACACGATGGCGAGCCAAGCACGGCCCGGGCGAGACTCCAAAAAAACTGCCAAGCGGGGGGCGTGGCCGCGCTATCGTGGCGGCATGCACCTGCGTCTATCGACATGCACGTGGACCATTCTCGCCGCGCTTACCGTGACCTCGGGCTGCAAGGGCGACAGCAGCGGGGACATCGGCGACGCTGACACGACCGGCGACGGCGACGGCGACACCGGCCCAACCGGCGACGGCGACGGCGACACCGGCCCAACCGGTGATGGCGACGGCGACACCGGTCCCACCGGCCCAACCGGCGACGGCGACGGCGACACCGGCCCAACCGGCGACGGCGACGGAGATCCCGGTGACTGCGCCGGCTACTTCCCGGCCGGCGCCGTGTGGTGCGAAGACGTCACCAACGCCCCCACCACGGCCGACTCCGACACGGTCACCGCCTGGCTCGAGCAGGCCGGGTGGGGCAACGGCGACAAGTTCCAGATCGACTTCTCGATCGAGGTGCTCGAGGCCGACGCCAACACGCCGCGCATGAGCTTCGAGGCGACCGACGCCTTCTACACACCCGACTGCGACTGGGTCGACGTCCCGGTCCCTGCCGTCGGCGCGATCGAGGGCGAGTCCGGCTACGAGTGCACCAACGACGGCGACTGCCACCTGATCGTCGCGGCCCGCGACGAGAACCTGCTGTACGAGATGTGGCGCGCCAACATCGTCGACGGCACCTTCTACGGCGGCTGCCTCGCGGTCTGGGACATGACCAAGGTCTACGGCGACGACGGCCGCGGGCAGGGCTGCACCAGCGCCGACGCGGCTGGGTTTCCGATCGCGCCCTTGCTGTTCACCGCCGACGAAGTCGCGAGCGGATCGATCGACCACGCGATCCGCTTCATCTTGCCCAACGCCAACATCCGCGACCTCATCTACTCGCCGCCCGCGACCCACAGCACCTACGCGACCTCGGGCCCCGTCGAGGCGCCGCCCTACGGCGTGCACCTGCGCCTGCGCGCCGACTATCCGCTCGAGAACCTGCCCAACGAGGCCGCCCGCGTGGTCGCGCGGGCGCTGCAAAAGTACGGCATGTTCCTCGCCGACGGCGGTCAGATCGCGCTGACCGGACAGAGCGATCGCTACTCCACGAACAAGTGGGCCGACCTGCTCGCACCGCAGGATCTCGTGGCGCTGCGGCCGATCGACTTCGACGTGATCGACCACGGGCCGCTGCTCGATTGGGGCCAGCAAGACTGCGAGCGAACCCCACTCGGAACCCCGTGATCTTTATGACCCCGTGATCTTTATGTCCCCCACATAGACCTGGACATGCGCCGACTGCAGCCGCTGGCGCGTCTGGTCGCTTCGCTCCTCGGGGCCGTTTGTTCGCGGTCGTATGTGTGGCCCCCTTGGAGGGGGCTCGGGTCGCTTCGGCGGACGTGTACTGGCCCTTCGCCGACTGCAGCCGCGAGCGCGTCTGGTCTTCTATAGACCCCCACAGAGACCTTAGACTGCGCCGACTGCAGCCGCTTTGCGTCTGGTCGCTTCGCTCCTCGGGGCCGGTTGTTCGCGGTCGTATGTGTGGCCCCCTGAGAGGGGGCTCGGGTCGCTTCGGGGCCTTCGCCCGGGACCGTTTGTACGCCCAGGTCCGAAAACGGCCAGACTGCGAGGGCGCAACGCGCTACACCCAGCGTGTGATGCTCGACCGCGACCACTGCTACCGCGCCCTGAAGGCACGGGACGCCCGCTTTGACGGGGTGTTCTTCGTGGGGGTGCACAGCACTGGCATCTACTGTCGACCGATCTGTCCGGCCCGCACGCCCGCGGAGCGGCGCTGCACGTTCTACGCACATCCAGCGGCGGCTGAGCGCGCGGGGTTTCGGGCCTGCCTGCGCTGTCGGCCGGAGCTCGCGCCGGGTCACGCGCGGGTCGACGCGCTGTCGCGCTTGGTCACCGAGGCCAGCGTTCGGATCCAGCGTGGCTACCTCGATCAGCACAGCGTCGATGACTTGGCGCTGGCGCTGGGGGTCTCGGCTCGGCACTTGCGACGCGCGATCGAGGCCGAGCTTGGGGTCTCGCCGATCGAGTTGGCCCGCACGCGGCGGCTGGGGATGGCCAAGCGGCTGCTGCACGACAGCGCGCTCTCGTGCGCCGAGATCGCGTTCGCGGCCGGGTTCTCGAGCGTGCGGCGGTTCAACGCGTGCGTGCGCGAGCAATTTGGGGTGTCCCCTTCCGCGCTGCGCTCGGGTCGAACGCAGCGCCGCCGCGACGACGGCGGCAGCCTGACGCTGCGCCTGGACTACCGACCGCCCCTCGACTGGGACGCGCTGCTGGGGTTTCTGGCTGCGCGCGCGATCCCAGGGGTCGAGCAGGTCGACGGTGGCTGCTATCGGCGAACCGTTGGCCCGGCCGGTGACGCGAGCGCGGGGTGGCTCGAGCTGCGCCACGATCCCCAGCCCGATCGCCCACGCCTGCACGTGACGCTGTCCCTGTCCCTGACCAAGCGTCCACTGCAGATCGTCGCGGCCCTGCGCGCGCTGTTCGATCTCGACGCCGAGCCACAGGTGATCCGCGAGCAGCTTGGCCGCGACCCCAAGCTCGCGCCGCTGCTGGCTCGGCACCCGGGCCTGCGGGTCCCCGGCGCGTTCGATCGCTTCGAGATCGCGGTCCGGGCCGTGCTCGGGCAGCAGGTCAGCGTCGCGGCGGCAACCACGCTCGCGCAGCGGCTCGCCGCGCGCTTCGGTGCCGCGCTCGAGGATGGACCCGCGGGGCTCGAGCGCGTGTTCCCAGACGCGCCCACCCTCGCGCAGATCGAGCCCGAGCAGCTGCGCGCGATCGGGCTGACGGGCGCGCGCGCGGCCACGCTCTGCACCCTCGCGCGCGCGCTGACATCCAACGAGCTCACCCTCGAAGGCGATCCCGAGCTCGTGCAAGCGCAGCTGCTGGCGCTGCCTGGCGTCGGCCCCTGGACTGCGCAGTACATCGCGATGCGAGCGCTGCGGTGGCCCGACGCGCTGCCAGCTGGAGACTTGGTGCTGCGTCGCGCGCTGGGCGTGACGACCAGCCGCGCCTGCGAACACGCGGCACGAACCTGGCGACCGTGGCGGGCCTACGCGGTCATGCAACTGTGGACGAACGAACAGGAACGAGCATGAGCGACCTCCATCAACGTCTTGTCACCACGCCGATCGATCGCCTGCGCTTGGTCGCCTCGTCGCGTGGGTTGGTCGGCGTGTACTTTCCCGATCACCGCGCCGCGTCGCCGCCCAACTACCCCGAAGCAGACGAACACCCGGTGCTCGATCTCGCGGTCGCCGAGCTGCGCGAGTACTTCAGCGGGACCAGGCGAGCGTTCACGATCCCGCTCGAGCCGCGCGGGACCGAGTTCCAGCGCTTGGTCTGGGCGGCCCTCGCGGACATCGAGTTCGCCGGCACCCGCAGCTACGGTCAGCTTGCGAGCGCGATCGGTCGACCTCGCTCAGCCCGTGCCGTGGGAGCCGCGAACGCCCGCAACCCGCTGTCGCTGGTGTTGCCCTGCCACCGCGTGGTCGGCACCAACGGCGCGCTCACGGGCTACGCGGGCGGGCTCGAGCGCAAGCGTTGGCTGCTCGCGCACGAACGCGCCCACCGCTGAGCGTGCCCCATCCGGGAGCGAGCGAAGCGAGTGACCTGCGTCGTGCAAGAGCGGCTGTGGGGGTCCCCGTGCCTACGGCGCGTGGAAAATTTTCCGCTCCCAGCCATTGTTGCCGTTGAGAAAGGTACCGCCACACCGATAGCCGCTGGTGATCGCGTCGCCGCCCGTGTGCCAGCACATCCGAAACTGTGGATTGACGTTGTCAACGTCGCAGGAGTTGCGGTCGACGCTGTTGCCCCCCTGCGCGAAGCCCATCGAGTGGCTGTTGCTGTAGTACCACGCCACGCCGTTGCCTTGATGCGTGGCGTTGACCCCGTTGCCGGTCGGAAACAGCACGTCGGCGCGGTCACCCATGGCGAGCACCGCGTAGGTCGGCGAGCCGACCTGGCGGCAGGCCTCGAGCAGCTTCGAGCCGGTGCAGTTCTGGCTCAGGATCGTGTTGCTCAAGTTCGGGGACGGGGTCCCGTAGAGCCCGCTCCAGCACTCGGTCCAGCCGGTGAGGGCCTGGGCCGAGACGTTGGTCTGCACGCCCACCGCCCAGTAGAGACTGGCGGTGCAGTCGTTCGCGCACCCGTCGTCGTCGACCTCGTTGCCGTCGTCGCACTCCTCGACCCCGGCGTGGACGTGTCCATCGCCGCAGACCGCGTTGAAGCAGGTGGCGCAGTCGTCGGTGTTCTCGAAGTTGCCGTCGTCGCACTCTTCGAGCAGCGCGTGAACGTAGCCGTCGCCACACGTGGCCGAGAGGCAGGCGATGCAGTCGTCGGTGTCGTCCCCGTTGCCGTCGTCGCACTGCTCGTTGCCGGCCCAGATGTAGCCGTCGCCACAGATCGGCACCCTACACGCAGCGCAGTCGTCGGTGTGGTCGTCGTTGCCGTCGTCGCACTCCTCGTCACCTTGGAGCATGCCGTCGCCGCAGGTGCCAGACATGCACATGTTGGTGCAGCCGTCGTCGTTGACGTCGTTGCCGTCGTCGCACATCTCGACGCCCTCGTGGACGATCCCGTCACCACACACGGCCGCAGTGCAGGCGTTGGTGCACGCGTCACCGTTCGTGGGGTTGCCGTCGTCGCACTCCTCGTCGCCCTCGACCAGACCATCGCCGCACAAGGCCGGGTCGCCGTCGCCGTCGCCCGTGGTGGGGTCGCCATCGCCATCGCCGGCCGGATCACCGTCGCCGTCGCCAGCGGTCTCGGACATGTCGCCGTCGCCGTCGCCGGGCGCCGAGGTCATCGTGAAGGTGGTGGTGGCGTCGGCCCCTGCGTCGTCGGTGCAGCCAAGGGTCAAGACCAGCGCAGGAAAAAGAGCAATCGGGGCCACGAGCCGTGTCATGGGCCGAGTATGCAGAATTTCTGCGTGCGCGTGACCCCACCCCCGCGTTGGGCTCGTCGGCGATCCGCGCGAGGGCCTCCACGGCGATCGCGACCATGGCCGCACCCGAGCGGGCGCGGCCATGGTCACTGCTCATACAGGCTCAGTTTGCCTGGTAGATCTTCCGCTCCCATCCGTTGTTGCCATTGAGGCCAGTCTGGGCGCCGCAGCGCCAGCCAACGTTGATCTGGTCACCGCCGGTGTGCCAGCACAGACGGAACTGCGGGTTGGTGTTCTGGGTGTCGCAGGAGCTGCGGGAGACGGGGTCACCACCCTGCGCGAAGCCCATCGAGTAGCTGTTGCTGTAGTACCACGCGACCCCGTTGGCCTCGTGCTTCGCGGCGTTGCCGTTGCCAACGTCGAACAACACGTCCGCGCGATCGCCCATGGCCAGCACGGCGAAGTTGGGCGCGCCAACTTGGCGGCAGGTCTCGAGCAGCTTGTCGCCGGTGCAGCTCTGGCCAAGGATGTTGTTGGTCAAGTTGGGGTAGCCGGTCCCGTACAGGCCGCTCCAACACTCCGTCCAGCCGGTCAGGGTCTCCGGGGGTACGTCGGTCTGCACGCCCATGGCCCAGTACAAGGTGGAGGTGCAGTCGTTCGCGCACGCGTCGTCGTCAACGTTGTTGCCGTCGTCGCACTCCTCGACCCCGGCTTGGACAAAGCCATCGCCGCAGACCGCGATTGAACAGGTCGCGCAGTCGTCGGTCTCGTCCATGTTCGCGTCGTCGCACTCTTCGACCATGTCTTGGATGTAGCCATCGCCGCAGGTGGCCGCGACGCAGCTGATGCACGCGTCGGTGTCCTCCATGTTCGCGTCGTCACACTCCTCGTTGTCCGCCCACACGTAGCCGTCGCCGCAGCTGGCCATCTGACAGCCGGCACAGTCGTCGCTGTTGTCATCGTTGCCGTCGTCGCAGACCTCGTTGCCCTGGATCATGCCGTCGCCACACGAGCCGGCCATGCACATGCTGTTGCAGCCGTCGTCCTCGACGTCGTTGCCGTCGTCACACATCTCGACGCCCTCCTGCAAGATCCCATCCCCACACACAGCGGTCGTGCAGGCGTTGGTGCACGCGTCGCCATCGGTCGGGTTGCCGTCGTCGCACTCCTCGACCCCGCCGTAGACCAGCCCGTCGCCGCAGGCAGCGTTCAGGCACGCGCTGGTGCAGGCGTCGGTGTCGTCGGGGTTGCCGTCGTCGCACTCTTCGTCGCCGCCAACCACACCGTCGCCGCAGGTGCCCGGGTCGCCGTCGCCATCACCGGTGGGGTCGCCGTCGCCGTCGCCGTCGCCGTCCCCCGGATCGCCGTCGCCGTCGCCGTCGCCCTCGGCGGAGCCGGTTTCATTCGTGTCGCCGTCGCCGTCGCCGTCGCCGGTCGTCGACGTCGTCGGGAAGGTCGAAGCTGAATCGGTCGAGGCGTCATCGGTGCAACCAGTGACCAAGACAAGAGATGAGAGCAGAGAGAGCGGGATGACGAATCGTGCCATGCGTCGAGTATGCATACTTCCAATGCGCGCGTGCCCCCTTTTGGCAAAACTAACTCGTGTCGTGTATGGCGATTTCGCCCAGCGTGAATGCGCGCAGGCAAATCGTAGTTGACGGCCCCGATGGGCCACGTGTGACCACCCCGTCCCCATTCGCGCGAATTTAGCCAGCATCGATCGGGTGCCCATGTGGTCACGATGCATTCCCAACACAGCCGATGGACATTGCCGATTCGCGCTCACATCGCGTGACACTTAGCGTCAGTGGGGCAATATGCACACCGTGGTCAAGCCCAGCTGCAGAGAGGGGCAGACAGCCCCGATCGGTGCTCTACAAGCTGATACCAAGCGAATAGCGGCGGAGCACCTTGCTGCACTCAGCGTCTTCGGCGAACGATGCCCGCTCTGGATCCGTGACCGCGAGCGGCGACAGCTCGGCGATGCACGCGACGAGATCGCCAAGCTCGAGATCATCGAGGACCTTCAGCTCATCCGCCGTTACCCCGAACAAGCGCAAGAACAACAGCGATCCGTGCACAGTGTTGATCTTGCCCAGCAGCGGATCGGGCAGGCAGATCAGCCCGGTGAGAACGCTGTCTTGGGGCCCGTCGCTGCCCGGTGCGACCAGCGAGGCCCCAAGATCGATCGCGTGCCCCGAGTCGAAGCCGCCCCCGGTCGAGAGCACGTGGTGACCGATGCTCTGCAACAACCGCAGCGGCCACGCAGGTGGACGCTCGTCGGTGGAGACGCCGGACCCAGGCAGGCGCAGGCTCAGCTCGAAGCCAAACCCCGACACGTTGGGGTCGTTCGAGCTCTTGTCGAACAGCTCGCTGAGCCCGTAGGTCACGTATAGCCAGCCCGCCGGGGCGCTCGTGGCCCACACCGTCACGGCTGGCAGCGGGTTGGGCGACTCGAGCTCGTACGCGGTGTGGCTGGTGAATTGATGCGGGACCTGCCCGCCAAAGCGCGCGCCGACCCAACGATCGATCGCGTCCCAGCCCGGCGCTGGGATCTTGGCGTCTTCGTCGTGCTGGTTGCTCATCCCTTGCGCTCGAACTCTTGCATGAACTCGACCAGCGCGGTCACGCCCGCGAGCGGGAAGGCATTGTAGATCGAAGCGCGACAGCCACCGACGCTGCGATGGCCCTGCAGCCCCGAGAACCCGGCCGCGGTCGCCTGCTTGACGAAGCGCTTGGTCATCGCCTCTTCTTCGCCAGCGGGCGCGCCGCCGAGGGTCCAGACCACGTTCATGCGCGACCGCGAGCCGGGCTTGGCCAGCGGCTTGTACAGCGAAGATCCATCGAGCAGGGCGTAGAGCGCGTCGGCCTTGGCCTGGTTGCGCGCGGCCATGCCCGCGACCCCGCCGTTGTCCCGCACCCACTCGAGCATGAGCTTGAGGACCAGCGCGCCAAAGGTGTTGGGCGTGTTGTAGAGCCCGCCTTTGTCGGCGTGGGTCTTGTAGCGAAGGATCATGGGGACGCCGGCCTGCGGCGGCTGGGCGGCGGCCCACTCGCGCTGATACCAGACCAAGGTCACACCGGAGGGTCCCAGGTTTTTTTGTGCGCCCGCGTACCCGAAGGTCGCGCGCTCGAGGCCCATCGGGCGGCTGCCGATGTTGCTGCTGGCGTCGACGATCAGCGGCGCTTCGACCTCCGGCATCGACTCGTACTCGGTCCCGAAGATCGTGTTGTTGCTGGTCACGTGCAGGTAGCAGGTCTGCTCGGGCAAGCTCGTCGGGATCTCGGGGATGTGGTCGTACTTGCTGGGCTTCGAGCTGGCGACCACCGCGGTCTCGTGCCCGCGCGTCTCGGCGACGACCTTGCTCTCTTTGATCGCGTTGGCTGACCACGAGCCAGTGTCGACGTAGCAGGCCGTGCGACCCGCCGCGGCGAAGTTGAGCGGGATCATTCCGAACTGCAGCGACGCGCCACCTTGCAGCAGCAAGACCTGGCAGCTCTCGGGGATCCCCAGCACCTCGTGAACCAGCGAGATCGCCCCGGTATGGATCGCGTCGAAATCTTTGCTGCGATGTGAGATCTCCAAGAGCGACAGACCAATGCCCTCGCCGTCGGCCGCGTGCGCGTTGCTGCGAAGCTCGAGGACCGACGACGCGGCGCGCTCGAACACCTCGGGCGGAAGGATCGCGGGTCCAGCAGAGAAGTTGAAGATCTGGGACGCTGCCATGCGCCCAAGGTACCTGGGTCGTGTCCCTAGATCGAGACCCGCTGCGGTGGTAGATTCTCCCGCCGTGTCGCACCGCACCAGCTTTCCCCCGGTCCAGGAACTCGTCCCCGGCGAAGGCCCCTTGAAGGCCACGTTCCGCACCAACTTGGGCAACTTCACCGTCGCCCTGCTCGAGGAGCTCGCGCCAAACACGGTGTCGAGCTTCGTCGGCCTCGCCACCGGCAAGGGCGAGTGGGTCGACCCGGTCTCGGGCGCGCCCGGCAGCGGCCGCTACTACGACGGCGTCATCTTCCACCGGGTCATCGCCGGCTTCATGTTGCAGGGCGGTGACCGAACCGGCACCGGCCGCGGCGGCCCCGGGTACACCTTCGACGACGAGTGCAGCGCGCAGGCCAAGCACACCAAGGCCGGGATCCTGTCCATGGCCAACGCCGGCAGCCGGGGCGGGCGCGGCAGCAACGGCAGCCAGTTCTTCGTGACCTTGGGCCCCACGCCGCACCTCGACGGAAAGCACACCGTGTTTGGTGAGGTGGTCGAGGGGCTCGAGGTGGTCAAGGCGATCGGCGCGACCAAGACGGCGGCGGGGGATCGGCCGATCCAAGACGTCCGCATCGAGACCATCGACGTGAGCCGGGGCTGACCATTACCCCCACAGCCGCCTTCGCACTTCGCGGTCACTCGCTTCGCTCGCTCCCAATGGGGTGTTTGTTTGCGGGCGTATGTGTGGCCCCCTAGAAGGGGGCTCTCGTCTGACCACCTGCAGGCACCGGGGGGCGCTCCACTCACGTGTCGTCCTTCGGTCCTTGGGCGGGTCGGGCTTGGACCGCCCGCTGACACCTGGTCGCTTCGCTCCTTGGGGCGGGTTGGGCTCAGGCGGCTACCATTGGCCCCATAGTTGTTCGTCGCCGTCGCGCATGCCGTCGGCGTCGCGGTCGATGCCCAGGCGCTCGCCCGAGCCTGGTGGGACGCAGGTGTAGGTCACGGGGGCGCCCAGAGCCAGCAGGCGGACTTGGGCGTCGCTGAGGCTTGGCAGATTGACGAAGCTCGTCGTGTAGGCGCCGCCCTCGTAGAAGAGGCCCAGCTCGAACGGACCAAGCCGGGTCTTGGCGATGAGCTCGCACTCGTTGGCGTTGGCTCGCTCGCGCAGCAGGTTGATGCTGGCGTTGACGGCGGGCCACGCCTGGGGCTTGAAGTCTTGTTTGCGCAGGGTGACCTGCTGGCCGACGACCGGCGCGAGGTTGGTGTCGATCGCAAACAAGAAGCTGGCGACTTCCTGCATGGTCTCGAGGTCGTGGAAGCCCCCTGGCGCGAAGCTGAAGCCGTTGAAGATCCGCATGATCTGGTCCTTGGAGCCGTCGTGCGCGTAGCCGTAGCCGCGGACCTGATCGCCCTGGTGGCTGTCGTCGAAGAAGGGCCGCTCGGGGACGTTGAAGAAGAAGTCACCGCCGGCCATGCCGAACGCGCCCACCCGCGTGTAGAAGTTGCGCATCTGCGGGATCTTGAGGGTTTGACCGAGCTCGGCCAGCACGAGCTGGCCGTCGCTGCCGAAGAACCCAGGCCGCGCGACGCCGTACTCGGCGTTGGCCTGCGGGTCGATGCGGTGGCAGCTCTCGCAGGTGAACGGTGGCTCATCACCAACGATCACCGACAGGTTGTTGAAGAAGAAGTCGCGACCCGCCTGCTGCTGGGGCGTCAACGAATTGTCGAGGTTGCGGATCGGGTTGGGCGGGTAGGTGAGCTGCAAGGCGAAGTCCGTGAACGCCTGCATGTCCTCGGGGCTGAGCTGCTCGTCGCGGCCGAGCAGACCCGGGAACGCGACGTTGAAGGTGTTGAACGCGGCGACTTCGCTGTAGACCCCCGTGTCAGGCTGGGCGCTTGGCTCCTCGCCAGCGCCGTTTCGATCACCGCGCCAGTGCATCGGCCCGTGGTTGTCCAGGCCGCGCAAGCTCTGGGTCAGCATCGGGCCCTTCATGGGGTGATAGTCGATGTCGCCGATCCCAAAGTTGGTGCGGATGTTGTCGGGCGTTGCCATGACGTCGGCGTCGGGATTGCCCAGATCCCAAGCCAGGTCGTCTTTGTCGCCAAAGATGTGGCACGAGGCGCAGGATTGGTCACCGTGGCTCGAGCTCCCGGCGGCGTCGTACAGCGCCCGGCGCCCGGCGATGAGATCCGCCGGCTCCGGGTTGTGCATGGTCAGGTGGTCGATCTCCTCGAGGGCGTCGGTGTCGATGACCGAGATGCCGTTGTCGAACCGGGTCATGACGTAGAGCCGATCATGGGCCTCGTCGAGGACCAGCCCGGTCGGGCCGCCGCCGCTGACGGGGATCTGGTCGAAGGCGTCGGGGTAGAAGCTGTCGTCCTCGAGCTCGGCGGTGTAGTAGATCGCGACTTTGTCGTTGCCGAGCACGGCCGTGTACAGCACCGCGCCGTCGCTGGTGGTCGCCATGCCCAGGGGCTGCGACACGCTCAGCTCGGTCTCGGCGTTGGGTGCCGGGGCGCAGCAATTGTCGTAGTTGATGTGCTTGTTGAGCACGCGCGGGTGCACGCCCTGGGCGTCGAGCACGGTGATGCGATTGTCGACGAGGTGCCCGCGGACGGTGGTGTCGGCGAAGATGCCCGGGCCCTCGAACCGGACGTGGTTGCGAGCCTCTGTGTTGGTCACGTAGATCTTTCCGCTGACCGGATTGACGATCATGTTGAACAAGGTTGTGCCCACGCTGGCGAAGAAGCCGTCTGCGCCGGGCAGCAGCGCTGGCATGGCGCCGTTGGCGTTGATGACGAACACGTCCTTGTCGGGGAGATCGAACTTGACCAAGTCGTCCCAAACCCGGCCAAGCTCGTCGACCCAGTGGTCACCATCGAAGCGGACGATCAGGCCGTTGTCGGGCTCTGGGATGCCCGCATGGTTGATGTTTGGGCCCGGCAGCCCGCCAGCCTGCTCGCCCGCGTCTGAGATCAACGCCGGAGCGATGACCGTGGTCTGGTTGCCCGAGTTGAAGGCCGCGGCATAGACCCGCGAGCCGTCGGCGTTGACGGCGAGCGCCCGCGGCGTGTCACTAAAGAGGTTGACGATCGTCAGGGGCGCCGCGCTGGGTTGGTTGGCGTCGAACACCCAGACATCCGCCCGCCCAACGCTGGGTGTGGTCAGCTGGGGATCGAAGGGGGCGTGTTGCCCACGGTGGGCGGCGGTGATGAAGGCCCGCTTCTTGCCAGGCCCGGCGAACACGATGTCCCGGGGCTCGTCGCCCACCAGCAAGGTGCGCTGCACGTGGGCGTGCGGACCCACGTTGACCACGCTGACGTTGTCTGACAGGTGGTTGACGACCCACACCTCATGATTGTTGCGCGCTGCGACGGCGACCGGCTCGAGCCCGACCGGCACCGAATCCTCGTGCTCGAGGCCCGCATTGGTGATCGCGTAGATCTCGAGGCGGTTGTCGGGGGTGTTGACGACGAACAGCCGATGGCCATTGGGCGAAATCGCCATTGGCCTGACCTGACCGCTCTCGAACGCGGTCATTGGCTGCGATGCTCGTGCCTGGCCGGTGATACCAACGAGCGCAAGTGCCGAAACCACGGGGAACACCAGCTTGCGAAGATCCATCGCCCCCATGATTGATCAGTATGGACAATAACGCCAGTACGAATTCATACATTTGTCCGAGCGGTCCAGAATGCCACAATGATGATCTGCGCGGATGTGTCCAACGGCGCGTCGCTACTTCGCGCCTGTCCCAATTTGCCCACCACCGCGTGGATCGGGTCCAAGACGCCGCGCAATCGCGCCCGCGCAGAGCGGGAACGCGCAGCAACCGGCCCGGGGGCCGCGTTCTGGCTGGCCGGCTGGTGCCGATGAGCGAGAAAGTTCGCTTCCCGCAGTGAAAGCCCTCGCTAGCTGAAAACAGATCAAAAATAGTCCGATCGAAACACCTTGTTTCTCCAACTATCCATTCAGCACACATCGGCGCCGGTCCGCTCGGCACATTCATAGCTCATGGGGCTGCACGCCGTCATGGGGTGGGTGCACCGATCGTCTTGTACGCATTCGCTAGCGGCGCGACTCCGAGCAGGCTGACCGATGACGGGTTGGCGCGAGCTGGCACCGACTGCCACGAGTTGGCGCGGCGAGCGGCTCAGATCGAGCCGAGCACCTGCTCGACCCCAGGAAAGTCTTCCGCCCCGACCCCGCCCATCCGCACACATCGCAGGCGCCCGGCCGCGTCCACGAACAGGTGGATCGGCAGCACCGCATTGGCCGGCAACCCCAGCCCCTCGAGCCAACCGGACAGCTGCTCGGGGTCGCTGATCTGCAGCGTGTCCGCGACCTCGGGGTGCAGCTTCGCAAACTCCTCGAGGTTCACGTCGGCGCCATCGACAGAGATGAACACGAGCTCGGTCCGGTGCCCTGCCCCCGCGAGCTTGGCCGTCCAATCAGCGATCCGCGGAAATTCCTCGATGCAGGGCTTACACCAAGTCGCCCAGACGTTGACCCAACGGGCCGACCCAGCGCCCGGCCCAGCGCCCGACCCAGCACCCGCGGCGCCGGCCAGCGGAGGAAGCGAGAACGCTGGCCCGCCGTCGGCTTGCCAGTTCTCGCAAAACTGATCGGGCGCGAAGCGAGGATCGGCCTCGGCCTCAACGGCCTCGAAGCGGCTGCGCGAGCCGGCTGGATTCGGCTCGGACTTTCCGCTCTCACACGCCGACACGAGGCCGATGACGGCGACTACAGCCGACAGTCGATCCATGCCACGAACGCGCTGCGGTTGATGTGTTCGGGTTCGCATTCGTCGGCTCCTCCACTGCGATTCCAGGAACAGAAGCTCTGGTCGAGCTGGGCAAATTCCTCGCCCAGCCACAAGAGCCCGACCTCTTTGTCGAGATCTGGATCTTGGAAATTCTGGCGCAGGTGCTCCATCACCGCCTCTGCGCGGTCCTGCGAGAGCGCGCTGTTGGCCTCGAGCGATCCCTCGGGCGAGGCGCGGGCGACGACCAAGAAGTAGCTCGCGCCGCGCTGATCCGCGAAGGCTGCGTCGAGCAGCGCGAGGTCACGCTCGTCGAGGACCGCGTCGCCCTTGCCAAACTGCACGATGCTCGCGCGATCGACCAAGGGCAGGAACAACGCGTTGAAGTCCTCGCCCTCCATGGTCGCGACGTTCTTGGCGTCGATCGGCTGACACCCGCGGGTGTCGCCGCCGGCCAGGCCGCAGCTGGCCAAGACCCGACGCAGGACCTGGCGCAGACCGGCGTTGCAGTAGCCCTCGTCGGCCTGGGCGGCGACCGCGACCTGGGCCTGCTCGCCGGGGTTGGTCTCGAGCTGCTCGAGGCGATCCTCTGCGGCGCTGACCCAGTGGCCGACGAGAAACGAGGGCACGGCCAGCGCGGCCAAGCTGATGGCGATTCGTAGGGCGATCATGGGGTCTCTTTCTTGGCGGTGCCGCCTGACTTGTCGCGGGTCTTGCTGGCGGCCTTTGGCTTCGTCGGTGCTTCGAGCTTGGGCTCGGGCACGGCGGGCGGCGCCTCTCCGCGAAGCTTGCCCGCGGCCTCGAGCTCGAGCATTCGGGCGAGCGCCCAGTCGAGGCCCAGGTCCGTGTCTTCGTCGCAGACCTTGACCCCGGCCACGTACAGCTGCGGCGTCAACACCGGGATCGAGTTGCGGACCGCGAAGCGCAGCGACTTGTTGAGCTGCGACTCGACCTCGGCCGAGCCCAAGCACGCGGCCAGGGTCGGGAACTGGGCCGTGACCATGCGCGCTGCAGCGTCTGGGTCGGCCTTGCTGGCCTCGAGGATCTTCTCTTGCTCGGCGAACGCCCAGTCGATGACGGACGTCGGCGACAGCTTGTTTGGCTTGGCGCACAGGATCGCCTTGCTGACCGTGCACGCGCCCGGGTGCAGCGAGCGCGAGACCATCCAGTTGCAGGTGCTGTCGAGCGGAAACAGGACCGCCTTGCGGTGCAACTTGGACTCGACCTCGGATGCGTCGAGGCGCCGCTCGAACCCGCGGCAGGCTGCACACAGGGGATCGAAGATCTCGATCGCGTCAACCCGATCGACGGCGCTCCCGGTGTCACTGAGCTCGATCATGACGCCGTAGGGATCTTCCTGCTCGCGCAGGGCCCCGCAGCTGCCCAGGTAGCTCGAGAAATCTGGCGCGAGCAGCAAGTACAGGCCCGCGGGAATCGCCACGAACGCGCCCAGCTGAGCCGCCCCCGTCAGCCAGACCTTGACCGCCCCCGCCCCGCTCCCGCCGCCCGAACGAACGACCGCGCGCCGACACAGCACCGCGGCGATCAGCACCGCGGCGGAGCTGCCGTAGATGCCAATGCAGATCTTGCAAGCCGCGTGGAGCTCGGTCGCGGCGATGTAGCCCATCACCATGCTCGCGATGACGGGGATCACCGACGCGGCGATCAAGAAGTTGGCGGCGGCCTTGCGCTGATCTTGCTGACGCAGGATCAAATCCAACGCGCGCCACAGCAAGAACGCGAAGATGCCCATGGCCGGCAGCGCGATCGGCAGCCCGCCCCAGATCTTGGTGCGCAGCACCGACGAGTAGGGGCTCATCATCGCGACCTCGCAGCCGCTGGCCTGCTCACCCGCTGGCTCCTCGGCCCCGGGGATGAACGAGCAATGAATGGCGTGAACTTGGCGATCGAGGTGCTGCGCGAACTCGGCCGTGGAGAATGCCGCGAACACCAGCCCCACGGTCGCGGCCGCAGCGAGCACGATTGCGACGACCCTGAGCGCCGTCTGAGATCGGCCCGGGGAAGAGGGAGCTGCCGGAGCGGCAGCGGGGGGAGGGACCGCCGTCATGCCGCGCATTTTAGCAAGTGCGTGGGAATGTACAGGGCCGCAACACACGGCGCCGCGAGGCCGAGCCTGCTTACCCAAACCGGAGAGTACGAACGCAGCGCTCTTGGATCTTGGTCTCGACCGCCCGCGGCCCCCGGGCGGCTCGCACGATCTGCAGGGCGTCGTCGGCACTGACCCCGCGGCTGCGCAGCCAGGCCGCCGCGACCATGCCCGAGCGGCCGAGCCCGCCGACGCAGTGAACCAGCACGGACTGCCCGGCGGCGACCCGGACCTGAACCCAGGCCGCCGCCTCGCGCAGCTTGTCCGCGCTCGCGCCCTTTTGATCGAGCAGCGGCATGTGCAGGGTCGCGAGTCCGCTGTCGCGGTAGGCGTCGATCAGCTCCGGCACACCGTAGCGCTCGAGCTCCTCGTGGGGCACCAGACAGACGACGGCGTCGACGCCGGCCTCGCGCAGTGAGCCCAGATCTTCGCGCAGGTGTCGTCGCCAGTCGCGGCGTCCGGGCAGCACCGTCAGCCCCACGCGGCCGCCGGGCCCGCCGCTCGACACCTCATCGGCGAGCTCGAGAAAGTCGACCCGCAGCCGGGTCGAGGCGGTCAGCGTTGCCTGCACCCGGTCGACACAGCGCGCCGCCGTGTACAGCGCCCACTTGAGCTGCAGCGGGGTTGGCTCGTCAAACGACAGCGTGTGCCCAGCGTAGCGAAGCATCGCCACAAACAGCTGCAGCGGCGCGCGGTCCGAGTGCACGAGCCTGCGGTAGTAGGCCCGAAGCATTCGCAGGGTCGCCCAGGCTCGCTGCATCTGCGGCAAGGTTGAAGGGCACTGCGCGGGCAGCTCGGCCCACAGATCCTGCACATCGATCAGCGCGTCGGTGAGCTTGAACGCCTCGCGCAGCTCGTGCTCGGTCTGCACGGGAGTGAAGATGTAGAACAGATCGTTCTCCATCTTGACCAGGTCCATGAGCACGTGGGCCCGGCGGGTGTGGAAAAAGTCGATCAGCCACACGTTGTCGTGGCCGTCGAGCACGATGTTTTGGCCGTTGAGGTCGCCGTGCACGTGGGCCTGATAGAAGCGATCCTGGGCGCGCGCGGGCAGCTGCGCGAGCGTGCGCCGATAGAACACCGCCGGGTTGGTGACCTCCACGCCGGGCAGCAGCTCTAGCGTGTCGCCGGGGACCTCGTGACCCACGATCTGCTCGACGCTGCGCTGGACCCCCGGCGCCCGCTCGGGCGCGAAGAAGTAGTGCTCGAGCAGATCCCCAGACTCCAGGGTCGCGGCCTTGTACAGCCGCATCAGCTGCTCGCCGTAGACGGTGTTGATGACCTGCTCGACCTTCTCGAGCGCGAGGCCGCGCTGGTACTCCTTTTGAAATGTGGTGGTGAAGCTGCCGCCCATGGACGCGTAGCGGTATTTAATCGCGCCGCGGTCATCGAGATCGGCGAAGTCGCTGATCTGCGGGGCGTTGTTGCCCATCACGTCTTGGACCTGCTCGAAGTTGGTGCGCTCGCGGCCCATCTTGTCTTGCGGGCCGATCTTGACCACGTGCGGGACCTGCTCGTGACCGTGCAGATCCACGCTGGTGGTCCCCGCCACCAGGTTGCCCGAGAAGCCACCGCCGAGCAGCTTCAGCGTGACCGACCTGCAGTCGCGGAACAAGAAGCGCAGCAGCATCGCGTCGGTCGGGTCGAGCTGGGCCTCGCCCGCGTCGATCACCGGGTACTTCTCGCGCAGGCCAAGCAGCGGCGCGTTGGTGGTGCCGCCGCCCAGCCAATCAATGAAGCCGCCGACCGAGTCGATCACCTGAACACCGATGATCCGGTCGAGCTGGCTGAGCGCCTGAAAGTGGTGCTGGCGCGAGGACGAGGCCGTCAGAGCGGAGCACACGGCGATCTCGAATTCAGGGAACCGGGTGCGGATCTCATAGGCGAGGAACAGCACCTTGGCCTCCGTCCAGACCCCCGTCAGCCCGACGCGGCACGGGCCGGATCCGTAGGGCGCGAGGACCTCGGTCAGGCCCGTACCCTCGAAGTCGTTGAGCGTGACCGAGTTGATCAGCGCGATGTCCTTGGCGTGGCGCTGCGGCTCGGTGAACACGAACCGAGCACCCTCCGTGTCGCGAATGCAGTGTTCGCCGAATTGGGCCAAGTGCGAGCGCTGCTCGGGCTGGCTGGGGTCGTGCCAATCGCGGATGTGGACGACCCGCACGAGCTCGTCGGGCTGCGCGTAGGCCCACTGCATCATGCGCTCGACCGGGCCTTCGGCCGGCGTCTCACCCAGCAGCCGCAGCGCCTCGGCGTGACCCACGTGGAGCTGGTTCGGGATCGGGTCAAACCGCCCGATCGGCTTGACGAAATCATTCTGCAAGCACTGCGTGATCAACAAGCTGTGTCCAGCCCGGGCAAGGCCCTCTCCCCCGCTTGCGGGCGCATTCTTGGGCTGGATCATCGTAGGCAGCGAACGAGTTGGCATGGTGATCCCAGGGTAGGTCTTCGGGTCGTGAGCATCGGGCCGCGCTCAACCCCCGCGACGGCGGAGCGCGAGCAGACCGATGAACCCGACCACGGCAAACACGGCCGTCCCCTGGGTGACCTCGTCGTCGACGCTGCAGCGGTTGCACCCGCCCGAAGGCGCGAGGTCAGCGAGCGCGAGCGCGGGGGTCAGCAGGAACAGGGCGAGGGTGAGCGGGGCGAGAAGGCGTCGCACACGCCATCGTAGCCTGACGGCGGCGCGTCGTGGTCATGCGTGATCCGCAGCAGCACGTGCGGAACCTGCCACGGTAGGGCGAAACCCGCGGATTTGGCCGGTGTGTTCCGCTCGCCCGAGCTGAACACAGCTGCGCCTGCGCCGTGGCATGGAACCTGCTAATCGCCCGGTCCATGCAGCTCATACGGCTCTCGTCCTTGGTCTTGCTCTGTACTCTGACGCTCGCGTGCGGCGATGATCCGGGGCTCGCCGACTCCGAGGCAGGAACCGGCAAGGCAGGAACCGGCGAGACCGACGGAACCGAGGAGGCCGACAGCTCCGACAGCTCTGACAACGGCACCGACGGCGGCGCGGGCCTGTGTGACGATGACCCGGCGGACCTGGTCCGGCCCGATGGTTGGGGCCGCGACAGCCACTGCAAGGGGGCGACGCCCGACTACGACCGGCTGTTCGACGACACCAAGGTTCAGCGGCTCGATCTCACGATCGACCCCCTGGACTACGCGGACATGCGGTCCGACTTGGACGACATGGCGGCCAACAACAACTGGAACCTCGACCCGATCTACGTCCCCGCCGACGTCGCGTACGACGGCAAGACCTGGTGGCAGGTCGGGGTCCGCTACAAAGGCAACTCCTCGCTCCACTCCGCGACCAACCAGGGCATCGACAAGCTCGCGCTGCGCTTCAAATTTGACGAGTACGAAGCGGACAACCCCGAGCTGGTCGACCAGCGCTTCTACGGGTTCAAGAAGATGACCTTCTCGAACGCCTACAAGGATAACTCGCTGATCCGCGACAAGCTGGCCGGCGATATTTTTCGGGCCGCGGGGGTTCCGGTGGCCCGCTCGGCGTTCGTGCGCATCTACGTGGACGTTGGCCAGGGGCCGACCTACTGGGGTCTGTACACGATGATCGAGGATCCCTCGAACAAGATGCTCGACACACAATTCGCCGACGCCAGCGGCAACCTCTACAAGCCCGATGGCGCGGGCGCGCGGCTCCAGAGCTTTGACGCCGACAGCATGATCAAGAAGACCAACGAAGAGCTAGCTGACTATGCCGACGTGGAGGAGTTGATCAGCGTGCTCAACAGCGGCAGCGGAGCGCAGTGGCGCGCCGAGCTCGAGTCGGTGTTTGACGTGGATGGGTTCTTGACGCTGCTCGCGGTCAACCAGTCGATCGTCAACTGGGACAGCTATGGGTGGATGACGCACAACTACTATCTGTACGCGGATCCCTCGGATGGGCTGATCAAGTGGATCCCTTGGGACCTCAACGAGTCGCTGCTGATCCAAGGTGGCGGCGGCGGGCCTGGGCCGGGTGGCGGCGGCGGCGGGCCGGGCGGTGGGTCTGACTCGGTGCTCCTCGATGAGATCAGCGCGCAGTGGCCCATGATCCGTCGGCTGCTCGACGACGAGGTCTACAGCGCGGCGTACCGAGACAAGCTCCTCGACCTGCAGACGGGGGCGTTTGACCTGCAGACGACGACGGCGCTGGCGCAGACCTATCACGATCTGATCACGCCCTACGTCGTGGGCGCGGACGGGGAGCAGCCCGGGTACACCTTCTTGAACAGCGACGCCGCGTTCGAGAGCTCGATCTCGGGGGGCAACAACGCGATCGCGGATCACATCGCAGACCGCCACGCCGACGTGAGCGCGGCGCTCTGACCGGTATCTGGCTTCAGCTCGGGCGAGGTGCTCGCGGGCACCTCGCCGTCCTAGCCCTAGCCCTAGCGGGCCGCGAAGCTCAGTCGGCGATCAGCTTCTGTAGTTGCTGGGTCTGCAGCTGCACGCTCAGCGGGATGCCCAGCTTCGCGTAGCGATCAACCTCGGTCTCGAGGACTTGCTTGCCGTCGGCACCCCACGGGCGCACGCTGGGCTTGCTCAGCAGCACCACGCGCGAGACCTCGATGTTGGCGGCGGCGATCTTGGCCTGGAAGTCCTTGATGTAGGGCACCGCCGGGTCACCCTTGCCGTGGCCGTCGGTGCCGCCGTTGACCCACAGCCACAGCGGGTGCCCGCTGGAGTCGCGCGGGACCAGCTCCTCGAGCAGGGCGATCGCACGATCCTGTTCGGCCTCGAAGCGCAGATCATAGCGCTCGACCGCGAGCGCCCCATCGAGCAAGCGCCGGCCGTAGACGACGCGCCGGGTGATCGCCAAGGCCTGCGGCGCGAGCTCCCAACCCCACACGCCAAGCCCCTTGCCTTCGTCGCGCAGCTCGTGCTCGTTGGGGTTCTCCACGAAGATCGGGATGATCTTGTCGCGGCGCAGCTCGGCGCCAAAGTAGCTGCGATCCGAGGCTGCGATCCACTCGGCGCCGGCTTGCGCGACCGCTTCGGCGCCGCGCGGGGCCGCGTCGATCATCGCCTGGGCCGCGGCGGCCAACATCTGCATCGAGACCCTGGCGTTTTGGATCTGCAGTCGGGCGCTGGCGTCGGCCGTTGCGAGCGGTCGCGTCGCGTCACCAAACAGCCGCTCACTGACGGGGAACGAGCCAAAATAGGCGTTGATGTCGGTGCCCGCCCACGCGGCGTCGTCGTCGATCGGCGCGCTGCGTGGGGCGGTCAGCGGGCGGTTGGCGAGCGTCTGCGCGACCGCGACGGTGACCCAGCTTGGCGACATCATGAGCGCCCGCGGCCGCTGGGCGACGGGGTGATCTTGCTGCGAGAACAACGAGTCACGCAGCACGACCAAGCCGCCAACTCCCGCGGCGAAGCGACGCCAGTCCGCGGCCGTCTCGTCGCCAGATCGAAACAGCCCCGCCGCGTCCGGCTCGGCGCGAAAGTGCTTGTTGTTGCCCTCGTAGACCAAGTTTGCGTAGCGAGCCCGGATCGGGAGCGCCGCGCGGAGCACCAGGCCTTCGTAGCGCGCAGGGGCGTCGAGCCGCTCGCTGGGGTCGACCGTGGGCGTGCCGGGATCGTCGACTGGAGGCGAGCGGATCGTCAGGTCGCTCGCGGGCGTCGGCGCAGCGCTGGGGGTCTCGTCTACCGGTGGGCTGCGCGTGGGAGAGGGTTTGGACGCCTCCCCCGGGGGCGGCGTGACGCTGGTGCAAGCGCCAAGCAGCATCGCCAGCCACGCGAAAGATCGCGAAAAATTGTGGGAGCGGCTGACCGACATGGACCTGTTTTGCATGGGTCGGAAGGTCGTGTCGAGCTGGACCAGCCGACACATGCGCCCGGCCCCGTGCGACTGATCGCGCCCGCCTACTTGCAGCCGTCGTCGTCGGGCGTGCACGTGAAGCGCACGTGGATGTGGTCGTCGTGCTTGGGCTCGTGACGCACGATCCCATGCGCGGCGTAGGGCCCATCGGGGTACTGAAACACGTCGCGGAGCTTGGCCTTCGACCAGCCGTCCTTGCGCGCGGCCGCGTACAGCCAGCCCTGCAGCTCGTAGTCCAAGAACACCTTCTCGACGCCGCCGTCGCGCCCGGCCGTACGCACGAAGCTGACCAGCAGGGCCCAGGTCGCGGCGGCGTCGAAGTTGTCCTTGGTCGCGACCACGAACTCGCTTGGGTACCCGGCCGGGACCTTGCGGTAGTACAGCCCCACGTCGATGTCGCGCCCCGATTGGTGCGAGTGGTGGCCCGAGAGCGACCCGCCGTCCTTGTCGGACAGATCACCGATCGCCAGCCGGTGCAGCTTGGGAAACGCAGCGCGAGCGTCGGCCACCGCGTTGACGGTGTGGTCGATCACGTGCGCAGCCGCCCAGGTCCGCTCGATCCGACGCCGGTAGTAGGCCGAGCTCTGCGGCAGCTGACTCGGCTGGTACAGCCACCCGTGGCCCGGCCGACCGCGGCTCTGGCCGACCAGCAAGCGCACCGTTCGCTTGGCCTGACCCGGCACCCGCAGCTGCTGGCCAAGCTTGATCAGGTTGCCCTTGATGTCGTTGAGGGAGCGCAGCTCGGCGACGGTCGTTCCGTGCTTGCGCGCGATCGAGGATAGGCTGTCGCCGGCCACCACGACGTAGCGACGCCCGGCGGTGCTCGCCTGCGCCGAACCTCCCGAGCAGGCCGAGAGGTCCAGCTGGTTGCCAACGATGATCGGATCATCGACGTCCAGCTTGTTGGCCTTGCGCAGCTGCTCGATCGTGCAGCCGTTGTCCTCGGCCAGCTCCCACAGCGTGTCACCGCGCTGAACGATGTACGCCCGGGGCCCCGCCCACGCGGTAGATCGGGGCCCCGCGAGCGACACCAGGCTCGCCAAGCCCACGAGCATGATCAGCTGCAGCCGACGCATGCTCTCACCCTCCACCAAGCTGACATCGTGCGCAAATTTCTGGCATACGGTGGAGTCGCGCGCCGCGATAGCCGACCATTGACCTCGATGAGCACCTCCGACCGCCCCGACATCTTCGACGTCGACGACCGCGTTCGCGCCGGCAGCAGTTCACAGATCCCGGACATGCCGTCCTACCGCGAGCACTGGTCCCGGGCAGAGGCTGATCCAGACGGCTACTGGCTGGCCCAGGCCAAGCAGCGGGTGCGCTGGCGCAAGCAACCAACCCGCGGGCTCGAGGGGGACTTTTGGTCGATCCGCGAAGCGCCGATCTCGTGGTTTGCCGACGGCGAGCTCAACGTCACCGAGTCGTGCTTGGACCGCCAGCTCGAGCGCCGCGCAGACAAGACGGCGATCTTGTGGGAGGGCGACGAGCCCGGCGACGTCCGCACCCTGACCTACGCGCAGCTGCACGAGCAGGTGTGTCGCTGCGCCAACGCCCTCGTCGAGCTCGGGCTCAAGCCCGGCGAGCGGGTGATCATCTACATGGGCATGGTGCCCGAGGCCGCGATCGCGATGCTGGCCTGCGCGCGCGTGGGCGCCGTGCACTCCGTCGTGTTCGGCGGGTTCTCGGCCGAGGCCGTGCGCGACCGCGTGCGCGACTGCGGGGCTTCAATCGTCATCACCCAAGACGTCGGCAAGCGCGGCGGCAAGCACATCCCGCTCAAGGCCACGATCGACACCGCGCTCGAGGGTGAGCGCGGCGTCGAGACGGTGTTGGTCTACCAGCGCGATCCCGCGGTCACCGTCAACATGCAGGCCGGCCGCGATGTCTGGTGGCACGAGCAAGTCGACCCGGCCAGCCCCACCCACGAAGCCGCGCCCCGCCGCGCCGAAGATCCCCTGTTCGTGCTCTACACCTCGGGCTCGACCGGGCAGCCCAAGGGCCTCGTGCACAGCTGCGGCGGCTACCTGACCTGGGTCGCCTACACCCACGCGCTGACCTTTGATCTACGCGAGGACGACGTGTACGCGTGCATGGCCGACATCGGCTGGATCACCGGGCACAGCTACATCGTGTATGGGCCGCTGTGCAACGGCGCGACCAGCTTGATGTTCGAGTCGATCCCAACCTACCCCGACGTGGACCGCTACTGGGACATGGTCGCTCGCCACGGCATCACGGTGTTCTACACGGCGCCCACGGCCATCCGCACGCTCGCGGCTCACGGCGAGGCGCCGGTCCGCAAGCATGATCTGTCCTCGCTGCGGGTGCTCGGGACCGTGGGTGAGCCGATCGATCCAGTCGCGTGGCGTTGGTACTACGACGCCGTCGGCCAGGGTCGCTGCGCGATCGTGGATACCTGGTGGCAGACCGAGACGGGCGGCCACTGCATCACGCCGATCGCCCCGGCCACCCCGGAAAAGCCGGGTTCGGCGACCTTGCCGATGCCGGGGATCATCCCTTCGTTGGTCAACGACGAAGGCCGCGAGATCGTCGGTCCGGGGCAGGGTCGGCTGTGTATCGAGCACCCCTGGCCCGGGCTCGCGCGGACCGTGTGGGGGGACCACGCGCGCTACGTCGCAACTTACTTCGCGATGTTCGCGGGCCGCTACTTCACCGGAGATGGCTGCCGCCGCGACGCCGACGGCTACTACTGGATCACGGGCCGCGTCGACGACGTGCTCAACGTCTCGGGTCACCGCATGGGCACCGCCGAGTTCGAGTCCGCCCTGATCGCGATCGACGACATCGCCGAGGCCGCGGTCGTCGGCTACCCGCATGCGGTCAAGGGTCAGGGCGTGTACGCCTACGTGGTCTTGCAACCTGCGTGCACCGACGAGGCCGGGGCGATCCAGCGGGCCCACGCGGCCGTGCGCAGCTCGATCGGCGCCCACGCCCGGATCGATCGCTTGCAGATCGTGCCGGGCCTGCCCAAGACCCGGTCGGGCAAGTGCATGCGTCGGATCCTGCGAAAGATCGCGGAGGGCGAGCCCGACAAGCTCGGCGATGTCTCGACGCTCGCAGATCCCTCGGTCGTAGAGGTGATCGTGCGTGGGGCGGAAGCGCTCCGCAAGCCCTGACGCGGGGGGGGCCAAGCAATTGCGGCCGCGGGCTCGACCGCGTGACGCCGACCGCCCGGCCTGGCTCGGGGCTGGTCAGGACTTGGCTGCGCTCTACCGAGCGCGACCCGGCATCGGCGCGTCGAGCATCTGCCGGTCTGGGATGCTGTTACATTTGTGAGGGTGCGCGGTGTCGCAGACCGGTTGCGTGAAGCCTTCGACGGGCTGGTCAACGAGCGCAAACTCGATACGCCCGAAGAGTTGCCGGCGTCGCACGACGTGGTCACCTCGCGGGTGTGGGTGAGCAGTCAGCCCCGGCGCCCCCGCGAGCGGCTGCGCATCATCGCCAACATCCGCGACAACCCGTTCACCTCGGTCGGCGACATCACCCGCCCGGCGGCGCTCGGGACCATGCTCGAAGGCGCGATGTCGTTTGCGATCGACGACGTGATCGACGGTCGCTGCGAGGGCTTGGAGATCCGGTTGTTGACCGATGGGTCCGCCATGGTCACCCACACAGGCCCCGGCTTCGATCCGGATCGCGCGGCTCGAGGGCTGCAGCGCTGGCCGTGGCTGCGCCGCTCGGCCGAGGGCCAGGTCATGTTGACGCAGAGCCTGGCGGCCCCGGTCGTCACGTGCGCGCTCAGCCACTGGTGTCGGATCGAGATCACCCGCGACGACGGCGTCTGGCACCAAGCGTTCTACCGCGGCGAGGCCGAGTGCCCGCTGACTCGAGATCCGCCCAAGCCCGGCCAACAGACAAGGACGCGGGTGTGCTTTCGTCCTGACCCAGAGATCTTTGGCGAGCTGCGATTTTGCGTCGACGATCTGTACATGCGCGGGCTCGGGTTCTTGATGGAGCTCGCGCAGATCGAGCTGCGCATCCTCGATGAGCGCAACAACGCGCCGCCGTTGATCATGTACGGCACCGGCGGCCTCAGCCGCTCTTGAGCGCGGACAACAGCCTCAGTCGTCGTCGATCTCGTCGAGGTACGCCGAGCCCTTGCGGTAGCGCAGCTTGTCGCCGATCAGCACGCCGACCACCCCGACCGCGCCCCACGAGAACAGCGCCAGCACCTGCATCCGCATCAAGAAGATGAACCCCGCGTCGCTGCCCCCTAGGTCCCCAAGCGCGATCATCACCACGAAGGTCGCCAGCAGCCAGTTGATCGGCACCAGCGCGCCCGCGCTCGCTCGCGAGCCGCGCTTGACCAAGAAGGTCAGCAACAAGGGCGCGCCCAGCATCAGCGGCGCGGTCACGCCCAGGTAGCGCCACTGATCCACCGCCCAGAACGTGAAGTCCCGCGAGGTCATGGCGGTCACGAAGATCGTGAAGCTGCTGTCGCCGCGGGCGTCGATGCAGCCCTTTGACATTTGCCCGTGACACTCGAGCGCGAACCCCAGCGGCTCGCGGAGGAACACGACCACCAGCGCGAACGCGATCGAACACCCCAGCGCCACGAGCATCACCCACGGCCACTGCACGCCGTCGCGGTCCTGCTCGGCGTCGCATTTGGGACACCGCACGGGCGGCCGCGGCCGCAGCGAGTAGCGGCTGTGGCACTGCACGCAGGTGGCCTTGCCGGTGATCTGCTCTTGCGCGATCCAGCCCGCGAACGCGAACAGGATCGCGGTGAACAACATCAAGAGCAGCAGCTGCGTCAGCAGGATCGGCGCGGGGCCGCGCAACACGAAGCCATCGCCGGCGATCCACAGGTCACTGCGTAGGTGCCCGCCCGCAGCGCGGGCCATGAACAGCCACAGCACGAACTGCGCGAACACACCCGCGGTGGCCCCGAGCACGACCTCGCGCAAGTACCGACCCGCGAACACGATCGAGGCGACCAGCCCCGCCAGCCCAAACGCCAGGGCCAGCCCGAACACTTGGGACAGATCCGCGTTTGACGTCAGGACCTCGACCCGAACCAAGCGCTCGCCTTCGACCCGCATCACGTCCGCGACCTCGAGGTGCATCGACAGCCCGGTCATCCACGCGAGCAGCACCGCGCCCACGCTGATCCCCGTGACGGTTGCGACCACGACACCGTGCAGCTTGCGAACCGGCGCGGTCGAGCGCTGGGCTTGGGCCAGCGGATCGAGCAGCCGGCCGCAGCTGTGACAGATCGTCGCGCTCGCGCCGTTTTGGGTCCCGCACTCCGAGCAGAACACCGAGCCGACCTCGATCCGGCGCATCCCGGAGTCGCTGTCGAACGACTCGCTGTCGGGCGAGACGGGCTCGTCCTCGGGGACCGTCTGGATCTCCTGCTCGTCCTCGGGCGCGTCCCCATGTTCTCGCATCGACCGGATGGTAGCGCAGTCCCCTGGATCCTCGATTGCGCTGGGGCTGGGTTTCCCAGCCAGCGGGGTATAACCCCCGCAGTGCTCGGTCTGCTCGTGATGCTGCCGCTGGTGCTCGGCGCTCAGCAGTGCCCCTCGGTCCTCGACCCCGCGGTTGAGCCGCGCCTTGCCTGCTTCGTCGACGCGACCCCGGCCTGCCCGCCTGACCGACGCTACTGCGTGGGCTTGCAGCTCCACCTCGCGGACGGGGCCGAGCAGACCCCCGCGTGGATGGCCGCCGAGCTCGAGCACGCGTTCAAGCTGTTCGCGCCCGCCGATGTCGGCTTCACGGTCGTGGGCATCGACGCGATCTCGGCCGAGTTTGCCGTCATGCACACCGCGGATCAGCGCGACGAGGTCGGTCGCCAACAGTTCACCCGCGGCGTGATCCACGTGTACCTGGTCGCCCAGCTCGACGACGTCGACATACCGGGCGCCCAGATCCGCGGGGTCCACTGGCGCCAGCGCAGCAACACCGACAAGCGCTGGATCATCTTGTCCCAGATCGGCTCCAACGTGGTCATGGCCCACGAGCTGGGCCACTTCTTTGGGCTGCCGCACTCGCGCTACACCGACAGCATCATGAACAAGCGCCCGCGCGAGCAGCCACCTTGGGACGCGCGGGTGTTCGTGCCGCAAGAGCTCGAGATCGTGCTGAAGCAACGCGACGCGATGCTCCGCGATGGCTCGCTCGAGACGATCTCTAGCCCCCGCTGAAGCCGCTGAAGCTCACTTGACCGTGAACGACACCGAAGCGAGCTCGGTCCCGTCTTCGGTGGTGATCGTCGCGGTCCACTCGCCCTGGTAGCCGGTCTTCTTGAGCGGCAGGTAGCTGCGGGTCAGGTAGGCGTGCGCGTCCTTGACGGTGACCTTGCTGGTCCGCGATCCGTGGCCGCCGGTCTTGGCCCACGTGACCGTGAGCGTCTCTTCGGCGCCAGCGGGATGCACGATCCGTAGGCAGATGTTGGCCCGGTCGTCGATCTCTACGTCAAAGGTGTCGGTTGGCTCGACGCAGCGACTCTTCTCGAACCCGCGACCCACGACCAAGCTGTCGAAGTGGATCCCGTTGGCCCCGATCGCGCTGACCGGCGGGCCGTCGCCCTTGGCGTTGGGCAAGCTCTTGAACGCCGCCGCGTTCTCGGGCGGCGTGCCCGGTGCGATCACGGCATCGCTGCGGATGTCCGCGCCGGGTGGCGGCTTCCAGTCGGTTGGGGATCCGCTGGCCGGCTCGCTTGGGGCTTCGACGTTGGCCTCGGCTGGCGGCTCCTCGGTTGGCGGCTCCTCGGCTGGTGCAACGGCAGCAGGCTCGGCGCTTCGCGCAGGGGTGACCGGTGCGGGCTCGGCCGGCTTGGGCTCGGCCGCTGTCGCGGGCGCGGGCGTCTTGTTGGCGACTTGCTCGTTCGCGCCCGGGTCGGCAGGCGCCCCACATGCAAGGGTGGAGAGCAGCAGACACGAGACCAACACGATCGGAATTCTCGACATGCGCGATCGTCCGCCGTGTACCCGCCCGCGTCAATCAACAATCACGCAAACCCACTGTAGCGGATGTCCCCACATCCCCGGCTGCTGGCCTCGCTCGCGCCGATCGTTCCTGCTAGCCTCGGGCCGCGATGAGCTCTTCTGGCGACAAGCCTGGCGCCCAGTCGCCCGGCGTCAAATCGCGCTACATCGTCAGCGCGTGGTACGACTGGGTGTTCTTTCTGCTCCCGCCGATCCTCGCTCTGTTCGTGGGCATGGGGATCTCTGGCACCCCGTTTGCCGATGACCGGTTCACCTGGTGGGGCTGGGAGGTCACCTGGTCGGGGCTGCTGATCGGCGTGTTCATTCACGCGCACCTGATCTTGGTGTTCGTGCGCAGCCACGGCAACAAAGAGATCTTCAAGCAACACAAGCTGCGCTTCGTGTTGGTGCCGCTGCTGCTCTACGCGGCGATGCTGTCTTCCAACTACGTGCTCTACACCTGCTCGGTCATCGCCACGTTCTGGGACGTCTACCACTCGGGCATGCAGACCTTCGGGTTTGGTCGCATCTACGAGGCCAAGGCCGGCAACCAGCCCACCCACGGGCGCAAGCTCGACTGGGCCCTCAACCAGCTGCTCTACGCCGGCCCGATCGTCGCTGGCGCGGTCATGCTGGATCACTTCGAGGACTTCAACGAATTCAGCGACGTCGGCCTGATGTTCTTCACCAAGATCCCGGTGTGGATGGACGGCAACCACGCCTATTTCACCTGGGCGATGCTAGGCGGCGGTGCCGGGTTCTTGGCCTACTACGTCTATGCCCAGTTCGAGCTGCAGCGCGCCGGCCACACGGTCTCGTGGCAAAAAGTGTTCTTGTACGTCACCACCGGGGCGACCTCGCTCTACACCTGGGGCTTCAACAGCTTCGGCGAGGCGTTCTTCATCATGAACCTGTTCCACGCGCTTCAGTACTTTGGAATCGTGTGGGCGACCGAGAACAAGAACATGCAGCGAATGCTGCGGGTAGAGGGCAAGCCGCTGGGCAAGTGGCTGACCCTTGGGCTGTTCGTGGCCCTGGCGCTGCTGTACGGGACGTGGGTCCAGTACATGGATCCCAGCGTGCACATGTGGTGGGCGCTGACGCTGTTGGTCTCGCTGATGCACTTTTGGTACGACGGGTTCGTGTGGTCGGTGCGCAAGAAGCAGGTTTGATCCTCAGCGTGGGGTGGCCAGCTGGCGCCGCCACTGCAGGCCCAGGTCCAGCGCAAACAACCCAACACCCGCCCAGATCGCCACAAACGCGACCGCGTGGGCAGCGGTGAACACCTCACCAAACACGAACACCGCCAACAAGAAGTGCGAGGTTGGGGTGATGTACTGCATGAACCCCAACGCATACAGCGGCAGCCGCCGGGCGGCGTTGGTGAACAACAGCAGCGGCGCCGCCGTGATCGGGCCGGCCGCCAGCAGCAACAGCGTGGTGCCTGGTCCCGCGCCCGCAAACTGACCCGAGCCGGCAAACCCGAGCCACGCGATCGCTACCAAGCAGGGGATCGCCAACATCCCGGCCTCGATCGTCGAGCCGGGCAAGGGCTCGACCTCGATCGTCTTGCGCAGCAGCCCGTAGCAACCAAACGCGGCCGCGAGCACCAGGCCGATCCACGGGAACTCGCCGGCCTGCCACAGCAGCACGATCACCCCCACGGCGGCCGCGGCCACTGCCGCCCACTGCAACGGGCGCAGCCGCTCGCCAAGCACGACCATGCCCAACACCACGCTCACGATCGGGTTGAGGTAGTAGCCAAGGCTCGCGTGCAACACACGATCCGTCTCGACCGCGAGCAAGAAGGTGAACCAGTTGATCGCCAGCAACGTGGCCGACAGCGCCAGCCGCCGGCGCCTTCGCGGATCGGCGAGCACGGGCCGCAGCTCGCCAAGTCGGCCCCGGGAAAACAGCAGGGCCAGCATCACGACCACCGCCCAGACCACGCGATGAACCAGCTGCTCGCCCGCAGGCACGTGACGCAGCAGCCTCCAGAACAGCGGCAGCGCACCCCACAGCCCATAGGCTGCGAGCGCGAACGAGTACCCGGCGCGGGTGTGCGGCTCCGACACGGCGACGGACTGTCGCACGTCCGCGTTGATGTGTCCGCGACTCCGGGCTGGTACGCTCGCGCCCAGCATGGCGGGGTTCGTGAAACACACGGGAGCTTCGAGCTCCAGGACGAGTACGCGCTGTGGATCGCCGTGTTGTCCAGGTCCCTGACGGACTACCCGCGCCCCCGCCAGTGACCGGGCTCGCGGTGCTGGTGGGTGACAGTGGCGACCTGCACGACATCGGCTCGGACACGATAGATGACGGCGTAGGGGAACTTCCGCAGCAGCGCCCGGTGGATGCCGGGTTCGATCTCGGTCCAGGCGCGTGGGTTTTCGAGCACCTGGTCAAGCACGCGCTCGAGCTCGATGGCGAACCGAGCCGCGAGTTCGGGATCTTCCTCGAAGTATTAGAGCGTCGCGTCGTCGATGTCCGCTTCGGCCTCGGACGTGAACTCCAGCCGCATGCTCAACCCGCAGAGGCCCGTTGACGTGCACGCTCGATGGTGCCGTGTAGCTTCCGCTTGATCTCTTCGTAGGGAACCGACTGGGTACGACCGGCGTCGAGGTCATCGAGCCGCCGCTTGGCCTCCGCGAGGGTGGCGGCGTCGATCTCCTCCTGTGGCGAACCATCGCCGATGCTGTCAGCGAGGATGGTTGCGAGGCGAGCACGCTCGACCTCGGGCAGCGTCATCGCGGCGTCCAGGACGCGGCTGGCTTCGTCAGTCACGGCCACCAGTGTAGCTCGGACGAGCGGTATCCCCCACCCCGGTCCTCGAGTGTCATCTCGCCAGAGTCAGATCATCCGTACGAGTCGCACAGACGACCTTCCAGATGGAGGCCAGATACCTGATTCGCCACAGACCGGACTCCATCTGGACTCCAGGAATGTGGGTCTCGCTCGTGGATTCGGCGTCGCCGATCTCGCCGCTGTCGGTGAGCCTTCCGCCACAACCCAGCAATGAGCGAGGTGTACTCTGGGCTGGTACGCTCGCGCCCAGCATGGCGGGGTTCGTGGAGGTCGACGGGAGGCGCTTCGAGTTTGGCCAGGCGGCGCTCGAGCTGTACCACTGCGAGTCGGGCGAGCCCGACTGGAACCTCGAGCTGGTCCGCGCCGCTGCCGTCGCGGGTCAGCAGATCTGGCTGGCCAGCACGGTGATCGCAAACCGCAGTCGCCTGCAGGAGGCTGCGGGCTCTGGGCGGGCAGGCAACGCAAAGCCAACCCGCGCGAGCGATCTGTACGGCATGGAATTTCGGATCGAGGGCCGGGACCTCGACGGGATGTTCGAGCAACTACTTGGCGTGGCGATCACGACCTACCCCAACGGTCAAGATGTCTGTAGCGCCAGCTTCGTGGCGTCGCCCGGCAGCACCGACGACGCGCTCGAGCTGGTCGCGGCGTTCGAGTTTGATTGGGATCGCTACCTGGATCCGCCCGGCGCCAGCTACCCAGAGCCCCGCGCGGCCCGGCTCGAATTTGTCGCGACGCTCGTGGGTCTGCACGCCAACGATCTGCCGGGGTGACCGCGGCGCTCTTGCTACCCACCACCGTTCGCCCACGTGTCCGAGGATCTCGACTTTCGCCTGCGCCTCGCCGAGCTCGAGCGCGCCTTCTTGCGACCTGCGCGAGGTGACCTCGGCGAGCTCGCAAAGGCGATCGACTACCGGGGCGCCGACCCAGGCGCGGCCGTGTGGGCCCGCGCGATCCAAGCGGGAAAGATCCCCACAAGCTGGGCCAACGATCCAACCCGCCGGTTTCGGGCCGCGCGTGGGCAGCCTCCCCAACCGGCACCCCGCACCGCCCAGGCCGCGCTGTTGTTCGCCAGTGATCCCAGCGGCCTGCTCGCCGCCGAGGCCCACGCCAAGCAGCTGGTCGCGCGCTTCGAGGCGTGGGGCTGCCCGCCCGCGACCAAGGTGGTCTGGCGGCTCGCGGGCAACCCCGTCGGCCCCACTGGGGCGAGGCCGCGTTCGTTCGGCGCGCTGGCGCCCGCGCTCGCCCGCCTGCGCGTCTTGCTGGGCGGTGCGCAACGCATCTACGAGCCACCCCATCCGTACCGACGCTTTCAGGTGGTGGTCGACGCGCTGCATGGATCGCGGCGCTGGCAGCTGATCGCAAACTCCGAGATCCGCTCGCACGAACAGAGCCTGCTCGGGGGGCCGCTGCCGCCCGCGTTGCAAGGTCGCGCGTTCGGTGAGCTACCCAATCCGCTCGAGCCGTGGTTGGCGCTCGCGTTGACCGGCTACGCCCTGTGGGGGATCCGGGTTCAGGGCCAACCCGAGCCAACGATCGAGCTCGCGGCGCCGTTTCTCCCGCCGCGTGGCGCACCGTCGGCGAACACGAAGATCCCTGGGCGCGTGGTCTGGTCGCGGGATCTCACTGCGCTGCGCCTGGCCTGTGCGCGTGGTGACCTCGCAACGCTGCGCCGACGGCTGCCGCTGCTGCCCGGCGACGACGAGCCCGAGCAGCCGCGATTGATCCACTTTGCCAGCTACGGCGGGCCCGAAGCGCTGGAGCTGCTGGCCGAGCACGCTGACGGGCGCCCCGATCTCGAGGCCCGTGACCGGCTCGATCGCACGGCCTTGATGCTCGCGGCCGGGCTCCCAACCCAGGGCCCTGCAGGCGCCGAGGCGGCCGAGATCAGTGTGCCGATCAGCGAGCTCGTCGGCGCCCAAGCATGTGCATGGCTGCTCGGCGCCGGGGCCAAGCGCGAGTCGACGGATCGCCAAGGTTGGACGGCGCTGCACTGGGCAGCCCACGCGGGTCGCCTGCGCTGCGCCGCGACGCTGCTGCAAGCTGGCGCCAACCCAAACGCCCAAGATCATCGCGGGCGCACGCCCTTGATGCTCGCGCTCAGCCAACGCCCGGTCGCCCAGCTGATCGACCTGCTGTTGTCGGCGGGCGCCGACCCAGACGCGCGCGACCACCATGGCTGGAGCGCCCTGCACTACTTGGCCGCCAGCACGGCCGGCAACAGGCAACAGGCGCTCGCGCGGCGCCTGGTCGAAGCGGGGGCGCGTCCCAGCAAAGACCGGGCCGGACGCTCGCCCGCGCAGCTGTGCCGTTCACTAGGCGTCCAACACATGGACAACGGCCCCTTCGACCCTCGCGCCGCCGTCGCTGCTGGGCCGGGCGCGCCAGCGCTGGCGAGCGAAGCCACGCTGGTCGAACGCTTGCTCGACCAGCTCGTCCCCGATCCGCCCGATCCCACCCAGGCCACCCGCCGCGCGCAAGGCCGCACGGACGACTGGATGGTGTGGGCGGACTGGCTGCAGAGCCGCGGGGATCCGCGCGGCCAACTGGTCGCAACGTCGCTGGCGCGCGCACGCCTGGGCCAGCGCAAGCAACAACGCATGGCCCACGAGTTCGCCCAGCTCGAACAAGCCGCGGCGTCGATCACTCGCGCCGGGATCGAATGTGCCGACCCGCTCGCCCCGCTGCGGACCAGCCCGATCGGCCTGACCTGGACCCACGGCTTCGTGACCGCGGCGCGGCTGACCAGCGCCGGCTGGGAAGTCCGCGAGCGCAGCCACCTCGAGCAAACGGTGACCGAGGCCGCGCGCATGCTGCTGCGTCACGAACCACTCCTGGCCGAGCTTCGCCTGCACCTCGACGGGCTCGGCACCCAGCCGGTGGCTGGGCTGGAAGCGCTCGACCCCCCATCACCGCTACGCCGGCTCGTGCTCGAGGGCCTGCCACCCGACCTCCCAAAGATCGATTACCTGCGCCGGAGCTTCCCCGCGTTGCGCTCGCTGTGGTTGGTGGGGCTGGACAAGATCCGATCGGGCACGCTGCGCTGGCCTGGGCTCAGGCACCTGCGTCTGCGCCACGGGAGCACCTCGGAGTGGGCGCAGGGCTGCGTGGATCTGGAGCTCTGGCTACCGGATCTGACCCACCTCGACTTCGCCCTTCCAGCCGGCAGCCGCACGAGCGCGGCCGAGATCGAAGGAGCCACGCGCACCCTGTCCGCGATCCGACACGTGTCACATCTGCGTATCGGCCCGGTGACGGCAGACTTCGCCGCGGCGATCCTCGTGTGTGCTGTAATACCGCGACTACGCACGCTCGAGCTCGCTGGCGTACGCGGATCGGCGCTCGAGGTATTGATGCGTCACACCGAGCAGGTTGGGCATCTTCAGCGCATACGCGTTGCCGTCACGCCCACGGTCGCGCAGCAGCGCGCCCAGCTGATCGCTCGGCTGCGCCAGGCCCTGCCCAAGCTCGAGCTCGACGCGACCCCTGGCACCCGCGAGCCGTTCACCCCCTGGTGAGCGCCACACCAATTGACACGCTCGCCAAGTTCGCGCCTCATTGCATCACATGCGAGCTCTACCCGTCGCAATCGTCTTGCTTGGTACATGCCTACTCGCCCCCGCGCGCGCCCAAGCGGCCGGCGTCTGCGACTGTGATCACATCATTGACGTCGCCACGCCCTCGGCCAACGGCGTCGAGCTTGGCATCGCGCCCGGCGACAGCGTGTGTGTGCGCGGTGGCGCCCGCGAATTCCTGCGTCTGTACGAGCTCAACGGCACCCCAGACCAGTGGATCACCGTCCGCAATTGCGAGGGCGTGGTCGAGATCGACAACGAAGATCGCGGCTACGGCCTGACCATGGACGGCTCGCGCTACGTCCACATCACCGGCACCGGCGACACCGACTACACCTACGGCTTTCGGGTCCGCGCGGCCAAGGACGGGCCCGACTACTCGGCCAGCGGCGTGGCCGTGGGCGGGCTCAGCAGCGACTACGAGATCGATCACTTCGAGGTCTACGAGACCGGCTTTGCCGGCTTCAGCCTCAAGACCGAGTCAACCTGCGACGGCTCGGCCAACCTCGGCAACTTCATCCAATACGACACCCGCCTCCACCACAACTGGATCCACGACACCCGGGGTGAGGGTATCTACTTTGGCAGCACCGGCTACGGCGGGCGCGAGTTCCAGTGTGATGGCCAGACGGTCGTGCTCCATCCCCACGAGCACCACGGCGTGCAGATCCACCACAACCTGATCGAGAACACCGGCTGGGACGGCATGCAGGTCGGGGTCTCGCCGGTCGACTGCCGGGTGTGGGCCAACTACATTCGCGACGTTGGGCTCGAGGGCGTGCAGTATCAACAACAGGGCATGCAGATCGGCGGCGGCTCGCAGTGTGAGATCTGGGGCAACCGACTCGAGCGCGGCCCGACCAACGGGATCTTCATCCAGCAGGCCGCCAGCACGTACGTGCACGACAACCTCGTCGTCGACTTTGGCGAGAGCGGGATCTACTCGAATTCGAACGACGACTTCGACGGCTCGAGCTACGTGTTCGTGCACAACACCGTGTTGCGCTCGGCCGGCTGGGGTATTGCGATCTTCGGCGGCAACCTGGCCGGCAACCTGGCGTGGAACAACCTCGTGCTCGAGTCGGGCAACGGCAACATCGCGCCCGGCGGCGACGTCGACTGGGACGATCAGAACAACATCGTGGACATCAGCGTGGCCGAGGCCGGGTTCGTCGACCCGGCGGCTGGCGACTTTCACCTGCTAGAGGACTCGGTGGCCGTCGGCGCGGGCCGGGCTGCGGGCGAGTGGAGCACCCAAGACATCGACAACGTCCCGCGTGATCCCGCCGCCCCCGACGTCGGCGCCTACGAATACACGGACGAACCGCCCCCGGGTGACGGCGACGGCGACGGCGACGGCGACGGTGACGGCGACGGCGATGACGCAGGCTGGACCGCTGGCGACGAGTCCGGCGACGGCGGCAGCGCCGAGAGCGGTGGCGACGACAGCACGGGGGAGACCGGCGGAGAAGCGGGCGCTGACGCAGGCAGCACCGACAGCGGCTGCAGCTGCTCGAGCAAGGGGGACCCGGTCGGCGGCGCCGCGCTCACGCTCGGCCTGTTGGCGCTGCTGGGCGCCGCTCGCCGCCGCGAGGACTGACGCCCGCTGTGTCTGCGGCTCAGTCGCGCCCGTGGGTGTTCTGATAGTCCGACAACACATCCGCGCTACGAACCAAGCGCTCGAGCATGGGGTCACGGCTCTCTCCCGCGCGAGGCGGCTGACCGCCCTTGGGCGGCACGAACTCGAGCGGGTAGTTGATCACATAGACCTGCGTGTCCAAGTTGCCGGCCGGTACGTCCATGGCCCAGGCCGCGCCCTCGAGGCACGCGAGCAATTTGTCGTCGGCGTGGCTGAGCGCCGACTTGGTCAGCCCCGCCATCATGACCTCGCCCTTGCCAACCTCCATGCGCAGCTCCACGCGACCATCCAGGATCTGGTTGCGGGTCAGCGCTTGGTTGTAGCAGGCGCGCGCACGCGGCAGCACGCGGGTCCGCAGCTGTCGCTCGATGATCGCCGAGTCGAGCTGCCCGGTTGCGACCCAGCCAACCCGGCCCGCCTGCGTGACGTTCATGGTCGTGGTCCGGCGCATGCTGGGCGTGTACCAGTCTGGCAGCACCAGGCCCTCTTGCACGGCGCGGGGCCGATCACCCTCACGCAGCGCCGTCGCGATCGCCTCGGGCCGGGGCGCACGCTTGGCGAGCTTGAAGCTGGTCGACACCTTGGCCGCACCAAAGCGCCCGCGCACGGTGATCTTGGACGGCGCGCGCCCGCCGTAGCTGCCCTCGAGCACCACGAAGTCACCCGCGACGAGGCCGCTGGGCAGCGGCTCGTCGAGCACAACGGTATCGGGCAGCGACAACGACAAATTGCCGAGCACCTTGGGCGCCGCCAACAGCTCGTTGACCTGCGCAGGCCCAAGGTTGGCCAGGGTCTCGAGCGAGATCCTGGCGCCGAGCCCCGCGGCCAGGTTTGCGATCGCGTGGTCGGCCGGGAGCCCGCGCATGTTGAGCAGCGGATCATCGACGACAAACAGGATCTCCGGGCGCTTGGCCTTGCCCAGCGAGCCGTCGAGCGCGTGGGTGATCTGATCGGCGCTGACGCTTGGCGGCAGCATGCCGTCGGTCACCACCAAGATCAGCGGACGCTTGGCCCCCCGCGCCGCGAGCTGCTCACCCGCGAGCTGCATGGCCGCGCGCAGATCCGTGCCCTGGCCCGCGACCGTGACCCCCAACGCGCGCGAGAGCTCTGCCCGCGCCTGCTCGTTGTCGGCCCGCGGGGCCTTGCCGTCGACGAAGAACTTGGGATCGATCAAGCGCTCCGCCTCGCGGGCAAACGTGACCGCGTCAAAGGTTGTCGACGCAGGCAGGGTCTCGAGCAGCTGCGAGAACACCCGGCTGCTGTCGCGCGGAAGCGTGGTCGAGCTCGACTGCGAGCGATCGACCACCAGCACCACGTGATCCGGCGCGATCGCCTTGCTCGGACCCAGGCGCAGGGCCACGCGCAGCCGCCCACCTTGGCCGTCGGCGTCGCGCGAGACCTCGTAGCTGCCGTCGAGCTGCGCCGTGTTGTTGCGGATCTGCGCGGGCCACTCGACCACGATCGCGTCCTCCGAGCGCGTGACCATGTAGGGCGTGCCCGCGCTGGAGCTGCCGTCGACATAAAAGTTCTCGTCCTTGCCCAGGTTCTGCACGATCACGCGACGCTGATCGCTGAGGTTGGGCAGCTCGAGGTTGCGGCGCGGCAGCTCGAGCTGCCACCGATCCCCGCGCAGCAACGGGAGCACGCGCAGGCGCAGCTCGATCTGGGTGGTCGCCTTCGGGTCCAGACCAAACGCCACGATCTCGACGCCGGGGAGCTCGCCTGGACCCGCCGACTCGAGCTCGTGGGCAAACACCGACCCGGGATCCCGGCGACCAACGCCTGGCCCGTTGGCCGCCTTGGCGACCTTGCTGACCTCACCCTCGATCCAGTCGCCGCCCGCGGAGATCGAGATCCCCGTCAGCTCGCTGCCGCGCGGCACGCCCAGCGCGAGGACCATGTCTTGGACGTTGACGCTGGTGTTGTTGAGGGCGATGCGGATCGCGAGCTCGGCCTCGTAGCCGGAGCCTGGGCGAATGATCGTCTCGTACGAGAGCTCGTCGATCGGGACGTAGCCCGCGTCTGGATCTGCCTCGAGGGTGTCGGACTGCGCGGGCGCGCCGACCAGCGCAACCCCGCACACCAGCGCAAACCCGCACAGCTTGGTTAGACGTGGCCGGCCGGCCCAGCCGCGTCGCGGGCTCACCATCTCTGCTCGGGTGCTCGTGCGGGGCAGGCTATCTGGCACCGGGCCAGGCTAGCGCAGGATCGTCGCGCGCGCCGGTTGGGATCGATCTCGCCCGCATCCGGGTCGCTCGCGTGCTGTTTCGCATCGCCGCGCCCCCGCGACGGTCACGGCTTCGTGGGCTTGGTACACACGAACACCTGAACCTCGACGTCGCTCGACAGCGAGAGATCCAAGAAGTCCCCGGTGTGGCTCTCGATCTCGAACCCGGCCACCCCAAGCAGCGCGCGCGCCTCCTCCGGGAAGATCTGCCGATGGGCGAGGTGCACGATCGACACCGGCTTCACGCCGGGCCGCAGGCCGTCCCACTCCAAGTCGTAGTCGTCGTAGTAGATCCGCACATCGCAGATCTGGGTGTCGGGATCGTACTCGTGGTTGGTCGAGTAGATCATCTGCGCGCCGGTCCGGGGGTGCTCGAAGCGGGTGACCGCGTGGCGCTCGTGGGGGTCCCAGCGCAGCCAGTCCAGATCCGGCAGCAGCACGTCAAAGCCAAACGACCCGCCGGGCTCGAGCACGCGGTAGACCTCACGGAAGCACGCGAGCAGCTCCCGCCACGTGTACAGATGCATCAAGCAGTTGAACGGCGCGATCACCAAGCCCACGCTGTGGTCCGCGAGCGGAATCTGGGTCATATCGGCCAGCAGCGGCTCGATCGTGCCCGACACCGGCTCGCCCACCTTCGCTAGCCGGTCGAGCTTGGTGAACAAGTGATCGAGCATGGGCTGCATGCGATCGAGCGCGAGCAGGTGATGGCCGGCGTCCGCGAGCGGGATCGAGATCCGCCCGCTGCCAGCCCCGAGCTCGAGGATCGTCTTGCCAACGCCGCGCTCATCGGCCAGCGCCCCGTACCAATCGACGTCGTCGTGCTGATCCGCGTACTCGAGATCGTAGAGCAGCGGATCGACGTAGTGCTCCGTCGTTCCGCGCGCGAGCTCCTGTGCGAGCTGCTCGGCCCGTGCTTGTTTGCCCTTGGCTCGCTGCTCGTCGCGCCGGCCCACGCTCAGCTCTCGCTCGCCGAGCGCGACGCGCCGGTCCGGCCACCACCCGATCGCGGACCGGACTTGGACTTGCCTCGCCGACGGCTGCGCTTGCGCTTGCGCTGCCCGCCAGACCCGCCGCGATCGCCACCGCCGCCGTCATCGTCGGGCCCGTCGGCCTTGCTGTTGTGCACGACCGCGAGCGCGCGCCACTGATCCAAGGCGCTGCCGTCGAGGTCCCGCGCTTCAACCGAGAAGCCCAAGAACAACAAGGCGTCGTGAAAATACTGGCGCTGGACCAGCGACGCCTTGCGCCCGCGCTTGCGGCTGGGCTGGATCATCCGGCGGTGGGCCATGAAGATCTGCCGCGCGAGCTCGCGATCGCGGCGGGCCACACCCAGCGCGCCGCAGGGCGGGGTCATCAGGTCGTCAACGCGGACGTCGAGCTCGGCCCGGTTGGCCTCGAGCAGCAGCTGATCGAGCAGGGGCGCGAACAAGATCGCTTGGATCACCCCGTTGCTGGGCACGTGGCCGGTCTCGATCACGTAGTCATCGAGCGCGCCGAGGTAGCGCCAAAACAACGAGCCCGGCTGATCCGAGGGCTGCGCGCGGCTGGGACGACGAAGCCCGCCGACGTCGTCATAGAGCTCCATGTAGGCCGGCCAGATGTGTTGAAACAGGTTGGCCTCGAGCATCAGCTCGAACGCGCGCTTGGCCGCGCCGCCGCGGAGCAGCTTGTAGAGCTCCTCGACCAGGCGGGCCCGCGAGCAGCGGGCGATGTCGGGGGCGCAGGCGAGCAGGGCCGCCCACGAGTCCGACTCGATCGTGAAGTCCAGACGCGCGGCGAACTTGATCGCCCGGATCATCCGCACGGGATCCTCACGAAAACGGACCTCGGGGTCGCCGATCGTGCGGACCACACCGCGATCGAGATCGGCCACGCCATCGACGAAGTCGACGATCTCCTCGTGCTCGATGTCGTAGAACAGCCCGTTGATCGTGAAGTCGCGCCGCCGAGCGTCCTGCTCGATGTTGCCCCACTCGTTGTCGTGGGTGATCAGCAGGTCGTCGTCATCGGACTCGCCCTCGTTGGGCGCGTCTTCGTTCGGGACCGAGCGAAACGTCGCGGTCTCGATGATCTTCGATCCAAAGAACACATGCGCGAGCTTGAACCGCCGACCGATGATCCGACTGTTGCGAAACACGCGGCGGATCTGCTCCGGCCGGGCGCTCGTCGCGACGTCGAAGTCCTTGGGTTTGCGGTTGAGGTAGAGATCCCGAACACACCCCCCGACCAGATAGGCCTCATGGTTGGCCGCGAGCAGCTTGCGGACGACCTTGAGGGCTTCGGTGTCGATGTCTGCCAGCGGCAGCGGGTGGTTCTTGCCGGCGGTGTGCTCGCCCGGTGTGTCGTCGGGCTCTGAGCTTAAATTGTCGCTAGTCACGGCTTGGCCGTCGTCTAGCACAGGCGGGACCAGACTTTTAGAGGCACGGGCCAGCGCGATGCGCGGGGCTTTGAGAGTGGGCAGCAGGTGGGGCCAGAGCATGCGCCATCCGCGGTGGCTGTCCTTTCGACCGTATTTGGCCCAGGGAAGCTGGTAGCGCGTTGTCTGAGACAGATCAGGTGATCCAAGAGGCCTGGCGCGGACCCCAGCATCACACTATACAACTTATCAGGACTGGTCATGAGTTCCCCACGCCACGCAAAAACCGTCGAACGAGCCTGCGATGGTGAGCATTTGGCCATTTGGGGCCTCGCGGACCACTTCGAGCGGGGTCAGCTCGAGCCCATGCTGTCCGAGTTGCTCGCTGAGCGTGAGTCGCGCGGCTCGAGGGTCCCCGTTGTCAGTTTGTTGATGCGGTCCCGCGAAGATGCCAGCTGGATCGCCCATGCAATCGGGTGGCTGGCCGTGCGCGGCCGCCGGGTCGTCGTCCGAACCCGGGTCGTCATGCCCAAGCGGGTCGTCGCAGCCCTGACAGAGGCCCAAGATCTCGGCGCTGGCGTCGTGGTCGAGCTCGAGGTCGCCCACCACAAGCCAGAGGTGCAGCGCGCCCTGCTTGGTGAGCAAGCCGATCCGGCGGTGGCCCTGCTGCTTCAGGCCCAGCACATCGAGACCCTCGAGCTCCCGATCGTCGCGCGGATCGGCCCGGTGATGCCGGGCATCCACGACCAACCCAACGGCTTCATGCCGCTGGTCCGCAACGTGGAAGCCGCGGACGTGCGCAACGTGGTGGTGGTCGTGGGTCAGCTTCACACCCAGCAGCTGCGCAACCTCGTGTCGTGCCAGCGCGAGCTCACCATCGCGGGCTTGCTCGAGCTCGGCCGGGCTTACGCCGTTGACGCGATGATCCTGCTGGGCAGCGTGCCCGTCCCGGCTGAAGCCTCCGTGTACAAGCTCCGCTCTCGCCGGGCGCAGGTGTTCGCGCACGCGCTCGAGCGCATCGTCGCGGAGTTGGGCCTCGAGCTCCCCAGCTGTGGGTGCCGCTCGCACTGTGAGCTGGTGGTGTCACGGCCCACGGCCAACGGCTACGCGGCTGGCTACGAGTCGGTCATGGGCCGGGATCTGTTCGCCGGCATCGAGCTGCGCTGAAGGCGGGTACGAAGAGAGTCGGCGCGGTGGGGTGACGGCCGGCCGTTAACGACTACACTCGCCCCGCGATGGCCTTTGAAGTTGGCTCTGACATCGAAGCGATGTGCAATCCGTGCGGCGACGTGTGGCACGTCGTCGTCGCGAAGATCGGCGACAAGATCACCAAGGTGCAGTGCAAGCAGTGCAACAAGCAGCACCGCTTCAAGCCAACCGGTGACGCTCCCGACGCCAACCTCAACCCCACGCGACGCAAGGTCGAGAGCGCGGGTCCCAAGGCTACGCGCGCCCGTGCCAAGCCAACCGCGAGCGCGGGCATCGTGCTCGATCCCAACAAGCCCACGCGCGACTATGGGATCAGCGAGCGCTTCAGCCTTGGCGATCAAATCCAGCACAAGAAGTTTGGACCCGGCGTCGTGTGTGGCGTCGAGGACAGCAAGATCCGCGTCAACTTCTCGGAGGGCCTGAAGGTGCTGCTCCACGCGAAGCGCCTGTAGGCGCGGACGCCAGCTGCGTTCAGCTCGGGCGAAGACTTCTCGCCCGCTTGCGGACACCTGCGTGCAACGGTTCACCGAGCAGCGAACGGCCATCAGCTCGGGCGGGGACGACTCGCCCACCTGCGGGCACCAGGCGGCGAGCTATTTTACGGTAAATGACCCGTACAATGTCATCGTTGACGACCTGGACCAGTTCGGTCAGAGTCTGGCAGGCACCTGGCATGCTCTAATCAGCAAAATCGTCGGGTCAAACAACCCCACGAAGAACAGGTAAATCAATGGCGACGTTCAACGAAGTCCTGTCCCAGGTCAAACAAGGTATCCACGAAGTCTCGGCCGAGGACACCAAAGCCCGCGTACTCGATGATCCCAAGGGGAGCAGCGCGCCCCCGGTGCTGGTCGACGTGCGCGAGCGCGACGAGTACGAGCAAGGCTTCATCCCAACGGCGGAGTGGATCCCCCGCGGGTTCTTGGAGCTCAAGATCGAAGATCTGGTCGCCGATCGCGACCGCGAGGTGATCGTCTACTGCGCAGGTGGTGTCCGCTCGGCGCTGGGCGCTCGCTCACTCAGCGAACTTGGCTACACCAAGGTCTCGTCGATGGTCGGCGGGTTTCGGGCCTGGAAGAACGCTGGGTTCCCGTTCGAGCGACCGCGGGTGCTGAGCGCCGAGCAGCTCAAGCGCTACAGCAGGCACATCATGCTGCCCGAGGTCGGCGAGGCCGGCCAGGGCAAGCTGCTCGACGCCAAGGTGCTGTTCTTGGGCGCGGGCGGGCTGGGCTCGCCGAGCGCGCTGTACTTGGCGGCCGCGGGCGTCGGCACGATCGGCATCGTCGACGATGACGTGGTCGACGAGTCCAACCTGCAGCGCCAGGTCCTGCACAACATCGAGCGGCTGGGCATGACCAAGGTCGAGAGCGCGCGCAAGACCCTGCAAGCGCTCAACCCCGACGTGAAGGTGATCCCGATCGAGGATCGGCTCGACAGCTCGAACGTGCTCGACATCATCTCGCAGTACGATCTGATCGTCGACGGCGCGGACAACTTCCCAACCCGCTACCTGCTCAACGACGCCAGCCTCAAGCTGGGCAAGCCGGTCGTGCACGCGTCGATCTTCCGGTTCGAGGGCCAGATCACCACCTTCATGGCGAACCCCGAAGACGGCGGGCCCTGCTACCGCTGCCTGTACCCGGATCCGCCCCCGCCCGGGATGGCGCCCTCGTGCCAAGAGGCCGGCGTGCTCGGGGTGTTGCCCGGCATGATCGGCATGCTGCAGGCCAACGAGGCGCTCAAGATCATCTTGGGGGTCGGCGAGTCCTTGTCGGGTCGGCTGATGGTGTTTGACGCCCTCGCGACCACGTGGCGGACCATGAAGCTGCGCAAGGATCCCCACTGCCGCGTGTGCTCGAAGCCGCCTGAAGAGATTCAGCTGATCGACTACGAGCAATTTTGTAATGTCCAGTGAGCTTGGACGGCTCTGATCAACCATGGCGCCGCGTCGCGGACCAACGCGCGCTCGCGGTGTTGTTGGTCCGTCACGGCCGGACCTCGTTCAACGCCGAGCATCGGTTTTGCGGCGGGCGCTCGGATCCTCCCTTGGACGAGCGCGGTCGTGAGCAGGCGGCCGCGCTCGGGCAACGATTCGCAGGTGAGGTCGATAAAGTCTGGTGCTCGCCGCAGCAGCGGGCCCAGCAGACCGCGGCAGGGTTGGCGGCGGCAGGGTTGGCCGGGGCGGCGGGCGCCCCGGTCGTCATCGAAGGCCTGCGCGAGCTGGATCAGGGCGCGTTCGAAGGCCTCGACTTCCAACCGATCTTGACCGAGCACGCCGCGTTCTTCCGGGCCTGGAAGCGGGATCCCACCCACGTGCAGATCCCCGGCGGCGGCGAGAGCATGGGCGAGCTGGCACAGCGCGTCGACGGCGGGGTCCAGCAGATCCTGGCGCAGCTTGGCGGCAGCTGGCGCGGCCGCGTGATCGCGGTTGTCTGCCACCAGATGGCCCAGGCTGCGTTCGTCTGTCACGCGCTCAACCAGCCGCTGCGCGACTGGCCGCAGTTCCAGCTGCGCAACGCCACGGCGAACTTGCTCAGCTGGGACCGCAAGCGCTGGTCGCTGGTCGCTCGCAACCTGTGAGCGCCGCTCGCCCACGCGGAAGCCAGCGGTGTTGTGCCCCCACAAAACCGTGGTACGACGCCGACGATGCAGGACGTCCAGGGCCTCTTCGATGATCGAGAGATCGCCCTCGACCGCGTGGGCGTAGCCGGTCTCAGCCACCCGATCGTCGTGCTCGACCGCGCGACCGAGAAGCAGCGGACGATCGGCACATTCACGATGTCGGTGTCGCTGCCGCGCGAGCAAAAGGGCACACACATGAGCCGGTTCGTGGAGGTGCTCAACGAGCACCACGGCGAGGTCACGATGCGCACCGTGCCGGCGATCCTCCGTGATCTTCGTGACCGGCTCGACGCCGCCAGCGCCCGCATCGAGGTCGAGTTCCCCTACTTCTTGGAGCGCGCCGCCCCGGTCAGCGGCGCCAAGGCGCTGATGGACTACGCCTGCGCGTTCATTGGCGAGGTCAGCGACGCGCCGACGCCCAACGACTTCGTGCTGCGAGTGCGGGTGCCCGTGACCAGCCTGTGCCCGTGCAGCAAGGCCATCTCCGAGCGTGGCGCCCACAACCAGCGCGGCTACATCACGATCAGCGTGCGAACGGATCACGATGATGACGGCGCGCCGCAGCTCGTGTGGATCGAAGAGTTGATCGACGTCGCCGAGCGATCGGCCTCGGCGCCGGTGTACCCGCTGCTCAAGCGGCCCGACGAGGCCTACGTGACGGTTCAGGCTTACGACAACCCCGTGTTCGTCGAGGACATGGTCCGCAACGTCGCGCGGGTGCTGCAAGATGATCGCCGCATACGCTGGTTCCGCGTGCACGCCGAGAACCACGAGAGCATCCACAATCACGCTGCGTTCGCGCAGGTGACCTGGTCTCGGCCGGCCTGAGCCGTCAGATGGTCGCGCTGTGAAGCGCGGTGTTCAGATAGTCGAGGCCGCTGTCGCTCGCGAGACAAGCGACCACCGCCCCAGGCCCAAGCTGCTCGAGCAGCAACATCGCACCAGCGAGGTTGGCCCCGGTCGCGTACCCAGCAAAGATCCCCTCGGCCCGGGCGAGCAGACGGGCATGGGCGATCGCGTCTTCGTTGGAGACGGTCAGCAACCCGTCACAGTCCGAGCGATCGAGTTGCGGACGATCCCGAACGCGGTCCCCGTCACCCGCGCCGTCACGAAGGTCCGTGATGTGCGAACCCGCGAGGCCGGGCGCGGGCGCGGACTCGATCGCCATGCACACGGTGCTTGGCTGCGCAGCCTTGAGCCCGCGCGCGACTCCGCTGAAGGTCCCCCCCGGGCCCACGAGGTCGACGAACCCATCAATTGGGGTGTTGCTCTGACGAAGCAACTCTTGGGCGGTGCCGTACTCGTGCGCGCGCACGCTGGCGCGAAGCTCGAATTGGTCAACCCGAAAGTAGCCGTGCTCGCGGACCAGCTGGTGGGCGCGCGCCTCTGCGAGCGCACGATCACGGCTCGAAAGCTGCCCGGGGGTCGAGTCGACGTCTTGATCCACGAGCACGACCTGGGCCCCAAAGCTGCGCATCATTTGGGCCCGCTCCATCGAGCCGCCGCGGCTCATCACCGCGACGAACGGATGCCCGAGCACACAGCAGCCAAGCGCCAAACCGGCGCCGGTGGCTCCGTGCACGACCTCTACGACCACTTGCCCAGGTTGCAAGGCCGCGCTGCGCCTGGCTGCGCGGAGCATCTCTATGGCGACCCGGTCTGTGGTGCTGTTGCCGGGGTTGAACGCCTCGAGCTTCATCACCACGAGGCCGTTCAAGTCGCGACACACGCGGCGCAGCGCCACCAGCGGCGTGTTGCCGATGGTCTCGAGCACAGAGTCGAACTGAGGCGGCGCGAGCTCCGGTCGAAAGGCATGGGTGCCCCGACGAGCCCGGGCGCGGGCGATGAAGATCGCCGTGTCGAGCCCGCGCCACGCGCACGCGGGCTCCATGTTGGCCTGGCGAAGCCATGCGAGATGCTCGTTGAGCGTTGCGCGGCGATCGATTGTTGCGTTGATTGTTGGTGCACGCGCGAGCGGGCCGTCAGAGATCGCGGCCACGCGGCTTCGCGCGCGCGCTTGTATATCGCGCTCTGCTACTTCCGCGAGTTCACACTCGAAGCTCGAGAGCCGCAGAATATCGATCATGATGAATTTGCCTCCGAGTGCCAAGAGCCGAGACACCGCAGAAAACAACGCGCGCTTGTTGGCGTGCGACAAGTGGTGAACCGCGTGCGCCGAGATGACCACATCAAAGCTACCTTCCGCGAGGCGCCCGGCTTGCAATGCGTCTTGCAGGGTGTCGAGCTCGGCGTGGTGAACCTGGGGCTCGTGCGCCGCGAGCCGTTGCTTGGCCCGCTCGAGCGCGACCTCGCTGCCATCGACCAAGGTCAGCGACTGCACGCGGTTCGCCAGAATGTTGCAGAGGATCGCGCTGCTGCGCCCCGTTCCGCAGCCAAGATCCAGAACGCGAAGCCGGGGGGTTGGCTGTGGCTGCGGCTTGGGCCCCAACTGCGAACGAATTAACTGGTCGAGCGCGGCGTCGACCTCTTGCCATTGTAGAACCATCGCCGTGGATGGCTGATCGATGATCTGCTCGGTGACCGGCGCCAGCGACTCGCAATGATCGAAGGACAAATCGTTCATTGTATCTCGTTCCCCACCAACCCGCGGAGCATAACAAAGGCGACCACGAGGGCAAATGCGAATATGGCGAATACATATGACTCGAACGCCTAACACCCGGAAAATTCTGCACTTGGCCGAATGTACGCAAACTATGAGTTCACATGATCCGAGGGCCGTGGTCCGAAGGCCCATTGCTGACCCATGGACAATACGACTTCGAGCTCGCACCCACTCTGGCCTGGCCTGGCCTGGATGCCCAGTCCAGCTGCGATGGAAGCTGGGCTCGCCTCTCTAGGAGCCCGTGGTGCAATGCATCGCGTCGCCTCGCGCAGGAATTTTCGTCGAGGGCGAGGCGCTGAAACGCAGCTGTACAGCCGCGGCTGCTGCGGTCGCTCGAGTCCCGGCGGGTCCGGCCCGTTGGCGGCGACGATGAGGTCGAGGTCGACGTGCGGGTGATCGCGGCTTGCCAGCGAGATTCGTGGCCCGGCAACGTCCGCGAGCTTCGCAACGTGCTCGACCGGGCGCTGGCGCTCTCGCCCGAAGCTCACAGCTTCGATCAGCTGCGCATCAGCTTGCCCGGCGAAGCTTCCCGCGAGGACGACGAGCTCCTCGTGCGTACGCTGCTGCCCTACGCCGAGGCCAAGCAATTGCTGCTCGACGGGTTCGAGCGCCGGTACCTCCGTGATCTGCTGGTGCGCAACGACGGCAACATCTCTGCTGCGGGCCGCGAGGCCCAGCTGGATCGCAAGCACTTGCGCTCACTGCTGCGCAAGCATGGCCTGATCTGAGCGCTGGTAACACGCACGCCTTGGCGAGCGCGGCCAGCTCAGCTTGCTCGCACTTCGTGCCGGCGCGGCCGTCGCCCGCCGCGCATGCAGGGGCCCGGCGGCGCAGAGCCCCCTTGTAGGCCTTGTAGGCCTTGTAGGGGACCACACATGCGGATGCGAACAAACGGCCCCGAGGAGCGAAGCGACCACACGCGCCAGCGGCTGCAGTCCAAGGTCTAGGTGGGGGGTCTACCCCGCCATCCGTGGTCGTGGTCGTGGCCGCTCGACGGGGCGGCCCAAGATCTGACACAGGGCGCCCATTTCCGACACCGAGCGCAACCTCGCAGACACCGAGAGCGCGTCCATGGCGACCAGGGGCCGATGTTGGAGCGCGGGAGTGGTTGGCTTGCACGCTAGCCGAAGCCGTGTCGAGACGGCCTGAGCGCTCATGTCCACTGCGTCAATCGTCATCGTTGCCATGGTCGTCACCTTCATTCCTAATCGAGCATCTCTAGCAGCTGAATGTCCACGAGGTCCTGCGGGCGGCCGGCCCTACGCTTGAGTGTGATCAAACCCTGCTTGGAGACCACGCAAATGCTGCCGCCCTCGAACTCCACTTGCGTTCTCGAGCCCCACACCAGATCGAGCTCGCCCTCGAACAGCAGGACATCGAGGGTCAGCGGATCGGGGTCGTCTGTTCCGGGGACCCGAAACCGTTGGGCCGAAAGGCCACTGCGAAAAGGCATCAACAACAGCTCGTCCGTGAAGCCGCGGGCATGGGCGACCAACCGAAATTCTTCGAGGTCGCCGCGGCGAACGAGCAGGTCGATGTCACGCGTGGCCCGAGGGACACCGTAGACCGCCATCGCCAGCCCACCGCACAGGGCGTACTCCACTCCGGCGTCGTCGAGCCCTCGCACGAAGGCACAAAGCTCCGCATAGAGATCCACGGCGCAAGGGTACCACTAAATTCGTGTGACGATCTCAACCCTCGGTGACACAAACTTCGGTGACACAGGCGCGCACGTACACGGGCACGTCAAAGAACCGGGCGCCCGCTCCCATGTCGGTTTCATCAGGGGGGCTCAGCCAATTGATGTTGCGACCTTCAGGGCTGAGCTTGGCCCACCAGATGCCCGGCGCGACCACGGTGCCGCGCACCACCTCTTCCGTCACCCGTGCAGACAGACGCACGCTGCCTCGCTGGTTTTCCACGCTGACCTGCGTGCCATCAGCAATACCACGTTCGCTGGCGTCATCGGGGTGCAGCAGCAAGAACGGCTGCTTCTCCCGGCGGGCAAACTTGTGCACGTTCACGAAGGTGCTGTTCAAGAACGAGTGGGCGGGGGGCGAGATGCAGTGCAGAATTTCGCCGTTCTGGGCCTGTTCGGCGCTGACCGCCGGTGCCAAATAGGTGGGCAGCGGATCGTATCCTGCATCGCCCATGGACTGGCTGTAGAGCTCGCAGCGGCCGCTGGGCGTGGGGAATTCGCCGTCTGCGAAGGGTAGGTAGGGATCGGGCACGTCGAGGCGGCAGTACCCTTGCTCGAGGAGTCGCGCCCAGCTGATCGTGGCCATGGTCGGATCGCGCTGCGCGTCGACGAAGGCCGCGAGGATCGCCTCGTCGGGCTCGTGAAAGCACGGTTCGTCAAAGCCACACGCCTGCGCGATGCGTCGGAAGATCTCGGAATTGGGCAAACTCTGGCCGACGGGATCGATCGCCGGGCGGTTGAGTCCTAAATACAGGTGCCCATAAGGCCTGACGATGTCCCAATGTTCGATCTGCGTGGTAGCGGGCAATACAATGTCGGCCCAATCGACGGTGTCGGTCGCAAAGTGCTCGAGCACGACGGTGAAGAGATCATCACGGGCAAGTCCACGCAGCACCGCGCCCTGATCCGGCGCCACCGCGGCAGGATTGCAGTTATAGACGAACAGCGCGTGCACAGGCTCTCCGGCGTCGATCGGCGCTTGGTCGTTTGGACACTCGCGCAGGTGAGCACGGCGCCGCTGCTCGGGGTCGAGGCTCAAGGCCTCGCCGAGCCGATTCATATTGAAGGTACGTGGCTTTCGATCACCGAGCAGATCCGGCCGCTCGATTCCGCTCAGATCGAGCCTGAAGCTCCCCGAGCTGCTCAGCTGCACGCCGCCGCCTCGCTCGCGCCACGCCCCGACGAGCGCGGGCAGACACGCGATATTGCGGACGGCCATCCCGCCGCCGCGATGCCGCTGAAGCCCATAGTTGATACGGATCGCGGCCGGCTTGATCCGGCCGTAATCGCGCGCGAGGGCCTCGACGCGTGCGGCTGGAATTCCTGTAATCGCCTCGACTCGATCCAACGACCACTCATGCGCGCGCTCGCACAATTGCTCGAATCCGATGGCGCCGCGGGCGACGTAGTCGTGGTCGACCAGGTCATCGCGGATCAACACATGCATCAGGCCCAGCGCCAGGGCGCCATCGGTACCTGGCCGAATGGGCACCCACTCGTCGGCGGCGCGAGCGGTGCGGGTCCGAACTGGATCAATGACCACGACCTTGGCCCCCGCTTTACTGGCGCGCTGGATAATTGGCCAAAGGTGCATGTTGCTGGTGAGCGTGTTGGTGCCCCACAGCCAGATCAGGCGGGCGTGCTCGAAGTCGAGTGGGTCGGGGGCGACGCTGCGACCAAGCGTGTAGCGCATGCCCTGGGTCCCGGCGCTCGCACAGATCGTTCGACCCAAGCGCGTGGCGCCGAGCTTGTTGAAGAAGCGCTGGGCCATGCCCTCGCCCTGCAGCAGCCCCATGGTGCCCGCGTAGGAGTACTGCAGGATCGACTCGGCGCCCTCGCGCTCGACCAGCTCGTTGGTGCGCGTTGCGATCTCGCTGATCGCCTCTGCCCAGCTGATTGGCTGGAAGCGACCCTGGCCTTTGGGCCCGATCCGTCGCAGCGGCGTGGTCAGCCGATCCGCGTGGTAGCTGCGCTCGAGGTAGTTGTCGACCTTGCCGCACAGCTTGCCCGCTGTGAACGGGTGCTCGGCGTGTCCCCAGATGTCGACCGCGCGGCCTGTCTGCGGATCCACTGCGACCTGCCACGCGCAGGTGTCGGGGCAGTCATGCGGGCACGCACCGGTGACGACGCGCATGCGAGGGTCGTGGCGAGGACGAAGGGCCATGCACAGATGCTACTCGGGGGCGGAGCCGCTCACCATTGGACCCAGCTGGTACCATCTCGAGCAGTTAGCAGCAGCCATGGCCAAGCAAAAGATTGTCGTTCTTGGGGGAGCACTGAGCGGACCGACGGCGGCAGCGCGCGCGCGAGAGACCAACGCAGACGCCAGCATCATCCTGCTCGAGCGGGCCGAAGCGATCAGCTATGCGGTTGGCGGGCTCCCCTATTATCTGTCCGGCGAAGTCGACGCTCGCGCTGACCTCGCCCCGTACCGGGCGGCGTTCTTCAGCCGCTACTATGAGGTAGACGTCCGCACCAAGGTCAGCGTCGAGCGCTTCGACGCCGCCAAGCGCAAGGTCTACACCAGCGCCGGGGTCGTGCCCTACGACACGCTGATCTACGCGCTCGGGGCCGGCTCAATCGTCCCGCCCGTGTTTGGCGACGGCGATGCGATCGCTTCAAACGTGTCGCTGCTGCGCAACCCGGCCCACCTGCAGCGAATCGACGCGCTGCTGCGCAAAGGGGCGCAGCGGGTGGTGGTGGTGGGCGGCGGCTACTACGGCGTCGAGGCTGCGGACTGCCTGGCCCGCCGGGGCTGCGCGGTGACCTTGGTCGAGCGAGGTCCGCAGCTGCTGCCAGAGTTCTCTGCCGCCGCGGCCGGCCAAGCTGCGCGGGCGCTCGCGGCCGCGGGGGTCGAGCTTCGGCTGGGGGTCGGGGTCGAAGAGGTCTCCCGCAAGGGCAAGAAGATCGTCGCCGTGCGCGTCGGCGACGAGCGCATCGACACGGACTTGATCCTGATCACCGCCGGGGTCCGGCCACGTACACAGATCTTCGCGGCCGCTGGCGGCGAGCTGATGCGCGATGGATCGATCCACGTGGATGATCGCTGCGCAACCAACTTGGACGGCGTCTACGCGACGAGCATCTGCGTGAGCCATACCCACGCCGTCACCCGCAAGCCGGTCTGGACCGCGCAGGCTTCCGACGCGGACAAGACCGCCCAAGTCGCGGGCGAGAACGCTGCCGGTGGGAACGCGACGCTGCTGCCAACGCTCGGCACCGCGATCGTCCGCGCTGGGGCCCTGCAAGTGGCGCGGACCGGGTCCACGGAGCTCGGTGGGCGACACGAGGCCGCCAAGATCCAGCTGGCGGGACACTCCTGCGATCCCTTCTTTCGGGGCAGCGAGCCGCTCGAGCTCACGCTCTACTACTCCGGCAAGTCGGGCAAGTCGGGCAAGTCGGGATCCGAGCGGATCCTTGGCGCCGAGGTGGTCGGTCGTGGCGGCGTCGACAAGCGGATCGACGTGCTCGCGACCGCGATCCTGGCCAAGCTCACCCTCGCCCAGCTCGCCCAGCTCGACCTCGCCTACTCGCCGCCCTACTCGATGACGCGCGACATCGTCAACGCTGCCGGCGTCGTCGCGACCCAGGCCAAGCACGCGCGGCCGTGGACGCTCGAGGCCTTCAGCCAGCGCGGCGACGATGTGCTTGTCTACGACGTGCGGACCGCGTCGCAGCGCAAGGCCCACGGCTTCGCGGCCACGGTCATGGACTTGGCCAAGCTCCGCGAGCATCGCCGCGCGCTGCGGGCCGCGAAGCAGGTCGTGTTCGTGTGCGAGACCGGGCGCGAGTCCTACCTCGCGGCGCGGGCGGCCTCGCACATGGGCTGCGCCGAGGCTGGCTACCTCTCGGGTGGGCTGAACGCGCTGCGCGAAGTTGACAGCTTGCACACTTAGTGTTGTTCGGACACTATACCAACGCCAATGAACTGGAACCCAAGCCCAACGATGTGGCGCGCACCCGCGCCGGCCGACACCGTGAGCTACCCGCCCGCGGAGGTGTTCGCGGCCGGGCTGCGCAACCATCACATCGCCAACACCGCCTATCCGATCGCGCACCAGCAGACCTTCAAGCCCTACCGGGTCCCGCGGCGTGAGCACCTCGCGGTCACGCAGGCGGGCCTGTCGGGCTTTGAAGACATGTGCCTCTACGTGCACGTGCCGTTCTGCGAGACCCGCTGCTCGTTTTGTGAATACACGGTCGTTGGCAAGGACGAGCGCTCGGACACCAAGGTCTACGTTGACGCGCTGCTGCAAGAGATCGAGCGCTACGACGAGCTCGTGGAGCTAGGTGGCCGCCGCATGCACGGCATGGACATCGGCGGGGGCACGCCGGCGTATCTCTCGGTCGCCGAGATCGCGCGGATCATGGCGTCGATCCACGCACGCTGCAGCTTCGTCGCAGACGCGGACATCAGCATCGAGACCACACCCAAGATCGCGGCCGCGGATCCGGCCAAGCTCGCGGGCTATCGGGCGCTGGGGATCCAGCGGATCAGCATGGGCATTCAGGTGATCCAGCCGGATCTGCTCAAAGTGCTCAATCGGGCCGAGAACGGGATCGAGCACCACTTTCGCGCCGTTGAGGCGATTCGTGCGGGGGGCTTCTCGCGGCTCAACCTGGATCTCATGTACGGCTTTGCCAATCAAAGCCTGGATAGCTGGCGGGCCACGCTCGAGCACGCGATCGCGCTGGACCCGGAGTACATCACCCTGTACCGCATGCGCTACAAGCTCACGCGGATCTCCCACCAGGCCGACGCGGTCACCCTGGAGGAAGTTCGGCCCATGACGGCGCTCGCCAAGCAGGTGCTCGCGGCGGCCGGCTATCACGCAAACCCTGGCAAGACCACCTACTCGCGGATCCCCGGCGACGTCGGAACCAGCAGCTACCTGGCCCGGCGGGTCCAGACCGGGATCCCCTACATCGGGTTTGGGCTGGGCTCGCAGACCTTCACGCACACGACGATCGCCTACAACGACGGGGCCGCGGGCAAGACGCTGCGGCCCTACTTGGAGAGCGTGAGCGCCGGGCGCCTGCCGATCCAGGATCTCTACGAGCTGCCGGTCCGCCAGATGATGGGAAAAATGTGCGCGGTCAGCTTCTACTTTGGCGAGATCCAGCGCGCGCCGTTCTTGGCCAAATTTGGGGTCCCGCTCGAGCAGGTGTTCGCCGACGAGATCGAGTTCTTGGTCGGCCGCGGGCTGATGGAGCTCAACGAAGACGCGCTGAGCTTGACGCCCGAGGGCGTGCACGACAAAAATGGGATCATCCCGCTGTTCGCCGCACCCTCGATCCAGGGCTACCTCATTGGGCGCGATCCCACGGCAGCCGACGACCTGGTCCGCAACCGCAAGATCGCCCTGCGCGTGGCCGGCTGAGCTCGTCTCACATGCCCGTCATCGTTGTCGATCCCGAGCGGCCTGACCCCAGCGTGATCCGGGCCGCCGCCGCGCGGATCGTGGGGGGTGAGCTGGTCGCGTTTCCAACCGAGACGGTCTACGGGTTGGGCGCGGCGGCGCTGAATCCTGGGGCGGTAGCGAAGATCTACGCGGCCAAGGGGCGGCCCAGCTACAACCCCTTGATCGTCCACGTGCTCAGCCCTGAAGCTGCGCAGGCGTTGGTAACGGAGTGGCCACCGCTCGCGGCCGAGCTCACGGATCAGTTCTGGCCAGGGCCGCTGACGATCGTGCTGGGCAAGCGTCCGCTGGTGCCGGATCTGGTCACCGCGGGGCTGCCGAGCGTCGCCGTGCGAGCCCCGGCGCACCCGGTCGCGCGGGCGCTGCTCGAGGCTGCGGGCGTGCCGATCGCAGCGCCGAGCGCCAACCGGTTTCAGGCGATCTCGCCAACGAGCGCGGCTCATGTCGCGCGCTCGCTTGGGCCTGACGCGGCGCTGATCCTCGACGCCGGGCCGACGCGCGTGGGGATTGAGTCGACGGTCGTGGATCTGTCGGGCGCGCAGCCAGCGTTGCTGCGACTTGGCGGGCTGGCGCTGGCCGAGCTCGAAGCCGTGACGGGTCCGCTGGCCCGGCCTGCTGCGCCGGACAAGGCGGCGCCGCGGTCGTCACCGGGTCTGGTTGGACGGCACTACGCGCCAAGCGGGGAGCTGCGGGTGGTCGAGGCCGGCCAGATCGAAGCGGCGGTTGTCGGCGCGGGGCCGGTGGGGCTGATCAGCTTCGCCGAGCAGGCGCCAGCCGGCGTCGACCACCACCTGAGCATGCCGGCGGACCCGCGCGAGTATGGGCGCTTGCTCTACGCGGCGCTGCACACCCTCGATGAACTTGGCTGCGCGCGGATCCTCGTCGAGGCCGTGCCCAACGAGGGCGCGTGGGCGGCGATCCGCGATCGCCTGGCTCGCTCCGCCGTGCGGGCCTAGGAGCCCGTGGTGCAACGCCTCACGCCGCCTCGCTTGGTCTTTCCGCCGAGCTCTTCGTCGCCGAAACTTCCAGT
>NZ_JMCC02000061.1 GCF_000737335.2 Enhygromyxa salina | reverse complement strand
ACCCGCCCGCGCCGACCTTGCGCACCAGCTCGTAGCGGTCGCCCACGACGACCGCCGCATCGGGCTCGTTCGCCTCACGCAGGACCTGCGCCACCAAGAAGGCGCTATCCACCTTGCGGAGCGGCTTGGCTTCCAGCGCGCCGCGGCTCCATGGCAGAGTCGACGGCGTGGAACGGTCGGATCGTGAACTCCTGTCGCTCATTGGCGAGGGTGACCGGCAAGCAAGAGGGCGTTCGCAGAGCGACACCTCAGGGGGGCCATAGTCTACGCCAAGACCGAGAAAGCCGGGGCCTCGGCCGCTGCCACGCATCAACGCGACTGGATCCTCGGAATTGGGCTGTTAGATTGCGGCCATGGCTCCTAGGAGCCCGTGGTGCAATGCATCGCGTCGCCTCGCGCCGGGATTTTCGTCGAGATTGAGGAGCCGAAACGCACCTGTACCGGGCGTACTGGAAGTTTCGGCGACGAAGAGCTCGGCGGAAAGACCAAGCGAGGCGGCGTGAGGCGTTGCACCACGGGCTCCTAGCTGCGCCCGCTGAGCACTCCAGATCGACGTGGTCCCCACACCCGGCACAAGTGAAACGCCGCGTTGGCGCGCCCTCGAGGCCCCAGCCCACCCAAACGTCCGATCGCCAACAAAGCGATTCGTGAGGGCGTACTCATGGCGTCGGTCGTCCGCAACACCAACTCTCAACGCCTCCATTGGTCGGGGTGGCGACGCTGATGCATGACCGCGAACACCTCCACCCGCTCGGCCTCGACAGAGTAGAGCACCGCGTAGGAAAGCCATGGACCAACGCACGCCGCATACCCCGCTCGAGCTCGGTCCACGCGAACGGGTTCGCGGCGATCCTCTCGAAGGTTTGATCAAGCTCCTCCGCGAACCGAAGCCCAACCTCGATCTCCCCCTCTTCGAGGTACCAAGCCGTAGCTTCCATGGCCTCCGCCCTAGCCCGAGGCGTTAACTCGAGTCGCATTTGCTGCTCAAACGGTGGCCCGCTGCTCGCGGGCTCGCTCGACCATCTCGAAGATCTCGCGGCGGACATCCTGCCACGGGACAGCGTTGGTTCGCCCAGCCCGCAGATCATCGCGCCGTCGCTCGGCCTCCGCGACCCAAGCTGCTTCGATCTCCTCGAGCGAGGACCCCTCGCCGACGCTATCTTTAAGTACGGAAGCGAGGGCAGCACGCTCCGCGTCGGGGAGCCGCATCGCAGCCTCGAAGATGCGCCTGGCTTCGTCACTCACGCCCGACAGTGTAGCGCGATCACGAGGGCAAGGAACCGCGGGGAGCATCGCGCGACAAGCGCCCCCCCCCCTGCGCCGAACGCCATGCAAGAGTCGTTAGAGGAACTGCTCGCAAGTCATCCCATTGGCCACGGGTCGACACAGTACCATGGCGTCGATGTCGTGCAGCTGCGTCTCGGCGAAGGTGCGGATCGTGTCTTGGACCGCGCTCAACTTGGCCGGTATCCGGTCAACGGTGACCGTCAGCGTACGCACGTCGTTGGACCAGTCCAGATGAACGTAGGAGTTCAAGCCCTGCCCAGAGAGAATATCGGCGAGGGTCAGGAGCTGGGACATGTCGTGGACGAAGATCCTGATCGCGTCGAAGATCTCGTAGCCGATCAGCGCGACGATCAAGAGCGGGACGAGCAGCTTGACGGTGCTTGGAATGGCGCTGTAGAGGTCACGAAACAAGTTGTGCTGGGTGTTCATCTTCGTTGGGTCTGTCGAACCCGTGGTTGAATCGATCACGGAAAGCCGATCCCCTGAGGCCGAGTCCCAGCACGCTCGGCGCGGCAGGAGGACCTGGACAGCTGGGCGCTGATATGATCATGGGTCACGCGTCGACCGAGGCACTCGCTGAGTTGGGCTGCTAGATTGCGGCCATGGCCACCGAGCTGCGCCCGCTGAGCACCGCCGACTACGAGGCCTACCTCGCGCGTGTGGACGAGCTGGACGCGGTCCACCGCGACGCGCTGCCCGACGTGTTTCGTGCCCCTGAATCTGGCCCGCCGCGCACGCGCGCGTACTTCGAGGGGCTGCTCGCGGACACCGACGCGCTGCTCATCGGCGCGTGGGTCGAGGGGGAGCTCGCAGGGTTCGCGCACGCGATCGTCCGAGAAGTCCCACAACAGGGCATCCACGTCGGTCGTCGCTACGTGTTGATCGACAACTTCGCCGTTGGCCCGCGCTGGCAACGACGTGGGCTCGGCGTCGCGCTGGTCGACGCCGTCGCTGGTTGGGCGAAGCAGCGCGACGCGAGCGAGCTCGAACTCGAGGTCTGGGAGATCAACGCCGGGGCCATGCGCTTCTACGAAGATCTTGGCTTTGAACCCCAGCGCCGCCGACTGGCTCGGCCGCTATCGCGCTAGATCATCACTCGTTTCGGGGTATCTGCGTGTGCCCTGACCGACCCGGCTTCCAGGAATCGGCTATCGTCGTGTCGTGAGCATTGCGCGTCGAGGTTCGCGGCCGATCACGGTCGACGGTGTCCGGTTTCGCTGGCGGATTCGCAAGCGACCCACGGCCGGTCAGCGCTGTGGTCGGAGTCCGTTGATCATCGCCGTTGCAGCCGAGGCGGGTGCGGGGCCCTCGCTGTTGGTGTACGCCCAGCCACACCCCCTCAACCAGGCCGCGCGCCGCTCGTTCGCGGTCACGCCCGCCCACGTCGCGGGCTATGTCCGCGACGGCCTCGCCGCAGGCTGGTTGCCACTCGAACCCGGCCCTCAGTTCGTGCTCGAGCACCCTGACCTACGCGTGAGGCACGAGCTGCTGATCCTGCCTCGAGGTCGGCGGCGGCTCGGGGCCGAGGAGCTCGCGGCCCTCGCCACATCTTCCCACCGCGATCGCTTCGAGCTTCGCGACGTCCCGTCCGTGTCGTGGCGCGGCAAGCATGCCTACAGGCCCTGCGGCGTCGCCATCAACGGCCGCGACTTTCTCGAGCTCATCGCCGCCGTCGAACACCCCTTGGTCGCCGCCGAGTTCGAGCTGCGCCGCGAAGCTGGCGAGGAGATCGCCGAAGCCAACTTCGCCGGCGAGTACCTCCCCCGCTTCCCTGCGCCGTACCAGCTCGCCGGCGGGGTCGGCTCGGCAGAGGTACGCGCCTTCGAAACCGACGACGACGACCCGCGGCGAATCAAGACTACGCTCTTGACCTGCACCTGCGGGATCGACGAGTGCTGGTTCTTGCTCGCCAACATTCGGGTGCTCGACGACATTGTGGTCTGGTCCGATTTCGAGCAGTTCCACCGGGACTGGGTCTACGATCTGGGCCCCTTCGTGTTCGACAAGCAGGCGTACTTCGACAGCCTCGGCATCCAAATGCCAGGCTAGAGCGCCGATCAGTTTGGAGTCGCGTCGTCAGGTGCGTCTCCAAACGGATCGGCGCTCTAGGAACCGGCGGACAACTCAGCGTGTGTCGGCTCGTACTTCAGGGCTGGCAGCAAGACCTTGTCGACCATGGTGACCAGGAACTCGAGTTCGAACGGCTTGCGCTGCACGAGCGCACGGTAGGCGGCCATCGACGCAACGATCTGCGAGAGCGTGTCGATGTCGGCCGCCCGCGAGATCTCACCGCGGTCTCGCGCCCTCGACATCAGCCGGTGGTGCGCGCTCGCCCATGGCTCGACGATCGCCGCGTTCGCTGCTGTCGCCAGCGCCTCGTTCTCGGAGCTCATCATCGCGGCGAGGCTGGCCATGATCCGAAGCTTTCGCTCCCCCAGCTCCACCGGCTCGGGCTTGTAGAGCGCCAGCAGGTCTGCCCGCAGGGTGCCGGTGTCGGGGAGCCGCTCGAGGTCGACCTGTGCACGCTTCATGTGGCCGACAGCGTCGACGATGAGCTCGCCCTTCGAGGACCAACGCCGGTAGATCGTGCCCTTTCCAGCTCGTGCTCGGGCGGCAACCAGGTCCATCGTGAACCCGTTCAGCCCGACCTCGGCGAGCACGTCTAGCGTGGCATCCAAGATGTCGGCGTCCCGCGACGGGTCGCGCTTGCGACCGAGGCGGGCTTCGCCGACGGGTTCCTCAGTGGAGGTCTTCGGATCTTTCGCCACGTTGAGAAGATCGTAGCGTACCTGCTCAGGAGGCGTCGTAGGGGGCGAGGACGTCGAGCACCCAGACCACTCCAAAGCGGTCCTTCAGCATGCCGTAGATCTTCGCCCACCCCGAAGGCCCGATCGCTTGAATCACGCTCGCACCCTCCGACAGCTTGTTCCAATACGCCTGGATCTCCGCCTCCGAGTCGCCGCGAACGGACACGAAGAAGGCGTTCTCGCCCTGGCTGAACGGCAGCGACGACGGCACGTCATACGCCATCACGCTGAACCCGTTCTCGGCCGCGACCTGGCCCCACATGACCTGGTTCGCCTCTGACGGCTCCCGAGCAGCGTGGGCATCCGCGTAGGTGACGAGCGTGAGCTCACCGCCGAACACGGACTGGTAGAAGGTGAGCGCGTCGCGAGCGTCGCCGCGAAAGTTGAGGTGGGTGGTGCTTTGAACGGACATGGGGTTTGCTTGTGATTGGGCGCTGAACAGCGTTTGGTCGCCGAGGAGCGCCGCTCGACAATCTTGTACTGGCGAGTTCTAGAACTGTCAAGTACCGGAAGTGTCGCGCGCTCCAGAGAGCGGGAAGGCTTTGAGCCCAGGCTGGATCGGGAGCGGGTCGGTCAGGCCCTGCGCCATCGTCTGCGTCCCCCGCTCGAACGCGTCGGCCGCGACCGCGCACAGCTCGGGGTGGGCGCGGAGCAGCCACGCGATCAACTCCCAGGCCTGCAGCGGATCGTTTCCCCCCGCGAGCGAGAGTGTGCCGAGATGCTGTGTGCGATGCTGATCTCGGCTCCCCTCGTCCGCGCCCGGCGATCAGGGAGGAGCGCCGGTGACGACGATGACCTGGGCGCCATAGTCGGCGAAAAAGCCGTCCAGGAGCCACACCGAGTGTTTGGCGGTGAGGGTAACGACCGCACCAGGTCCATAATAGGATGCGTCCTCCACGGTACTGAGCAGCGACCCATAGTCGTCGTCGTCGTACGTCCCCACGCACGTTGCTCCTCCTCGCACCTTTTCGGGCAAGAACTCCAGAATGGTCGACATCGCCGTGAATCGGTCCTGCGCTGGGACGTTGCCTGGGTCGCTGCACGCCTCCGATCCTGCCTGCACTGGACCTGTGTAGATCCCCCGCAAGGTCCCGCTCGACTCGCTTAGCAGCGGGGCCCCCGAAGAACCCGCCGCAAGGGCTCCCTCCTCCCACCAGGCTACGTCATACACATCCTTTTGATAGACTTTCACATGATCTACCTCGCCAAACTCGCTGACAGCTATGGTCTTGGGCGCACCGCAGGGATGACTGATTGCTACACCCTGCCAAAGATCCAAATCGCACCAGCCGAAGAAGTAGGCACCGAGTTCGTGCGGGAGCGTCGTCGTGAGACGCAATAAAAGGAGGTCTTTCTCCTTCGAGCTCCTAACCACCGCAGCTCCTGTGATCCCGACCGCACCGCTGGCGGTGGGGCCTCCACAAACACCGGCCTCGAAGCCGAAGACGAACGTCGACTCCGTCTCGATCGCTATCCTCTGCCCGTCAGTGATGTCCCCTCCCCCTGTGACGACGTGGTTGGCCGTGAGCAAGTACGGGGTGCCGCACGCCTCCTGCCCCTTGTCGCAGCCTGCGGTATTGATCAGCACTCCGGTCCCCGAAACGTCAGGCCCATCTATGAGGACGACCCCACGCCGCCAGTCCCAGTACGGCTCAAAGCCCGGACACAGTACATCGGGGTAGCAGTGCGCGGGTATGGGCCATCCATTGGCACATTCGGATCCCTGGGCCGGAGCGGGCGCCGTCAACCATACCGCGGCCGCCATGAGGACCACCCGTAGAGGCTTCACGGCTCATTCTCCGCTGGCCGCTGCACATCAATCGAGCCCAGGTAAAAACCCTGACGGTCGACAACCGTCAGCTCGGCCACGTCCGGCTTGCACGTCCCCTCTGGTGCGAGGATCATCGCGGAGGACCGAGGGCCGATGTATTGCCACGCCGTGCCAACCCTGCACTCCTTCGAACTCGAGGTAAATCGTCCTGCGATATGGAAGTGCCGCTCCCCCGGATTTTGGACGGTGACCCCGGTGCCCGTGATGAACCACCGGACGCGCAGCTGCTCGAGGTCCGCAGGAGATGCCATTTTTACGAGGGGCCACATTTGACGGTACTGGTCCCGCTCCGCCTCTTGTTCCAGCCGGAGGTACTCCCTCTCGGTCATCTCGGGAGGGCGTAAATTGGAGGCATCCGTCAAGATGCTCTCGTCGGCTGCGTCCTCGAAGACCAACGCGGTTGTGCCTGAAGGCGCCGGGGGTGACGGTGACTCGTCTGTCTCCTCCTCCCCCGGAACTTCGCAGGCCACCACGACCACCAGTCCCGCCACTGCGGCTAGCGCCCGCACGTCGCCACCTTCCGGCCAAGCTCCTCGAGTTGCTTTTGCTGCGCGATCGTGTGGAGCGTCAGCTCCTCGACTTGGCGCAGCAGCGCCGCCGTCACATCTCCCAGGTCGAGGCCCGTCGCCACCTCGGCCTCCACGGGAACACCTGGAAGGTGCCCCTCGCTCCGAATGTACCGTTCAACATCGGAGAGCGGCGGCAACTCATAGTCCGCGTCGAACACATCATCCGCCCAATGATCCTGGTGAACGACGATCGCCTGGGCTGTGAGCTTGCCGGCTACCTGGACCACGGCGTCGCCATGGAGGGTGTCCGCTCCCGCCGCCCAGTGGTCGTAGAGCACCGGGCGCCCCACGTAGAGCGTTTCTTTTATCGACGCTTTTTTTGCACTCAGGCCCATGGCAACCACCTTCCCGTCTACTGCGACAACCCCGTTCGGAAGACCGGCCCCGTCCGGCCAGTGGCCCAACTTGCGGTCGTCGGCAAACTTCGCCGGATCGGCCGTGCCAACTCCGATGTCGCCTTCTACCGTGATGTACAGTCGGTCCTTCAAGGGGCGCCCCCCGTGGACAACAATGGGTCCGCCGTACCGTTGGAGATAGAGGGCACCGTAGGTGCCCTTCGTGCCCCCCGAGACCAGCAGGTCGTTGCGATCCACGCGCATGTGGAGCCCCCCTTGCTCGCCCACTGCGAGTGTGCCTGTGCCGGGGCTGGATGTTACGGAGTCCCCAACCACGTGAAGCGTGGCAGAGGGGTTCGCTCCGATGCCGACCCGTACCCATGGCGGCGCGGCAAGGAGGGCGCCCGAGTCGCCGCTGGCGATCCAGCTCGGCGCCTGTTGTCCAAACCCGTTGTCGGGCTCCTGGGCCGCCGCGTTCCTCGAGACAACAACAGCAACTACCGCCCCCACAACAATCACCACGGAGGCCGCGCTTGCAACTAGGACTTTTCGTGTGTTCATGGCCGAGGGGGCGTAGCACCACCCCCGAATTGGTACCAACTCGCGCCCCGATGCCGAATTGTGGCGACCAGGCCAATGAAGGCATCCCCGCCGACCTCGGTTGAGCAGCTCAGCAAAACACGCGCGAGAGTGCCCGCGCGTGATGGGGCCGCACCAAATTGGTGCTCGCCAGGAGCTGAGCCGCGAGCGGCCCCACGACCCGACGGCGGCCACGGGCCCAAAGCGCGGCGCGTGTCTCGTCGTCGAGCAAGCCATGGATCGGGAGTGGGTCGGTGACGCCCAGCGCCATCGTCTGCGTCCCCCGTTCGAACGCGTCGGCCGCGACCGCGCGCAGCTCGGGGTGGGCGCGGAGCAGCCACGCGAGCAACACCCAGGCCTGCTCGGCGTGGCGCGACTCGTCCTCGACAATGGTTGCGAGTGTGGCCGCGAGCGCTTCGTCCTCGCAGCACGCGGCCATGTGCTCGAGCTCGAGCGCCGACAGGGTCTCGCCGATGCAGCCCGACAACACCGTGTGCTCGACGAGCTCGGCGAGCGTGGGCAGGGTCGAGAACGGGATCGTGTTGGCCTCGGGCCACTCGACTGCAGGATCGAGAGACTGCGCAATGGACCAAGCCAAGCCTGCGTGACGGGTCTCGTCGGCCGCGAAGGTGCGCGCGCCAGCGGCGAACGAGGGCGGGCAGGCGTGGGCCTCGAGCCACGCCGCGAGGGCCTCGAAGGTCGCGATCGAGGCCAGCTCGCCCGCGGCGATTCGAGCCCAGGCTGCGGCGGCGCGCTGTTGGTCGTTGTCGAACGCGGGTGACCCGGTGAACGGATCGTCGTCGAACAGCGCGCGACCAAGGCCCGAGCAGGTCATGTTGGCGCTGACGGACTGGCCGTTCTCGTCGGTGTAGGGGCAGCCGTAGTTTGGCGAGTAGCCGTCGAGGCACACGTGGCTCTCGAGGCAAAACATGTCGGTGATGAAGCCGGCGCCGCCGCAGTAGACCACGCACAGCATGTCGTCGGGGCACGGGTCACACAGCACGCAGTGGAGGTAGGCCTCGTCGCAGGTCTGCCGGTCCGCAAATAGTTGATCACACTCGGCGCCAACGCACTCGCAGCCGATCAGCGGCTCGCAGCCGCCAACGGTCCAGCGAAAGCCAAGACTCTCCGCGCAGTCTCCCTCCGCGTTTGCGTCGATCTCGGCCAGGCAGATGCCGGGATCCGGCAACGGCTCGGGCTCGATGCCACCGCTGTCGTCGGTGCTCCCACCGCTGTCGTCGGTGCTCCCCCCACTCTCCGCGTCGCCCTGCTCGCCCGAGCCACCGTCGACCGGCCCAGGCCCGCAGGCCAGCGGTGCACCAAGGGCTGCGAGCAACACTCGCTCCAAACGTCGACGTCGTGTGTCGATCCGCGTCTGCATTCCGTCGGCCATCCCTCATGATAGCCCCACTCAGAGCCTGCGTTCGAGGATCTGTGCAGCGTCGGGGTCGCTCAGGCCCTCGCGGACATGGAGTCACGCAATCGCCTCCGCCACACCATCGAGGGTGGGCGGGGCGAGGGGGACCCGTGCGTCGGTCGAACCCAGGGCGTCAGTCGATCTTGGTGGTGTCGATGCGCAGCACTCGGCCGGCGGTCTCACTCGGCCCGGTGTCGACTTGGATCAGCACGCCGATGTCGTCGCCGAACGCGGTCGCTGCGATCTTGCGATCGGGGCGATCGTTGACCCACATGCTCCCGATGTCGTGCTCGACCGAGCGCAAGATGCTGCCGTCGCTGGCGAGCTGGGCGACGACGAGAGTTGCGTTCGCGTTGACCGAAGAATTGTCGAGGTTGGCGCTGCAGGTCCAAAAGTCGACCTTCTTTTGCACGCCGTCGTACACGTAGTTGGCAGTGACGTCCGAGACCACCCACACGCCCCAGATCGGCCCCTTGTTCGTGCGCACGATCCTGAAGGTCTCGGCCTCGATGCCTGTGGCCTGGTAGCCGCAGGGCAGGCAGTCTGGCTGGTTCGAGCCAAACGCCATCTCGCAGAACTTGGGCACGAGGGGGGTGTCGGCGGCGATGGGATGCTCCGACCACTTGTCGCCGTCGACGACCGTGATCACAGCGAGGTTGTTGGCGTTGATGCGCTGGATCATGGCGATCGGGACATCTTCACCAGACTCGGGTCGCGGCGGCGCGGCGAGGAAACCAGCGAAGTCGGCCTGTTGCCCGACGATGAGGTCGTCCGCACCGGCGACGTCGAGGGTCCACCGCATGATCCCGTTCTTGGCCTTGCGCAGGATGGTCACCGGGCGATCCCACGCGTCGGGCCCCGCGTAGCGGATCGAGCTGGTGCCCGTCAGGGAGCCGGCCTGGGCCCAGCTCCACTCACCCCCGTCGAGGCTCGCGGCCCACAACAGGTACTCCCCAAAGCCGTTGGTCTCGAACTGGGCGTGGAGCTGCCCGGTGCTGTCGGGGCGGATCTTGAAGCCGCCGTAGGGCCAAAACAGCTCGGGGAGGCCGTCTACATCAACCTCGATCCAGTCCTTGCCCTGGTTGTAGAGGTAGCTCGCTACATTATTTGTGAAGCGATACAAAGTGCCGTCGGGCGCCTGGCCGGTGAAGCCGTTGCCCGGGAGCTCGTCGAGCATCTCGAAGTCGATCTGGTCGTCGCCGTGCTCGATGTAGAAGTGCACGTCGTATTGACCGTCGAGCCTGCCCCACAGCCCGCTCGCGTCGATCGCTACCTCGGGGGTACGGATCCGGCTGGAGGGGCAGCGCAGCAGCGCGTCGACGAGGACCTCGTCGTGGGAACCCCAGAGGTCGCCTTGCTCGACGACGCACACGTCGTCTTGGAAGAGGATGTCGGGGTCAGGATCGGGATCAGGGTCGGGATCGGGGTCGGGATCAGGGTCGGGATCGGGATCGGGATCAGGGTCGGGATCGGGATCAGGGTCGGGATCGGGATCAGGGTCCGGGTCGATCTCGATGCCGCGCAGGCTCGGGTCGTCGAAGTCATCCTCCATCTGTCCCTCGCAACCGAGGGTGAGGGTCGTGAGGGCCAAGAGGGCCGCCGGGATGGCTCCGCGACAACGAGGGGTACGTGGCTGTGGTTTCATCGGTCTCCGTCTACCTGTGCTCGCCAACTATGGCGATTCAACGACAATACATTATCACGGTACAGCGCGGAGCACATCAACCAAATCGAACTCGAGAGTGTCGGTCGAATACGCGCTCTGATCGACCAAGCGGATAGGACACTCGATTGGGGGCGGCGCAAATACGCACGGTCTCGAGCCATCAGACGCACACCTGCTCACATTGGCGCCCAACCCGAGTCGAGCGCGCAGCCCTTGATTCGGGCTAGTCCAAGTCGCAGGGGTTGGCGTCGGCTTCAAACTCCATCCCCGGGAATTCCAGCATGTCGTCCGGGATCGGGGCGGGCGGCTCGTCTTCGTCGAACGAGGCGGTCACATGGATCGACGCATTGCCGGCGTCCTCCACGAACTCCACGCGTACGTGGTGAGTGCCCTCCTCGACCGACACCCGCGCCCCCTTGGCGGCGCGCTTGTGCTTTTTCCAGTGGTCGACGACGACCTCGCCGTCTAGCCATAGGCGCGAGCGATCGTCGCTGACGACCTGCAGTGCGACGTCGGTGTCCTCTTCCAAGACCAGGCAGGTGTCCCAGCGGGCGCTGAAGCGATCCGAGGGGATCGAGTCGGTCGGCCCCTGCTTGCGCCAATCGAACGCGACGTCGGCCTCACGGCGCAGATCTGGATCCCCTTCGAACGCGGGCGTGGGGTAGTAGGCGCCGCGCCACTGACCCTCGTCTTCGTTCTGCCAAGGACGCAGCGCGAGCAGCACGAACGCCGTCGCGCCGCCCACCCACCACGCGGCGCGGATGCCCCAGCGCGCGGCGAGCCTAGCCTTTGGCGTGGGCCCGCGCTGCCGCTGCTCGAGCGCGCTCATGACCCCGCCTAGCACCCGCAGGTGGGCCACCAATGCCTTGGTGGACGGCAGCTCGGGCGGCGTTGACTTGGCGTCGACCCAGGGCTGGGTGTGCGAGGCGTGCTGGCAGACCACCCGAAGCGTCGCGTGAACCGATTCACGCGACTTGGCAGGGACAGCCTCGAGCTGCTCGTCCGCGAGCCAGTCCGCGAGCGACTCCCCCGCGCCGTCTGGGACCTCACCGCGGCTGAGCCACGCGACCGCCTGCCAGGCACGATGGACATGCGGCGCGGCCGTGATCGGATCACACTGCGGATCCGCGATGAGGGTATAGGCGCTGCGCAGCTCGGCCGCGGCCGCATCGAGCACCTTCGCGCTGTCGGCTTCGGGCTTGGTCATGGCGAGTCCTTCACGGGCTTTGGCCGGGCGTTCTTCTTGGACTGGGTTCGCTGGGCCTTGGCCTTCTCCGCGTTGCGACGGTTCGCCTCGCGGCGGTCCCGGACGATGTTGAGCAGGCCGCCCTCGCGCGTGAGCTTGTAGATCGCGGGGCTCTTTCGGTGCCGCAAGTGGCAGTTGCCGCGGGTGTAGCCCATGAAGAAGTCGTAGCGCTTGCGGTGGTACTCGAAGTTGGGCGGCAGCCGCCGCATCGTGCGGAGCGGGCCACCACACCCGGCGATCCGGTAGATCGTGTTCAGGTACACCTCGGGCTCGGTCTGCCACAGGTGGCGGGCAAACTGCTCGGAGGTGTCCTCGTAGGTCTCGGCGTAGTAGTCGGTGTCGTACTCCCCCACCGCGCCCTCGAGCCCACCAATGAAGCGATTGAAGTACACATATTGGTGCGGGTGCAGGCGAATCATCATTGCGTACTGATCCATGCACAGCACGCCAACGATCACCCCCGAGACCAGGGCCGCCTTGGTGCCAAACCGGGCGATCGCCTTGGTGATGATGACGTCGGCAAAGTAAGCCGTGCCAGCGACCGCGACCGGGACCACGAACAAGAAGTGACGCAGCCCGTCGTACAGGACCGACCCCTTGTAGACAGCGTACAGCCACGGAAACCACAGCGAGACCAGCAGCGTGCCCAGCACCAGGTTGTGGGTGAAGCAACGCACGTCACGGGCGCGCCAGACCAGCGTGGCCACGCCCACGAGCGTGCCCAGCACGAACAGCACCAGCACGAACTCGGGCATCTTGAAGCCAAAGTAGTGCGGCAAGTAGCGCCAATCGATGTCGAAGTTGGACACCATCTCACCCGCGAAGGGCATCTTGCGCTGGTGATCCATGAACTGCGACATCCGCCGCACGGCCGCCAACGGGCGCTTGACCGGGTCGTAGAGCGCCCATGGCCACCACACCAACATCACCGCCCAGGCCCCCGCGACCACGCCGATCCCGGTCAGCACCAGGCGCCGCGCGTAGTGATAAGACGCCTCTAGGTCGCGGCGCAGCACGCCCTGATGGCCCACCCACAGGGCGATCGTTGCGACCAGGTAGCAGACCAGCAGCATCCCGCCGATCCGCACGCTCATCGCCAGCCCGATCGCTATCGCCAGCTTGATCGCCAGCGCCCGAGGCACCCGCGGGAATGTGCCGATCGCCTCGAGCAAGAACGCCATGCTCCACACATAGCCAACCGCAAACGGCAGATCCTTGGGGTTGTTGGGCATGTGCCCCCAGTAGACAGAGGTCGCGCCAATGAACAGCGCGGCGAGCAAGCCCGCGCGCGGACCCCCGAGCACGCGGCCGAGCTTCCAGGTCCCCCACAGGCCAAGCACGCCAACGATCGTGCCAAACAGGTGAATCGCCTCGTATTGATCGAGCGGTTCAGCGAGCTTGCGAAACAGCGCGCCGCTGAGGTCGAAGCCGCCGCCGTAGAGGTAGTCGATGCGAAAGGTCAGCGCGGTCTTGTCTTCGAACCCGCTCGCGTAGAACGCGAGGATGTGATCGCCATACTCGAGGTGGTAGCGCTCGTCCCAGGTGATCCCAAACCGCTGCCACGTCAGCAGCGCGACCACGCTCATCACCACCAACACCACCACCGCCGCCGTGTCGTACAGGCGATCGTGGCGGCCGGAGCGTCGCGGGTTCTCGGGGTTCATGGCGCGCACATCCGCGCCCAGGCGGCGGTCCGCGCCAGGCTACGACGAAGGCCCGACCGGAGCAAGACAGGGTGGGGTTAGCTCGCACCCAGTCCAAAGCCGTCGTGCAACGCCCGCAGCGCCAGCTCGCCGTACTTGTCATCGACCACGACCGAGACCTTGATCTCCGAGGTCGAGACCATCTGAATGTTCACACCCTCGCGCGCGAGCACGGAGAAGGCCTTGGCCGCCACGCCTGCGTGGGTCCGCATGCCCACGCCGACGATCGAGATCTTGGCAATGTTGGCGTCGGTCAGCAGGGTCACCCCCGGTGAGCAGACCAGCTCGAGCTCGCCGATCACCTCGGTCGTGCGCTGCAGCTCGTCCTGCGGCACTGTGAAGGTGACGTCGGTCTTGCCGTCGCGGCTGGCGTTTTGGATGATCATGTCGACGATGATCCCGCGCTCGCCGAGCGCGGTGAACAGCGTGGCGATCGTGCCGGGCACGTCGGGGCAATTGGTCAAGGTGACTTTGGCTTCGTCGCGATCGAGGGCCACGCCCGCGACCAAGACGGCCTCCATGTTGGGGGTCTCGGGCACGATCCTGGTCCCTTCTTCGAGGTGCTGGCTGTGGCGCACGTGCACGGGCACGTTGAATTTCATGGCGAACTCGACCGCGCGGATCTGGACGACCTTCGAGCCGAGCGAGGCCAGCTCGAGCATCTCTTCGTGGGTGATGCGGTCGAGCTTGCGGGCGCTTGGGACCACGCGTGGGTCGCTGGTGAACACGCCGTCGACGTCGGTCAGGATCTCGCACTCGTCGGCGACGATCGCCGCAGCCAACGCGACCGCCGAGGTGTCCGAGCCGCCGCGCCCAAGCGTGGTCACGTCGCCGGCTTCGTCGAGGCCCTGAAAGCCCGCGCACACGACGATCATGCCTGCGTCGAGCAGCGCGTGGATCCGCTCGGCGTCGATCGAGACGATGCGCGCGTTGGTGTAGCTGCCCTGGGTCACGACCCCGAGTTGATGGCCGACCAGCGAGACGCTGGCCCCGCCAAGATCCTGGATCGCCATTGAGACCAGCGCCGCGCTGACCTTCTCACCGGTGCTCATGAGCTGGCTGAGCTCGCGCTCGAAGCCCGGGTCGTCGCGCTTGAGCGGGGCGACCCAACCCTTGGCGTCCTTGCCTGCGCTCGCGCTCGCGCCCGCGACGGCGCGGTCCCGGGCGATCGCGTGCAGGGCGTTGGCCAGCTCGATCAGGCGGTTGGTCTCGCCGGCCATCGCCGAGACCACGACCACGACCCGATCGCCGCTGCGCTGGCGGGCGAGCACACGCTCGGCGACACCACGGATCCGCTCGAGGGTCCCGACCGACGTGCCGCCAAATTTTTGGACGACCAGCACCGGGGAGTTCTCGACCGCGCGTGGCGATCTGTCAACGCAATTCATGGCACGGGGCGCCGCGGGGCGTGCCACAATCGGCGGATGACGGCTGAGTTCGACCCACGCCCCTGGAACATCGTCGCTGGACTCGCTGGGCTGGCGCTGCTTGGTGGCGGCTGCGGGGGGCGGACGATCAGCGCGGACTCGGCCGCGGAGGGGACCGGTGACGCGAGCACGTCCAACACCAGCTCCACCGACGCGGGTACGGACTCGAGCTCCACCGACGCGAGCACGGGCGAGACCGACGAGACCGGGGACGAGTGCGTCAACAGCAGCGACTGCCCAGCAGGCTACTACTGCAACGGTGGGACGTGCGAGTACGAGGGCTACCTCGACGGAAACCTCTGGTACGAGTGCTATGTCGATGACGAGTGCGGCACGCTGTCCGTGTGCGAGTCCTACATCTGCAACCCGGTCGCGGTGCCGAGCGCGTGTGATCCAGCCGGCCCCGACCTCGCTATTCCGGTCAACTTCGACGGCCAGGCGCTGGCGTTGGCGTTCACGGATGTCGACGGCGACGGCGACGACGAGCTGGTCGTCGTCACGCAGGATCAACTGCTCGTGTTCGAGGCTGGCGGTGGCGCGCCAACGGCGAGTCCACGCCAAGTCACCTCCCCTTCCGTCGACGCGGCGGCCGCTGGCCAATTCGACGCCAACCCGGGTGAGGACGTGGTGCTCGCGGTCGGCAGCGAGCTGATGATCCACAGCTCGGACGGGCTCGCGGGCTTCGTTGGACCCAGCGTGGTCCCGAGCCCGATCGGTCCCGTGTCAGGGCTGCGCGCCGGCGACTTCGACGGCCAAGCGAGCACCGATCTCCTCTTGTTTGGTGATCAGGGCGCGGTCATCGATCACGGCGGCGGCCAGCTGACTTCGCTGGGCATGCAGACCACTCACGCCGCGGCGGTGCGCGAGCAGGGGCTCGCTGGCGCGGGCCTGATGCTCCGCAGTCCGCTGCAGCTCGAGTTCTACGATCTGGGCGGCAGCTTGGTGGCCGCGGCGTCGCCAAGCCCAAGCGCGATCGTTGACGGATCGAGCCCGATCGCGGCCTACATGACCGGCGGCGTGCCCTACAACCTGAGCAGCAGTCAGATCTCGCGCTGGACCTTGTTCGAGCAGTGGGACCCGGCGGGCGCCAAGCAGAGCGAATGGGGCCTCGAGGTGCTGACTGTCGAGATCGCCGTGGCAGACTTCGACGGCGACGGCGACGACGAGCTCGCGCTGCGAACCGAGGGCGGTGGTGTCTCGCTGCAGCGACCGGACTCGGACGCGGGCTGCATTCGGGCGCTCGAGCTCGACCCCGGGGCGGTCGCCAGTGAGCTCGCGGTGGGTGATCACGACGGAGACGGCGACGACGAGCTGGCGATCCGCCTTGCTGACGGCGGCGTCGTGATTGTCACGGTTGGCGGCTGATCAACACGCTTGCCGCCCACGCGCCCGTGACAGTCCAGCCGCCCGCTCGATCGCCCCAAAAGAGCCTTCAGGTCATGGCCGGCGCATGAGAACGCTGCGCTCAGTGGGGGATGACCCAAGCGCCCTCGGGAACCTGCGCCGACGGTAGCACGCTCGCCGAGTCGAGTTCGTATACTTTGACATGCGCTTCGCCCCAATCGCGTGCCTCGCCGTCCTTGGCCTCGTCGGCTGCCCGTCCAAGCCGACCCCGGCTCCACCGACTGGCCCACACGCAGCCCCGCAAGCGCAACCGAGCGAGACCGAAGTCGCGCAGACAGATCCTGAACCGGGACCGGGACCGGGACCGGAGCAGGTTGAAGCGCGTGGGCGCTTCGCGGGGATGAAGGTTGGCGAGGAGTTTCACCATGGCGCGTCGCCGACGGTCGGCGCGATCACCTTGGCGCCCGGTCTCGAGCGGCTGTCTACCGTCAGCTTCGCAGATGGCTGGGTGTTCATCAGCGCGCGCGAGGGGGCTGACCTCGTGGTCCTGCTCGCCAACGAAGGCGTCATCACGGACGACGTGACCATGCCCGGGTTCGCAGAGCACCTGGTCGTCGCCGATTGCGACACCACGGCCGACACCTTCTTGGCTGTGCTCGCGCCCGATGGCTGCACCGACACCAACGCTCCCCGCAGCGTTCGCGGCTTCACCCATGACGGGCGGCGACTCGTCGACGTCCCTGACCCGGTCATGTGCTGGTGCGACTTGGTCGAGCCCTGATCGTGCTCGTCATGGCCGGCGGCCGATCAACAGACTTGCCGTCCACGCGCCCGGCCGCCTACTCTCACCTTCGTGGTCACAGAGCAACGAGGCTGCGCCGTCTTGGCGGAGGTGTTCGAGCGCCGCGGCTATTCACTGGCCCGCGACATCGAGCTGCGCTTCGAGGGCGTCGCGTTCACGGCAGATGGCTGGGACGCCGCCGCCAAGGTTGGCTTCGAGTACCTGACTCATGCCGCTGGGGATCACCTGGATCTCACGGCCGACGAGATGGCCGTGCTCGGGGCGATGATCGAGCGCGGTGAGTTGTTCATGCTGTTGATCGACGAGCACGAGGTCGACAGCGTTCAGGATCTCGAGTGGGCGGCCGAGCGGTTCTTGGACGCGGTCGCCGAGCGCCGCGACGCCGCACCCAACGAGGGCACATGAGCCGGATCACCGGGCACGCCGCCGCGCTGATCGCCAAGCGAAGCGCGACCGCGTACGCGGAAGAGCGCGAGCGACTGCGCGAGTCCGACCGGGTCATCGCCGCGGATCAACAAGCGCTCACGGCCTCACTGGCCCAGGCGTGGGAGCAGCTGACCGTGACGGTGGTCCCGGGCTTGGTCGCGGAACACCTAGATTGGGCGGCGTCGCTGATCCACCTGCCCTCAATCGCCAGCGCGCCGGTCCAGGCCCGGATCGAGCAGGACCGATCAAAGCTCACCAGCGAGCTCGCGGCGCTCGACGCCAACCCCGATTTTCAAGACCGCGAGCTGAAGATCAACGCGTGCACAATCGAGATCGCGGAGCTCGAGCGCCCGCTCGCGCCTTTGCGAGAAGCCCTGGATCCGCTCGAAGCCCACCCGATGTTCCATCCGTTGATGGTGGCCGACTACGGCACGCCCAACTACCAGACCAAGTGGTACGAGCTGGCCTACTACCGGCACTGGAAGCACGGCGACTCGATCGTGGAGCAGTTCGGCGAGCCGCGTGGGCTGACCAGCTTCGCGCAGCTGCGCGAGCGCTACGAACAAGAAGCGGCCGCGCGCCGAACTTTGGAGACCGAGCTCGCCAAGTGGGTCTCGGAGCGGGCGCATATCGAAGCGATGGCCGTGCGCCACGCCCAGCTGCAGGAGTCCCTGCGCACGATCGAGGATCGCCACTGGGCGCTCACCCGCGGTCGCGTCCACGAGCACCTGTCGGCGCTCGACGACGACCTGCTCACGCTGCTGTCTGGCTACGAGCCCGGGCTCTACGCGGCCAAGCGAGTCGCGGGGATCCGGGCCAAGCTGCGCTACATCAGCGCCATGCGTGCGACCTGGATTGCCGCCCCGCTGGCCCAGCTGCAGCGACGCCTGGTCAAGGCCAAGCGCGGCATCGACAAGTACCAGCGCAACAAGAACGCGCACTCGCTGTTCGACGCGCACCAGATCCAGTCGAAGTATAAGGTGCCCACGGACGGTTGGAACAAGCGCTGGAACAAGCTGGACACCGCCTACTCGCGCGTGCGCGACTACGACAGCTACGACGACTACCGCCCGGGCGACCAGACGATCTGGTGGCACCTGATGACCGGTGGCGAGGTCAAGGCCAGGTTCATCCCCGAGGTCGGGGAGTACTACGCGCGGCCCAAGTCCGAGCGCGAGGGATCGGGCGGCGGATCGGGGGACAACCCGCGCGAGCAAGCCATGGCGGCGTTGATCCACGAGGGCTACGCCGACCCAAGCAACGACCGCGAGGCGTGGGACGACGTCAGCTAATGGAGCTGCCGCGCACGCTCTCGATCGTCAGCTACGCCGTCAACGGGCGCGGGCTCGGGCACCTCTCGCGGCAAGTGGCGATCCATCGGTGGCTGCGCCGCTACGCCACCTTCGCGGGGATCCGCAGCCAGCACTGGTTCTTGACCACCTCCGAGGCCGACACGCTGTTGTTCCACGAGGGCTTCGCTGGCTTCAAGCTGCCCAGCAAGTCGGTGGTCGCGGAGGCGGGGATCTCCAAGCCCAGCTACCTGGCCCTGGCCAAGCAGTGGATCTGGCACTCGGTCGCGCTGCTGCGGCCAGACTTGTTCGTCGTCGACACCTTCCCCGGTGGCTCGTTTCAGGAGCTGCTTGGGGTCTTGGATCTCTGCAAGCACCCCGCGCTGGTGCTGCGACCGGTGCGGCCCGAGTTTGCGGGGCGGCCCTCGTTTCGGGCGTTGGCGGGCCTGTATGAGCGGGTCATCGTGCCCAGCGACGCGGCGAGCGAGCCTGGCCTGGCCGCCGCCTTGGGGCTGGCGTCGGACCGGCTGCGCTTCGTCGGGCCGATCATGCGCGGCGAGGCGTTCGAGCGGCTCGACCGATCGCAGGCGCGGGCGCGGCTTGGGATCCCCGCGCAGGCGCGCTGCGTGTTGGTGTCCGGTGGCGGCGGGGGCGACGACGACGTCGCCCGCCTGTTCGAGGCGGTCGAGGCCAGCGCGCGCACCCTCGAGGCCGAGTCTGCGAGCGCGCCCCCGCTGTGGCTGGTGTTCGCGGCGGGGCCGTTGTTTCGCGGTCGCCCGCTGACCGGGTCGCGGCGGATCTGGTGGACGACGCCGGATCTGCCCCCGCTGCTGTCGGCGTTCGACGCCGCGATCTGTGCCGGGGGCTTCAACGCCGTCCACGAGCTCAGCTTCGCGGGCGTGCCAACGGCCTTCGTGCCGCAGCGCAAGATCGCCGACGACCAGCATGATCGGGTGCGCGGCTTCGTCGAGGCCGGCGCGGCGTTGTGCGTGGAGCTCTCCCCCCAACCCCGCGCGGATCCCCAGCTGCTCGCCGCGCTGCGCGAGCTGCTGGACCCCAACCGCGGCCCCGCGCTCGCAACCCAAGCCCGCGCGCGGGTCCCCACCAACAACGCACGCGCCGCGGCCAGCGAGCTGCTGGGCCTGTGTCTGCCCGCGGCGATCCTCGACCACGCCAAAGATGCGCTCGACGAGGCGCTGCTGACGGAGCTGGGCGCGAGCGGTGTCTCGCTCGCGGACCTGGTTCAGCTGAGCGTCGACTTGCAGGATCCGCGGACCCCCGTCGATCGCAGCGAGCTCGCGCTCGCGCCCACGCTCGATCTGCTGGCCGAGACCCGCGAGCTCGGCGTGCCGCTGCCGCAGCTGTCGCGCCTGGCCAAGCTCATGGCCCGCCGGATCAAGTCCGAGGCGATCAACCCCGAGCTGCTTGGCGAGCTGCTGCTCACGGTCCTGCGCGCCCCCGCCAGCGCCGGCCAGTGGTCGGCGCTGACCATGGTCCTCGACGCGCTCCCGGGCGATCGCAGCTTGGACGCGCCCGCGTTCGTCGCCCGGCTGCTGCGCTTGCTCGACACCGCCGCCCACACTGGCCATGACCTGCTCGCGCTCGCGCGGGTGATCCTCGAGCAACCACCGGGGCTCGCGGGCGAGCGGCTGTACGCAGGCCTTCACTCGCAGCTGCGCGCGCCCCCAACAGGCCCTGGCGAGGGGGCGCCACCGTGACCGAAGCCCACGCACGCCGAGCGGCCCGGGTCGCGGCCCACAAGGCCAACCAACGCGCGCGGCTGGAGGCGTTCGCAACCGGCGAGCTCCCGCTTGGGCCGGCCTCGGTTCACATCGACGTGACCAACGCCTGCAACATCGACTGCGTGACCTGCTGGGATCACAGCCCGCACTTGCAGCAGCCCCGGCCGATCAGCTGGAAGCGCCAGCGCGCCGATCCAGCCCAGTTCGAGCAGCTGCTGGCCGACATCGACAGCCTTGGTGGGCTCGAGGCGGTGATCGTCTCGGGCATGGGCGAGCCCTTCACCCACCCGCAGATCTACGAGCTGCTCGCGGCGGTCAAGCGTCGCGGGCTGCACCTCACGGTGATCACCAACTTGCTGGCCGCCGATCCAGCGCGGATCCTCGAGCTCGAGGTTGACTGTCTGCTGTTGGGGATCCACGCCGCGAGCGAGCGGGCGTACCTGGACTTTCACCCGAGCTGGTCGGCCCGCGACTGGCAGCGTCTGCAGTCCACGCTGGCCCAGTTCAGCGCGGCCGGTCGCCGGGGCGACAAGCACGTCCACGTGATCTGCAAGCACAACGCGGGCGAGCTGATCGCCATGATCGAACAGGCCGCGCGCCTGCACGCGGCGCGGGTCAACTTCAAGCTGGCCTCCTTGCGGGCCGGGACCGAGGTCGTGGGGATCGACGCGGACCAGCGCGCGCGGCTGCGATCGGGCGAGCTCGCGGCCGCCAAGCAGCGCGCCGAGGCGCTCGGGCTCGCGCACAACCTCGACGCGTTCGCGCTGCAGCTCGAGGCCGGCGGCTTGGCGACCGCGCCGATCGATCAGGTCGGGTGCTTCATGGGCCAGCTCTACAGTCGGATCACCGTGGACGGCACGGTGCTGTATTGCTGCAACACCGAGGTCGTTGTTGGCCAGCTCGACGCGAACACGCGCTTCTCGCAGCTGTGGCACGGGCCCAGCTGGACCGCCCTGCGCGAGCGCCTGCGCCAGGGTCGGTACCTCCCGAGCTGTTCACAGTGCGGCAAGTTCAACCAAAACCTGACCTGGTCCGAGCGGGTCCGCGCCGCGCACGGTGAGGCCCGCTGGCTCGAGCTCACCGGCCGCGGCACGGCAAACCACCAGGCCGCAGCACCAACCACCGGCGCGCCCCCAAGCGCCGACGCGGTCGCCAGCGCGATGCGCCGCCTGTCTCTGCCCGTGCTGCGCTAGGAGCCCTTGCATGGCCCATCAGCTGCCGATCCTCACCAACACCTGGTCGCCCGAGCCGCAGCCGCTCGAGGATGACGGCGCCGCCCCGCCGTGGCCCCACCAACCTACCGTGGAGTGGCAAGTCTGCGGGCAGTGCAACTACGACTGCAGCTACTGCATTCAGTCCAAGAAGTACCGGGTTGGCTACCCCACCCGTGACGAGCTCGACGCGGCGCTGGACTTCCTCAACGGCCTGCCGGGTCAGTGGGAGGTCAAGATGACCGGCGGCGAGCCCTTCGCCTCGCGGCTCTTGCTGGATCACATCGTGCCGCGGCTGGTCGCGGGGTCGCACACCATCTCGACGCTCACCAACCTCTCGGCTTCGACCAAGCAGCTGCAGCGCTTCGCGGCGCTGACCCACGGGCGGCTTGGGATCGTCTCGGCCAGCTTGCACCTCGAGTTCACGCGGGTGCCCGACTTCATCGCGCGGCTCGAGCTGCTGCGCGACCACGCCCACGCCAACGCGCGGTTCGTGGTCAACATGGTGCTGGTGCCCGATCGCCTGGCCGAGGTCGCGGCGGCCAAGCGCGAGGTCGAGGCCGCCGGGTTCCGCTGGTTTGGCCAGCTGATGAAGGTCAAGCGCGGGCTGCATCCCTACACCGCAGCGCAAATGCGCGAGGTCGAGGCGATCATCGGGGATCTCGAGCTCGCAACCCGGACCCGCAGCGCCAACATGGCGCCGGCCTACACCGGGCGGCGCTGCTGGACGGGCGCCCGCTACTTGGTGCTGCTGCAGTCCGGCGACGCGTGGGCGTGCCGGACCGCGCGGCGCCACGACCAGGGGTTTCTCGGCAACGTCGTGCGGGGCCAGGTCGAGCTGCGGCCCGGTCCGATCCGCTGCCCCTATTCGATCTGCCCGTGCACCGTCCCCGCCAACCGCGGCATGATCGAAGGAGTCGCCCGATGAAGCGCGGCGCGCCCCCGCCGGTGCCCGCCGGCCGCAAGCTGTACCCGGCAACGCCCCCGCCCACGCGCGGCGCGATCTCGTGGAACATGAACACCAGCTGCAACTACCGGTGCAGCTACTGCACGCAGCGCTTCATCGACGACCGCGGGCGCTGGGCCGCGGATCTGCCCCGGTTCATGGCGGCCTTCGCCGCGCTGCCGGGGGCCTGGGAGATCAAGCTCTCGGGCGGCGAGCCGTTCGTGCACCCCGGCTTCCTCGAGGCCGTCGCGGGGCTGGCCAAGCTGGACTTCGTGGTCAGCGTGGTCACCAACCTGTCGGCGAGCCAGGCCAAGCTCGCGGACTTCATGCAGGCCGTGGGTCCGCAGCTGGGCGTGCTCAGCTGCTCGCTGCACCTCGAGTACGTCGACATCGACGACCGGCCGGATCAGCGCGACACCTTGTCGGCGTTCATCGATCGCTGCAGCTTCGCCCGCGACCACGCCCCCGCTGGCGCCAGCGTGTGCGTGACGTGTGTGGCGACCCGCGCCAACCTGGCCGCGCTGCCGCGGCTGCGCGAGCGCTTCGCCGCCGCGGGGCTCACGTTCAAGATCCAACCAGAGAAGCAAGATCGCGAGGTCATCGCCTACACCCCCGGCGAACGCCAGGCGCTCGTGCAGCTTGGCGGCCACAACCTGACCGGATCGATCGCGCCAGACTACGCCGGGCAGCCGTGCTGGGCGGGCGCCCGCTACTTCGTGGTTGATGATCGCGGCGAGGCGTATCGCTGCTATCCCGCCCGCCGCTACCGGACCGAGCGGCTTGGCAACCTGCTCGACGGTAGCTTCACGCTCGCGCCCCTGCCCGCCCCCTGCCGCTATCGCTACTGCAACTGCACCGTCCCGATCGCGCGCGGCATGATGCCCCGCGCGGCGGCGCGCGAGACCACCCACACAACCCGAGGCCCAACATGAAATTCAAGACCTTTCGGGCGCTGATGATCGGCGCGGGGATCATCGTTGGCGGCGCGCTGGTGTTCTGGCTGGGGCGCGCGGCGATCAGCGCCAACGACAGCTCCATCGTCCTGGCGCTCGAGCAAGAGTCGCAGCTGGTAGAGACGACCCTGCTCGAGATGTTTGGTACCTCCGCGCAGGGCCGCGACAAGATCAAGGACCACCTCGGCGCCAACGGGCCCAAGCTCAACGTCTACGCCGAGAATGGCGTGTGGGCGCGCGCGAAGCTGGACCTCGATCGCGACGAGCGCTGGGACGAGAAGTGGCGGTGGTCGAACGGCGTCGTGTATCGAGCCGTCGCCCCGGCCGACGATGACAACTATGGGCCCGAGCAGGTCGTGGGCGGCGGCGCGGCGCCTGTCCCCGCGCCTGTCCCCGCGCCCCCCCCACCCATCGAGCCCGCGTCGAGCCCGGTGCCCGTACCCGCAGGCGAAGCCGATGGCGACCCGACCGGCCCGGACCTGCGCGAGGTCGACCAGCTCATGCTCGAGCTGCTCACGCAGCCCGTGCAGACCAAGATCAAGGACGCGAGCAAGGGCCGGTCGTTCAAGATCAACGTGTACAGCGACGACGGCCTGCGCTTCAACCGGGCCAAGGTCGACATCGATCGCGACGATCGCTGGGACGAGTCGTGGACCTTCAAAGCGGACGGCGGCGTCGAGCGCAAGGTCAGCCCCGCGGACGACGAGCAGTACACCGAGCGCTACCTGCTCGAGGCTGGTGTCCGTTGGCGCCCGCTCCCGTGAGTCGCCTGCGCCTGCGCCTGCACCTGTGCCACGGGGTGCTGACGATCGTCGCCGCGCTGCTGCTCGCGTGTGGGCAGCGGCCGGTCAGCCACGCCCCACCGACGCCCCAGCCCGGATCGGGTCAGCTGCTGGCCGGCGCCGCCAAGCTCGACATCACCCCGCTGCCCGGCGTGCCGCTTGGTGGCCACTCGGTCGAGAGCGGGGTGGGTCTGAGCGTGTGGACCCGGCTAACAGCCCGCGCGATCTACCTCGAGGATCAGCACGGCGAGCCGCTGGTGTTGGTCGCCGCGGATCTGTGGGCGATCCCGGCGGGGCTGTCCGACGCCGTGGTCGCGCGGGTCCGCGAGCAGCACGGGCTCACGCAGATCGGTCGGGCGCAGCTGTTGTTGGCGGGCACCCACACCCACCACAGCCCGGGCAATTTTTCGGACACCGCCTACTACAATCACGCCGCGTCCACGCGCATGGGCTTTGACCCGGAGCTGTTCGAGTTTCTGACCGATCGCATCGCGGCGGCGATCGCCGAGGCCGCCGCCGCTCGCAGCCCAGCGCAGCTGCGGCTGAACACCAGCGTCGTGCCACGGCTGGGGCGCAACCGCAGCCTCGCGCCGTTCCTGCGCAACCCCGAGGCGGATCTGCTCGTCGCTCACAACGCGGATCTGCCAGGGTGCACGCAGCCGGAAGACCCGGGTGTCCCGGCCGGTGTCGATGCTTGCCACGCGGTCGACCCAACCTTGACGACCCTGCGCATCGAAGATCTTCACGGTCAGCCAATCGCGGTCGCGGCCTTCTTTGCGGTCCACGCGACCGCGATGCTAAACGCCACCGACGTCTACAACGGCGACCTGTTCGCGGTCGCCACGGCCCACGCCGAGGCTGCCCTCACGCGCGCGCGACCGCAGCTTGCGGCGCCGGTCGTCGCCCTGTTCAACGGGCCCGAGGGCGACGTCTCGCCCAACTGGACCACGCAGGGCCGCGCCGACACCCTCGCGCTTGGGACCACCCTGGGCGCGGCGATCGTCGACGCCAGCCTGAGCGATGAACGACCCGCGAGCCCGGCCAGCGCGGGCGCGATCGAGAGCGGGTTCACGCGGGTGTCGTTTCGGGATCACGCGATCGAGGGCCCGCCAGCCGCCCACACGGCCCACCGCCCGCTCGCGGGCAAGGCGGTGCTCGGTGGCGCCGAGGATGGCCGCACCCGCTTTCACGCGCGTCGGCCCGAGGGCCAGACCGTCACCCGTGAGCGGCGTCCCGGTCACGGCCCCAAGCGGCCCGCGATCCCGCCCGCCGTGTTCGCGCTGATCTTCCCGGGCCCCGCGATCCCCCACGAAGTCCCGATCTCCGTGCATCGTGTTGGCCCGCTGACCTTCATCGGCCTGCCCGGGGAATTCTCGACGGTCATGGGCATGCGGATCCGCCAGGCGGTCGCGGCCAGCAACCCCGACACCGCGCCACGACCGATCGCCATCGGCCTGGCCGACGAATACCTGAGCTACTTCACCACGCCGCAGGAGTACGCGCTGCAGCACTACGAGGGCGGCTCGACGCTGTGGGGTCAATACGCGGGCACGCTGATCGCCGAGCAGCTCGGCGCGCTCGCTCGCGGCGTGGGCATGGAAGCGACCGCGTTCGCCTCGAGCGGCGCGGGCAACTCGGCGCGGGTGGCCCCAGGCTTTCATCGTGACTTTGCCCTGCGCCCGGGCCCCCACGCCCGCCGCGTGCTCGCCAAACTCGAGCAGAGTGTGCACGAACAGCTTGGCATCGAGACCAGCCTGGACCTGCTCCCGCGCCTGCACCTGCAGGCCAGCGCCCCGAGCTGGGCGGCGCCGAGCTGGCCTCGCGTTCAGATTGAAGTGCGTGATGCCAACGGCCGCTGGTCGCCGCTGCTGCGCGAGGGTGTCCGCGTGGACGAGGGTGGGACCGAGTTCGTCATGGTTCCGCGCGACGTTGGCCGCCAGCGCTGGGAGTGGGCGATCTGGTGGATCGGCGAGGTCCCCGAGGCGCTCACCCTGCGGCTTCACGCCTACGCCCACGATGGCAGCGAGCACTGCACGCAAGCGTTCGCGCGCGACCACCTTGGCGCCCCCGAGGCGGTCGCGTGCACGGCCCACGCGAACGTGATCATCGACGCGCGCGACGGCCTTGGCGTGGTCCCCTGAGGGCCAAAATGCCCCAGCTCCAGACCGACGGTTGCAGAACGCAACGCGTCGAATTCCTACGAGAAAAGTCCCTCGCGAGGGCACTTGCCGATCGACTCGAGGCAGCGAATTACACAGTCATCTCGCATCCAAGCCCGGTCGAGACGCGGACCGCAACGGCCGCCCAATCGCAACACTGCAACCTAACAATCGTTAGACGAAAAACTACCACAATGATGATTCATGAGACGATTCCCGCCCGTATTGTTTTGACCCTGGCGTTCTCGATCCTCGGGCTCGCGTGCGCTGATGACCCACCACCCGGCGGCGAAGGCCAGGACACGCAACATACTAGTGACACGGACGACAGCGGCGATGGAGATGGCGAGTCCGGCGACGGCGACTCCGACTCCGAGTCCGACTCTGGCGACGGCGACGGCGACGACTCCGGTGACGGTGACGGCGACGGCGACTCTGGCGACGGCGACGGCGACACCGACTCCGGCGGCGACGGGGATGCCGCGGTCCAAGAGGCGTGCGCGACCTCGTGCCAGGTGTGGTCCACCTGCGTGTTCCCGTGGGCAGAGTGCGAGCAACTGTGCATCGAGGGCTATCAGGAGCTCGAGGGTGACTGCTTCGACAAGACCCTCGCACTCTCCATGTGTCAGGCCAGCCTCACCTGCGAGGAGTACATCGCGTACCTCGACAGCGAGCCCGGCAACGCGTGCGAGGCCGAAGAGCAAGCCCAGCTCGAGTGCGACCCCAGCTGAGATCGAGGCCGCGAACATGGCCGTGCTCGCGGGGCATCGTCCCGCGAGCACGGCTTCAATTCACAAAGGCGAGCTTCGATCCCGCCGCCGCCGCCACAGCCAGAACACCGGCACCCCCGACAGCACGATCGCAACATCCAGCGCGAACTTGCCTGACTCCCGGATCGCGTAGTTGCCCAGCAAATACATGGTAGCCAGCAAGAACGCGAAGGGGACCCATGGATAGCCCCAGGTTTTATACGGCCGCTCCAACTCGGGTCGCCGCCGCCGCAACACCAGCACCGCCGCGACCGATAGTGCATAGAACGGCCAGATCCCGATCACGAATTGATCCGCCAGCTCCGCGAAGCCCTGAAACGACACGAACCCAACCCCAAGCACGATCGACAGCAGGATCGCCCCGCCCGGCGTGCCGTGCTTTGGGTGAACCTTGGCGAGGCTGCGAAAGAACAGGTCGTCCTCGGCCATCGCAAAGAACACCCGCGGCCCCGTCATCATCGAGCCATTGAGGGTGCCAAAGGTGCTGATCGCCACGGCCCCGGCGACGAGCACCGCCCCGATCGGACCGAGCAACGCCTCGGCCACGTCGGCCGCGATCAACGGCCGCCCAGGCATCTGATCGAGCGGCACCACGCGCAGGTAGACCATGTCGACCAACAGATACAGCCCGACCACCAGCGCGGTCCCGCCAATGAACGCCCGCGGGAGGTTGCGCGCGGGATCCTTGATCTCGCCGCCGACAAAGCCGACGTCCGACCAGCCATCGTAGGCCCACAGCACCGCGACCATGGCCAGCCCAAACGCCGCGAGCCCGCCCACTTCGGGGGCGTGATCTGGGCGCACCGGCAGCTCGGCGATGGGCGGGAGCGCGTTGGGGACCATGGCCAAGCCCACCCCCACCAAGCCCAGGATCGCCGCGACCTTGAGCGCCGTCGACACGTTCTGAATGATCGCCCCGAGCCGGATCCCGCGAAAATTGACGATCCCCACCACGACGATCATCAGCGCCGCCAGGCCCTGCGCCAGACTGATCACCAGCCCGCTGTCGGGATCGGGCCCCGGGGGGATCACCACCCACAGCGCCCGCCCGGCGTCGTGCCCAAGCACCCGCCAGGTGTACTCCGCCGAGGTCACCGCGATCGCCCCGTAGGCCGCGGGCCGCAAGATCACCAGCTCCGCCCAGCCAAACAAGAACGCCGGGAGCTCGCCGAAGGCCTCGCGCACGTACACGTAGATCCCGCCCGTGCGGGGAAACATGCCGCCAAGCTCGGCGAAGGTCAGCGCGCCGGCCAGCGCGACCAGCCCACCTAGCACCCACGCGAGCACGAAGGGCCCGAGCGCGTTGATGTCTTGGGCCACGACCGCGGGTGAACGGAAGATCCCGCTGCCGATCGTGGACCCAACCAGCACCGCGATCGCGCTGAAGGTCCCAAGCCGACGCGGCAGGCGTTCGCCCCAGTGATCTTTGGCCACTTCGGAGGGGGGGTCGGTAGCCAATTCGACAGGTGGTTCGGCGCTCATGCTGGTGCCCGGCGATGAACGCTACTCGAACTTGGAGAAGTCCGGCTCGCGCTTGGCAAAGAACGCCGCGAACGCCTCGGCCGCCTCGGGCGAGGTCAAGCCCGCGCCAAACGACTCGAACTCGGCCGCCATGGCCTGGGTGACCGCCGCGCGATAGCCGTCACGCATCAAGCGCTTGGAATTGCGCAGAGCGGCGGGCGGCTTCTTGCTCAGGCTCACCGCGATCGAGTGCGCACGATCGAGGACGGCCGCGTCGGCCAAGACCTGGTTGATCAGGCCATACTCGTAGGCAACCTGGGCGGTGAAGGGCTCGCCAAGCAAGAGCAGCTCGGCCGCGCGCTGGTAGCCCATCAGCCGCGGCAGCAAGTAGCTCGAGCCGGCCTCGGGACACAGACCCAGGTTGACGAAGGGCATGTGGAAGCGCGCGCTCTCCCCCGCGTACACGAGGTCGCAGTGCAACAGCATGGTCACGCCGATCCCGATCGCCGGCCCCTCGACCGCGGCGACGATCGGCTTTTCGCAGGCGACGAGGTGGGCCAAGAAGCGCGCGACCGGGCTGTTGGTCCCGGTTGGCGGCGCCTGCATGAAGTCCTGCAGATCGTTGCCCGCGGTGAACACCCCCTCGCTGCCGCGCAGCAAGATCACCCGCACGTCGCCACGCTCGCGCGCCTGCTCGAAGCCGGCGTTGATCGCCGTGTACATCGCCACGCTGAACGCGTTCTTCTTGTGCGGCCGACGGAAGCTGATGGTGCAGATGCCGGCGTCGAATTCGACGAGGATGTGCTCGCGGGTCTCGTTGGGTGCAGACATGGGGGCGCTCGCCGTCAGTGTAGGGCACACTCATGGCGTGCGCGCCAGGATGTTCGCAGGGCTGATGCTGGCCGCGGTCCCGTACGGGGTCGCCGGGGCTGCACCGCCTGACGCGATCGCCCCGCAGCCGGCCGGGATTGTGGGTGGCGAGCCCAGCTCGACCTGCGCGTGGCCAAGCGTCGTCGCGCTGCAGACGGGCGGGCTGTGCACGGGCACCCTCGTGCACCCGCGGGTCGTCGTCTACGCGGCCCACTGCGGCACCTTCCACACCTCCGTGTTGTTTGGTGAGAACGCCAACGCCCCGACCCGCGAGGTGCCCACGCTCCGCTGCGAGCGGCACTCGGATCTGTTCGCGGTCAGCTCGATGGACTACGCCTACTGCGAGCTCGCCGAGCCCGTCACGGACATCGCGATCACGCCGCCACTGGTCGGCTGCGACGCGGCGCTGATCCAAGTGGGCACGCCAGTAACGATCGTCGGGTTTGGTGACACCACGATCGACGCCCCCGAGCAGGTCGGGATCAAGCACGAGGCGACCACCGCGATCGTCGGCTACGTGAGCACGGTCGGCATCGGCGGCATGGGGGTTGGCGCCGACGCGGGTGACTCGGGCGGGCCGGCGTTTGTCCAGCTCGAGGATGGTAGCTGGCGGCTGCTGGGGATCGTCTCGGGCGGCGGCGGTGACGGGGCCTCGGTCCAGTACGTGCCTGCGCCCGTGGTGATCGAGTGGATCGAAGATCGCAGCGGCATCGACATCACGCCCTGTCACGCGGGTGACGGCAGCTGGGCGCCAACCCCCGAGTGCGAGGGCTTCTACGTCGCCACCGAGCCCGGCGCGCAGTGGGCCGAGGGCTGCCCGAGCGCGGTGTCGGGTCCCTCGGATCGCTGCGGACCGCCGTGGACGGATCTCGTGGATGGCGAGCCGCCCAGCGTCGCGTTCGTCGACCCCGTCGACGGCGACACGTTTCCAGCGGCGGCCGTCGTGTTCAACGTGCTCGCAGAGGCGAGCGACGCGGGCGTCGGCGTTGCGCGGGTCGAGCTGTCTGTCGACGGCGCGCCATGGCTGACCCCGCTCGGCCAAGTCGCCGCCGACGAGGTCCCCCCCTATCGCTTCGAGGGGGTCGAGGTCCAAGCCACGGGCGAACACCTGCTCGAGCTCAAAGCGATCGACTACTTTGGCAACAGCTCGACCGCGAGCGCCGTGATCACCCTCGAAGGGCCCAGCGGCGATGGCGACACCACCACCGACACCGGCGAGGCCACCACCGACACCGGCGACGGCCCCCCCGGCGACGACACGGGCGGCGGCTGTCACTGCGCGAGCGACCAAGACGCGCGCCCCCTGCCCGCCTTACTCGGCTTGCTGGGCCTGTTCGGCCTGGTCCTGCTCAGGCGTCGCGCTTGCTGAGCGTGCCCAGATAGTCGCGCTTGCCCAGGCCCACGCCGTTGTGACGCAAGATCGCGTAGACGTGGACCGAGTGGAAGTAGAAGTTGGGCATCACGTGCTCCAACAGATAGTCGTGCGTCGACATGACCTTGCCCTCCCAGCGTGACTGGGTGACGGTCCGCTCGCCGACGTCGCCGAAGTCGGCCGCGGTGAGCCCTTCGAGGTAGGTCAGCGTCGCGGCGATCCGCTCGCGCAGCTCGGCGATCGTCTGCTCGCTGTCCGCGTGCGACGGGGCCTCTTTGCCGGTGATCCGGGCCGCGCCGAGCTTGGCGGCGTCACACGCGATCTGGACTTGCCGCGCGAGCGCGAATTGATCGGGCGCCAGCCGCTGGGTCATGAACACATCGACGTCGAACTTCTTCGCGTCCGCGTAGGTCGCCGCGGTCATCAACCAGCTGTCCATCTGGGCCAGCTGCTTCTTCATCTGTCCGAAAATCTGGGTGTACATGCGCGCATGCTACTCGATCACCGCACCACGATCTCGACGTCCATGGTCCGCGTCGTGCCGGCGCCCCCGCCGATCGTGAACACGCTGCGGTAGCGCCCAGCGGGCAGCGGCGGAAAGTCGGGGCACTCGCTGCCGACGTAGCTGCTTGGATCCACCAGCCGCGTGTTGGCGTACCAATCACACGGGATCGCCAGCTCACCCCTGGGCGGCAAGGTCACGCGCTCGGGCGGCGGCTCGGTCGAGACCGCCTGCAGCGTGCAGGCGTCGTCGGGCCCCGGCCCCTTGCCAAGCCGCACGGTCCGCACGGCCGCGAGCGGCAAGAAGCTCTGGAACGCCAGATCGATCACCAGCTCTTGCTTGCTCTGGTTGCGCAGCAACAGCTCGAACTCGAGGCGCTGCCCGGCTTGAACCTCGAGCTTGCGCGGGGCCTCGACCACGAGCAGCTCGGGGTCGGGCAGCGGCGAGGCCTCGCTCGCCGTGATCGTGCACGGGCCCGCGCCGACCAGCGTGAGCAGATCCAGCCCGTCGCCAACGCAGCGCGACGGATCCACGCGGGAGTCACCCGACTCGCGCACGAGCTCCCGGCCGGTCTTGACGGATGGCTTGGGTTCGAGCGCGCTTGTGGTCGTGCGCGGGCAGCCGAGCAGCAGCGCGGTCGCCAGCGCTAGCGAGACTTGCCGAACCGCCACGCCTACCAGTTAACAACAGTCGGGACAAATGCGCGAGCCCGCGCTGCCGCCGGCCGTGCTCAGGCCGCTGGCGCGAGCTCGGACAGGAGCTTGCTCCAGGCCTCGCCCCACACATCAATCGTCCCCGCGGGGCCGACCAGCTTGAAATACCAAGGGTCACCGGCACCCTCAATTGCGGCCGCGAGCAGCCGCGCCTCGGCGATCGGCGGCTGTGGTGGCGCCCCCGGCATCGACTGGCCCGCGTAGGCCCCCCGAACATCGATGCTTGCCACTTTTAGGGTACCCGCCTGGATCTCGGCCGTCTGGGCCTCGGCGCCCTCGGCCAGCACAATCTGTGCTTTCCATCGCTCGATATTCTGTTGAGTCGAGCCTGCGCCGCCCTCGAAGCGGTAGACGACCAGCGTCGCGTCACCGCCCGGCCCCGGCAGCGTGAACTCGGCCTTGCGCATCATGCTCGAGCCGGCGCCCCGCTCCCACTCGCTGGGCACCATCAGCTTCAGGCCGTCGACGAGCTCCTCGCGGGTCTCACCGGTGGGCGTCACGTCGCGCGGGGGGCCTGGGGGTTTGGCCGCTGGCAACTTGGCGTGGGGATCGTGGCCCGCGGCGGGACCGGGCGCGCCCATGTTCGCGTGTGGGTCTGCTGCGGGTGAGGCGTGCGGCGGGGCGCTGGGCTGGGCGGCCTTCGCTTGCTCGGCCGGCTTGGCTGGCTTGGCGTCGCAGCCAAGGCCGGCCACACATGTGCACAAGAGAATGGCGGTCAGGATCTCGCGCGGCATCCCGGCGAGATTGCCCGGGATCTCCGCGTTGGGCCAGCTGGCGGGCGCGGTCCATGCGCGGCGGCGGCCTGACGCCGACCACCAATCCCCCGCCACCGGTCATTTTTGTCACCCAGCTGGTATTTTGAACTTTGGGCGAATTTTTCCAAATCGATCCGGCGAGTTTTGACACCACCAACATGTGTGCCAACGCCCCGGGCGCGCAGCCGGATCGACTCATGCAAAACACCCGCCGGACCAAGCGAACCGTCAACCTGACTCCCCAGCAGCGCCTCGAGCTGATGCGGCTGTCATCGCCCGAGACCCGCGATGAAGCCGTACGCGTGCGCGCCCACATCATCCTCAGCTGGGCCGCCGGCGCGACCGGGGCCCAGAGCGCGGCGCTGCTCGAGACCTCGCGCCGCACGATCAGCAAGTGGCGGGCCCGGTTCGACGAGGGTGGGGTTGACGCGCTGTGGGATCGGCCGCGGCCTGGGGCGCCGCCAACCATCTCGGAGGGCAAGGTCACGGAGCTGCTGCGCTTGCGGCAGTCGCCGCCCCCGGTCGGGGCGCCGCGCTGGACCACGCGGATGCTGGCCAAGCGGACTGGGCTCAGCCAGTCAACGGTGGTGCGGATCGCCGCCAAGCTGCGCGACCACAGCGAGCATGCTGCGATGCTCTGAGCCCCACCGCGGCAGCCCTCCCGCTTGAACATGCTTGGGTGAGCGGACGCGCCTTGCCTACCCGAACATCGCCCGGACCGCGGATCTGACCAGAGGTACGCGCAAGATCACGATCAAGGGCAACGCGGTGGCCGTGGAAGGCGCGACCCTGCGAATGAGCACGGGCGACGAGGCCGGGAGCGCTGGGGGGGGGTGCTGTCCGGGAAGATCAAGGACGCGCTCAGCTGGGGGTCGTGCAGTCCCGACGTACGCTTTGAAGGAAAGGGCGTCCTGCGCTTCTTCGACGCGACCCTGCACAACGGGAACGGGAGCGACGACAACGGCATCAGCGCGGGGGGCTACTACATGCGGAAGGCCGAGGCGGAGCTGGATCAGCTGGCCGCAAACGTACACGCCGCGTCTTGACGGCGCCGCCAACCCGCACAGGGGTTGCATCACCTTTCGGCGAGGGCCGACCACAACGGCGTTTCGGCTTCGCGCCCTCGACGAAAATTCCGGCGTGCGGCGCACGACACATTGCGCCACGGGCTTCTGTAGCGCCAGGCAAGGCTGGAGAGACGGTTCGCTTCATCCGCCCATTGGGGTCAACTGTAGCTCGCCGCCGGACAACGAGATCCGAACACGAGACCCTACCCCAAGGTCATCATCATCTGACTCGATCATGAGCAAACAGTCACGCGCCACCCGAAGATAGGTCATCCCGTCGCCGTCTCTCGATTCGATGACCCCAGTGACAACGACCTTGCCGGCTTCCATGGAAATTCCGTTGTCTCCATCGCTGGTGATAGTGGCGTTGCGGCCGAGCTCAATCGAATCCTCTACGTCCAACTCCGCGTCGTAGGTTGCGCCGACCACGGGCGGCTCCTGCCCTGACCAACCAGACCGCCCCTTTCCTGCCTCACAGGAAAACACGACCCGATATCCCCCACCGAGACAACCCTCTGCTTCTTGAACTAAAATTTCCACATCACCCCCGACCGGGCGCCAGCGCGTCCACCAGCCGCATCGGCGCGGTAATCCCCTGCGCTTCGAAATACCCCCGCGCCAGCTCCCCCGCCGCCGAATCCCCAAGCCCCCCAAGCCGCGTACGCACCGAAGCAAGGTGGGCCCCCATCGCCAACGCCTCGAAGCTCTCGGCCGCCCGCCGCCACGCCGCCTGTGCAGCCGCGTCATCCCCCAAGCAGCTGTGCAGCGCGGCCTCGAGCGCGATCGCCTGCGCGGCCACCTGCGGCTTGTGACCCCCGCGCAGTCGCTTCAAGTCATGACGCACCAACTCCAGCGAGCGCTGCGTGTCGATCCCCTCTAGCGCCGCGCGGACCCGGCTTCGGCCCCGTAGCTCGTAAAAGTCGATGTGGCTGGGCATCATCATGGCCACGATTCGCGCGCGCGTGTCCCCAAGCACGCGCTCGGCCGTTCCTACGGCCCCAGCCGGATCACCCGCGAGCATCGCGATCTCGACCTCGGTCATCGCCATGATGATGTGTTGAAACGTGATCTGCCGCGGGTGCCACTGCTCGCGCACCTCGGCCAGCAGCTGGCGACATTCAGCGAACGCCGCATCGGTCTGTGGCCCCGTCCCCGGGTCAATGTAGATCGCCGTCACCAGCGAGAGCAGCGCGCTGAGCGAGATGTGCTCGTGGCGATTGCCCAGATCCCGCGCCGTGGCCACGCGCTCGGGCAGCTGCGCGCGCAGCAGCCCAAACCGACCAAGCAGCTTGCTCACGTACATCCACTGGACCGTGCTCGCGCCGCGAATCCACCCAGAGTTGGGGCTCTCGTCGAGCCGCTCTTGCAGCTCCTCGAACTCGCTCGCGGCCTCGAGCCAATTCCCCGAATGATCGTGGTGGTTGGCGGTGACGTACTCGACCACGCGGTGGTACTCGGGCTCGCTCACCCCTTTGACCAGCTCGCGGGCGACGTCCATCAGCGCCCGACCTTTCTGCTTGCGACCGATCGCCACGAAGATCGCGGCGTCGTGCACCAAACACCGAATCAAGCGCCGGGCCTCGCCAGCCCGCAGCGCCAGGCGAATCGCTCGAGACTGCTGGTAGCCGGTGAAGATCGCCTCGTGGTGGGTCAGCCCGGTCTTGGTCGCCAACAGCGTGTCGATCCGCTCGAGCAGCTGCGGCGGGACCTCGGACTGTTGGCGTTGCTTGAACGCGTAGCCACGAATGCCGAGCAACAGCCGGTTCCACAGCGTGCCGACGATCGCCATGAAGGTGCCGCGCGGATGCCAGATGCCGACGGCGCGCAGGACCGGCGTGATCGTGTCCATGCCCTCGTCGAGGTAGCCAGCCTTGACCAGCTCGCTCGCGGCCCGACGCTCGAGCTCGCGCGAAGCCTGCGGGCTGTCGGCGCCGGGCGCCAAGCCAATGAACATCGCGGCGGCCTCGGCCCCGCGACCCAGATCCACGAGCTGCTCGGCGAGCGCGAGCTCGAGCCGTCGGCGACGATCGTGCTGATCACCGGGGATCAGGGTGAGCGCGCGTCGGTACAGCTGCGCCGCCCGATCAAAGGCCAGGGCCGCGGCTGCGTCTGCTGCCGCCCGCTCCGTGTAGTCGAGCGCCCTGTCAGGATCGCCACCGACCGCGAAGTGTTCGGCGAGCGCCTCGGACTCACCGCCGCCAAGGGCCTCGAAGGCCTCACCAAGCGCGAGGTGAGTGGCCCGCAGCTCGGCCGGCGACAGCTCGCCAACCGCGACCACGCGGATCCGATCGTGGGCAGCCTCGAGCAGGGTGACGCCGCGCTTCGCGTCAGCTTCGGCCCCCTTCTCGGGCCCCCCCTTCTCGGCCCCCCCCTTCTCGGCCCCCTCCCTGGCCCCGTCTTTTGCGTGACGCAGCAACAAGTTGGCGTGGACCAACGCGGCGATCGCCAGCGCCATCGCGGCCGGCTCGAGCCCCGCACGGGCCGGCGAGATCGCCGTGGCAGACGACTGCGGCCGGGTCTCGAGGTCCCCCTCGGGGTAGGTCACGAGCCCGTCGTCGTCCCAGCCGTCCGCGCCGCAAGCCCGCAGCACGACGGCGAGCGGGGTCGGCCCAGCCGCGACGGCGACGGTCGCCAAGATGCTGCGTTGAATCGGCTCGAGCGCGACGATCCGGCGGGCGACGAGGCGGTCCAGCGACGCGTCGCTGCTGCTGCTGTGGGCGTCGTCGCCCATCACCATCTGCCCAATGTAGAAGGGGTTGCCCTGCGCCCGGCGAGCGAAGACCTCGGCCGCGCCCGTGTCGGGCCGCTCGGGGTCGCGCTCGCGCATCAACGCGTCCGCGAGCTCGCGGGCCTCGTCGCTGGACAGCGGACCGATCTCGAGCGCGCGCACGTCCCGGCCGCTGACGGCCTCGGTCCCGGTCAGCAGCTGCAGGGCCTCGCGCTCGTCAACCTCGTCGCGGAAGCTGATGATCAGCAGCATCGCCGGCGGATCGGGCGGGCGCATCAGCTCGGTGATCAGGCGCGCGCTGTCGACGTCGGCCCACTGAAAATCATCTACGTGCACGACCAGCGGGCGCCGCTCGCCCACCCGCGCCAGCACCTCGCGCAGCCCCGCCAGCCCGCGCCGACGCAGCTCACCGGGGTCGATGTCCATGACCCGCGCGCCGTCTGGCCACGCGTCGCCGAGCACCGGAAACAGCTGCAAGAGCGGGGCGACGTGGCGCGGCTGCAGGCGCGCGGCTTCGATCGCCTCGAGCCGCCGCAGGTAGATCGACAGCGCGTCGACGACCGCGTCAACGCCCTTGTAGGGGACCGACTCGCGCTCGAGACAGCGGCCGCGCAACAGCACGACGTCCCCCTTGCGCCGCAGCGTGGTCCAGAACTGATTGATCAGCGTCGACTTGCCTTGGCCGCTGTGGCCCCGCACGTGCACGGTCACGGGCGAGACGCTGTCGCGGACCCGTTCGAAGGCGGCCTCCAATCGCGCGAGCTCGGCGACGCGACCCACGAAGGGCGCCGCCTCGATCGCCGCAGCGCCGGCTGTGCCGGGCACGACGCCCCCGGGGATGCTGCTGATCCGTCCGTCCGCTTGACTCGCGTTCGATGCCGACACGCGCCCCGCGTACGCGACGAACTCTTTGCTGCTTGGCCGCTCGTCTGGCTCGACTCGCAGCGCGCGACGACAAAGGTCCAGCAGCGTCTCGACCTGGCCGCTGCGGGTCACCCCCGGATCCAGGCGCGCGGCCGGGTCCGGGATGTCGCCGTGGCGCTTGCTCACCAACACGTCGATCACCGAGCCCGCGAACGGGAGCGTGCCGGTCAAGCACTCGAACAGCATGGTGCCCAGCGCATAGAAATCGGCGGCGGTCCCCGCCACTTGGCCGCCGGCTTGCTCCGGCGCCATGTAGGCCGGCGTGCCCATCATCTGGCCCTCGCGGGTCATGCCGTCGTCAACCTCGGACAGCTCCGAGACCACGCCAAAATCGAGGATCACCACTCGCCCCTCGCGCGTGACCAACACATTGGAAGGCTTGAGATCACGGTGCACGCAGCGGGCGAGGTGCAGGTGATGGACCCCCGCGATCAGCTGACCCAGCGCGAGCTCGAGCCGGACAAGATTTGGCAGCTGACCAGCTGGCGTGTCGCCGCGGACGTAGTCGACGAAGGACTCGCCGTCGACGAGCTCCATGGTGAAGAACGCCTGCCCGCTCGGCAGCACCACCAGCTCGTCGAGCGCGATCAGGTTGTCGTGCTTGACGTCGGCGAGCGCCCGAAACTCGCGCTTGAACCGATACAGGCGCGTCGCGTGGATGTCCGACAGGACCTTGAGCGCGACAAACGGGCCGTCCTTGGTCTTGCGGGCCGCGAACACCTCGCCCATGCCCCCCGCGCCAAGCCTGCGATCGAGCTTGTAGGCGCCAAGCTGCGAGCCCACGCCCAGAGGCTGGTTGCTGCTTGGACCCGACCCAACGATCGTCGCTTGGTCCGCGTCCGCGGTCACGGTCACGTCATCGTGGGCGGCCGGGCTGGCGATGGTATCGGCGCCAGGGTTTGGGTCTCGAGGCTCAACCATCGTCGGGGCCCGGAGTGTACCGCCGTTCGCCAGGATAGGGCCCGGTGCGGGCATCGATCATTGGGCGTCAGTCATCGGGCTCGACCCCAACCACGCGCTCGATCGAGCCGAGGTAGCCCGCGCGGACCTCGACGACATCACCAGGCCGCAGGAACATGGTTGAGGTGGCAAAGCTTCGGATCGCGGCCCGCAGCTTGCCCAACCGGTCCAGCAGGCGCTCACCCATGACCCGCTTCCAGCGCGGGACCGTGAACGCCACACCCGACGGGGTTCCAGTCAGCAACAAGGTACCCGGCGGGATCGCCCCGCGGGCCTCGCACACGCGCGTCAACATTTGGCGAGGTGTCTCGAGCAACAGCTCTAGCCCCGCGTCTTGTCGGACCTCGCCGTTGACCAGGGTCTCGAGCCGCAGCGCTGGCCAGGCGTCGAGGTTGAACTGCGCGGGCACCCACGCGCGCGCGCTGGTCGGAGCGAAGCCCGGCAGCGACTTGGCGGCGCGCCAGTAGGCCAGACGATTCGGCTGACCTTCGCCAAGGATCTGGACGCTGCGCGCGGTCACGTCGTTGGCCACCACCAGGGCGACCCGCCCCCCGCTGGCCAGCGTGTCGAGCTTGCCAGGATCCGCGAGGCCATCGAGCAAGATCAAGCCAAGCTCGACCTCGTAGTCGAGCATGGCCGGCACGAACCCGAACGAGCTCATGGCCTTGGACAAGGTTGGATCCAAGGCCTCGAGCACCGCCCGCAAGCGCGACGAGGAGGGCCGCAACAGCTCACCCGCACCGGGCGACCAGACCGCGGGATCTTTGTCGAACACGACCGGATCAGGCCCGCTCGCGGTCTCTTTGGCGTGGGCCTTGTACGTGAGCCCCAGCGCGATGATCCCCGTTGGCGCCGGGGTGTCGATCCACGCGCCCGCGCCCGGCGGCTCGGCCCGCGGCTCGGCCCGCAACTCTGCCCGCGGATCTGATTGCAGCGATGCATCCGTGGCCCTGCGCGCTCGGATCGCGGCCTTGGGCTCGTCCCAGCCGACGTACGAGAACTCCTCGTAGTCCTCGGGTCCATGAAATTCGATGGCAGCGCAGCTCGAGCGCAAGCGTTGCTTCGGCAGCGCTCCCAAGCCGGCGCGCTCGTACAGCTCGACCTCCACCTGCGCGAGGTTGGTCTGCGCGACGTGCAGATCGCCGCCCTCGAGCTTTCGGTAGTCCCAGCCGGCGTAGGTCGCCGGAGGGGCCCAGCCGCGCACCAGCATCCGCCCGCCCGAGTAGGTGGTGGCGTGGTGCAGCACGCCGGCCCGGATCGACGCCACGCTCGCCCGCGCTGACTTGGTCAGGCTGGTGTTGTCGACCACTTCGTCGCCGAGCTTGGCCCACAGCGAGCACAGGTTGGCGCCGCCAGCCTTGGGCGCGACCGCGGTCAGCTCGAGCGAGGCGTCGCCTGCGGTGAAGCGCGGCGCCCAGACCCAGCGCAGCCACTCGAGCCGCTGCTTCCCCCAGATGTGCATCTGCGTGAGCAGGCCGCCGTCGAGATCGAGCCGCTGCCCGTCGAGCTCGACCCAGCCGGTCACCGCCGCGTCGGCGTGGGGGTGGGTCGCGTGGGTGCCCAAGGGCACGAAGCCAGGCAGCTTCGGCACGCGCTCGACCAGCGGATCGGTTGCGTCGTAGCCAAGCTCCCAGCGGATCGGGGCGCCGCTGCCAGCACAGCTCCCCTTGGAGCGCCCGTGGCCAAACTCCGCGTCGCCGACCCGCACACGAAATTCCCCCGCGTCGTCGTGGGTCGACATCGCCGTGAGCGGGTGGATCTCGCGTGCGGCTGTGGTCGCCCCGCGCTCCGACACCACCGCCCAGACCCGCGCGTCGCTCGAGCGGTCGCTGGCGAAGCGAGTGAAGCGAACCCACAGCGCGCGCTCGATCCCGGGCACCAGCACGACGAAGAACCAGATCTCGAATCCGCGACCCGACCACTGCGACCGATTGGCTTGAAGCGAAGGGATCATGACTGACGAGAGCGTCACCCTAACACCCCGGTCACCCGCGCTCGCAGGGATCCGCCGCGCGCGCTCGGGCGACCGGGACGAGCCCACTGGCCACGAAACGCCCGACAACTGCCACGCATCGGGCTGCAATCACTGCATGGGCGCGCAGGCTCACCTGCAATCATTGCTCGCCGCCGCCGTGGATCTTCCCTCTCGAGAGCGGGCCCGCGCACGCGATCGCCCGGTTTGGTGGGAGCGTTCCGTACCCGCCCGCCTCACCGCGACCGCGAACACGGCGGGGTCATCCAGGGCCGGCTACAGCGTTCCTGGCCGGCAACTCGCCGCCTGAATGGAGTCGCGCAATCGATGCGATGATCCAAATCCACATACCCACAGCACAAAGTGAACCCATTGCAACTCATGGGCGATGCGCTGAGGCACGCCGTGCCAGACCCACACGCTCCAGTTCGCGGTTATCCGCTGGCTTTGCAACCGGAGCCAAACAATGCCACTTTCTCAATGCTGCGGTCTTGTCTTGGCGCTGCCCCGCTCCTCGCCCGCCGGTCTGGAGTACAGTCTGATCTTTGGGTGCTTTTCGCATGCACATGCTCAACAACGAGTACCGCTTGCTCAGACGGCTTGGCCGCGGTGGCATGGGCGAGGTCTGGGAGGCGGCGCGCATCAAAGAGAACCATGTCGTGGTGCCCTGCGCGATCAAGCTGCTGCACCTCGACTTCACCGAGACCACCCGCGAGCGCCAGCTGTTCTTCGACGAGGCTCGCATCGCCACGCAGCTCGATCACAGCCGGATCGTCAAGGTCATCGACATCGGCACGGACAAGGGTGGGCGCCCGTTCTTGGTGATGGAGCGGGTTGACGGCATCGACCTGCGCAGCTTCCTCAAGGAGGCTGAAAAAGAGGAGCTGCTCCCGCTCGACATCGAGATCACGACATTCATCATTGGCGAGGTGTTGGCCGCCCTCGACTACGCGCACGAGCGCACGGTCGGGGGCGCGGACGCGGGCATCATCCACTCGGACGTCACGCCCGGGAACATCATGATCTCGTCCAGCGGCGAGGTGAAGCTGACCGACTTTGGGATCGCACGGTTTGCGGCCACCGCCGGCCCCATGACCCGGGCGATCGGGACCCCGCGCTACATGTCGCCCGAGCAGCTCGTGGGCGATCCCAAGCGCGAGACCGACATCTACGGGCTCGGCGTCGTGCTCCACGAGATGCTCGATGGCAACCGCTTCCTCGACGGCTGCACCCCCGACCAATTTCGTTCGCGCGTGCTCGAAGGGCCGCCGCCCGAGCTGACACGCACCGACGTCCCCAAGTGGCTCGACGATCTGCGCAGGCGAATGGTCGCCACCGATCACCGAGATCGACCGCGCGCCAGCGAGGCGCGGGCGGTGTTGATCGAGCATTGCCCCCGCTACCTCGCCGCTGGCGAGCGGCTCAAGACCAACTACTACGCGCGGCTGATCGGCCGGCGGCGCTCGGGCGTCACGCAGCTGCTCAGCGGGGTCGACGAAGCCCACCTCCACGGCTTGAGCGTGCAGATCGGTCAGGACGCGGCGGACTCCAAGATCGCCAAGCGCCCCCAGCTCGACGGCATCCCCGAGCATGATCCCCACCGCGAGGTCACGGAGCGAGATCCACCGGCAGGCCCGATCGCGCCCCTCGCAGCGCCCGAGGCCCACGCAACCCACACGGGCGAGCACCACGAGCCTTGCGAGCGGATCGTGGCCACCGAGGTCCTGCCCGCGCACAGCAGCTGTGCGCACCCCGAGCGGGTCGCCAAGCACGAGCTCTCCGAGACCGGCGAGGACTCGGTCTCGACCCCGCTCCTCAGGTCCCAAGCCAGCCCGATCATCGACCACGGTTGGGCCGCCGTGACCTATTCGATGTGGCTAGCGATCATCGGCGGCGCGGCGGCGTTGATCTTGTTGACCGCCGTGATCGTGCTGCTGGCCCAGCTGCTCGCCGCCGACACGCCCCCAACCCCTGCGCGCGCCCCCAACCCCGCCCCCGCCCAAGACGGCCCCAGCGTGGATGTCGTCGAGCCTCCGCCCGGCGACACCGCGGCCGCCGATCAACCACCGACGCCACCGCCCGCCAACGCGATGACACGATCCGCGACCTGTCACGTCGCCCGCCGCTGACGACCTGAACTCAGTATTCGGTTGGCTTGTCGCCGTCTTTGATCATGACCTTGTAAAGGTCCGTCCGCCGGTCAACCCACGGCCGCACGCTGCCGAGCTTGCGGGTTCGCCGGAGCACGGCCATGTCCAGGTCGTGGATGATCAGGGCCTCGACGTTCTCGTTGGCCTGGGCCGCGATCCCATCGCGTGGAAACTGGATGTCCGAGGGCGTCAGGATCGCCGCTTGGGCGTAGTGAATGTCGGCGCCCTCGACCTGCGGCAGGTTGCCGATCGGGCCCGAGAGCACGCAGTACACGTGATTCTCGATGCACCGGGCCGCGGCGCACGAGCGGACCCGAATGTGGGCTGCGCGAATGTCCGTGTTGTAGGGGATGAACATGATCCGCGCCCCACGCCCGGCGGCGACCCGGGCCAGCTCGGGGAACTCCACGTCGTAGCAGATCAAGATCGCGACCTTGCCCATGTCGGTGTCGAACACCTGGACGTCGTTGCCATGCTCGACGCCCCACCAGCGCTGCTCGGCCGGGGTAATGTGGAGCTTGTATTGCTTCTCGACCCGACCGTCGCGGTGGAACAAATACGCGATATTGAACAAGCGCCCCTTCTCGACGGTGAGGTGGCTCCCGGCGATCACGTTGACGTTGTACTTGATCGCGCTGCGCTGAAAATAGTCGATGTACTGCTCGGTGAAGCGATCGAGGTTGCGAGCCTGCAGCGCCGGGCGCTCGGGCGGTAGCAGCCCCAGCAGCTGGTTGGTCAGCAGCTCGGGGAACAGCACGAAGTCGCAGTGATAGTCGGCCGCCGTGTCGATGAAGAACTCGCACTGGGTCGCAAACTCCTCGAAGCTCGCGACGGATCGCATCTGGTAGTTCGCGGTTGCGACCCGGACCGAGTCGGGCGCGAGCGCCTGCGGCGGCGTGTAGTGGGGGTTGAGCCACTCCATCAGCACCGCGAAGCCGCAGCTCTCGGCATCCGAGGGCAGGTAGTTTGGCAGCACCCGACGGATCGCAAAGCCGTTGGCGAGCTGGGCGTTGAGGGTCGTGTCGCGGATCTGCTTGCGAACGACGTGCGCCACATAGTCGTGGATCGAGAGCTCGCCTTGGTGCTTGTGGAAGTTTGGCACCCGGCCGCCGATCAACATGCGCCGCAGGTTGAGGGTTCGGGCCAGCTCCTTGCGCGCTTCATACAGGCGCCGGGCGAACCGCTGCCCGCGGCTGCGCGGCCGCACGGCGATGTCGATGCCGTACAGGGTGTCACCCTCGGGGTCGAAGGCGCTGGCCGAGCCGGTGATCTCGAGATCCTTGAAGGCGTGGTTTTGGGTATAGGCGGCGCCGTTGACGAGCAGCGAGCTGGACGTCGCGACGATCTTTCCGTCGAGATCGACGCACAGCTGCCCCTCGGGGAACATCTCGATCAGCCGGTTGAATTGGGCCTTCGACCAGGGGGCGATGCCGGGGAAGCACTCCCGCTGCAGGTCTCGAACCTGCTCGAGATCCCGCTTGCGGAGCTTGCGAACGACGACGAGCTGTTTGTCCCGGGTCCGAGTGGATGCCATCGCGGGACCCTTACCACACCCCCCGTCCAACGCGCGCGGAGAAGTGCGGGGGTCTGTGTCAGCCTTTGACGCACACAACTTGGCGAAGCGTGTGCACGATCTCGACGAGGTCGGCCTGCGCGGCCATCACCGCCTCGATCGGCTTGTAGGCCGCGGGGGTCTCGTCGATCACGCCCTCGTCCTTGCGACACTCGACGTGCTTGGTGGCCTCGGCGTGATCCTGAACGGTGAAGCGCTTGCGGGCCTCGGTTCGGGACATCGCCCGGCCGGCGCCATGGCTGCACGAACAAAAGCTCTCGGGGTGGCCCTTGCCGCGCACGATGAACGACTTTGCGCCCATGCTGCCGGGGATGATCCCGTACTCGCCGTCGCCAGCGCGCACCGCCCCTTTGCGGGTGACCCACACCTCGGCGCCATAGTGCCGCTCACGCGCGACATAGTTGTGATGACAGTTCACGGCCACGCTGGGGGTCGTGAACGGGCGCAGACCCGGGGCTTGCTCGAGCGCAGCCAGCACCGCGGCCATCATGAGCTCGCGGTTGATCCGCGCGAAGTCCTGGGCCCAGCCAACCGCCTGCACGTAGTCGTTGAAGTGCTCGGTGCCCTCTGGGAAGTACGCGAGGTTCTCGTCGGGCAGGTTGATGAACCACCGCCGCATCTCTTCGCGGGCCAGGCGGATGAAGTACGAGCCGATCCGGTTGCCGACCCCGCGCGAGCCCGAGTGCAACATCACCCAGACCTGCTCGCGCTCGTCGAGGCACAGCTCGATGAAGTGGTTGCCGGTCCCGAGCGTGCCAAGGTGCACGACGTGGTTGGCGTCGGCGATCTTGGGGTGCTTGTCCACGATCACGTCGAAGCGCGATGACAGCTCGCTGGACCAGCGCCCACCAACCTGCTTGGGGATGTCTCCCCACGCGCCGCTGTCGCGACTGCGCCGGTTGTTGCTGCGGCCGTGGGGCACGGCCCGCTCGATCGCCGCGCGCACCGGCCCAAGCGTGTCGGGTAGGTCCTCCGCCCGCAGCGAGGTCTCGACCGCCATCATGCCGCAGCCAAGATCCACGCCGACCGCCGCTGGCACAATTGCGCCCTTGGTGGGGATCACCGAGCCGACCGTGGCGCCCATGCCCCAGTGCGCGTCGGGCATCGCCGCGACCCACTTGTGGATGAAGGGCAAGCGCGCCACGTTGGCCAGCTGCCGCAGCGCCGCGTCCTCGATCGGGACCCCCTTGGTCCAGCGCTTGATCGGGACCGCACCCTCGAGGTTGTCGACTTCGTAGTTTCCCGTGTTCATCGTCGCCACCAGACCCTAACACCGAGGCCCGCCAATAGCCCGAGCTGGACCAGCAGCCACCACGAGAGCTCGCGGGGGTCGTTGACTGAGCCGGCGCCGCTGATCTCGCAGCCGCAGCCGTCGTCGGCCCGCTCGCCGGCGAGCGCGACACAGTCACACTGATCACAGCCGCTGGGCAGCAGGTCCACGCCGCTGTCGTCACGCAGCCAGCACAGCTCTGGCAGCGGCACCCCGTAGATGCCGCCCAGTCCACACTCGCCGCCGCGCGAGATCACGCCCGCGAGCCGCCAATCTCCGGTTGCGAGCTGGATCAGCGCCGGCCCGCCCGAGTCGCCCAGGCAGGTGTCGTTGCCGTCGCCGCCGGCCCGAAATTCGCGGCCCGACTCGTTGAACCCGGTCACCGAAGCGGTCACTTCGCGCTTAATCCCGACGACCCCCGCCTCGTCCTCGCCAAAGCCAACGAACACCGCCTCGTGACCGACCTGCATCAGCTCGTCGAACTCCGCCTGGTTGGTGATCGGCAAGATCGGCTCGAGCGGCATGTCGCCCGGCAGGCGGACCCACGCGAAGTCGTGCAGATCCTCGCCGCACTCGGACGGCAAGCAAAAGTCCGGGTGACTGCCCCACTCGCTCGACATGATCTGCACGCCGCTGAGCCGGTCGTCGCCAAAGCTGACGCGGATCTCGCCCAGGGGCGCCGGGTCAAAACAGTGCGCGGCCGTCAGCACCAGGTTGGGCGCGACCAGGGTGCCTGTACACAGCTTGTTGGTCTGGACCGAGACCACCGCTGGCCACGCCCCTGGCACGACCGGGTCGCCGCCGTAGATCAGCGGATCGAGCGGGTCATGATCAACTTGGCCGGGTCCGGGGATCGGACCCACGGCGAACCACGCACCGGTTAGCACGAGAGCGAGCGACTGCATGAACAGCTAGCATACGCACTGTTCTAGGCGCGTGCGAGGCTGCTAGCGGTTGAGCGCAATGAAGTCTTTGGCGTAGGCAGTGTTGCGCAGCTCGAACTCCACGAGATCGTCATCTGGCGCAATGTCGAAGATCGGCCGCAGCGCGAGCCGGATCAGACCGATCGGCAGCAGCCCGGTCGCCAGCACGGCCGCCCACGACCACCAGCCAGCTGCAAACATCTCGAATCGGACCAGGTAGAGCAACCCCGCGAAGCCTGCGAGCGCGAAGCCGACGACCGACAGCAGGTCGCTCCGCCGCGCCAGCCGAAGCCGCCGCTCGTGCTCCTTGCAGACCGGCAGCTGCGACTGCCAGCGGCCGAACACATCGTCGGACACCGGCCGGTAGATCCCAAACAGTTGGTCGAGCGCGAGGGTGTGCCCAGGCGAGACCTTGCCGCACACGGGGCAGCGATCGGGGAAGCGCACCGGGTGGAGCTTGGACAGCGGAACGGGGGCGGGGCGAGCCATGAGCTGGACCCATCGTGCCTCATTCGGGGGTGAGGAAGAACCCCGACACGCTGGCCCGCACGTTGTGCCCCGCAGCGGGGCTGACCGCCGCGATCATGTGGGGAGCGCCAGCCAGCAGCACCAAGCGGTTGGGCTTTGGCATCACGAAGCTGCCGCAGCCCATGTCGAGCAGCCGCGCGGAGTAGTCCTCGGTCTCGAACCGATAGCCCATGATCGGGAGCGGCTCCGCCTCGTCATCGCTGGCATCCGTGTCGGCCTCGAGCTCGCCGATCAGCAGCTCGCCACCCCAGTGCGCGTTCCAGTGCGGGTGCGCGTAGTAGATGAACGCCCCGGCATAGAGTTGGTGATCATCGACGTGCCACGACAGCCCCGTGCCGTGGGGGTACACGTAGGCCCGGGCGCTGAGTCGGTCCCAGGTGTCGGCGATCAGCCCCTCGTGCAGCTCGGGGCGGGCCAGCAGCGCGTGGACGACCCGATCGAGCGGGGTCTGGCCTGGATAGCGCTGGGGCCGGGCCGGATCGTGGCGAGCGTCGGGATCGCGGCCGTCGGTGCACAGCTCATGGCCACCCAGCGGCACGCCATCGTCGAGCTTCCACGCGCCCCGACTGCGCGTGACCGGCAGCAGCTCCATGAACTGAAAGTGGCTCCAGACCTCGGTCCACGCGTCCTCCTCGAGGAAGTCATCGATCACGCGGAAGCTGGGGTGGTCGATCGTGCCCGACATCGGCCGGCACGATTCCAGCTGGCCGAACCCACCGCAAGCGACCTTTGGCCCAACGGCGGCCCGACGGCGCGTCCAGCGGCTGGCTCTCGCTACCGAACCAGGCTCGCCAAGACCTGGCGGGGACAGTGAGCAAATGTTGCGTCCTTCGGTCCGACTCGCAATGGCGGCCAACTCATCTGCAGTCCATGCATCAATGTGCCGACGTCTACCTGCAGTCCATTTTCCGCTTGGGAACGTCCTGGCAGCCTACAGGCGACATTTGTGAGCGGGTCTGCCCCGGGCGGAGGAGCTGTCCTTTTGACCAATCACAGCAAAGCTTTCACTACACAAGCCCTCATTTGACCCGTAGACCTTGCGCTGAGTGTACACAACCGGCCCATTCTGGGTCAGTGAGTATTCTCAGCTGCCAATTTCCGATCATTCAGCCTGATACGACAACGAACTCATAGGAGCCAACACTGATGAGGTCGATGCCCGAGTTGATGCTAATCCAAGAGACTGTCGAGCGCGCTAGCGCTCACCTGCAATCGGTGTTGACGCTCGTCCAGCTGAGCTTCGACGAGGGGGCGGCCGTCGCCAGCTTGACGGCCAAATACCAGCGCAGGGTCATCGATCCGGTGGCCAGCGCGAACTTCGACGAAGCCAGGCAGCTGCTGCTGCGGCCCGCGCCCAACCTGCCGTTGGCGCTGATGGCCCTGTGGTGCGCAGCCAACCGCGAGCCCGACTGCTATGGCCAGACCCATGCCGGGGTGCTTGGGCTGCTGCTGCACGCGGATCAAGACACCGCCGAAGCCGAGCTCGCAGCCGCGACGGAGTTTGAACCGGCCGCCGAGCTCACGCTTCAAAAGCGCAGCTGAACGGACGCGCCCCCGCCGGTGAGCCGGACCGGCCCGAGCCCAGCCGAGCCCACCCACCCGCGCGAAGTCGTGACCCATGGGCTCAGCTGCAGCCGCTTGGCCAGCGGCTCGCCTCGCTCCCAGCGTTGATACTGGCCCCGCCGCGACGCACCGATCGCGAGGTAGACGATCCCGGTGCCGGTGAGCAGCACCCCCTCGCCAAGGCCGGCCCACCCGTAGGCGCGCAGCGATCCGCAACCTTGCTCTGGGTCCGGACACATCCCAGGGCGATCGGCCATCACCGCGGTCAGCACGCCAGCGCCCGCGCGCAGCAACCCGAGCGAGAACAACACCGAGCCGATCGTCAGTTCGTCTTCGCCGTCGCGCGGCGGACCCTCGCGCTCGCGCTGCTCACTCAGCGTTCGGTACCCGCCCGGCGCCGTCTCGGTTGGCGGCGCCGCAGCGATCGTCGTTCCCGAGAACAGCACGGTCGCGAGGAGCGAGAACATTGCGCCCGAGGATGGCCGCGTTCGCCCGGCGAGGCAAGCTCGCGCGCCAGGTCACGCCGGGGTTGCACTGCCAGATCAGATGCACACCTTCGGGTCGCAAGCGGGCACGCGACAGCGCAAGAGCCCCCCCCCGCGCCCGGATGGGCGCAGAAAGACACATCAAGATGGCGGCATTCAATCCCGAGAAGGCGACGGTCAAGACCCGTCACGCAATCGCCCACGCGCAGGCAATGGCCCGCGACCTCCACCACGCACAGGTCGACAGCCTGCACCTGTTGCTCGCCGCGATCTCGCAAGACGGCGGGCTCGTGCGGCCCTTGCTCGAGCGCGCGGGTGTCCACGGTTCCGCGATCGAGCGGGCCGTATCCGATGCCTTCGCGAAGCGCTCGAAGGTCAGCGGCGGTGATCTCAGCGTCTCGCGCGAGCTGCATGCGGCGCTCGACATCGCCGCCGACGAGGCCGAGGCACTCAAGGACAAGTTCATCAGCAGCGAGCACCTCGTCCTCGCGATGCTGTCGGACCGGGCCGACAAGGCTCAGATCAAGGCCACCCGGGTCCTGCGTGAGCTCGGCGCCTCGCGCGAGCTGGTGCTCTCGGCCCTGCAAGAGATGCGCGGGAGCCAGAGCGTCACAACCGAAGATCCCGAGGGCACTTATGAAGCCCTCGCAAAATATACGCGTGATCTCTCGGGTCTGGCCCGCGCGCAAAAGCTGGATCCCGTGATCGGTCGCGACGCAGAGATCAGGCGCGCGATCCAGGTGTTGTCACGCCGGACCAAGAACAACCCGGTGTTGATCGGCGATCCTGGGGTCGGCAAGACCGCGATCGCGGAGGGTATCGCGCTGCGGATCGCGGCCGGCGACGTGCCCGAGTCGCTCGTCGATCGCCGCCTGGTCCAGCTCGACCTCGCGTCGCTGGTCGCGGGCGCCAAGTATCGCGGTGAATTCGAGGAGCGGCTCAAGGCCGTGCTGACCGAGATCGAGCAAGCTGGCGGCCAGATCCTGCTGTTCATCGACGAGCTGCACACGCTGGTTGGAGCCGGCGGCAGCGAGGGCACCCAAGACGCCGCCAACATGCTCAAGCCGGCCCTCGCCCGCGGCGAGCTGCGCTGCATTGGCGCGACGACCCTCGACGAGTACCGCAAGTACATCGAGAAGGACAAAGCGCTCGAGCGCCGGTTTCAGCCCGTGATGATCGACGAGCCCTCGGTCGAGGATACGGTCTCGATCCTCAGGGGTCTGCGCGATCGCTTCGAGGCTCACCACGGCATCCAGATCGAGGACGCCGCGCTGATCGCCGCCGCCAACCTCAGCCACCGCTACATCCAAAACCGGTTCTTGCCCGACAAGGCGATCGATCTCATCGACGAGGCGTCGGCCCGGCTCAAGATGGAGGTCGAGAGCGTGCCGCTGCCGATCGACGAGCTCGAGCGCCGGATCACCCGGCTCGAGATGGAGCGTCAAGCGCTCGAGCGCGAGGGCAAAGGGGGCGGCCTGCGAGAAAAATTGGGCGCGATGCTTGGCAGCCAGAGCGACGAAGATCAACAAAAGCAAGAGCGCCGGGCCGAGCGACTGCGGGTCGTAGAGGCCGAGCTAGCGAGCTTGCGCGAAGAGGCCGCGGCGCTGCGCGGGCGCTGGCAGACCGAGCGCGACCGCTTCGCCGAGATCAAGCAACTGAGCGAGCAGATCGAGCGGGTCAAGGCCGACGCCGCGCGAGCGCAGCAATCTGGCGATCTCGAGCGGGCCTCGCAGCTGACCTACGGGACCCTGCGCGAGCTCGAGGCCCAGCGCGTCGCCGCCCGCGAGCAGCTGCACCAAGCCCAAGCGAACGGCTCGTTCCTGCGCGAGGTCGTGACCGACGAGGACGTCGCCGAGATCGTCAGCAAGTGGACCGGGATCCCGGTCGCCAAGATGCTGCAGGGCGAGCAAGCCAAGCTCTTGGCCATGGAAGACAACCTGCAGCAGCGCGTGATCGGCCAGCGGCAGGCGATCACCGCGATCGCGTCTGCGGTTCGCCAAGCGCGAGCGGGGCTCGGCGATCCCGACCGTCCAATTGGATCGTTCTTGTTCTTGGGCCCCACGGGCGTCGGCAAGACCGAGCTGGCCAAGGCCTGCGCCGAGTTCTTGTTCGACGACGAGCGCAACGTGGTGCGGATCGACATGAGCGAGTACATGGAGAAGTTCTCCGTCTCGCGCTTGATCGGCGCCCCGCCCGGCTACGTCGGCTACGACGAGGGCGGGCAGCTGACCGAGGCCGTGCGCCGCAAGCCCTACAGCGTGGTCCTGCTCGACGAGATCGAGAAGGCCCACCCCGAGGTCTTCAACCTGTTGCTGCAGGTGCTCGACGATGGCCGCCTGACCGACAGCCAAGGCCGCACGGTCGACTTTCGCAATACGCTGATCTTGATGACCTCGAACATTGGCTCGGAGCTGCTCGCGGAGGATCTGCCCGAGGCCGAGCTCGAGCGGGCCCGGGCCAAATTGTTGCGCCAACGGTTCCGCCCCGAGTTCCTCAACCGGCTCGACGACATCATCCAGTTTCATCCGCTCGGCCGCGAACACATGCTGGGGATCTTGGAGATTCAGCTGCGCCGGGTCGCCAAGCGGCTGCGCGAGCGCGAGCTCGAGCTCGAGCTCAGCGACGACGCCAAGCAATGGTTGGCGGACCGCGGCTATGAGCCCGAGTTTGGCGCGCGGCCGCTCAAGCGCTTGTTGCAGCGGCGGATCCTCGAGCCCTTGTCACGCGGGATCCTGGCCGGCGGGTACGGCCGCGGAGACACGGTCGTGGTCACGCTGGATCCGAGCGGCGACGGGTTGGCGCTAGAGGCCAAGCCAGCGTCCGCGCGGGCTCAGGCTGCGCAAGGCTGAGTCGAGCACCACGCCAGCGGCGGCAGGCGGCGAATCGCCAAGCCGCCGCTGGCGGTCACAATCGACCTCCCCCTAGCCCCGAATCAAGCGCTGCGCGCTCGACTCGGGCCTACTATGTCTTCAAGGGGGCTTTCGAAAGCCCCTCGCTTCGGCGGCGGAGCCCCCTTCGCTCACCCCAAACGCTCGCCTGTCGGCTCGTACTAGCCCCAAATCACTCACCTTTTCCAATTCAGCGCTTGATTTGGGGCTAGCGATTCCTGCGGACCTACACATCGACGCCAGCGCGACAACGCCCAAGTGGGATGGTCGGCCGATGATGTTCATCGCCGACAAGAGCCGGGCGGTGGATCCCATGCTCACTCGATCGTGACACAAGCGAACCGGCCGTTCTCGTTCTGCGGCATGGTCACGCTGGCCTCGGATCGGTAGTAGACCCCGTAGGTCCCGGCGACCAAGTTGGTCGCGTAGACCGAGAACGAGTCGCCGAGCAACACCGAGTCACCCGCGAGGTTGCGCAGGTACACTTGCCCACCGTCGGCGGGGCTGTCTGGCGCTTGGCCGTTGGAGAGCAGCACTTGTCCGCTGAGGCTGACGACCGGGACATCGAGATCCAGGGTCATGCCCACACCGATCGCCACGCTCTCGAGCATCGCGTTTTGATTGCCCGGCACGTCGCCGCCGCTCTCTTGCACGTAGAACACTTCGTAGTCGCCGGGCACGACGATCGCCGCGTAGCTGCCGTCGTGGGTGCTTCCAAGCAGCACGGCGTCATCGGTTGCGGTGTTACGCAGGTAGATGCGCCCGTCTTCATAGGACGACGCAGGCGGCTGGCCGCCCGCGAACGTGAACGCGCCCGAGATCGTCACCGCCTGCACGTCGAGGTCCAAGCTGCCGGACTCGCTGACCTGTGCGCCCGTGAACACCCGGGCGTTCTTGTTGTTGGGAACGGTGCCGCCCGCGGTCTCTTGCGAGTAGTAGACGTCGTAGCTGCCGGGGATCAGGTTGACCTGGTAGCTGCCGTCGTGGGAGTTACCCAGCAATACGGCGTCGCCCGTCTCGCTGTCGCGCAGGTGCAAGATGCCGTCATCGAACTCGCTGGCTGGCGGCGGCGCCCCGTTGATCGTCAACATGCCCCCGAGCGTGACCATGGGGATGTCGATCGCCGCCGCCGCGGCGTCCTCGGACACGGTGATCGTGTCGAACTGGGCGCGTTGGTTTTGCGGCACATTCGGGCCGGTCTCGTGCGCGTAGACCACCGCGTATTCGGCCGGGATCACCCGCAGGGCGTAGCTGCCGTCGTGGGTGTTGCCCAGCGCCACGGTCCCGGCCACGTCCGACACGAGCTCGATGTTGGCGTCGTCGTACTCGCTGGCAGGCGCGGGCGCGCCGTTGATCGTGAACGCGCCCTCGCGGCTCACGCTCGAGATCAGAATCGGGAAGTCGGCGTCGTTGGACACGACCACGGTTGCCAGCACCGCTCCATCGTTGCGCGGCGTGACAGGCCCTGGGGTCTCGACCCGATAGATGATGTCGTACTCGCCCGGGACCAGACGGATCGCGTATGCGCCGTCGTGGGTGTTGCCTGCTTTGACCTCGGCGCCGGTCGCCGGATCTCGAAACAGGAGGTTGGCGTCGTCGTACTCGCTGACCGGTGGGGCGACGCCATCGAGCAGGATGTCTCCGGTGCGCGACGCCACCCGAATGTCGATGTCGGCGCTGCCGGCCTCGAACAGCGCCAGCCGCTCGAGCCGAACCCGGAGGTTGTGCGGCATCAGAGCGCCTGGGGTCTCGACCTCATAGATGACGTCGTAGATGCCTGGCGTGACGCGCACGGCGAACTGCCCGTCATGGGTGTTGCCAAGCCAGACGCGGTCGGCCGTCGCGGAATTCTCCAACCACAAGTTGGCATCGTCGTACTCGGACTTGGGCGGCGGCGCCCCGTTGAGCAAGAACCGCCCATCGAATTTCAACACCTCGAGCTCGAGGTCGTGGCTGCCCGCCGCGTCGGTGACCGAGCATGGATCGCAATAGTGGGGACCCCAGTCGGTGCCCTCGGGACACTCGCAATACTGCTCGTTGCCAAGCTCGATGCAGTAACCTTCACCGCAGTCGAGCCCACACGCGCCGTCGCCGTCGCCGTCGCCGTCCCCGTCGCCGTCGCCAGCATCCGCGCCGTCGTCCCCGTCGCCGTCACCGGTGGGGGGATCGCCGTCGCCGTCCCCCGTGTCGGGCCCGCTGTCCGTCCCCTCCGAGCTGAAGGACTCAGGGGCATCGCCGCCGCTGAGGTCGGAGGAGCAGGCAGGCAAGATCGCCAAGCCCAACACGAGATGAGTCGAAGATAGACGGCGCATGGCGATCGAGGGGCCCGATCCGAGAGTACCCACAGCGCATGATCCGATCACGCCGGTGTCGCCGCACCGGCCTCGCGCAGTGCCCGGATCCGCACGGCGACCGCCAAACAACGTTCAGCCGGCTCCCGACCCCCACACACAGGCGGCCGAACGAGGGCGGTCTGCCCCGCCCATCGCCAACGATCTCCCGCTCAACGATCACCAAAGACCCACGCCGGAGCCACCCGAGGAGCGATGCGACCAGCCGCGAAGCGGCCACAGTCGGCGAAGCACCCGTGCACGTCCGCCGAAGCCACCTGAGCCCCCTTTCAGGGCTCCCAGGGGGCCACATGCGGATGCAAACAAACACCCCGGGGAGCGTCGGCCAAGCACCCGCGCACGTCTGCCAAAGCCACCCGAGCCCCCTCCCAGGGGCCCACATGCGGATGCAAACAAACACCGAGGAGCGTCGACCAAGCACCCGTGCACGTCCGCCGAAGCCACCTGCATCATACAAGGGGGCCACACATGCGGATGCGAACAAACACCCCCGAGGAGCGAAGCGACCAGACGCGTCAGCGGCTGCAGTCGGCGAAGGGCCAAACTCTCTGTGGGGGTAAAATTCAATTCGGCGCGACGATGACGAGGTCGACGGCCGTACCCGGTGCGACCTTCGAACCGGCGTCTGGACTCTGCGAGAGCACGCGCCCGCCACCGAGCTCGGGGTCTTCGCGCTCGCGCACCGAGCCAACGCTGAGCCCCGCCGACTCCAGCTTCTTGCGGGCGCTCCCGATCGCTTGGTTGCGCAGCTTGGGCACCTCGATCAGCCCCTCGCTGGCGGGGCTCCCCTCAGCGCCGCCGTCTCCCGCCACGACCAGGTGGACCAGCGAGCCCTTCTCGCTCTTGCTGCCGGCGTTGGGCTCTTGTCGAAGCACCACGCCAGCCGCTTCGCTCGAGGCCTCGGTCTCTGGCGCGGGGACCTCGAAGCCGGCCTTGACCAGCGCCTCGGTCGCCGTCGTCGCCGACTTGCCGATCACGCTGGGCACGGTGACCAGCTCTGGCGCGGCCGCGACCACGACCCGGATCTCCTTGGTCTGCAGCGGGGCCCCACCAGCGGGGCTCTGCGACAAGATCGTGCCCGCTTCGACGGTCGCGTCGATTCGCTGGCTGTCCTCGATGATCACGATGCCGCCCTCGCGCCAGCGATCCCGGGCCTCGCGCAGGTCGAGACCTTGCAGGTTGGGCGCGGTCAGCTGCGCGGGTGCGGCCGGCTGCTGCGGCTGCGGGTCCACGGCGGCCGGCTGCGTGGGGCCTTCGGCCTGTGGCCGCGGCCCTTCTACAGCCTGCATCTTCATCATGAACGGCCCCAGCGAGAACAGCACCGCCACCGAGGTGACGAGCGCGATCAAGAACATCTTGAGGTAGTCCTGCACTGGATGAGCCTTGTCCAAGGGTCGCGTCCGTGGTCAGTCGTTAGAGTATCGCGGGCAGGTCGCGATTGCGAAAAATGACGGTGGTGCGCGCCGCCCGGTTTGGGTCGCGTGCGCCCGCGTGGTTGGCACTCTGGTCGGTGTCACCGAAAACCGCTAGATTCCGCCGCTGTGAGCGACTCCGAGCAGGCTGACACCACTTCGCCTGAGCCCAAGCCCGAGCCAGCCGCCAAACCCAACGTGGTGCGCAGGCTCTACGACTGGGTGCTCAGCTGGGCCGACTCGCCCTACGGCGTGGCCGCGTTGTTTCTGCTGGCGGTCGCGGAGTCGAGCTTCTTCCCGATCCCGCCGGACGTGCTGCTGATCGCGCTGGCGCTGTCGGCACCCACTCGGGCGTTCCGCTTCGCGGCGTGGTGTACGGCCGGCTCGGTGATCGGTGGGATCCTGGGCTACTACATCGGCTGGGGCCTGTGGGCGACCGTCGAGCCCATGCTGATCCCCCGGGTGTTCTCGGCGGCGAAGTTCGAGCAGGTCACGGGGCTCTACAATCAGTACGGGGTCCCTGTCGTGTTCGCAGCTGGGTTCACGCCGATCCCCTACAAGGTGTTCACGGTGGCCGCTGGCGTCGCGAAGATCAACCTGCCAGCCTTCATTGCGACCAGCATCGTGGGCCGTGGCGCGCGCTTCTTCCTGGTCGCCGCCGTGATCCGCCGGTTTGGTGATCAGGCCCGCGACCTGATCGATCGCTACTTCAACCTGGTGACGATCGCGTTCACGATCTTGCTGGTCGGCTCCTTCATCCTCCTCAAAGTCGTCCTGCATTAGTTATGACCCCCCCGGCCGCCTTCGCACTGCGCGGTCACTCGCTTCGCTCGCTCCCAATGGGGTGGCTGTCCGCGGGGGCATCATTGGCCCCCTAGCAGGGGGCTCTTGTCTGGGCTCCCACGGCCACCGGACGGCGCTCCATTCTCGCGATGTGCTCGCCGGCCGCCTTCGCACTGCGCGGTCACTCGCTTCGCTCGCTCCCAATGGGTTGGCGGTCCGCGGGGGCATCATTGGCCCCCTAGCGGGGCTCTTGTCTGGGCTCCCACGGCCACCGGACGGCGCTCCATTCTCGCCGGCCGCCTTCGCACTGCGCTCGCGGGTCTGCTGTATCTCTCGGTCGGCTTCGGGCTGCGCTTGGTCGCGCCAGAACGCATCCATTCTGGCGTATGCTCTTCGCATGCGCCTCAAGGATGCTCGCAAGCGCCTGCCTGTCGTGACCTCGCCGCTGCCCAAGGGCCGCGGGCGCAAGTTCATGACCAACGAGGACGCGCCGCGGCCGGCGTTGGCGGTGTGGGAGTTCACGCTCGCGTGCGACCACCGCTGCCTCCACTGCGGGCCGCGGGCCGGCGAGCCGCGGGCGGATGAGCTGAGCACCGACGAGGCCCTGCGGCTCGTCGATGATCTGGCCGAGGCTGGCGTCGGTGAGGTCGTCCTGATCGGCGGCGAGGCGTACCTGCGCAACGACTTCTTGCTCGTCATCCGGCGGATCCGCGAGCGCGGCATGACCTGCACCATGACGACCGGGGGTCTCGGCGTGACCAAGACCCGCGCAGAGGCCATGGTCGAGGCCGGGATCCAGAGCGTGTCGGTCTCGATCGACGGGCTCGAGCCCGCGCACGATCGCCTGCGCAACCGCGAGGGCAGCTGGAAGCGCGCGTTCGAAGCCCTGGCCAACCTCCGAGCGGCGGGCGCGAAGGTCTCGGTCAACTCGCAGATCAATCAAGTCAACTTTGGCGACCACGAGCCGCTGCTCGAGCTGATCGCCAAGGCCGGCGCGCACTCGTGGCAGCTACAGATCACGGTCGCCCACGGCAACGCGGCCGACAACGCCGACATCATCTTGCAGCCCTACCGCTTCCTCGAGCTGTTCGAGCAGCTCGACCGGATCGCGGATCGGGCCCACGAGCTGAAGGTGCGGATCTGGCCGGCCAACAACCTTGGCTACTTCGGGCCGTTCGAGGCCAAGCTGCGCCGCTACCAAAAGCTGCACTACCGGGGCTGCTCGGCCGGCAAGTCAACGATCGGGATCGAGAGCAACGGCATGCTCAAGAACTGCCCGAGTCTGGGTGGGCCGGCCAACGTCGCGGGCTCGTGGCGCGAGCACGGCTTTGATCCGATCTGGCAGGGCGCGCCCGAGATGACCTATATCCGGCGCCGCACAATCGATGATCTGTGGGGCTATTGCCGTGAGTGCTATTACGCGACCACGTGCATGTCGGGCTGCACCGCCGCCAACGAGCCGCTGCTTGGGCGACCGGGCAACAACCCGTTTTGTCATCACCGCGCGATCGAGATGGATCGCATGGACATGCGCGAGCGGATCGAGCCAGTCGCCGCGGCCCAGGGCGTACCGTTTGACAACGGCCTGTTTCGGATCATCCGCGAGCACAAGGATCCCGCCCGCCGCGAGGCCGAAGGGCCAATCGAGATCACCGAGCCCCGGGTGTCCAGGCTGGTCGAGGAGATGGGCTCAGGCAGGCCGATCCGGGCCGATGAGCTGCCCGACGGGCGGGTTCCGTTCGAGAAGTAGCGCCAGCGACCTGAGCCTGTGCGGGGTGACAGCGCGCGCTTGGTAGGCAATCCTGGGGCATGCCCCGCCTCCGCGCGCTCGTGTCTTTCTCAGCCCTCGCGGCCCGTGTCCTGCCCGCGAGCCTGCTCGTGATCGGACTGAGCGGGTGCTCGACGGCGAACGAGCCTCCACCCGTGAGCACCACCAGCGTCGACCCGGCCACCAAGGCCGCGGCCCCGAAGCCCGAGCCCGCGCCCGTTTCTGTCGCCGATCCCTCGGCCGAGGCGGTCGTGATCCCCGATCCCCTCGGGGCCGCGATCAATGGGTTTGGCCTGGATCTGTGGGGCCAGCTGCGCGAGCGCCCGGGCAACCTGACGATCTCCCCGGCCAGCGTGCACGTGGCGTTGACCATGACCTGGCTCGGCGCCAAAGGGGCGACCCGCGACCAGCTCGGGAGCGCGCTGCACCTCGACGAGCTCCCCGCGACCGCCGACGTAGCGGCCTCGACCGGCGCGTTGTTGGACAGCTGGACGGGCGTGCCAGCCTTGACCCTGCTCGCGGCCAATCGCCTGTTTGGTGAGCAGACCTTCAGCTTCGAGGCGGCGTACATGAGCGCGCTCGCGTCCAAGCTGCGCGCGCCCCTCGAGCTCGTTGACTTTGTCGGGGCGGTCGAGCCAACCCGGGCCCACATCAACGCCTGGGTCAAAGACCAGACCCAAGCGCGGATCGTCGATCTGATCCCACCCGGGGGCGTCGACGCCCAGACCCGCCTGGTCCTGACCAACGCCATCTACTTCCTCGCCGACTGGCGCCAGCCCTTCGAAGCCAAGCAGACGACAAGCGCGAGCTTTCATGCCGTTGGCGCGAACACCAAGGTGAAGATGATGCACGCGACGCACTACTACACCTACGAAGAGAGCGAGGAGGTTCAAGTCGTCACGTTGCGGTATTCGGCGCCGGGGTTTGCGATGACGCTGGTGCTGCCGCGCGAGGGCAAGCAGCTGGCCGAGGTCGAAGCAGGCTTGGAGCTCGCCACGGTTCAGCGGTGGCTCAGCGGTGAAACCGGCGCAGAGCGGCAAGTCCAGCTGTCCCTGCCGCGCTTCGAGCTGTCCCCGGCCGACTCGCTCGAGCTCGCGAAGCCACTGCGAGCGCTGGGCGCCGTCGCGGCCTTCGATCGCGCGAGCGCAGACTTCACTGATATCGCCGCCCCTACAGATCCGCAGGAGCGCATCTTCATCTCGCAGGTGTTCCACAAGACCTTCGTCAAGGTCGACGAGATGGGCACCGAGGCCGCGGCCGCGACCGCGGTTGCCACGGGCTACGGTCGGGGCACGGCGCCGCCCCCTATGGTCATGACCTTCGATCGCCCGTTCTTGTTCTTCATCCACGATCAAACCAGCGGCGCGGCGCTGTTCATGGGCCGCGTCGCCGATCCTGGGCGCTCGTAGTCCAAGCCGGCCCCCCAAGCCCTCGCGATGAGCCCTGCGCGGGCAGTTGCGACCCGCGCCAAAAAATCCGGTAGACGCGCCGCAACTTCGGTATGCTGGGGAATGCTCGTTTGCCACGGCTGCCACCGCCACGTTCAAGTCCACGAGTCCGCGTGCCCATTTTGCGGCGCGTCGATCCAGACCGTCGCCGCGCCAAGTCCAACCCGACTCGGCACCATGGTCTTGGTCGTCGGTCTGAGCATGCTGGGCTGCGGCGACAGCGGTGGTGACGGCACCACACAGACAACGGGCATGACCAGCACCGGCATGACCACCGGCGCCGAGACCGAGAGCGGCGGGACCGACACCACCGACACCACCGACACCGCCGAGACCACCGCCGAAGAGAGCGGCGCCGACTACGGCGGCCCGGGCGATGGTGACGGCGACGGCGACGGCGATGGCGACGGTGATGGCGATGGTGATGGTGATGGTGACGGCGACGGTGACACGACCGGCGACGGCGACGGTGACGAAGGCGGGGCCGACTACGGTGGCGCGCCACCGCCGACCCCCTCGATCCAGCACTGAGCTGCTCAAAACCGCAGCGCGAGCTCGAACTGGGCCGACACCGGCTGCTGAAACCGGGTCTCGACCCCGAAGTTGCCCTGCGGCTGGACAATCTCGCGGTTGAAGAACCCCGAGCCGCCGCCGGGCCGATGGACCTTGGCGTGCTTGAGATCGCCAATGTCGCCCCCCGCGATCGGCCGGGCGCCGTCGAAGCTGTAGACCTCGTCGACGCGCAGGGCGGCCTTGGCGTTGGTGACGTTCACGATCCGGCCAATGAACTCGAGCTCGAGATCCTCCTTCAGCGGGTAGGTGTACGAGGCGGTCAAGTTCACCCGGTAGTTGGTCTCGACCCGGCCACCCGCGCCGCGCGGGAGCAGGTAGGTCAAGTACGCGCCGCGATACTGCGCGTTCGCGGAGTCGGTCCGCACGCTGATCGGCACCCCCGAGCGAACCCGAACGTTTGTCGCCAGGGTCAGCCGCCCCGACCTGCGTAGATCGAAGCTATAGATGCCGTCGAGGTTGAGCATGTGCGGCACGGTCCCGGTCAGCGGCCCATAGCTGTTGCGGACCAGCTCGGGCGTATCGTATTGGGTGCTGGCGCCGAGGTTGATCGAGCCATTGACCGGATCGGTGTAGCCATCATAGTTGCCGACGTTGCGCGAGTAGGTGTAGCTCGCGCGCACGCTCCAGCCTTTGGCCAGGCGCCGGGTCAATTGCACGGTGTATGCGTCCAGGGTCCGGATCGGCTTGGGGAACATGCTGCCGAGCTCACGAAACGCACCGGCCGTGAACTCGCAGCGCGAGAGCTCGCGGGCGAGCTGGCCGCGGTCGTCGGCGTCATCCGGGAGCCCCTCGAACTTGGCCTCTAGCTCGGCGCACATGGCATCCTGGGCCGCGATCGCGGACTTGGACACCTCGCGGCCGGGGTTGGCGATGATGAAGTCGGTGCCGCCGTTGGTCGAGACGTCCTCGACGGCGCGACCTAGATCCTGGTGGACCCAGCGCATGTTGACGACCAGATCCTCGACCAGCTCTTGCTCGTAGCCAAGCTGAAACTGCTGGTTGTAGGGCCCCTTCAGACCGGGCGCCACGGCCCCGCCGGTCAGACCGGTCGTGGACCCGCCCCCGTCAACGCACCACTCGGTCGGCTGCCCGCCATTGTCGACCCGGGGGTGGGCATCATCGTTGACCTGTGTCACTCGATTGTAGCAGTCGCTGTTTTGGTAGCCGCGGGTCACCTGGACCAACCCACCAAATGCGCGGCTGTTGAGCTGCAAGGGCAGCGGCTGATAGAACCACCCATAGCTGGCGTAGAGCTTGCTGCGGCCCTCTTGGGTCCAGTCGTACACGGCCCCAACCCGGGGCGCGACGTTGTCCCAGATCAGCACTTGGCTGCGGCCATAGATGTCGCGCATGTCCTGCAGCTCCCAGCGAACGCCGCCGGTCAGCACCAAGCTGGGGGTGACCGCCCACCGATCTTGCAGGTACACCCCGTAGTTCATGGTCGACAGCGTCTCTTCGTAGCCATCGACCCGGGCCCCGCGGCCAAGCGGATCCGCCAACGCCCGCAGCTCACCCGTCTCGTGGCGGGCCGTGCCGTAGCCAAATGTGGTGATGTTGTCGGGGTTGTTGCCGTCCACGATCGCGTAGCGATGGTTATTGACCCGATCCGACTTGGTGAAGCGGTATCCACCCTCGTCGCTATAGCAGTACTCCCCGCCCCCGACCTCGTCGGCCGTGCAGCCATGATCCATGAAGTCGCCCGCGTTGCTGCCCGAGTACTGATACTGACTCTGGCGCTGCAGCCACCCCACCGACGCGCCGTACTTGACCTGGTGGCTGCCGCCGCGGGCCTGCTTGGAGTCCACGAAGTGGGTGAGATCCAAGCTGCCCTCGACCCGCCGGGCGACGTCGCGCTCGTACTGGCCAAGCCCGCCCGACACCCAGGTCCGCACCGGACACGCGTTCCCGGGCAGCGTCGCGTCATTACAGGCCGACTCGACCCCTGGCACCAGGCTGGTCCGCCCCTCGCGGTCGAGGTACTCGATCAAGCTCCGACCGTTCGCGGTCTGTTCTTGGGTGGCCGGTCGGGTCCTCTGCGATGGATCCTCGAGCCGCCACGCCATCTGCGAGGAGCCCTGCCAGTAGCTGACCTGCGCGTCGATCTCCATCCGCCCGTCGAGCGCGCGGCCGTGGTACTCGAGCCCGATCAAGTTACTGATGCCCAGATCCGTGCCAAAGTGATCATCCACGATCCCCGTTGCGATCCGCGCGCTGCCACCCAGCGCCGCGTCGGGGTTGGTCCCAAACGCGACCGGATCCACCGAAAACGGCAGCCGATAGCTCGTCTTCGAGAACGACGGCCCGCCGAGCACCGTGAGCCCCAAGGTGTGCTGCGGCCGGATCCGCCAGTCCAGCCCACCTAGCCAGCCAATCTGCACGCCCCCGGTCGCAAACTTCTGGTCCGCAAATTTTTGCGAGGCGATGTAGTTGCCGTCTGTCACGCAGTCGTTGGTCCCGTTTTCGTACGGGCAATCGGCGTACCCGCCCGAATCGTCGAGATCGACCCGATGGTAGAAGCTCTGGGTCAGCGTGTGCTTGGCCCCCGAAAAGTTGAGCCCGACCGAGTAGAACAACCGATCTTCAACAATGGGACCCGAGATCGCCACATACGCCCCACCCCCATAGTCGGGGTTTTGCGTGACCCGCAGCGCCTCGTCGGTCGCCAGGATCGTGCGCGGATCGGCCAACCGCGGCGAAAACCGGACCCCCGCCGTTCCCCGCAGATCATTGGTCCCCGCCAGCCGCCGCACGTTGATCTGCCCGCCCGAGGCGTTGCCGTGCTCCGCCTCATACCCGGCCTCGAGCACCTCCGCCTCGGCAACGAACTCACGAATGATCGCCGCCCCCGCTGCGCCCATGGTCGCGTCATTCGCGTTGTGCCCATTGACAGAATAGTTCTGCTCCGCGTCCGAGAGCCCCACCATCGCCTTGCGCGGCCCATTGTCATTCGAGGTCGGGACCAGATCCATCACGCCGGAGAACCCATCATTATTGATCCCGTCCCCGCCATTTTGAATCCGCAGCTCGTCCCCCGTGATGCGGGTGACCGTCGTCGGCGTCCTGGTATCAACCGGTGTCCGAACCACGAGTACCGTGTCCTTCGCCCGCCGCCCCCCTCGCAGCCCCAAGTGCGCCCGCAGCTTGCCCCCGCGCTGCAGCTCGACCCGACTACTCGCCTCTTGATCGTCGTAAAACCCCTGCACCGTGTACAACCCCGCCGGCAGCCCCGACACCGAATACACCCCCCGCGCATTGGAGTAGACCTGAATCTCATCTTTCAAGCAGCTGCACGAGAGCACGACCAGCGCCCCCGCGACCGCCTCTTTGTCGTCGCCACTGCTCACAACCCCCGAGATACTCCCACTGGTGCTCGCGCTAGACGGCGGCGCAGCCTGGACCACCCCCACCACCCCCAGCATGCAGATCCCCGTAGCCAGCAGCGATGCAACCACCGCAAGCCTAGACAGCGTATATCGTGACACTTCGGCCTCGCATTCGGGCCCCGAGCATTCGACCCCGGTTCGCGACGGGTTCCTCCCAGCAACGCACCCACACAATTGGACTTACGCGTAACCAGGCTCTCGATGCTCGAGCTCGGATTGGTTGTTCGCGGTGAGTCGGGTGCCGACGGGGCACCGCGCCCGGGCTGCAGACGACCCCAACCCGGCTACGGTCTACTCCAGTCTCGTGACCCCGCTTCCTCCCGTCCCTTCTACTTGGCCCGACTGGCCTTCTCTTCGCTAACCTCCACGTGCGTAGATACGCCGGGTTGGGGCCGTCTGCGGCCTGGTGGGCGCTCGTCGTCCTCGGGCGTGGTCTCCGATCCGAGCGATCGGGCGCCGTCGATATGCGCGTCGCGGCCGCTCGAACTCGCTGAAGATCTGCGACCCCAAAGATGCTCGTCACACGACGAGCCTTGTTGGCCCGCCCCCCCGCATCCACGCGTAGAACTCAACGCAAGCACGGGCCTCTCCGCGAAGCGTCGGTCATCCGCATGACTCATCGACGCAACCACCGACATCCGTCCGATTGCCCAGATCGGAGACCACGCCCGAAAAGCGACGAGCGCCCACCAGGCCGGAGACGGCCCCAACCCGGCGTATCTACGCACGTGGAGATTAGCGAAGAGAAGCGAGGTCGGGCCAAGAAGAAAGCTCCAAAGGAAGCGGGGTCACGAGACTGGAGTAGACCGTAGCCGGGTTGGGGTCGTCTGCAGCCCGGGCGCGCCCCCATCGGCACGCTGCCCACCGCGAACAACCAACCATCCCGGTCAGGGGTTGCAGCCCGGGCCCGCCCCCATCGGCACGCTACCCACCGCGAACAACCAACCATCCCGGTCAGGGGTTGCAGCCCGGGCCCGCCCAACATCGGCACGCTACCCACCGCGAACAACCAACCATCCCGGTCGGTGGTTGCAGCCCGGACGCGCCCAACCAGCCAGCCCGGGCCCGGCCCCCAACCCAGGTCCCCAAAATTGAGAAAGGCGACCCAAAGGCCGCCCCCCTCAAACAGTAGGCTCTAACGACAACTCAGAACCGAAGCTTCAGCTCGAACTGCGCCGACAACGGCTGCTGGAACGAGGTCTCAACCCCGTAGTTGCCCTGCGGCTGCACGATCGTGCGATTAAAGAAGTTGTCAGCTCCGCCGCCTTGGGCCCACACCTTCGCGTGCTTCAGATCCCCAAGGTCACCACCAGCGATCGGGCGAGCAGCCTGGAAGGTGTAGACGTCATCGACCCGGAGCACGGCCTTGGCGTTGGTCACGTTCAACACGCGCGCGTTGAACTCGATCTCGAGGTCCTTGGGCAGCGGGTAGGCATACCCAGCGCTCAGGTTCCACTGGTAGTTGGGCTGGACCTGGCCACCGGACCCACGCGGGAGCATGTAGATCAGGAACGACCCGGCGTAGTTGAAGTTCGGGGTATCCGAGCGAACGTTGACCGGGAACCCGGACTGGAACCGGAAGCTGGTGCCCAGCGTGAGCCGGCCAGCCTGCTTGAGGTCGAAGCTGTAGAAGCCGTCGATCTTGGCGCGGTGCGGGATGTTGCTGGACAGCGGGCCGTAGCTGTTGCGGACCAGCTCGGGCGTGTCGTACTGGGCGCTGGCGCCGATGTTGACCGAGCCGTTGATCGGGTCGACGAAGCCGTCGTAGTTGCCGACCAGGCGGCTGTAGGTGTAGCTGGCGAGCAACAGCCAGTTCTTGGCGAAGCGCTTTTGCAGCTGGAAGGTCCACGCGTCGTAGTTGCGGGTGGGCTTGTCGAACTGCTCGTTGATCTGCTCGAACGCGAGGGTCTTGTTGTTACACGCGTTGAGCTCGCGGGCGACGGTGTTCTTCTCTTCGTCGTTTGGATCGAACGCGTCGAACTGCGACTGCAGATCCGAGCAGAGCTGCCTTTGTTCTTGGATGTGCTTGTCGCTGACGGCCTCGCCAGGGTTGGCGATGATGAAGGTCTGGCCGCCGTTGACGGACACATCCTCGACCGCGCGGCCGAGATCGGTGTGCAGCCAGCGGAACCCGAGGACCAAGTCCTCGACGACCTCTTGCTCGTAGCCGACCTGGAACTGCTGGTTGTAGTTGCCCTTGAGCCGCGGGACGATCGCGCCCTCGGTCAGGCCGGTGGTGCCCTGGTTGGTGTCGACGCACCACTCGGTTGGCTGCCCCTGGTCATCGACGCGCGGATGCGTGTCGCCGTTGACCGTGGTGGTCTGACCAAAGCAGTCGCTCTGGTTGTAGAAGCGGTTGACGCCGACGAGGCCACCAAACACGCGGCTGTTCAGCTGCAGCGGGAGCGGCTGGTAGAACCACCCGTAGCTGGCGTAGAGCCGGCTCTTGCCTTCGTCGGTCCAGTCGTAGACGACGCCGACGCGGGGCGCGACGTTGTCCCAGATCAGGATCTTCGTGTCGCCGAAGATGTCCCGCATGTCCTGGACCTCCCAGCGAACGCCGCCGCTGATGTAGAGGTTGGACAGGATCGCCCACTTGTCTTGCAGGAAGACGCCGTAGTTGAAGGTCGAGAGCGTCTCGTCGTAGTTGTCCATGCGGACACCACGACCAAGCGGATCTGCGATGGCGCGCAGGTCTTTTTGCTCGTGGCGGATCGACCCAAAGCCACGCGTGAAGCGGTTGTCGGGGTTGTCGGTGTCGACCCGGATGAAGCGGTGGTTGTTGACCCGCGTCGAGCGATCGAACTCGTAGGTGTTGTCCGCGGCGTTGTAGCAGTACTCGCCGCCGCCCTCGTCACCAGCGGCGCAGTTGTCGTAGAAGTCTGCCTCGTTCTGGCCGGAGTAGGTGTAGATGCTGCGGCGGTTGTCCCACGACATCGAGCCGCCCCACTTGACCTGGTGCGAGCCCGCGGCCTCGAAGAAGTGGGTGAAGGCCAAGTTGGCCTGCACGCGCCGCTGGATGTCACGGTCGTACTCGCCGATACCGCCCGAGAGCCAGCGCCGCGTTGGACAGGCGATGCCCGGCAGATCCGCGCCGTTGCAGGCCTCGTCGACGCCCTCTACGTCACCGACCGCGCCAGCGCGATCGAGGAACTCGTAGAGGTTGCGACCTTGCGAGTCCTGCTCCTGGGTCGCCGGGAGGTTCTTGAGGTTGGGGTTGTCGAGCCGCCAGGCGTCTTCGTAGACCGACTGGTAGTAGGAGACGCCCGCGTCGATCTCCATCTTGTCGTCGAGCACGCGGCCTTCGTAGTTGAGGCCAACCGAGGTCGTGTGCCCGAGCGTGGTGCCGAAGTGATCGTTGACGACGCCGGTTGCGATCCGAGCGGCGCCGCCAAGCGGATCCGAGCTCGGGTTGGTGCCGAACGCGTTTGGATCGAAGCTGAACGGCAGCCGGTACGTGGTGCGCAAGAAGCTGGGGCCGCCGAGCGCGGTCAAGCCAAGCTTGTGGCGCGGGGTCACGGCCCAGTCGATGCCGGCGATGTACTGGAAATTGATCGCGCCGGTCCGGAACTTCTGCGAGGCGAACTTCGTAGAGGCGATGTAGTTGCCCCCCTCCACACAGTCGTTGGTGCCGTTCTCGTAGGGGCAGTCTTCGTAGCCGCCGGATCCGTCGAGATCTTGCCGGTTATAGAAGCTCTGGGTCAGCGTGAACTGGGTCCCGCCGGGCGCGAGGCCGACCGTGAAGAACACCTTGTCCTTCTTGATCGGGCCAGACACGACCGCGTAGGCCTGGGCCTGGAAGTCGCCGACCTGGGTCACGCGCAGGGCTTCGTCCGTTGCGGTGATCAGGCGGGGCTCGGCGAGGCGCGGCGTGAACCGGACGCCCGCTTCACCGCGAAGGGTGTTGGTACCTGCGACGCGGCGGGCCGAGACCTGGCCGCCCGAGGCTCCGCCGAACTCGGCGTCGTAGCCGGACTCCTTGATCTCGACGTCCTGGATGAACTCCTGGACGATCGAGGCGCCGACCGTGCCGAACGCGGGGTTGGTGATGTTGGCGCCGTCGACGGTGTACTTGGTCTCGGCGCCGGTGGTGCCAGCGAGCGAGATGCCGGCGGCGTCGCGGCTGGCCGTGGGCGAGATGTCGACGACAGCCGTGAAGTCGCGGCTGGTGTTGGAGCCGACCGGGAGCTGCTTGGCCTCCTCCATGCCGATGGTCATCGCGGCCGCCGGGTTGGAGGCGACGGGCGCAGCCTCGACGACGATCTCGATGACCTGATCTTGCTCGGGGTTGAGCGAGAAGTTGGCCCGGAACTTGGCGCCACGCGGCAGCTGCGTGATCTTGGAGACGTTCGCCTTACCCGAGAGCACTTGGATCGTGTAGTTGCCCGAGGGCAGATCCGCGAACGAGTAGATCCCGCGACTGTTGGTCCTGCGCTCGACCTCGCCGCTGAGGCAAGTGCACTGCAGGATGACGATCGCGTCTTCGATCGGCTGGCTGTTCGTCGAGTTTTTGACGACGCCATTGATGACGCCTTTGTCACTGGACGGTGGCGCAGCCTCTGCTAGCTCTGGGGTGAGCAGCAGCGCGAAGCCAGGGACCGTCACCAGGGAGACGGAGATCAGGGACTTGAGCAGGGAACGCTTCACAGGAGGGGGCTCCTTGTCGGTGCGAAACCAGTCGGACGCGCCGCACGGGTAGTAACCAAGGCGGCCTGATATATCACAAGAGCCCCCAGCTGTTTACCGGTTCCTGACATCGTTCGATGTCTCTCGGGTGCTGTCAGGGGTGATCATTCAGGACAGATTGAACAGGCTCGAGCGCATGCAGGGCAGCATGCTCGACTTGCCGCGCGAGCAGTCGACCCGCGCGAGCAGGATCGGGCATGGTGTGGTTCTTGGGACACGATCTCGGGCAGCGTGCAAACAGCTGCGCGAGCGCAGGTTGGAAGCTCGTCGGGCAACGGGACGCGAGTTGCCGACTTACATGTCTCGTACCCGGACGGTACTACAAGTACGAGAGACACGGGCCACCTGTTTTTCAGCTCGGGTGCGGCTTTTCATGGGCGCGAGCCAGGTTCTTGGCTCACTTGGGTGTCTGGACCGGTACACCTGCCCAGTGTTGATTTGACGCGGCCGGAGATCGTCTCTGCGCGTCTACAGGTCGACGAGTTCGACTTCGGAGGACGCCAGCGGGTGACCGAGGAACACCGAGCCGACACGGGCGAACCGCTCCGGGGCATCGGTCGCCAGCAGGCGCACGCGCGCCGTGCCATCGGTGTTGGGGTTGGCGAGACCTTCGCGCGCGAGCACCTCGGCGACCACGGCCGCGGTCGTCTGCGCGGAGTCGACGAAGCGCACGGCTCCACCGCAGACACGCTCGAGGACCCCGCGAAGCACCGGGAAGTGGGTGCAGCCGAGGACCACGGTGTCCACACGGGTGCGCTCGGGCCCGGCGAGCTCGAGCTCGAGGTAGCGGCGGGCGACGGCCTCGGGGATCGGACCCTCGATCCACCCCTCTTCGGCCAAGGCCACGAACATCGGGCACGCGACCGCGTCGATCTTCAGCTCGGGGCGGCGGGCGAGCATGGCCCGCTGGTACGCCCCGCCCGACACGGTGCCCTCGGTGCCGGTGATCAGCACGTGCCCGCTGCGGGTCGCCGCGCACGCGGCCGCGGCCCCGGGCTCGACCACGCCGATCACCGGAAGCGGCGCGAACGCCTGGATCAGATCATCGACAGCAACCGCCGAAGCCGTGTTGCAAGCCAGAACCAAAAGCTTGACCCCACGCTCGACCAGCTTCCCCGCAGCTTGGCGAGCGTAGCGACGCACAGTGTCAGGACTCTTGCTCCCATAAGGCAGCCGCGCCGTGTCACCAAGATACAAGAAGCGCTCGTTGGGCAGCCGCTCACGCAGCGCCGCGAGCACCGTCAGCCCCCCAACCCCGCTGTCGAACACACCGATGGCGCTCCCCAAATCAGGCATCAGCGAGAGACTCCCCCCAGTTCACAAACAACCACACGTGAGTGGAGGGGTACCCGGTTCACAAAGCACAACACGTGAGTGGAGCGGTCCCCAGTGCCTGCAGGTGGCCAGACGAGAGCCCCCTCCCAGGGGGCCACACATGCGCATGCCAACAGCCACCCCGTTGGGAGCGAGCGAAGCGAGTGACCTGCGAAGTGCGAAACCGCCTGTGGGGGTCATAGTCATGACTATGAGCGCAGGAGGTTCTTGGCGATGACCATCCGCTGGACCTGCGAGGTGCCCTCGTAGATCTGCATCAACTTCGCGTCACGGTACAGCTTCTCGACCGGGTACTCGCGGGTGTAGCCGTAGCCGCCGAACACCTGCACGGCATCGGTCGCAGCCTTGACCGCCGCGTCGGCGCCAAAGCACTTGGCCAGCGACGAGGTGATCGTGCGCTTGACGTCGTTGTCGACCTCCCACGCGGCCTTGAGGTACAGCGCGCGGGTGGCCTCGTAGGCGATCGCCATGTCGGCCAAGATCATCTGGATGGCCTGGTGGTTGGCGATCGGCACGCCGAAGGTCTTGCGCTCGAGCGCGTAGTTGCGCGACTCGTCGAGGCAGCGACGAATGATCCCGGCGCACGAGGCCCCGATCATTGGACGCGACTTGTCGAACACCTCCATGGCGATATAGAAGCCCTTGCCGGGCTCGCCCAAGATGTTCTGCGGAGCCAGCTCGACGTCGTCGAACAGCACGTCGGAGGTCTCCGAGGCCCGCTGGCCCAGCTTCTTCTCCTTGCGGCCCACGCTGACGCCCTTGGTCTGGCGATCGACCACGAACGCGGTGATGCCCTTGTGCTTGAGCGCCGGGTCGATCGTCGCAAACCCGGTGTACATGCTGGCCTGGCCGGCGTTGGTGATCCACCGCTTCTGCCCGGTCAGCGAGTAGCCGCCGCCGTCCTTGGCCACCAAGCGCGACTTCATGCCGGCGACGTCGGAGCCGGCGTCGGGCTCGGAGCAGGCGTAGCTGATGAACTCGAAGTTCTCGATCAGCCGCTCGAGCCAGGTGTGCTTTTGTTCTTCGCTGCCGCCGACCATCAAGGGCAGCGCGCCAAGGTGGTTGCACATCATCGAGGTCGCAACCGCGGGGCAGCCATAGGCCAGCTCTTCGGCGATCAGGCAGCCCTCTACGGTGCCAAGCCCGAGGCCGCCGTAGGCCTCGGGGATCTCGACGTTCATCAGGCCCAGATCCCACGCCTGGCGGAAGATCTCGGTGGGGAAGGTCTCGGTCTCGTCGTACTCGTGCGCTGCCGGGATGATGACTTCGGCGGTGAACTTGCGCGCGGTTCCGACTAGCTGGTTTTGCTCGTCGCTGATCTGTGGGTTGTACATGGGACCTCCTCGGGCGGGCATTGATAGCCGCCGCGTCGAGTGGTCGCAAGCAGTCCCCCGCGGCTCATCCTGGCACAGCGGCGATCCGTCAGGACTCGCGCGCACGTCGACGCGCGTCGCGGGCGGCCTTGCGCTGATCTTTGTCAGCCTGATCCCCGGCTGCGAGCTCGGCCTTGCGACCGCCGATCACGTAGCCGATCACGATCCCGAGCAACAACATGCCAGGGATGTAGATGAAGTGGCCGAGGGTCATTTTTGCTTGGCCTGGAGGGCGGCGAGGTCGGCACGTTGGGCGACGGCGCGGCGCCACAAGAGCGCGCCGTAGATCGCGAAGATCGCCCAGATCACCCCGTAGGCCCACACGATGTGGCTGTAGTCCGAGGCGACCTTGTTCTCGACCTCGGCTTCATAGGCGCGCTTGAGCCGGACGGTGGCCGGGTCGCGGCCCTCGACCTTCTTGGTGCCGGGCGCCTGCGTCTGGGCTGCTTCGCCGACTTGCTCGGGTTGCTCGGGTTGCTCGGGTTGCTCGAAGTCGAGTTCGTTCATGACAAAAAGCTCCTCAGGCCGGCTGCGCCGCCCCTGGCTGGGTGTCCGCGGCGATCCACGCTTGGTCGAGGGCGATCGCCATCCGCGCCTGCGCTGCGCGGATCCAGACCAGCGCGATGCTCAACATCATCAGCGCCGCCAGACACACGAACAGGGTGTTCCACATGCTCTGGGGCAGCGAGCCGACCACCCCGGTCTGCGGGTGCGTCGTCTTCCAGATCTTCACGGCGTAGTAGATGATCGGCACGTCGATCGCACCGAAGATCGCCAGCGCCGCGGCGATGCGCTCGGAGTTGGGTGGTCCGTACTCGCGGACCAGCAAGTAGGCCACGAACACCAGCCACAGCAGCGCGGTCGAGACCTGGCGGGCGTCGCCGGTCCACGGGGTCCCCCAGGTCGCGTCGCCCCAGATCGGGCCGGTGATCAACACGCCGACGCCAGCGAGCACGGTCATCTCGCCGGCCGCGACCGCGAGCGCCTCGGCCTTGTCCGAGCGGCGCCGCAGCTGCACGCCCGCTGCGACCCCGCAGATCACGGCGAACAGCATGCAGATCCACGCGAGCGGGACGTGGAAGTAGAAGATCTTCTGCGCGGTGCCCATCTCTGCCTCGATCGGGGTGTGCAGAAACACGCGCTGCACACAGTAGGGAAACAGCGCGGCGGCAGCCAGCAAGAGCGCGTAGGGGATGTACTTCATGCGCTTAGCTCCTCAGTTCGTTGGGGTGGATCGTGCACGAGCCGCTGCGGCGCGAGACGACGCGTCGGGCGATCGGGCCGGCTGGCTCGAGTGCGCGGCGCCGATCAGCACGGTCTCGAACAACCATGCGCCCACGCCGATCAGCACGACGTCGAGCGCGGCGATCTGCGAGAGGGTCGCCCACAGCTCGGGGTGCCCTTCCAGCAGCCGCTGCGTGGCGACCAGCGCGAACAACAGCACCGGCGTGGTCAAGGGATAGAGGATCACCGACAACAGCACGTTCTTGCCGTTGCCGGTTGCGAGCCCAGCCGCGAACAGCGTGCCGACGGCGGCGTAGCCCAGGCACCCCAGCACCATCAGCACGATCAGCGCGAGCGGATCGGCGGCGAACACCTGCGAGGCCGGGAACAGCAGGCCAAGCCCAGGCACGAGCAAGGCCGAGCACGTGAGCAGCACGACCAGCGTGACCGCCAGCTTGGACAGGTAGATCGCGAGCCGGTCGACCGGCGCGGCCAACAACGCCGCGAGGGTGTTGGACTCGCGCTCGCGATCGAACACCCGGGTGAGCGTGAGCGCGCCGACGAACGCGATGCACAGCCACACCATGCCCGGGATCGCCTTGCGCTGCACGACGCCGTCGAGGGCAAAGAACGCGAGCGCGAACATCACGACCACGACCAGCGTGAAGAAGCCGGCGGTCAACACCAGCTCGAGCCGCCGCGCCTCTTGCCGGAGGTCGTTGCGGGTCAGGAGCCAGGTCTGTCGCAGCAGGCGCATGCGCAGGCTGGCTTATACCCCGGTGGGACTGCGTGTTCACAGGCTGGCGCTCAGGCGCTGCCGAAACGCTTCGCTGGTCGCTTGCGGCTCGCGCTGGACCTCGGTCTGGATCACGCCGGCTTCGAGCACCAAGGCTCGATCGACGAGCTGGGCGATGACGTCTAGATCGTGGCTCGACAACAACACGGCGGCGCCGCGATCGGCCTCGGCGCGGAGCAGATCGGCGAGCAGCTCCCTGCCCGCGCGATCGAGGGCGGTGAAGGGCTCGTCGAGGATCAGCAGCTCCGGGACCAGCGCCAGCGCCCGGGCGAGCGCGACCCGCTGAGCCATGCCGCGCGAGAAGGTGCCGACGGGCCGATCGATGACGTCGGCCAGGCCCAGGCGCTCGAGCACGGCGGTCGGGGTGGGCGCGTTGCTTGGGCGGGTGCTGCCGGCCAGATCCACGAACAGCTCGACGTTCTCGCGGGCGCTGAGCAGCGGATACAGCTGCGGATCATGGGCGAGCCAGGCCAGGCGGGCGCGGACCTCGAGCCCGACCTCGCGGTGCTCGGCGCCCGCGAACCGACGCACGCCCGCGTCGCCCTGACGCAGGCCAGCGAGGATCGTGAACAGCGTGGTCTTGCCGGCGCCGTTTTGCCCGAGCAGACCGACGATCTCGCCGGCGCGAAGCTCGAGCTCGACGCCACGCAGCACCGCCTTGCGGCCGAACCGGCAGGTCACCCCGCGCAGCTCGACGGGCAAGATCGACGCGGTGTTGGTTGGGGCGCCCACGCGATCCAGCACGCGGCCTCCCCTACGCGACCTTATTGGTTCCGTGGGGGCCCAGCGCCTCGAGCTGCCGGTACACCCGATCCAGCGTCCGCAACATCTGGGCGCGTTGCTTGCGAAGCTCGGGGGTGTCGCCACCCCGCTCATCGAGGCTCACGAGCTCGGCGATCAGCGCGTCGCGCCGGGCCAGCAGGGCCTCGCGGACGCCGACGCGGCGGCGCAAGAGCATGGTGATGGCGATCCCCAAGCCGGTCACGCCAAGCAGACCCCACGCGGTGTAGGGCCACGCGCGGTTGCGGGTTGGCAGGCCCTCGACCTCGATCGAGACGTCGGTGCCGCCCCAGCTGCTGAACGGGCAGCCATGGCCAGAGCGGGCCAGCAGATCGCACACGCCGATCGCAAACGGCTGATAGCCCAGCTCGTACAGCTTGATCGGCCCGCCGTCGCGGCCCGCGTGGGGATCGACCTCGGGCGCGCCGCCGACCCCATGGGTGACCGCGAGGGCCTCGGGCACGCTGACGAGCGAGGCGTCTTCGACCAGGGGAAACGGGGTGCTCCACTCGATCGCAAGCTTGCCGTCGTGCTGGAGCCCAACCGCGAAGCTCAGGCGCAGCTCGACGCCGGGCTCGAGCGGACGGTCGAGCTGGGCCCAAGGGGTCTCGCCGTCGTGCAGCAACCACGCCTTGGACTCCTCCATGATGTGCATGCTGCGAGTGCCGGGCGGGCCGAACAACGTCATGCCGCCAGGCGACCAAAACGCCTCGTCGCCGTCGACGAACACGGCGTAGTTGAAGCTGACCGCGGCGATGTCGTTCTCGCGCGGGGTCACGTCGATCTGCAGGGCGCTGCGAACCCGGGTGCGGTCACCCGTGGGCCGGAACACCCGCATCATCACGACCGCGCCGGCGTCGGCTGGCATCTCGAACAGGGTGCTGGAGTAGGGCGCGCCCTCGTAGACGACCCGGACCTGCGCGAGCATGTCGTCTTCGACGGGGACACCGTCGATGATCGCCATGCCCTGGGCGTCGGTCCGACCCACGCGATTGCCAGCGCCGCCAGTTGACTGGCTGCTGTTGATGATCACCGGCAGATCCGCGACGGGCTGATCGTGGGCGTCGAACACCAACACCCGGGCCTGGCCCGGCTTCAGCCCGCGATCGACCCGGGGTGGCGGGACCTGCGTGCGGCCCTGCTGGGGCGGGGGTTGATGCGGGGCGGCCTGCTGGGCCTGCTCGCCGCGGGTCAGGATCAACGCGTAGGCGCTCTCGCCCAGGGTGAAGCTCTGCGATCGCCGGGGCGCCTCGCCGGGCTTCAAGACGGCCTCTACGATGATCGTCGCGCCCTCGGGCAGGCGTTGGTCGAGCCCCTCGAACATCGCCCGGCCGTCCGCGTCGGTGGTCGCCTGCTCGACGAGCGGCTGGTCGGAGCCGGGGATCGTCGCGGTGAGGGTGACCTCGATGTCGGCGATCGGCCCCGCGATCCCGCCTACCGCTGGATCGGCGGTGCCGAGATCCAAGGCGCCCACGATCAGCGTGCCGCGGGGTCGGCCCGCGAGCGGGAACGGCATGCCGGGCACGGGCTGCGCCCCCTGGCCGCCGTGCGGATCAGCGGCCGGTGGTGTGTGCGGCGGCTGGCCCGGCGCGGCGCCAGGATCGGCCCCCGCCGTCCCGGCGTTGCCGCCAGTCGCGACCAGCAACAACGCGACGCCCGCCTGCGGACCCAAGGTGAACGCTTGCGAGCGCAGCGGTTGGCCAGCCACGGTCGCGGTGGCCACCACCTGGTTGCCCAGGAATTCGTCGAGCCCGGTGAACATCGCCCGGCCCTGATCCGCGCTGGTCGCCGTGCGGACCTGCTGACCCGCGGCGGTCGTGATCTCGAGCTGAACCTCGACGCCGATCGCCGGGTTGGCGAACCCACCGTCGAGGCAGCGAACCGTGACGGTGCCCGGCATCAGGTTTGGATCCGGCCGCGGGATCCCGGACATCTGGGCGGGATCGGGCATACCCGGCGGCGGCGCGGCCTGGGTTGGCGCCGGGACGAACGCAATCGTCGCGGCGCACGCCAGCGCGGCCCTGAACAGCACGGGACGAACACCGGCGCGACTCATGAGGGCACCACCTTGGCGTTCGAGCCGGCTTCGACGTTGGGTGTTACCCCCGCGGCGGCCAGCTTGAGGCCCAGCGCGGCGAGGTGCTCGGCCAGCTGCGGGTGCAGCTGATCGTCGTCGTCGAGCAGGCGCATGACCTCGATCGCGCGCAGCCGGTAGCGATCCCCGACTTGACGAAAGTCCTCGTCCGAGAGCTTGCCCATCGCGTGGTCGAACTCGAGCTCTTTGATCGCCCGCAACACCCGGCGCTTCTCCTCGCGCAGCTCGCCGAACGACGAGTGATCCGCGCCCAGATCGGCCTCGACGATCAGCGTCTGCACGCCGGGCCGCGCGAGCGCAACGACGATCCCCCACATGGCCCGCAGCGCCCAGATCATCACGACGCCGGCCACCGCCAGCGCCAGCGTGGGCGCGTTGAGCTCGGCCCCCGCCCCAAGCGCGAGCCCCAACAGGACCGCGAGCGCGACCGCGAACGACAGCGCGACGAACAGCCAAAACGACCTGCCCCCGTCGGGCTTGGCGGCCGGGTCCGTGGCCGGCTTGCCCGCCGCCGACTCGGCGCGAGCCTCAGCCATGGTTGGCCCCCTGCTCGCGCCGGGTCCCAATACAGACCGCGGCCCCGAACAGCATGATCACCGTGCCCAGCCACACCCAGTTGACCAGCGGGTTGATGAACAGCCGCAGCTGGGTCTTGCCGGTGGTCAGGTCGACGGTCTGCATCGACGCGTAGACGTCTTCGCTGACGGTCATGTAGCGCGAGACCTCGGTGGTCGGCTGATCCGGCAGCTGGAAGTACCACCAGCGCGCGGGCCGGAGCACGTCGACCAGCTCGCCGTCGCGCAGGACCCCGAGCTCGGCGGTGATCATCTCTTTTTGCCAGTCCTCGGTCGCGAGCAGACCCATGTGGCTGATCTCGTAGTCGCCAAGCGGGACGACCTCGCCCGGGACGACGTTGACCTTGCGCTCGATCCCGTAGGCCTTGCCGATGAACCCGAAGATCATCAAGACCACGCCGAGGTGGATGATGTAGCCGCCGTAGCGCCGCCGCGCGCGAACCAGCAGCCGGATGCCCGCGTCGAGCATGGACAGCTTGGGGTTGTTGCGCTTGGCGACCGCGAGCCCGCGCGCGAACTCTTGGATGATCGTGGCGAGCGTGAACCCGCACAGGCCAAACCCGGACAGCGCCCACACGTGGTCGCGCCAGGCCGCGCCGAGCTGGCTCGCGCTTGGCATCACCTCGGGTCCGCCAAGCTGGGTGCGCAGGCGAAACCACTCGAAGCCCATCGCCACCAGGGTGGCCACGACCCCGCACACCAGCGGGATCAAGAACTGCCGCTGCAAGCTCTCTGTCGAGGTCCGGCGCCAGGCCAACAGCGGCCCCACGCCCATCAACAACAGCAGCGCCAGGCCGGCGGGGCCCATGTAGTGGTTGTAGTGGCTCTCGCGGATCGTGATGCGATCGCTGAGCAGCCACTCGCTGATCGTGGGCCAGATCGTGCTGCCGAGCACGAAGAAGGCCATCGCCAGCAGCACCCAGTTGTTGAGCAAGAACGCGAACTCGCGGCTGAGCGGGCTCTCGAGCTCGGCGTGGGAACGCAGCAGCCGCCAGCGCCAGGCGACCGCGCCAAAGCTGCCAACGAAGATCACGATCAAGAACACGCCAAAGATCCACGCGAGCTGCGGATCTTTACCGAACGCGTGGACGCTCTGGACCATGCCCGAGCGGGTCAAGAAGGTCCCGACGATGCTCAGCCAGAAGCTGAGGATCACCAGCGAGATGTTCCACCGCTTGAGCATGCCGCGGCGCTCTTGGATCATGATTGAGTGCAAGAACGCGGTCGCGGTGAACCAGGGGATCAGCCCGGCGTTCTCGACCGGGTCCCAGGCCCAGTAGCCGCCCCAGCCCAGCTCTTCGTAGGCCCACAGCCCGCCCAGGATCAGCCCCAGCGCCAAGAAGGTCCACGAGAACAGGGTCCACCGACGCACGCTCTGCTGCCACGCCGCGTCGACCTGCCCGGTGATCACCGCGGCCATGCCAAACGCATAGGGCACCGCCAGCGACACGTAGCCCAGGTACAGGCTGGGCGGGTGGATGATCATGTAGACGTTCTGCAGCAGCGGGTTGAGCCCGCGCGAGTTCCCGCCCAGCTCCGGCTCGAGGATGAACGGCTCGAACGGGTTCTTGGTGAAGATCAGGACCGCGATGAAGAACAGATCGATCGCGGCCAGGATCCAGATCACGTGCGGGATCATGTCCTCGTGGCGGCGGCGGTTGGCCTTGACCGCCAGCGCCGAGAACACGCTCAGCAGCAGCACCCAAAACAGCAGCGAGCCGTCTAGACCACCCCAGAACGCGGTGATCTTGTAGAACAGCGGCATCGCCGAGTCGCTGGTGTTGTGGACGTACTGGATCGAGAAGTCGTCGGCCAAGAACGCGTAGATGATCAGCGACGATCCAAACGCGGCGAGCGTGGCGACGGCGTAGATGCCCTGAACGGAGGCTTCGACCAGCCGCGCCGACTTGCGGTGCGCGCCGATCATCGCCAGCGCGATGGTCGTTAGACACACCGCGAACAGGACCAGGAGGGTGATGGTGCCGAGGGTTGCGACGCTCATTGAGTGCTCACAGTCGGTCTGTCAGGTGCGCTTGGTGGGCGCGATTTCTTCTTCTTCGTACTTGGACGGGCACTTCGCGGTCATCTCGGTCGAGCGGATGACCATGGCCTCATCATCCAAGGTGCCGGTCAGCACGACCTCGCCGCCCTCGACGAAGGTGTCGGGCAACAAGTTGTCGTAGACGACCTTGAGCCGCTTGCCCTTGAACTCGATCACGAAGTGGTAGGTGTCGTCGTTGGCGTCTTGCGAGAGGGAGCCCTCGACGACGTTGCCGTGGACCTTGAACTCGCGATCGACGAAGTCGCCCGGCGAGCTGACGACCTTGTCAGCGTACACGTACTCGAGCACGCCCTCGTCGGGGGACGAGAAGACCAAGAACGCGACCGCGCCGATGACGGCCAAGCCGATGCCAATCTGAGTGCCTGTGTTCAGTGCCATGTGGTTCTCCGATTAGCCGCCGATGCTGATCATCGCCTTTTGTGGGCCGCCGCTGCCAGTTTGCTCGAAACCGTGGCTGTCACGCTTGTGACCCAACGCAGCGCGAACGACCCGCTCGAGCGCCCCAGACCCCTGGCCAGACCCTTGGCCAGACTCCTGGCTGGGATGGCGCAAGGCGCTGCGTAGATCCCCAGCGTCGTCGCGCGCGAGGCAGGCGTGCAGCTGGCCCGTGGCGGACACGCGCAGCCGGTTGCAGCTCCCGCAAAAATTCTCTGTCATCGCGGCGATGGTGCCAAACCGGCGTCCGTCGTGGGCGCCACCGCGCAGCACGAAGTACTGGGCTGGGCCAAACGCGCCCTGGGTGGGATCCATGGACTCGGGCTCGACGACGGCGCCGAGCTCGGCGCCGATGCGCTCGCGGATCGCCGCCGCTGGCATCAGCTCGCCGGGCACGAACAACCGACCCGCGGCCATGGGCATCAGCTCGATGAAGCGCGGGGTCGCGTCGTGAGCCCAGGCAAACCGGCACAGCGCGCCGAGCTCGTCGTCGTTGAACCCGCGCACGGCCACGGTGTTGAGCTTGAGCGGCAGGCCGACCGCGTGGGCGGCCTTGAAGCCCGCGATGACCTGCTCGAGCCGATCGCGGCGGGTGATGCTGGCGAAGCGCTCGCGGTCGAGGCTGTCCAAGCTGATCGTCAGGGTGTGGAGCCCGGCCGCCTTCAGGGGCCCGGCGAGCCGTGCAATCAGCTCGCCGTTGCTGGTCATCACGACCCGCAGCGGCGCCCCCGTGTCTGTGCGCAGCGCGGCCAAGCGCTCGACCAGCCAGGTCAGGCCGCGGCGCAAGGTTGGCTCGCCGCCGGTCAGCCGCACCCGCTCGACCCCCCACGCGGCGAAGGCCGCGACCATGCGCGCGACCTCTTCGAGGCTGAGCACCTCGCTGCGCTCCACGTGCTCGATCCCCTCGGGCGGCATGCAGTAGGTGCAGCGCATGCTGCAGCGATCCGTCAGCGAGACCCGCAGGTACCGAACCCGGCGCTCGAGCCGATCGACCAACACCGGCGACGCACTGGCTTGGGCGGACAGCTCCGGGCCAGCGCCGACCACCCGACGGACCTGGACCAGCCTCATGGCCGCCCCCGGGCTCGACGCCCAGCCTCGGTTGAAGCGGCCCGAGAACTCACCAGAGAACGGGCGCACACGTGAAAAAAACGCCCCATTCGCGTCGACAGCTTGCCACAGCGCGGGGTCCCGTGCACCCACCCGCACGCGCGCGGATGCGAGAGGTTGCGGCGCCAACGCCCTCCGGCGCCAACTTCGCTAGCACGAGCCCAGTCGCCGAGTGGCTAAAAAAATGAGCCCCCTTTCAGGGGGCCACACATACGAAGGCGAACAAACGACCCCGAGGAGCGAAGCGACCAGCCGCGAAGCGGCTGCAGTCGGCGAAGTCCCAGCTCTATGTGGGGGTCATATTAGTGCGCTGCGGGAGCGGGCTCGGGCGCAGCCCCAGCCGCCTTGGCGGCCTCGCGCGCGGCGGCGGCCTCGGCCGCTTCGGCGCTGTCTTCGACGTGCCGCTTGTACTCGATGCCGGCCTCTTCGTTGAGCTCGGCGGTCGTCTTCATGTCGAACAACACGAAGGTGAAGAAGATCGAGACAAACAACAGCGTGACGCAGAACAAGAACGAGTAGAAGCGATCTTCATACTTGAGGTGCATGAAGAAGCCGACGACCAGCGAGCCCTTGAGGAACGCGATGAACATCGCGACCGGCAAGCTCGCCGGCCCAAGCCCGGCGAACGAGACCACGTAGGTCATGATCGTCAGGAACAGCAGCGCGCCGAACACGAGCGAGAACTCCCACACCGGGCTGACGTGGTGGTGGTCCTCGTGCGGGTTCTCGACCAGTTTACCGTTCAGATAAACGGTGGTGTTTTCAGTGGAGTCAGAGTGCGCCATGGCTGTGCCTCACTTCACCAAGTACAGGAGCGGAAAGAGGAAGATCCACACGAGGTCGACGATGTGCCAGTAGATACCGACGTTCTCGACCGCGACGTAGTTCTCCGAGCTGAACTCGCGCCGCCGCGCGCGGATGTAGATCCACGACAGCACGCCGATCCCAACGAGCACGTGGACGCCGTGCAGCCCGGTCATCGTGAAGTACACGCCGTAGAACACGCGCGAGTACTTGGGCAGCATGTAGCCGTGCTCGAGCGCGCTGTACCACGCGCCGGGCAGCAGCCCGTGCTCGATCTTGGCCGTGTACTCGAAGTACTTCACGACCATGAACGCGATCGCGCAGCCGATCGTGATCAACAAGTTGCGCTCGAGCGCCTTGTTGTTGTTGGTCTGAGCCGCTCGGACCCCAAGCGCCATCGTGAACGAGGAGGTCAACAGCACGATGGTGTTGAAACCACCGGCGGTCTTGTTGAGCTCTTCGGACGCGGTCAGCACCATCTCGGGGTACAGCTGCCGAAGGATGAAGTAGGCCAAGAACAGGCCGCTGAACATCAGCACCTCAGTGCAGGCGAACAGCCACATGCCCAGCTTGGCCGAGCTCATCTGCTGGCCGACGGTGTCGAAGTGGTGAGCGAGGAACCACGGACGCTCCTCGTGTTCTGATGCCTTGGTGCTCATGGAAATCGCTCCAGTCGCAATCGCATGTCAGTGCTTGCCCGACTTGTCGATCTCCGGGAAGTCGTAGGGACTGCCGGTGACGGTCGGGGTGGTGTGGAAGTTGTGCTCGATCGGCGGGCTGGCGGTCTGCCACTCGAGCGAGATCGCGTTCCACGGGTTGCTGGAGGCCCGCTCGCCGGACTTGATCGCTTGAACGAGGGTGAACAGCACGAGGAACAAGCCGGCCGCCAGGATCCACGACCCAATGGTCGAGACCTGGTGGAGCGCCTCATACTCGGGCAGGTACGCGTAGTAGCGGCGCGGCATGCCTTGATGGCCCAAGAAGAACTGGGTCATGAAGGTCGCGTTGAAGCCAATGAACACCAAGATCGCGGACAGCTTGCCCAGGGTCTCGTTGTACATGCGGCCAAACATCTTGGGCCACCAGTGGAACAGCCCGCCAAGGAACGCGACGACGGTGCCGCCGACCATGACGTAGTGGAAGTGCGCGACCACGAAGTAGGTGTCGTGAAGGTGCACGTCGATCGACAAGGTGCCCAGGTACACGCCCGTGAGCCCGCCGATCGTGAAGGTCCACAGGAACACCAGCGCGTACCACATCGGCGTGGTGTAGCGAATGGAGCCGCCGTAGAGGGTTGCGACCCACGAGAACACCTTGATCGCCGTGGGCACCGCGACCACGAAGGTCAGGAACGAGAACACGATGCCCGCGAGCTCGGACTGACCCGAGACGAACATGTGGTGGCCCCACACGACGAACGAGATCACCGCGATAGCGACCGAGGACATGGCGATCGCCCGGTAGCCAAAGATGTGCTTGCGGCTATGGACCGTGATCAGCTCCGAGATGATCCCGAAGCCCGGCAAGATCATGATGTAGACGGCCGGGTGGCTGTAGAACCAGAAGAAGTGCTGGTACAGGACCGGGTCGCCGCCCATCGCGGGATCGAAGATGCCGATGCTCAAGGTCCGTTCGATGACCAGCAAGAACAGCGTGATCGCGAGGACCGGGGTCGCCATGACCTGGATCAGCGCGGTCGCGTAGAGCGCCCACACCATCAAGGGCATGCGGTTCCAGGTCATGCCCGGCGCGCGCATCTTGTGGGTCGTGACCACGAAGTTGATGCCGGTCAGGATGGACGAGAACCCCGCCACGAACGCGCCCATCGTTGCCATGATCACCGCGCTGCCGGTGGTCTTGGAGTAGGGCGTGTAGAAGGTCCAGCCGGTGTCGAGCGAGCCCAACACCAAGGTCAGGATCAGCATGACCGCGGCGATGCAGTAGATGTAGAAGCTCAGCAGGTTGAGCTTGGGAAACGCGACGTCCTTGGCCCCGAGCATCAGCGGGAGCACGAAGTTGCCCATCGCCGCCGGGACCGACGGAATGATGAACAAGAACACCATGATCGCGCCATGCAGCGTGAAGACCTTGTTGTAGGTCGCCGCCGACATGAAGTCCTGCTGGCCAGTGAACAGCTCTGTCCGCAAGGTGATGGCCAGCAGGCCAGCAACCAAGAAGAAGAACATCGTGGCCGTCAAGTACATCAGGCCGATGCGCTTGTGGTCGATGGTGACGAGCCAGGACATCAGGCCGCGCTTGGCGGTCAGATAGCTGGGCTCCGGCGTGGACGCCGACTTGTCCGATTTCGAGGCCGACTTGTCGGCCTGCGGGGATTTCTTGCTGTCGTCAGACATGCTCTTGCTCCCGACTCACTTGAGCGACTTGATGTACGCAATCAGTGCGTTCATCTGGTCGTCGTTGATCTGCCCCGCGAACGACGGCATCTGCGGGGTGAAACCCGAGACGACCTTCGCGTTGGGGCTGTAAATCGACTCGCGGATGTAGTTCTCGTCGACGACGCCGCTGCTGCCGTCGGTGAAGGACTCGGACTTGCCAAACACGCCGCCGAAGCCAGGACCGACCTTGGCGGTGCTGTCGGTGTTGTGGCACGAGTTGCAGGCGAACGACTTGTAGACCTTCTCGCCGAACTGCTCGACGGTCTCGCCCTCACCTTGCTCGAGGGTGGTCGCGGCCCGGACGGCCTCTTCGTACTGATCGGCTGGGACGACCTTGACGATCGCCAGCATCGAGGAGTGCTCGTCGCCGCAGTACTCGGTGCAGAACACCGGGAACGTGCCCTCTTCGATGGCTGTGAACCACACGGAGGCGTAGCGACCCGGGACCACGTCCTTCTTGACGCGGAACGCGGGGATGTAGAACGAGTGGATCACGTCCTTGCTGGTCATCAGCAGGCGGACCGGCTGGTTCAGCGGGACGACGAGCAGCGGCGCGACCTCGCCGTCGAGCGCGGCGACCGTCGCGGCCACGGGCCGCCCGGGGTACTCGATGGTCCAGTACCACTTCTGGCCGGTCACCCGGATGTCGATCGCGTCGGCCGGGGGCGCGCTGAGCTTGACGAAGTCGAGCTCGCCCCAGACGAAGAACAGCATCAGGAACACCGCCGGGATCGCGCTCCACGCGAACTCGAGCTTGCCGCTGTGGGTCAGCGGCGAGGTCCGGTCGTTATCGCTGCGCTTCTTGTACTTCACCATGAAGTACAACATTGCGCCGATGACGAGCACAAAGGAGATGCCACAGACGATCGTCAAGAACACATACAGGCCATCGAGCGAGGCCGCATGGTTCGAGGCGGTCGGGAGCAGCTCCCAGGGGGTTTCCGACATCTGGGGAGTGCCGAGTTTCTCGGGAGGGATGAAAGTAGCGATCACGCCGTTGCCTCCAGCTCGCTGGGGTTTCCACCCAGGGGGTGAATCCGCCGACGACGTTCGCGCCGCCAGACGAAGACCAGTGGAATTCCGACGATGAGGACCATGAATGCGCCGCCAAGGCGCATTATCCCCATCGCAAAGGGACCATACTCCCCCAACGACGCGTCGTAGTGGAAGCAGGACAAGATGAGTTTGTCGACGGGGCTGCCAACGCGCCCCTCGGATGCCTCGATCAGCGCAAACTTGACGTCGCTGGGCTGATACTCGAGGCCGTAGAGATACCGGGCGACCTTGCCCTCGGGGGACGCGAACATCAGCACGGCCGGGTGCGCGTACTGATCTTGCTCCGCGTCGTAGGCGTAGCCGATTCCGAGCTGGGCCGCGAGCATGCGGATCTGCGCGGCGTCGCCGGTCAGGAAGCTCCAGTCTAGATCCTGAACCCCGAGCTCCTCGAGGTGCGACGCCCGCTTGCTGGCGGCGAGCTCGGGACCTTCGCGGGGATCGATGCTGACCGTGACGATCCGGTACTCGTCGCCGGGCTGCCAGTCGAACTGGTTGAGCGTGCGGGTCAGGCCGTTGAGCTGCAGGCTGCACAGGGTTGGGCAGCGGAAGTAGTTGAGCGTGAGCAGCACCGGCCGCTCACCGTCAAAGTAGTCGCCGAGCTTCACGGACTTGCCGTTGTGATCGACGAACGCAAGATCCATGTCGAGCCGACCGCCGAGCATCTCGTCGACGGCGATCTCGTTGGCCTCGGGCGAGAGGTTCTTGCCGGCGCGGGCGTCACCCAGGCGCGGGCCGTCGCGGCCCGGGCGGGCCTGCGCGGTCCCCAACACCAGCAACCCCGCAACCAATAGCCCGAGCGACGTGACGATCACGTCGAAGAGCTTGGAGGCTGTGGAGCGCGGGGTCATGGGGGACTCGTTTGGACGGCTCAGTTTGGACGGCTCAGCAAAAAGTGGGGACTTCGGCTGCGATCTCACTCGCCGTCGTCGGCGGGCTTGGGATCGGCGGGCTTGGCTTCGTCTTCAGCGGGCTTGGCCGGCTGCGCGGGCTTGGCCGGCTTCTCGGCGTCGTCGCCGTCAGCGGGCTTGGCCGGCTTCTCGGCGTCGGCGGGCTTGGGCTCGGCGGGCTCGGGCGCGGCGTCGTCCTCGACGTCGCCGTCATCCTCTGCCGGCTCGCCCTCTGCGTCACCTTCTGGGGGCTCGACGGGCACGGGCGCTTCGACGTCGTGCTCCTCTGCACCGTGGGCATCGCCCGCGGGCTCGTCAGCCGGAGCCGCCACCACACCCGCGACGAGGTCGTCGGGGTGCATCCAACCGGACGGAGGCGGCGGCGCGACCAGCAGCGAGGGGTTGCCGGCGACGTCCTGCGCGACCCGATCGATGCCCTCGAGGTCCTTGGCCATCTTGGCCTTGTACTCGAGCAAGAAGGTCGAGCCTTCGGCCGCGTACTGGGCGTCGAGCTCACGCCGCTGCGAGTAGAACCATTGCACCACCACCACGCAGGCCAGGAGGGTGATGAACGAGAGCGAGATCAGCAGGCGAAACAACAGCTTGGTGTTGACCGCCTCGAGCTCGTGTCCGCCGGGATCGTGATGTCCGTGGTCTGACATGGTGGCAGCTCCCTAGAAGTTCTCGTGGTTGAGCGACTCTTCGAGCCGCGGGTCTTGGATCGGGACCAGCTTGCTGGTCACCAGCGACCACCCAAACAGCGCCAGGAACACGCCGAGGAAGCCGACGAAGTAGCCGACGTCAGCGCCCGTGAGCGTGATGCTGTTTTGGAAGTAGGTGGCGACCTCGACCGCGCCGGCCTTGTCCGCCGCCGACGCCGCGTGGTGGGCGAAGGGCGGTTGGATCAGCCAGAACATGTCGACGAACTGCATGCCGACGACGAAGAAGGCCATCCACACCAGGTAGTTCGGGTTGCGCTTCCAGCTGCGGCGAAGCAGCAAGAAGAACGGAAGCACGAAGCGACCCAGGATCACGGCGATGCTGAGGGTCAGCCACTGGCCGTGGGCCCGATACTGGAACCAGTCGGTCTCCTCGGGGATGTTCGCGTACCAGATCAGGAAGTACTGGCTGAACCCGATGTAGGTCCAGAACACAGTGAACCCGAACATGAACTTGCCGAGGTCGTGATAGTGCTCCGGCGTGACGACGCCCTGGAGCTTCCCGCTGCGCTGCAGGAAGAAGCACACGATCGCCAAGAACGCGTGGAAGCTGACGGCGATGCCGGCAAAGTAGTAGACGCCGAAGATCGTCGAGAACCAGTGCGGGTCGAGCGACATCATGAAGTCGAACGCCCCGAAGGTCATCGACAGGCCAAAGATGACCAGACCGATCGGCGCCAAGAACCGCTGCTTGTACGACAGCGCCTCGGCCTCTTCGGTGGTCTTGGCGTTGTCCTGGGCCCGCGACCACTTCCAGAACAGGAAGCTCAGGCCGCCCCACAGCACCAAGTACGACCCAAACCGGACCCCGAACGCTTCTTTGTTCAGGTACGCGGCCTTGGCCTTGAGCATGGGGTCGTGGAGCATCTCCTCGACGTGCATCCACTCGAACACGTTCTGGCCGGTGTCGCCCATCAACAAGGGCAGCCCACCCAGCGCGATGAACGGCAGGGTGAACATCGCGTTCTCGGCGATGCGCCGGACCACGATCGACCAGTTGGCCCGGACCAGGTGCTGGATGATCACGAAGATCAACCCACCAAAGCCCAGCGACATCACGAACATGAACGCGTTGAGGTACGCCGTCCACTGCTTGGCGTGCCACAGGTGTTCATCCTCGGCGAACACGCCGCCGGGGCTTGGCGCGAAGTAACCAACCGCGAACCCAATGACCGCCAGCACGACCCCGATCATCGGGAGCTTGGCCCACAGGGACGCCTTGTCGATCTGGATCTGCTTGTCTTCGATGTCGGAGACGTGTTTGTGGTGAGCACTCATTGTGCGCCCTCCTCAGCCGTGTGCGGGTTGACCGGGTCAGCCGGCGTGGCCGGGTTGGCCGCCGCGCTGGCAACCGGCTCAGCTGCCCAGCCCTTGTCCTTGCCGTGAATCTGCAGGGCCCGAACCCACACGGCGATCGCCCAGCGATCCTCGACGGGGATCTGCGCTGCGTAGGGCAGCATGTTCGGCATCTTCCCGTCGGTGATGACCTCGTAGAAGTAGCCAAGCGGCATCGGCAGCAAGCGCTCCTGGTGGAGGTTGGCCGGCGCGACCTTGAAGCCGCCGCCGCGCATCGTGACCGGCCCCATCCCCTGCCCGCTCTGATCGTGGCAAGGCGAGCAGTAGATGTCGTAGCGCTCGTGCCCACGCTCGAGCAGCGCCGCGTCGAGCTTGATGCTCTCGGGCAGCTTGTCGGCGAGGCGGCCGTCGAAGTCACGACCGCGCCACAGCAGGTCATCGTCCTTGAGGTAGCCGCGCGCGACCGTGCCCTCGACCGGCGCACGCATGGCCCGCCCGTCCTCGAACATCTCGGTCTTCTCTTGCGCGTCCCACTTGTCCTGGAAGTCCATGTTCCAGATCACGTGGACCGGCGGATCCTCGGAGCGGTTGCCCCAGCAGCCCGTCATCGTCGCGGCCACGGCGAGGCCAAGCACGAGTTGCCCGCCGCGCCGGAAGGTTGCGTGTTGTTGTGGCGTGCGCATTAGTCGTCGACCTCCTCGACCGCGACGGCGTCCGTTGCTTCGAGCAGCTTGCGCGTCTTGTCGAGGTCGTACTTGGGGTCACTGGCCTCGATCGCAATGAAGAAGCGATCGTCCGTCACGCGGGTGAACCGCGCGACGTTGAACAGCGGGTGATGGAGCTGGGGCAGCTTGTTCAAGCCCAGCATCCCGAACACGGCGCCAAACGCCGAGAACAGGATCCCGAGCTCGAAGGTCACGGGCACGTTGGCCTGGAACGAGAACAGCGGCTTACCGGCGACGATCAGCGGGTACGCGATCGTTGACGACCACCACTGCAAGAGCAGGCCGCAGGCCGCCCCAGTCATGCCACACGCGAACACGATGAAGGGCAGGACCGAGGGCTTGAGGCCCATGGCCTTGTCCAGGTTGTGGACCGGGAACGGGGTGTAGGAGTCCCAGCGTTTGTAGCCAGCGTCGCGGACCTTCTCGCAGGCCTTGAAGATCGCCGCGGCGCTGTCGTACTCGGCGAGCACGCCGAACTTCTTTGGCTTGGAAGCTTGCTTGGAGAGCGGCTTGGGCTTGTCCATGGCAGTCAGCTCCTAGTGATCACCCGGTGGGTGGGGGTTGGCAGCGGGCATGACCGACTTGATCTCGGCGATGGCGACCATCGGGAGAAACCGGACGAACAGGCAAAACAGGGTGAAGAACAGCCCGAACGAGCCGACCAGCAAGCCCACGTCCCAAATGGTGGCCGTGTAGTAGTCCCAGCTAGAAGGCAGGAAGTCGCGGCTGAGCGAGGTCACCGTGATCACGAAGCGCTCGAACCACATGCCGATGTTGACGAAGATCGACAGCACGAACAGCGCCGCCGGGCTGCGCCGAATCTTCTCGAACCACACCAGCTGCGGCGAGATCACGTTGCAGCTGATCATGATCCAGTAGGCCCAGGCGTAGGGCCCGAACGCCCGGTTCACGAACGCGAAGCTCTCGTAGGGGTTGCCCGAGTACCAGGCAACGAAGAACTCCATCGCGTAGGCATAGCCGACCAAGCTGCCGGTCAGCAGGATGATCTTCGCCATGTTCTCGAGGTGCTTGATCGTGATGATGTGCTCGAGCCCGTACCACTTGCGGATCGGGATGAGCAGCGTCAGCACCATCGCAAACCCAGAGAAGATCGCGCCCGCGACGAAGTAGGGCGGGAAGATCGTGGTGTGCCAGCCGGGCAGCTGCGAGACCGCGAAGTCAAAGCTGACGATCGTGTGGACCGAGAGCACCAGCGGGGTCGCAAGCCCAGCGAGCAGCAGGTAGGCCTTCTCGTAGTGCTGCCAGTGGCGGGTTGAGCCGCGCCAGCCCAGCGCGAAGATCCCGTAGGCGACGCGGCGGATCTTGGTGGTTGCGCGGTCGCGCATGGTCGCCAAGTCCGGGACCAGACCGATGTACCAAAACAGCAGCGAGACCGTGAAGTAGGTCGAGACCGCGAACACGTCCCACAGCAGCGGGCTGCGGAAGTTGGGCCACATCTGCATCTGGTTGGGCAGCGGCAGCGCCCAGTACAGCAGCCACGGGCGGCCGGTGTGGAAGGTGGGGAACATCAACGCGCAGATGACCGCGAAGATGGTCATGGCCTCGGCGGATCGGTTGACCGCCGTGCGCCACTGCTGCCGGAACAGGAACAGCACCGCCGAGATCAGCGTACCGGCGTGACCGATGCCGACCCAAAACACGAAGTCGACGATGGCCCAGCCCCAGTCGACGGGGTTGTTGAGGCCCCACACGCCGACGCCGCGCCACAGCAGCCAAAACAGGGACACCCCGAAGATGCCGAGGGCACCGAGCGAAGGCAGGAACGCCAGCCACCACGCCAAGCTGGGCTGCTCGACGGGCGTGCAGACCTGCTCTGTGATGTCGTGGAAGCTCGGGCCGCCTTCGACCAGGAGCTTCCGACCGCGGACTGGATCGAGAGGATCGCGTTCTTTAGAAGCCATGATACGCCTGCTACGCCTGCGCCGGGTTCACGCGAGCTTGGGGTTGGGGTTGCGCACGCGGGCCAGGTAGGTGGTCCGCGGCTTGGTCAGGAGGTCTTGGAGGACCGCGTATTCGCGCAAGGATTGCTCGCGCTCACGGTAGTCCTCGTTGCGGGTGGAGTACTTGAGCTCGGAGACCCGGCTGCCGGGGTCCGAGATGTCGCCAAAGACGATCGCCTGGGTCGGGCAGACCTGCTCGCAGGCGGTGACGACCTCGCCGTCGCGGACCTTGTCGCGCCCGTCGATGTGGGCCTCGATCTTGGCCGAGTTGATGCGCTGCACGCAGTAGCTGCACTTCTCGATGACGCCGCGGAACCGGACGGTGACGTCGGGGTTCTTCTGCATCTGCTCCGTCAGCGGGATGTACTCGTTGTAGTGGAAGAAGTTGAAGCGCCGGACCTTGTACGGGCAGTTGTTGGCGCAGTAGCGCGTCCCGATACAGCGGTTGTAGGCCATCTCGTTGAGGCCCTCGGGGCTGTGCACCGTGGCCGCGACCGGGCACACGTTCTCGCACGGCGCCGTCTCGCAGTGCTGGCAGAGCATCGGCATCACGACGGCGTCGGGGTTGTCCTCCGGGCCGGTGTAGTAGCGATCGATGCGCATCCAGTGCATCTCGCGGCCGTTGGAGACTTCTTTCTTGCCGACGACCGGGATGTTGTTCTCTGCCTGACAGGCGATCACGCACGCGTTGCACGAGATGCAGCTGTTGAGGTCGATGCTCATCGCCCACTGATGCGGGCCGTGCATGATCGGCACCGACAGCGTGGGATGGGTGGCCTGGTCGTAGCGCGACCAGGGCTCCTTGAGCCGCTCCTTGGGCATCAGGTCGCCCTTCTGCGAGAAGTTCGGATCCTTCTTGAACCCCGCAGTGTCGGTCTCGCGGTAGATCGGACGCGCGTCGTAGTTGAGGATCGGCGTGCCGGCCTCGCCGTCGGGATCGAGCAGGCCGTAGTCCTGGGTCGAGACCAGCAGGTGGTTGCCCGAGCCGCGGCTGACCTCGCCGCGCACAAACCACCGAGCCTCGTCGCGGCGCAGCGGGTTGACGTCGAAGCCGGCCTCGTCGGCGACGGTCCCGATCCCGCGGCGGCCGTAGCCGAGCGCGAGCGAGACGGTGTGATCATGCTGACCAGGGGCGATCCACGCGGGCACCGAGATGCTCGCGTCGCCGACCTTGATCGCCAGGTTGTCGCCGTTCTCGACGCCGAGCTCGCGGGCCGTGACCGCCGAGATGTACGCGCCGTTGTCCCAAGTCAGCTTGCTGATCGGGTGCGGGAGCTCCTGCATCCAACCGTTGTTGCTGAACTCGCCAGCGAGCACCTTGGGGTCGAGATGGAAGTTGATCTCGTAGGGGCCCTCTTCGACCCGGCGACCGACCATCATGTCCGCGAAGGGCTGCCACTTGTTGGGCCGCACCATCGTTGGGCTGCGGGCGATCCCAGAGACCAGGCCCTCGTGCAGCCAGCGACGCCAGACCCGATCCGACAAGGTCGCGGGGTTGCCCGTGCGCGCGCTGGCGCTGGCGATCTCCGAGTTCCAGTAGTCGCGGACCAGCTTGTCGCCTGGCTTTTCGACGCTGCTCAGCGCCCACTCACCGCTGGCCGCGTCTTGGTGCGGCACCAGCATCGAGAGGATCTCGAGGGCGCTGCGGCTGTCGTGCAGCGGTGCGATCAGCGGCTGCTGGATCGAGGTCGTGCCGTCGATCGCCTCGAGGTCGCCCCACGCTTCGAGGAAGTGCGAGAGCGGCAGGTGCCAGTGGGCGATCTGACCAGTCTCGTCGTGGTGGGTGCCGGCGTGAACGACCAGCTTGGCGCTGGCCAGCTTGTCTGCGAGGCCGAGCTTGCCGGGCGCGTCGTAGACCGGGTTGGTGCCAAGGCAGACCACGGTGTGGATCGTCTTGGCCTCGAGCCCGGCGGCCAGCGCCGTCAGATCGGCGTAGGGGACCGTGTCGAGCCGGTGGTTGAAGCGCAGCGGCCCAGGCGGGTTGGCGCTCGCGGACAGCAAGGTCGCGTTGAGCAAGTACGCGAGGCCGTGGGCCAGCGGCGGCTGACGCTCGCCGACCAGCACGCACACGCGCTCGGTCTTGGACTGGCCGATCTGATCGGCCGCGCCAGGCTGGATCCGCTTGAACAGATCTTCGGCGAGCGCAGCGACGAAGCGCTGGGTGCGAAGGTCGAACTGACCGCGCGGCCCGATCACCGAGGCGAACTGCTCGGACCCGGGCGGCAGCGCCACGCCGTGATCTTCGACCAGCGTGACGATCAGCGCCGCGAGGAAGTCGATCACATCACCGGCCGGCAGCCGCAGCCGCTCGTCGGCTTGCGCGCCCGTGCTGGTCAGGTGGGGCTCGACGACGTAGAGCCGGTTCATCCCGGCCGTGTCCTCGGGCTTGGCGAGCTTGCGCCGCTTCCCGTACTCGCGGGCCAAGCGGACGTGGTCTTGCTCGATGCCCAGGAAGTCCGAGTCCGCCGCGACGATGACCGTTGCCTCTTCCAGGCTATGGAACGCGCGCGCGCCCTCGCCCGCGACCATCTCGGCGGCGCGGATCGAGTTGATTGGATAGGTTGGGTCGTCGAGCACGACCATGGCCTTGGGATAGGTCTGGACGAAGCGCTGCTGCAGCGCGCGGAAGCTGGGCGACAAGCTGCCCGGCACCACCAACGCCACACCCTCGCCGCCAGCCCCGTGGAGCGCGGCGAACTTCTCGCTGAGCGCGGCCCAAGCGTCGCCCCAGTTGGTCGGGACTTGGGTGTCCCACTCGACGCTGAGCTCGGTGACCTCGCGGCCGTCCTCGCCGATGTAGACGTTCCAGACGCCGCTGCTCTCGATCAGCGCTTCGCACTTGGTCTTGGCCGCGTTGCCAGCGTCGATTGACTTGGTGTCCTCGAGGGTCAGCTCGCGCAGCCGCTCACACATGCCGTGGGCGACCTGCTCTTTGGCCTGGACCCCCTGGCCCGGGGCCGCGAACGCGTGGGCGCTGACGGTCTTCGAGCGCGGCGTGGTCGAGCGCTCGGGATCATAGAGGTTGAGGATCGTCGCCTGGGCCCAGACGTCTGTGGCGCCCTGCGAGCCCGAGTGCTGCGGGTTGCCCTCGATCTTGGTGGGCCGCCCGTCTTGGCTCTCGACCAGCAGACCCATGACCGTTGCCCCAACCTGCACCGCGGTGGCGTAGTAGGTGGGCACGCCCGGGATCAGATCCTCGGGGCGCTTGGCGAAGGGCATGATGTTCTGGACCGGCTTGCGCACGCAGCCAGTCGACGTGAGCCCGGCCAGCGCCGTCGAGGCGCCGAGCAGGCCCATGAACTTGCGACGCGAAGCGCCGCCTTCAACGACCAGCTCGTCGGCGCCCGGGGGGAATTCCGCCCCTGCACCCGCGCTGCCGAGCACGTTGAGCTTGGTCTTGCGACGCGCGATGCTGCTCCAGTACGTCTTGAGCGCCTGGTTGGGCTTCTTGGTCTCGCTAGGCTGGCTTGTCATCGGTGACACCCCGAGCAGTGGACCGGCGGCGAAGGCATGCGCTTGCGCTCCGGGTCCTTCTTGAAGTCGTACGCGGCCTTCTCTGGCGAGTCGTCCCAATCCATGTTGGTGACTTGGTCGAGCGGCCGAAGGTTGGGTTCAGGATTGCGGTGGCAGTCCAGGCACCAGCCCATTGACATGGGCTGCGCCTGCTCGACCACGACCATGTTGTCGACCCGACCGTGACAGGTGGCACAGCCGACGCCGGCGGCCACGTGCGGGCGGTGATCGAAGAACGCGTAGTCGGGCAGCATGTGGACGCGGACCCACGGGATCGCCTCGCCGGTCTCGAAGCTGGTGCGAACCAGCGCCAACCGAGGGCTCTCGGTCTGGACCTGCGAGTGGCAATTCATGCAGGTCTGCGTGGGCGGCACCGCGGCATGGGGCGCGCTCTCGACCGTGTTGTGGCAGTACCGACAGTCGATGCCCATGTCGCCAGCATGCAGGGCATGGCTGTACTCGACGGGCTGCTTGGGCCGGTAGCCCACGTCCGTGTACAGCGGAGACCACCAGTACCAGACGGCGAAGATGAGGAAGGCCCCAACCAACGGCGTGACGACGCCAAGGGCGAGGGGGATTTTGTTTGTCCAGCGAGGGAAGATGGCCGGCACGAGAGTTCACCTTTCACAGGCGGGCGAGGAGCAGGACTCGCTCGGGACTCCGCGGGTGAGCGGGCTGCGGTACGAGGACGATCCCCGACCACCCGAATTCGGCTGAGAAATCGCCAAAACGCTGTGATTCGCGCCCAAACGAAGCTCTCCGGGCGCGGAAACTATCAGTCGGCCGACCTGGTGGCAACCTCCCGAATAACGGGTGCAGGTAGCTATTTGCGGCCGGTCGATGGGGTTCGCAGTGCGGCAGTTCCGCATTGCAGGGCTCGAGTGGACACCCGTGCGGTGGCCGGTGGTGTGGCGAGCTCGCGGCATGTTCATGACGCGACCTCGGCCGCCGGCGTGGACCAACGGGGTGAAAAAGTCTTGATGTAGTTGGCCAACGCGGACAGATCCTCGACGCGCATGCCCTTCCAAGGCGGCATGCCACGCTCGGGCACGCCCGTCTGGATCCGCTCGATCAGCTGCTCGTGGGTTGGCAGCTCGCCGTCGGCGACGAACGAAAACTGGCCCACGCGAAAATCCAAGGGCGGGAATTTGAGGTTGCGCGCGGCCGGCCCGTCCCCTGCCCCGGCGTCGCCGTGGCAAGACACACAATGACGATTGTAGAGATCGCGTCCGGCGTTGAGCGTGGCCGGTGAGACCTCGGCGCCGCCGAGCGTCATGGGCTCGGTGAACGCGGGCGCGCCCTGGCTGCAGGCAGCCAAGATCATGGCAGGCAGCGTCAACCCCACGGTGAAGCCCGCCATGGATCCCGCTGAAGCCTGAGCTGCGCCGGTCATTCGCCCTCCTCGAGCCGAATCACCCGCAGGGTTCGGTGATAGAGCTCGGCCAGGCCGTCTTCGTCGGTCGAGTAGTAGCCGCGGATGTTGCCGTAGCGATCGACCAGCGCGAGCTTGGTCGAGTGGGCGATGTCGATCACGCCAGGCTCGCGGTCGGCCACTTGCTCGGCGTCGCCAACGGCGAGCTTGAAGCCACCGACCACGAAGTCCTCGATCGCCTGCTTGTCGCCGGTGACGAACCGCCAGTTGTCGAGGTTGGCCCCGATCGACGCCGCGTAGGCGGCCAGGACCTCGGGGGTGTCGTACTCGGGGTCAACGGTGATCGTGAGCAGCTCGACGTGCTCTTCGAGGCGCGAGCGGCTGATCTGCTCTTGGAACGAGAGCATCGCGCGGCTGATCGCCGGGCAGGTGCTTGGGCAGCGGGTGAACACGAACCCAACGACCCAGGTCTTGTCCGCCGCGAGCAGCTCGTTGCGACCGAAGGCCTCGCCGCTCGAGTCGACCAGCGTGAACGCCGGGACCTCGCCGACGACCTCGGGGGGCGGCGGACGCCGGACCAAGAGCGGGCGCATCACCGTGATCATGGTGAGGAAGAACAGGATCCCGATCACCCAGATGTGCTTGCGCAGGAACAGGATCCACGGCGCGGGCTGGTCCCACGGCTGCGCGGTGGTCGGGGTTGGCGCGCTGGTCACAGCCCGCCCCCCGAGAACCACAACAGATCGATGACCAGCGCCAGCGTCACGACCGGCAGGTAGATCAGCGAGAAGCCAAACAGCTGCCGAGCCCAGCGCAGCTCGGCCGCGTGCTCGTGGGTGGTCAGGCCCTTGATCGCGAAGCCCAGGTACACCAGGCCCGCGGCGCCGGCGATCACCATGTAGACCTCGCTGGTCACGCCGAGGGGCGTCAGCGCCAGGCTCACCGGGATCAGCAGGGCCGCCCACAAGATCGCTTGGACCTTGGCGACGGTCTCACCGCGGACGACCGGCACCACGCGGATCCCCGCGTCGGCGTAGTCTTGCTTGCGGAAGATCGAGATCGCCAGGAAGTGGGGCATCTGCCAGACCAGCAAGATCCCAAACAACACGGCGCCGGGTAGATCCAGCGAGCCCGTCACGGCCGTCCAGCCCAGCACCGGCGGCACCGCCCCCGGGACCGCGCCGATCACCAGCGCGAGCGGAGTCTTGCGCTTGAGCGGCGTGTAGACCAGCCAGTAGCTGAGCAGCGCAAACGCGGCGAGGCCGGCCGTGAGCACGTTGGTGCCGAAGCCCAGCACGAGCATCGACCCGACACCGAGCGCCGCCGCAAACACGCTCGCCCGCGCCACGCTCAAGCGGCCAGCCGCGAGCGGACGGTTGCGCGTGCGGGCCATGCTGCGATCGCCCTCGCGCTCGGCGATCATGTTGAACGCGTTGGCCGAAGCGACGGCGAGCGCCGAGCCGATCAGCGCGGCCACCCACACGATCCAGCCGCCGGACTCGCTGCTCGCAGGCGCGAGCCACAACCCACCGGCCGTCATGATCAGACACATGCGGACAATCCCGGGCTTGGTCAGCGCCAGGTAGTCCCGCGCGGGGCTGGTCTTCGGATCCGCTGGTTTGGTCACAGCTGGACCGCCTGTTGCCCTGTCCGACAGAAAGAGTCAATGGCTCGATAGGCCTCGGCACATGCGCACTCGCGCTTGTTCCGGCAGACCATGCCCCGATCTTCACAGCGCGCGTAGACCCAGCGCCCGCTCTCGCCCGCAGTGGCCGGATTTCGGGATCGATCACGCATGTCTTCACTCGCGTCGTGCTTGCCCGAGTCTGGATCGAGATACTGCTCACACGTCTGGTCGCGCTCGCGCGCGCTCAGACAGTGCTGCATCAAGATCCCAACGCCCTGCAGGCAGACGGCCGCGTTGGCGTCGTGCTGATCACACGCGCCATACCAACCCACGACCTCGTCGATGCAGCCCTCGGCGTCCAGCGTGGGGCCGCGCTCGTCCATGTTGGCGATGCCGTGCGCGACCCATCGCTCGGAGTTGGCGTAGCGCCAATAGCCGAGCACACCGACGACGACGCTGATCAGCGCGATCGCGGTGAACACGAACTTGAGGCTGTTGTCGGGCTCCGCGGCGGGGCTGCCCGACTCTAGGGAGCTGTCCACGCTCGCGGTCGAACCACCTGGCGACGGGGTGACGGCTTCGGGGTCAGCCTCGATGGGCCGTTCACGATCGTCGATGTGGGCATCCTGCCCATCATTGAGCCTCGCCACGCGCGCCGAACCTACTCGGCACTGTTGGACAGGTCAACGCGAGCGAGCCCAGAAACATTTGCGAGACTCGGCACATCTGATCGCAGTGGTATTGGCCGTTCGCGGCCCGAGCTGAGAACGTCTTGCGGGAGCGACCGGCGCCGAACATCATCGCGCGGACTTGGCTGCGACCGCGCACGGACATTGGTGGACGATCACGTCGGACCTACGCGGGCGCGTGCGCGCACCTCGGCTCGACGATCATCCCTGGTCGATGTTGATCGACGATCCCGAAGGCGGCGAGGGCCCAGCCGGGCCGGTTCGCCTCGCGGGACTGCGTGGGGGACCGAACTCGGGTGATCTCTATCTACTCGTCCATGGCCTCGGGGGTGACGCCGAGCGCCCCTACATGCGCGAGGCCGCCGCGGCGATCCGCGCTCTTGGCCACGCCAGCTTGCGAGTCTCGATGCGTGGCGCCGGCCGCAGCAGCGCGGACTTCTATCACGCGGGCCTCGCCTCGGACCTCGAGCGCGTGCTCGCAGACCCCGCGCTCGCCGGCTACGCGCGCGTGTTCGTGCTTGGCTTCTCGCTGGGTGGGCACGTCAGCATTCAGCTCGGACTGCGAGCTACACGCGATCCGCGGATCGCCGCGGTCGTTGCGATCTGTGCGCCACTCGACCTCGCGCGAACCGTGGAGCTGATCGACCAGCCGCGCGCGTGGATCTACCGCCGGCACGTGCTCGATGGCTTGGCCAAGATCCACGTCAAGGTCCACGGCCGCAGCCCGCGGTTTCGCTCGATCCGCCAGTGGGACATGACCACGGTGGTCCCACGCTACGGCTTCGACAGCGTCGAGCACTACTGGCGCTCACAGAGCGCGGGTCCGCAGCTGCGCGAGGTCGGCGTGCCCCTGCTGTTCGTCGCGACCACGGGTGACCCGATGGTCCCGGCCGAGACGCTGCGTCCGTACCTCGCGCGCGCGGGCGCCGGAGTCGACGTGCGATGGGCCCGCCGCGGCGGCCACGTGGGGTTCCCGGCCAACATGGATCTCGGGTTGCCGGGCGAGCTCGGGCTGTTCAACCAGGTTCTGACCTGGTGCAGCAGCGTCTAGCGCGAGGTCCAAGAAGGCGTCCGCAAGCGGGCGAGAAGCCCTCGCCCGAGCTGAAAATAATTCCGTGGCGGTCTAGGATATGGGTGGCGCACGCGTGCCGTGTGCCGCCTAGCTTGGCGAGACTTCCATGATGTTCAAACGCTCGATCCCTCTCCTGCTTCTGTTCACTGCGTGTGCCGGGGGCGAAAGCGAAGAGTCCCCATCCAGCTTCAGCGCCAGCTTCACCGCCAGCATGGGCGGTGACGGTGACGGTGACGGTGACGGTGACGACGATCCAGGTGACGGCGACGCCGACACCACCCCGGGCGACGGCGACACGGGTGACGGCGACGCCGACACCACCCCGGGCGATGGCGACGGCGACTCGGGCGACGGCGACGGCGAGCCCGAAGACCCCTGCGTCCTCAAGTGCGACGGCAAGATCGACAGCACCCCCAACACCTGCGACGGGCCCTACTTCATCGGCCGGACCGCGGCCAAGGGTGGGTTCTTCTTCGGCGGCAACACGGGGTCCGCGACCGACGATGAGAACGGCGCCTGCGGTCCCGTCGACATCCCGGTCAACCTGGATCAGGGCCCCGATCACTTCTTCAGGATCTGGCTGGTCCAGGGCGACACGATCACCGTCACCCAAAACCCCAACAACTGGGTCGCGCGCCTGAAGATCCACGACGAGGCCGAGTGTGTCGGCAACGCCAAGGTCTGCAGCGAGACCCCCGATCCCGCGACGATCGAGTACGAGGCGCTCAAGACCGACTGGTTCACGATCGTCGCCGACGGCCGCAACCTCGCGCTTGGTGACGCGGGCGACTACACGCTCATGGTCGATCTCGAGGTCGGCCCCAACCTCGACGAGTGCTCCTGCTTGTAATTTTTTACCCCCACAGGCGCCTTCGCACTTCGCAGGTCACTCGCTTCGCTCGCTCCCAACGGGCTGGCTGTTTGCAGGCGTATGTGTGGCCCCCTGGAAGGGGGCTCTCGTCTGACCATCTACAACCACCGGACGGCGCTCCATCTTCTCTTCTGGTTCGCGGACCAGCGAACCAGGATCGACACGTGGTTGGAGCGTCGTCCGGTGGTCAGACGAGAGCCCCCTCCTAGGCCTGGGCTCTCGTCTGACCAGCGAACCAGGATCGACACGTGGTTGGAGCGTCGTCCGGTCGTTGTAGATGGCGCTCCATCCTCTCTTCTGGTTTGCGGACCAGCGAACCAGGATCGACACGTTGTTGGAGCGCCATCCGGTGGCTACAGGTGGCCAGACGAGAGCCCCCTCCTAGGGGGCCACACATACGCCCGCAAACAGCTAGCCCGTTGGGAGCGAGCGAAGCGAGTGACCTGCGAAGTGCGAAGGCGCCTGTGGGGGTAAAAACTACACCTTTGATTCAACGCAGCGGACGGCTTTGGCCTTGCCCCACTCGCGCACGTTGATGAAGACCGCCTCGAACTCGCCCTGCGCGTTGACAAAGTAGGTGTCGGGGATCTTCTCGCTGCCGAACAGCTTGTAGGCCTCGGGATCCTTGGCCCGCAAGACCCGGACCGCCGACTCGCGCAGGCCCATGCGCTCGAGGTAGGGGCCGACTAACGCGGGGTCCTGATCGACGCTGATAGCGATCACGGCCACGTCATCGCGCTCGGCCATGCGTGAGCCGAGCATGTCGAGGTCCGGCCACTCGCGGGTGCACGGCTCGCACCAGGTCGCCCAGAAATTCACGACAAGAAACTTGCCGCGAAAATCGTCGAGCGAGACCGGGGTGCCGTCGAGCTCCTCGAGCTCGATCGCCGGGATCGCCCCTGACTTGGGCGTTGGTGTCAGCGGGCGGCAGGCTGCGCCCAGCTGGGCCTCGACGGCGGGGACCAGGGCCTGGGCAAACCCAAACACCAGCAGGCCGCCGACGAGCACGAAGGTGAGCGTGGCCGCGATCCCGAGCGGATCGACGCCGCGGGTCGCCTTCGCCTTGCGCAAGTCCGGGGCGGGGATCAGCACGCGCGGTTGCCCACCCGTGGCGGGCGGCTCCGTCTGCGGCTCCGCAGGCTCGCCCGTCGCCAAGTCGGGCGCCCGACTTGGCGCCAAATCGGGCGCCGCCTTGGCTTCGCTGGGTGTGTCGCTGGTCAAGCGCGCACCTCAGTCCACCGTGGTCTTCGCGGCGGCCATCAGCTTGCCGTACACCTCGCTGGGTGCGGTGCCGTTGGCGACCATCTGCTTGGCCTCAGCGAGGTGCTCTTGGAACAGCGCCTCGAACGCCTGGTAGCCCAGCGCGCCCGAGACATAGCGACCGTTGATGAAGAACGCCGGGGTGCCGTTGACACCAAAGCGATCGGCGAGCTGCTGATCCTCGAGCAGCTGCTTGTTGATCAGCTCGCTGTCGAAGTCGGCCTTGAACTGCTCGAGGTCGAGGCCGAGCTCTTCGGCGACCTTCTCGAACTGCTGCATCGAGGTCAGCTGGCGCAAGAACAGCTTTTCGTGCATCTCCCAGAACTTGCCCTGCTGGGCGGCCGCGAGCGCGGCCTTGCTGGCCTCGCGGGCCTTCGGGTGCAGCGAGGTCAGCGGCCGCTGGATGTACACCAAGCGGACTTCGTCGGGGTGGGCCTCGAGCAGACGATCGAGGTCGGTCTTGACCTTCGAGCAGTACGGGCAGTGGTAGTCCGCGAGCTCGACGACGGTCACCAAGGCGGTGTGGGGGCCTTTGACGGGCCGCCCCTCGATGGGGATCTTGTAGACCGAGGTATCGTCCGGCTCGCCGGCCCGACGCTCACGCTTGGCCTTGGGCGGACCCGTGGGCGCGCCGACCTGGTGCTCGAGCGCGTCCTTCATGAGGTGGGCGTAGAGCTCGCCGCGCGGGACGCCGTCATCGACGACCTCTTTGGCGTAGTCGAGCTCGGCCTCGATGATCTTCTTCCAGTCGATCGCGCTGCGCTTGCCCCGGTACAGGTGACCGTTGACGAAGAACGCCGGGGTCCCGGTCACGCCGACCTTCGAGCCGGCGAGCATGTCCGAGTCGACCGCGGCCTTGGCCTCCGGGGACTCCATGTCCTGGCCAAACTTGCTGGCGTCCAGGCCACGCTCTTTGACCCACTCGGGGACCTGCTCGATCGAAGCCTTGGCCTCGAACAAGCGATCGTGGAACACCCAAAAGTCGCCCTGCTGGTGGGCAGCCCACGAGGTGTAGGCGGCCGGCGCCGCGGCCCGGTGCCCCGGCAGCGGGTAGTGCTTGAAGATCAAGCGGACGTCGCCCTCGTAGCCAGACATCGCGTCGGCGAGCGGCTCGACCGACTGCGCGCAGTAGGGGCACTGGTAGTCGGCGAACTCGATGATCGTCACCAGCGCGTCGTCGGGGCCCTGCTGCGGCTCGTCGCCGCGTAGCTCGACGTGGTAGCGATCGCCAGTCTCGGGCACCGGCTTGTCGCCGAACTTGACCCGCACCCACTGCCCAACGAAGTAGCCGAGCACCAAGGTCGCGAGGAACCCAAGCACGAACACCAGGTTGCCAAGCAACTTGCTGCGCTTGTCCCCCGCCCCGCCAGCCGTGTCCGACTTGGCGGGCTTGGCCGCGGCGACCTCGGGCTCGTCGTCGGCCGCATCCTTTCGCTCGAGCAGCGAGGACTCCTCGATCGTCTGGTCCGGCTGGTCGTCAGTGTCGGGCGCGGTGTCGGGCTCGTTCTCTTGCTTGTCGTCTTCGGACATCTGTGACTCCGAGTGCTCAGCTGGGCGGTGGCCCAGGGTCGCGGAAGCTTACTGTCTGGTTTTTTTCTCGCACGTGGTGCGACCCATGGACACGAAAATTGCGTCCACAGTCCCCGCTGAGGGGGCCACACATGCAGGTGAATGAGGAGGTCATGGATGGATCCAGCCCTGGCGAGCCGGGCTCACGCGCGCGTGTCGTGAGCCAGGCTCGCCAGGACCGCACCGGACCCGCGAGAGGCCAGCCCGGTGGGTCATGGGGAGGGCTAGCCCTCCTTCTCGGCCTTGTCCTTGGCCACCTTGGCGGGCTTCTCCGCCTTCTCGTCCTTCGCGGCGCCCTCGGCCGGCTTGTCGCCGGCCTTGGCCGCGGCCTCGAAGCCACCGGCGAGCTCCTCATCAAACGCCGTCGCCGCCATCTGCAGCGGCACGGCGCCCCGCATCGAGCGACCGTTGATGAAGAAGTTCGGGGTGCCGGACACGCCGTGCTTCGAGCACAGCGCCTTGTCGTCAACGATCTTCTGCTTGGTCGCCTCGGAGTTCCAGTCGGTCATGAACTTGTCAACGTCAAGCCCGAGCTGAGCGGCCATCGCCTTGAAGTCGCCCTCGGTCCGCTTGGTGCGGTCCGCGAACAGCAGGTCGTGCATCTCGAAGAACTTGCCCTGGTTGCCGGCCGCGATCGCGGCGCGGTGCGCTGCCTCGGCGGTCTTGTGCATCGGCAGCGGGAAGTTGGCGAAGTAGAACGCCGTGACGTCCTTGTACTTCGGATCCTCGAACACGGCCTTGACCAGCTCGGCGCCGCGCGTGCAGTACGGGCAGTCGAAGTCCGAGCACTCGACCAAGGTCAGCTTCGGATTCTTGAGGTTGCCCTTGCCCGCGAGCGTGGACACGTCGATGTCACGCCGGATGTGATCGGCGATCGGGGGCGGCTTGACCTCGGTCTCCCAGCCCTTCGACATCTCCTCGTAGAGCTGCTCGGGCTCGACCTTGTTGGCCTCCATGTACGCCTTGGCCTTGGCCAGCTCCTCGCTGACCACGGCGTCAAACGCCTCGAAGGGCTGCGCGCCAGACAGCGGGCGGCCGTTGACGAAGAACGCCGGGGTCCCGCCAGCGCCGAACTGCATCGCAATCTTCTGATCGCCAGCGATCAGCTCGGCGATCGCCGGGCTCTTGCGGTCGGCGTTGAACTTGTCGATGTCCAGACCGAGCTGCTTGGCCATCTCGATGTAGGCCGCGTCGTTGAGGCCGCGGGTCTCGGCCTTGGCGAACAGCGCGTCGTGCATCTCCCAGAACTTGCCCTGCTGATGCGCAGCCAGAGCGGCGCTCGCGGCCGGGCCCGCCTCTTTGTGCATCGGCAGCGGCTGCTGACGGAACACGACGCGCACGTCGGCGCCGTACTTCTCCTCGATCTGCTTGAGGGTTGGCAGCACCTTGCGGCAGTACGGGCACTCGAAGTCCGAGTACTCGATGATCGTCACGAGCGCGCCGGCCTCACCCTTCGCCGGGCGGTCGTCGACCGGCACGGCGTAGTTCTTGGCGGGATCGGGCTTGCCGGGGCGCGCCTGCTGCTGCTGCTTGCCCTTGGCCGCGGCGTTCGCGGGCCGCTCGGGGGCGGCGCGCTCGGCCTTGGCGGCCTTCATGATCCGGGCGTAGATCTCACTCTTCTTGGAGCCGGCGTCGAGCAGCGCCTGGGCCATCACCTTCTCGGCCTCGATCATCTCTTTGAGCTGCTCGGGGCTCTTGGTCCCGCGCTCGGGCCGACCGTTGATGAAGAAGCTCGGGGTCGAGCCGACGCCAAACTTCTTGCCCTGCTCCATCTCGGCGTCGACCTTCGCGCCGAAGGTGTGACCGGTGAGATCGGCCTTGAACTTGGCCATGTCCGGCACGCCGACCTGCTCGGCGTAGCGGATCAGATCATCGTCGCTGAGCTGCCGCGCGTTCTCGAAGATCAGATCGTGCAGCTCCCAGCCCTTGCCCTGGGCGTGGGCGGCGAGCACCGCCTCGGACGCGGGCTTGGCCCGGTCGTGCATCGGCAGCGGGAACTGCTTGAACACCACGCGCACGTCGTCGGGGTACTCCTCGGAGATCTGCTTGAGCGAGTTGGCCAAGCGCGAGCAGTACGGGCACTGGAAGTCCGAGTACTCGACGATCGTCACCAGCGCGCCATCGGGCGCGCCGTGCCACAGGTCATCCTTCTCGTAGGTGATCTGGTAGCGATCGCCGGTGACCTTGTCGTTCATCGAGGCGTCAACCTCGTCCATGGTCACGAAGGTGCCGGTGCCAGCTTGAGCGGCCCCAGACTTGGGTGGCGGAGCCACGCAGCCAGTGGTCGCGGTCGCGCCAAGTCCGAACAGGAGCCCGGCGGCGATGAGGGTTTGAAGTGCAAAACGCTTCATGATGTTTGTCCTTGTCTGGTGATCAGTCGATCAGGGTTGGCCAGCGTCGGTGGCTGGCGCGGGTCGTGGAACTGGTTCTTGATCGGGGTTTGGCTCGGGGTTCGGGGTCGCTTCGTGTGCTGCGACCGCGAGCTGAGCGTTGGGAAATTGATCGGGCGTGAGCGCCCCTTGCATGAGCGCGGCGTGAAGCTTGGCCCGGGGGGTGCCCCCCGCCTCGAGCTGCTTGGCGCGCGCGAGCTCTTCGTCAACCATCTCGGTGTACGTGGCCGCGCTGCGGGCCCCGTCGATGTAGCGACCGTTGACGAAGAAGCCTGGCGTCCCCTGGATCCCGAGGCGACGGGCAAGCAGCACGTCGCTGGCGAGCTTGTCGCCGACCTCGCGGGTCTGGAAGTCGCGCTTGAACCGTTCGATGTCGAGGCCGAGCTTTTCAGCCTCTTCAACGAAGGTCGAGAACCCCAGGCCGCCGATGTCCTCGGCGAACAGGCGCGCATGAAACTCGCCGAACTTGCCCTGCTCCCCCGCCGTGATCGCGGCCCGGGCTGCCGCTGCTGCGGCCGGGTGGATCTCGAGGGGCAGGTGGCGGATCTCGACGCGCACGTCGTCGGGGTACTGCTCGCGCAGCGCGGGCAGCACCTCGTTGTGGGCCTTGCGGCAGTAGGGGCACTGGTAGTCGACGAACTCGACAACGACCACCGGCGCGTCCGCGGGCCCAAACCCCGCGGCCCCGGTCGGGACCGCGTAGCGGGCTTTGACGCTGGGGCCCGCGAGCTGGGCGGGATCCGCTGCCTCCGCGGCGGCGTTGCGCTCACCTTGCAGGCGCTTGGCCTCGTCGTTGTCGTCAACGCGACCGCGCTTGGCGGTTCGCATGAATTCCTCGTAGATGTCAGCGCGCTTGATGCCGTCTTGCATCATCTTGCGGGCGCTGGCGATCTCGCGGTCAATGAGCGCGTGCCAGCCGGCTTCGTCTTTGAAGCCAAGCACGAACAGGCCGTTCGCAAACGCGGCGGGCAGCGGGCTCAAGCCCAAGGCCGCGGCCTGTCGTCGATCTCGGACCCGCGGCGACGCGTAGCGGCCGGTGTCGAGATCATCCATGAATTGCGGCACGTCGAGGCCGATCGCCTCGGCGTGCTTGCGCAGGATCGGGCGCGAGAAGTCGTCCGGGTACGAGAACAAGCGCCAGTGCATGTCCCAGAACTTGCCCTGGCCCCCGGCCGCGAACGCGGCCTCGGCCGCCCGCTCGCCATGCGCGAACCCAGGCACGGTGCCCGCGCGGTAGACCACGCGAAGATCCTCGCCGTAGTCCTCGACCAGGTGCTTCATGACTTGCCAAGAGCGCCCACACGGCGCGCAGGCGTAGTCGCTCCACACGACGATCGTCACGAGGGGTTGATCGCCGCCGATCGCATAGTCGTCCTCGCCGGTTTGCACGACGAAGCGGCGTAGATCGATGTCGACCGCCGCCTGCTGTTGATCCGGCTTGGCCGGGCACGCGACCAGTGGGCCCATGAGGGCGAGCAGGAGGCCTGCCCGCACCATGCGTGTCCGCCCCGTCGAAGCAGGCTCGAGTGAGAATGTCATTGTGGTTCCGCTATCGTTGGTTCTGGGGTGGCCCGGTCGTGTCGACCGGGCGCTCACACCGATTCGCGGTCGAGACAGACTCGACCTACCGCTCGCCGGATCGGCGCCCTGGTTCCGTTTTTGGCCCTGATATCGAGCGAGCGCTCGATCAGGCGGGGGCGTCGATGACGAGTGATCAGTGACCCAGAATCCGAGGCGGCGGAACGGGGGGTTGGAGATCGCGCGAGCTTGGGTGACGCACGTTGGCGTGGCGCCCGAGCCGACGGCTGCCGGCGCCGCCAAGACCAAGGCCGGACCAGATCGACTGCGCGCTCGAAGAGCTCGAAGCCAACTTGGGGGCCGGGGCCGGTGGGGTACCGGTGTTCATATTGCCGCACTCGCCGCTCTGGGCCGAGCACGACTCTTGCGACCAAATATCCGTGAGCAGCTCCGTGCAGGCCTGCTCGCTCATGTTCGAGCTCTGCAGCTCGACGGCGCGCAGCAAGGTCATGATGAAGGGCTCGTCGATCCGCGGCTCCATGTGGGCGAGCTTGTCGCCGCAATCGATGGTCTCGACTTGGGGATCCGCGCCGCATTCTCCACCGTCATCCTCACTCACGAGGATGGGGAGCGCGGGGCGCATGGACGCCGAATGACTGGGCGCCGCGGCGCTGGATGGCTTGGCGGCCTGGGCACTCGCGCGCGGGAACACCAGCGAGACGAGGATCAGGGCGGCCCCGAGCACTCGCAACGCGATGGCCAACACGGGCCGCTTGTCGACGCCACTACGCACCTTCGCTGGTGAGGCTATCCGCGCTCGCGTGGCCGCGCAAGCACCCGCGGCCGACCAACATGACAGTCGGGGCTCGCTTGGCACACGACGCCGATCCCGCCAAGATCACCTTCGTCTGCGCAGGTGTTGGACCCAACGCAAAAATCACGGCCGTCGAGCCACTCCAAAACCAACAAAAAAGCCCGGTTGGAACCGGGCTTCGAGCGGGAGACGAGATTCGAACTCGCGACTTCAACCTTGGCAAGGTTGCGCTCTACCAACTGAGCTACTCCCGCTTGGGGTGCGGACTCTACCCGAGCGCATCCGCGAGTCAAGCCTCAAAAGTCGCTCCGATACCGACCCAACTCACGTGCTGAGACCGTCCGCTGTCCGCGGTGAATCAGCGAGCAGAGAAGTGCTCGCCCGAGCCAAACATCGCCCCGGGTCCGCGCGCATCAGCGCTCGCATCGCATGCAATTATGCTGCATGCGTACGCCAAGTCTTGCGGCGGGGCCAACTCCTGCGCTAGATGGCCGCTATCGTGGCAGACCAGCACTTCAAGGTTGGCATCATCGGCGCCTCTGGCTACGCGGGCCAGGTACTTCATGCGCTCGTCATGCAGCATCCATGCATGGAGGCCGTGGTCCCCGACGCCCGGACGCCGTCCGATCTCGAAGTGCGTGGGCGCGAGCAGCTGGCTGCGTGTGACGTGGTCGCGCTCGCGCTTCCTGGGGAGCCCGCGCGGCTGTGGACCGACGCGCTGTTCGGACTTGGCGTGAACAAGATCCTGGATCTCTCGGACGCGCGCCGCCGCGATCCCGACGCCCACTATGGACTGCCCGAGCTGTTTGGTGGACCGCCCGAGGGCGCCCGCGTGGTCGCCAACCCTGGCTGCTATCCAACCGCCACCCTGCTCGGCTTGCGACCGCTGCTTCAGCGCGAGCTGATCAACCCCACGCCGATCGCCGTGCTGGGGACCAGCGGTGCGTCCGGGGCCGGCAAGGGGCTGGCGGACCACCTGCACTTCTGCAACCTCGCCGGCAACAGCTTTCCTTATAAGGTTGGCGAGCACCGCCACGTGCCGGAGATCGAGCACCACCTTGGCGGCGGCGCGGCGATCAGCTTCGTGACGCAGCTGCTGCCGATCATCCGGGGCATGATCGTGACCAGCTTCGTCGTGCCCCGCGCTTCGCCAGCGCAGCTGCGCGACGCGCTGGTCCAGCACTACGCCGCGCACCCATGGGTGAGCGTGCTCGAGCAGCCGGATCAGGGGCTTGGGCTTGGCCACGTGGTCGGCACCCATCAAGCGTTGTTGGCGGTCGGCCCGGTCGAGCGCAGCGGCTTGGTTCCCGTGTTTGCGAGCATCGACAATTTGATGCGGGGCGCCGCCAGCCAGGCGCTGTGCAACCTCAACCTCTGGCTTGGGCTCGCGCCTGGCCTGGGCCTGCCTGCGCCGCGCGTGGGCTTGCCTGCTGGGGTCGCGCCCGCGTTCTCTACTCTGACTTCATCGGCTTCATCGGCTTCGACCAACGGGTAACGATCATGAGCGACAACAGCATGTTCAGCGTCTCGACCTCTCTCGACGGGCAGCTCTCGCTGCCGGCCGGCTTTCAATTTGCGGGCGTCCACGCCGGGATCAAGCGCTCGCGCAAAGACGTTGGCCTGATCCGCTGCACGAGCCCGGCCGGCGCTTCCGCGGCTGGCGTGTTCACCCGCAACCTGGTCCGCGCGGCCTGTGTGGATCGCTGCGCGAGCCTGCTGCCCGCTGCCGGCGTGCGGGCGGTGCTGGTCAACAGCGGCAACGCCAACGCGATGACCGGCGCCGCTGGGGTCGCCGCCAACGTGGCCATGGCCGAGGCCGCCGCCGGACCGCTCGAGGCCCCGGTGTCTGCGATCCTCACCTGTTCGACCGGGGTGATCGGCGTGCCGCTCGACCCGAAAAAATTCGTGGGGGCGATGCCGTTGTTGGGCACCAACCTTGGCGAGGATCCGCGCGGGTTCGCAACCGCGATCCTGACAACGGACACGATGACCAAGGTCGCCCACGGAACGCTCGCGCTGACGGGCAGCGGCGCGCAGAGCCAGACGGTGCGGATCTTTGGGGTCGCCAAGGGATCGGGGATGATCCACCCAAACATGGCGACCACCCTGGGGTTCGTGTGCACCGACGCCGCGATCGCCCCGGAGCTGCTGCACGAGCTGCTGCGCGAGGCGATCGAGCCAACCTTCAACGCGATCACCGTTGACGGCGACACATCGACCAACGACACCGTGCTGGCGCTCGCCAGCGGCGAGGCAGGGGTGGTCATCAACCCGGACGATCAACCGGCCCGCGCCGCGTTTGCGGCGGCGCTGCTGGCCGTGCTGCGCTCGCTCGCCGATCAGGTCGCCCGCGACGGGGAGG
>NZ_JMCC02000060.1 GCF_000737335.2 Enhygromyxa salina | reverse complement strand
CCGGGCGGCTAAGCGATCGGAATCTATTAAGAATTCAAACTGATCGCCGCTCTAGGAGCCCGTGGTGGAACCCATCGTGTCGCCTCGCGCCGGAACGAGGGCGAGGCGCCAACCTATCGTCCATGGCAGCTGTACCGGGCGTACTGCAAGTTTCGGCGACACTGCCCTCGGCGAAAAGGCCAAGCGAGGCGGCGCGAGGGGTTCCACCACGGGCTCCTCGCGCCGGGTGGGGCAGATCGACCCATTCATCCATCCAGCTCCGACCATGATATCGACTTTATTGAGACTTCATGAGAAAAGTCGCGGAATCTTCGGGTTCAATTTGTATGCTGTCTCGCTATGACAGTAGACCCTTCAACACTCGATCTGTCCGGCTACCGCACATTGTCCGTGCTCACGTTGACCGGCAGCATCTCGGTCGGCAATAGCCTGGTCGAAGCAATGCCCGCGGGCGTCCCCGATCATGTCAACGACGCGGCCCAGCTGCTCGCGGACGCGGTCGACGATGCCGAGAATGCGCTGATGGAGCGGCTCGACGGCAAGGCCGATGCTGGGCTCGAGCGCTCGTTCGACGTGCTCGTGGATCGGGTCTGGGTCGCCCTGCGTGCCCGCCTGGAGTTCTGGCAGGTGTACCGCCACGAGGGCCTGGATCTGCTCAGCGCAGAGGAGCTGACCACGGCCAAAGTGGAAGCGCATCGCAAGCTGAGCCGCGTGGCCGAAGAGCTGCTCGCGCGGCTGTTTGGCGACGGCGTGGACTTCTTGCGGGTCTCGTACCCGCAGCAGGCCGCCCACATGGCCGCGCGCCTGCGCTACATCGAGAGCCACGGCCTGCAGGCGGAGTTCGTCGAGCTCGTTGGTGCCGCGCCCGCCTCGCTCGCGCAGGTGTGCCAGCGTCGCTACGAGGCAATGGTCGCCGCGCGCACGGCTCGCGACAACGCGGTGTCGGTGAACCTTCGCCCGCTGCGGGCCAAGATCCGCTGGGCCGCAGAGAACTACGCGAGCCTGCTGATCTCGACGCTGCCCAAAGGTGACGCGGAGTGGAGCGAGACCGTGCTCGCGGCCTTGCAGCCCATGCTGGCAAACGACACGACCCGCTCGAAGACCGACGCCGAGGAAGCGCCGGATGCAGGTGGCGACCTCGAGGGTGTCGAGACGCCAGCGGCGGGGGATCTCGTGGATTCCGAGCCCCCGCCGGTCAACCCTCCGGCCGAGGGCGAGTGAGCTGGCGGTCTTGATGGATCTCGCCCCGCGCTGACTCCAGCGACGGGGCGTCTTTCCGGGTTCAATTCGAATGGGGTGCCCACGGCCGCGAGGTCTTCCGCCGCTGTGTTCGAATGGGGTGCCCACTGCCGCGGGGTCTTCCGCCGCTGTGTTCGAGTGGGATGCCCACCGCCGCGGGGTCTTCCGCCGCTCAATTTGAATGGGGTGCCCACCGCCGCGGGGTCTTCCGCCGCTCAATTTGAATGGGGTGCCCACTGCCGCGGGGTCTTCCGCCGCTCAATTTGAATGGGGTGCCCACTGCCGCGGGGTCTTCCGCCGCTCAATTTGAATGGGGTGCCCACTGCCGCGGGGTCTTCCGCCGTTCAATTTGAATGGGGTGCCCACCGCCGTTGGGTCTTCCGCCGTTCAATTTGGATGGGGTGCCCACTGCCGCTGGGTCTTCCCTCGTTCAATTTGAATGGGGTGCCCACCGCCGCTGGGTGTACCGAGCTTCGATCTTCTGGGTCCGCCGCGGACATCAGCTCGCCGGTGGTTGCAGGCAGCCGTCACCGGTACAGCCAGAGGCTACGGTTGCGGACCCGCCGCCGCGGCGCGCCCGTCCCCTGCGAACGCCGGGTCACCGCTGGCCGCTCTGCGACCTGGACGGGGCTTCGTTCGCGGATGTCGCGCCAGCCGGAGGACGGGCGAGGACTACGATCGCGGAGTTTCCGCCGCCCTCGGGACAGCCGCGAGCTACCTCGGCGTATGTTGGGGGAGCCCACACCACGGCCATCACCTACGTTCGCGGACATCCCGCCGCCCCCTGGGCAGCCGCGATCTACCTCGTCCTAGCTCGCAGGTGCCTCCCGGGCAGCCGCGAGCTACCTCGGCGTAGCTCGCAGGTGCCTCCCGGGCAGCCGGGCCTACCCCCGCGTAGTTCCGGCCGCCGTCGGGGCAGCCGGGGCCTACCCTGGGGTATCGGGGTCGCCGTCCGTGGGCGTCGCTCCGAACCGCCCGAGCCTGCAGGAGCCCGGTCACCCCGCAGCGGCGGAGCTCGCGGTCGAGCTGGCGAGGTCGAGCAGCTCGGCCGCGGGTTCGCAGCGGTCGTCGACACCAGCCCGGCCAAGGCGACGGCGAGCGCGCGCCGAGCAGCGTTGAAGCTCGAAGTGATCCTGGCGACGGCAGGAGGAACGCGGAGAAGCCGCCCCCGCTTCGGTCGCGCCGACTCGGGGTCTTGCACCGGCCGCGGCTCTGGCCCACAGGCTCGGGGTCTCTCGACGCCGGCAAGCTCGTGGCCGCGGGCCAACTTGGGCCACCAACTCCGGCAGACACACGCGCCTGAACGGCCCGGGTGAGGATCTCGTGGGTCGAGGCTTCGCGTGGGCGCTCAGCCGCGGCGTTCTTGGGCGGCCCGCAGCTCGTTGAGGGCCATGAGCGCGTCGAGGATCGCGTCGTTGAAGCGCTCGAGCGCGAGCTTGTCTGCGGGGCTGAGATCGGGGAGCCGCGGATCGACGTAGGGGGGGATGTCGATCGATTGAAACAGGGGGGCGAGCGCGCGCTGCTTGGGGTCGGTGCATGCCGCCAGCTGCTCGGCGTAGACGTCGAGGACCGCGCGATCGAGCTCGAGGTGGAGCGTACGCAGGGCGTCGAGGCGGGGGTCCGTCGCGGGGGCGTGGTGCTTGTGGCTGGGATCGGACTCGATCGTGGTGAGGTTGAAGCCGAGCAGGAGGTTGTAGGTGGTCGTGAGGCCGATCTGGTGCTCGAGCATGAAGGCGGAGCGCTGGGTGTCGAGGGTGGCGCCGAGGGCTTCGAGGCGGGGGTGCTCGGTGCGGGGGTCGGGGGACGGGAACGGGAAGTTTTGGAAGCAGTCGCTGGGGCGATAGCCTTGGCGGGATTCGAGCGTGGAGGAAAGGCTAGCGACCCACCGCTTGTGTATGGACGACGATAGAGTCGAGAGGGCCGAGTAGCAGGGTGTGGTAATGACGACCAAATTCTCGGAGAAGACGCGGTCCGATGGCTGCATTGAGAACATGGTGTGTTTGGATGTACGCGCGGTCACCAAACAACGCGGGAGGTCAGCGAGGGCGGCGTAAAGCGCGGGACGTGTCCGCGCGTGGAGCCACCAGTCGTTTTTGAGCCTCTTGCCGTCAGCAGTGTCTCGCAACTTGTCGCGCTCGGGCTTGACCTCCGCGCGAACGATGCCAATCAGATCCGGCCACTGCTGCGCGGCCTCCAGCGACATATCGCCGAAGTCGATAACGTAGCGGTCAAACCCCTGATCGGGGTTGCGATTGACCTCCGCGCCCCCGAGGTAAGGCTTAATTCGATCCGCATTGTGCTCGTCCTGTGCAACCAGCCTGTCTCGGTCGGCTGGTGTCAGGGTGAATCCCAGTCCCAGGACGATACTGCCCTGTAAACTCAGGTCGGTATTACTCCGCAGACCGACCGGGTCATTCCGTTCGGGGCGCGCCACCAGCCGCGAGTTAATCACCGCTGCTCGACGAGCCTCAACCTGCGCTGTCACCGGATCCATGCCGCGAAGTACTGGTTCCTCCGCATATTTTCCGACGGACCCCGTCGCCATGTGCACGATCGACACCGTCACCGCTGCGCCAGGCGCCGGCCACCTCAAATTCACCATCGCGTCATAAATCACCCCACCCGTCGCCAACATCGCCGCCAGCCCCGTCGTCCGCGTATCCCCCTGCCCGATCGTATTCGTCGCAACCAACCCCAACGCCCCATGCGGCCCAAGCAAATGCTCCGCCCGCCGGAAGAAGTGCGCACACAAATCCGCGTTCCCGTGCGCGCCCGGGTGCACGACCTTCAACCAATCCAAATACTGGTCCCCACCCGCAGCGGCCACCCCATTCTTCCCCGCAAACGGCGGATTCCCAACCACCGCATCAAAATAGGCCACCCGATTCTTCTTCCCCCCCGCCAGCGGATCCGCCCGCCCCTCCCAGAACACCTCGGGAAACTCCAGCATCCAGTGAAACGGCTCCTGCCCCTCCAACAATTCCCCCCGCAACCCCTCCACGACGCCCCGCGCCGCCGCCTCCTCGGGCTCGCCGCGATCCCGCGCCCCCCACCAGCTCATCAGGGCATCCAGCCGCTCGGTCCGCCGCTCCAACCGGGCCTTGTCCTTGCTCTCGGCAAAGAACGCCGACACGCACAGATCCGCCGCCAGCCGAGCGTCGTCCAGGGCCTCGCGCGCCTGCCCCAGCAGCAGCTCGCGCTCGAGCACGGCCTCCTCGCCATCGCGCCGGGCCAGCGCCACGATCTGCCGGCGCAGCTCGGTCGCCCGCGCCAGCGACTGCGCGATCACATGCGCGAGCGCGGGATCCTCGACCTGCTCGCGGGCCTTCGCCTTGCCCTTGCGCTTGCCCGCCGGCACCTCGCCGAGCCGCCAGTCGAAGCCCCGGATCTGCGCCAGGCTCAGCCCCACCAGCGAGTCACCCTGGCGCAGCGCGTGATCCACAAAGGTGAACGGCAAGCTGCGCGACATCGTGACCAGCCACAGCGAGAGCTTGGCCAGGTTCACTGCATACGGGTTCTTGTCGACCCCATACACGCAGCGCTGGGCGACCAGGCGGCGGGCGGCGATCACCGGATCCGCCTCGTCGGTCTCGCCTTCGATCGGCCGGGCCTCGCCGCTCAGATCCCCAAGCGCGGCCTCTAGCAGCGCGCCCTGACTGGCGTAGCGACCCTCGCGTTGCCAGGCCGCGACCACGTGATCCCCCAGCTGGCGCACCACCTCGACCAAGAACGCGCCCGAGCCCATCGCCGGATCCACGATCTTGAGGTTGAGCAGGGCCTCGCTGGTGGGCGGGCCGCCGCCCTCGGCCTCGATCGTGCGCAGGATCGGGGCCAGGGTGCGGCGCACCACCGGCTCGGTCAGCTCGCGCGGGGTGTAGTGCGAGCTGGTCCGCTTGCGCTCGTCGCCGGGCTGGATCACCAGGCGCCCGGCCGCCAGCCGCTGGCCGTGGGTCTTGCCGGCGAAGTCCTCGATCACGTCGAGCGCGGCCTCGGCCTGATCCGGCTTGGGCACGCCTTTGAGCGCCTCGGCCACGGCCTTGGCCAAGCGGGCGCCCGCGGCCTTGTCGAGCCCAACCTCGTCCTTGAGCCACTTGGCGCGCTGGGCCGGGGCGACCGCCAGCAGCTCGTTGGCGCCCAGCCACACGCCCTTGGCCCGGCGGGCCCGCAAGCGCACCGCCGGCTGCTCGAGCCGGATCACGTCGTAGCCCATCAGCGCCTCGTAGACGCTGCCGATCTGCTCGACGTCCAGGGCCCGGTAGCTCAGGCGTTGGCGGGTCCTGCCTTCGCGCAGGTACAAGAGCGCGTCCAGGACCTGGTACAGCGTGCCGTCGTCGACGCTTGGCACCTTCACGGTGGCGCGCTGCTGGGCGCTGAGATCGGCGCTTGGGCTGGCGGGACCGGTTGGCCGGGCGCGGCCCTCGAGGAACGGGTAGGCGTCGGGATCAAACAGGTGGCCGCGGCGCGGGGGCATCAGCAGGGCCGCGTCGCCTTCGTGCTCACCGTGATGGTGGATGCCGTCGTAGATCGCCCGCCAGGTCGCGACCAGCCGCGACCAGGCGCCAAACCGCCGATCCATGGCGTCGGGGTGGGCGCCCTGATCTTGCTGAAGCTCGTCAAACAGGCCCAGCAGCGAGTAGCCGGCCTGGTAGATCGGGTGCTCGACCGGGAGCAGGCCCCGGTCCTCCGCGTAGAGCATGAACACCAGGCGCAGCAGCACGGTCAGCAGGCCGGCGTAGACCTCACCGGTGCCGGCGTCGCGCTTGCCCTGGGCAACCAGGCCCTGCAGCAGCTCGCTGCCGTCGCGCGCGGCCGCGGCTTCAAACCCAACCAGCAAGGTCGAGAGCGCCTCGAACACCTGATCCGCCAGGCGCTCGGTGACCTCGGCCTGCTGCTTGCGGCTGGCCTCGAGCAAGGCCGGGAGCCGGTGCTCGGCCGCCTGGGTCAGCCAGCGATCGCGGCCCAGCAACGAGCTGAAGGCGTCGAGCATCGCGCGGCCGCCGACCTCGGACATGTCGCTCAGATCGAAGGTCAGCGAGCCGGTGGTCTCGCCGTGGGGGGCGTAGATCAGGCGCACGTGGGTGCGGTTGGTGAGCACGCCGATCGGGACCCGGGTGTGGCGAAGCAGGCGCTCGAATTTGGCGGCCGGCGGGTAGTTCCAGCTGGCGTCGCGATCGGGGCGATCCAGGTCGCGGCCGATCGCGTCGGGGCCAAACGCCGTGGCCTCGTCGGCCAGGTCCCAGACCAGGGCCAGGTAGTCGCGCCCAGCCAGCGCGGCCGAAGACAGCTCGGGGTCGGTGTCGCCGGGCTCGACCGGGGGCGCGGGCTCGACTGCGGGCGCGGGCTCGACTGGGGCCTCGCTGCGGGCGACGGGATCGGCGGCGAAGGGGTCGTTGGCGGCGAAGGGGTCGTCCGCGGCGAAGGGGTCGGCCTCGGGCGGCGCGGCTGGGGGCGAGCCAGCGCCAGCGGGATCAGCCGCGAAGGGATCCGCCGCGAAGGGATCCGCTGCGAAGGGATCCGCTGCGGCCGGGCCAGCTGGCTGCGCCCGCGCTTCGCGGCGGATCGCGGCGCTCGGGCGGATCATCGAGCTGGTCGCAGCGTCGGCCGCGACCACGTGCACGCTCGCGGGCAAGCTGGCCGCGAGGTCGATGTCGCCGGGCGCAAACTCGAGCAGGCCAAACAGCAGGACCTCGAGCGAGGGCAGCTCGAGGCGCGGGCGCTCGGCCCCCTCGGCGGGGGGCGGCAGCAGCTGCTCGCGGTAGCTTCGCTGGGCAGCGGGGCCGCGCTGGAACATCAAGCCGGCCGTGGTCAACACGGGGACCGAGACCACCAGGCCGTCCTGCCGGACCATGCCCAGCCAGCTCTCGTGCCAGCGCGCCTGCGTGTGTGCGTTGGTGCTGCGGCTCATCGGCTCAACCCCACACCTTCGGCCACAGGTAGACCAGCCCGATCGGCTCGATGCGACACAGCTGGACTTCGTAGAGGGCGCGCAGCTGGGCGGGCTCCTGATCGATCTCGGTCTGGATCGCGGCGAAGCGATCTTTGAGGGCGTCGCGGTCGGCCAGGCTCTGGCGCCGCTCGGCCTCGTTGGTGATGCCCTGCAGCGCGAGCTGCTGACCCAGCTCGCTGGCGAGCAGGCGGCGCTGATCCACGAGCAGCTGTTCGAGCTGGTGGCTCTCGTGCTCCCCACGCTTGCGCAGGCGGGCGCCAGCGGCCTCGGCCGCGCGCTGGGCCCGGTCGCGCGCCAGCGGCCACAGCGTGGCCAGATCGTCGCGGGCGCGGGCGAGCAGGGATTGGCGCTGGTGGGAGCGGAGCGAGCCGGTGGGCGGGTGGCGCTCGACGTCCAGCAGCTCGTCCAGGACCATGGACAGCTGACCCAGCTCGCGCTCGGACACGGGCTCGAGCGGGCCGTCGGCCGTGTCGCCGCTGACCTGGACGATCTGCTCGACGATCTCGTCGTGGAGGCGGACGGCGCCGTGGCCAAACAGCGAGACCCGGGCCAGCGCGACCGCGTAGGCGTGGCCGTTGTGGTTGTGCTCGAGCAGGGCCAGGTGCTCGAGCTGGTGGGCGCCAAAGCCCGCCGAGGTGAACACGTCGAGCAGCCGGCGGACAAAGGGGTGATGCAGGTGCAGGTGGACCCGCGGCGAGGTCATCTGCGGGGGCGGATCAAACACGACCGGCTGCGGGGGCGCGGCCCGACGCCAGTCCCACAGCGACTCGTCGCGCTCCCGCGGCCGACGCAGGGCGTCGAGGGTGCTCTCCCACCCGGCCGGCAGCTCGGGCACCGCGTGCGCCTGGGTCCCGCCGTCGCCGGACACGGGCTCGAGCTTGCCGACGCCAAGCAGCGTCAGCGCGACGTCCAGGGCCTGGTGCAGCAAGCGGGGCTCGAAGTTGAGCTGCTTGACCGCGTCGGAGTAGCGGGTGCCGGCCTGGCGAATGTCGCGGTCGAGCTGCTTCTCGCTGGCGCTCAGCCCGGCGCCTGCGCCATGGTCGAGCTCGCGCATCACGATCTGCTGGCGCTCGCCGGGGTGGGTCGCGGCTTCGAGCGCGGCCTGGGTCTGGGCCCCGATGCTGCGGCCCTCCAGGGTCGCGGCGATCTGCTCCATCACCACGCTGCCGACCGAGCCAAGCTCCTCGCGGATCACGTCGACCTTGCGCATGACGGTGTCGAGCACCCGATCTTCCTCGCGCTGGGCGTAGACAAAGTAGTGGCAGCGGGCTTCGGGCTCGGGTTGCAAGGTGCGATCGATCCGGCCGTTGCGCTGCTCGAGCCGGGCCGGGTTCCAGGGAATGTCGAAGTGCATCAAGTCGGCGCACGCACCCTGAAGGTTGATGCCCTCGCGGGCGGCGTCGGTTGCAAGCAAGATGCGGACGGGGTGAGCTTCGGGCGGGGCGTTGAAGGCCCGCTGGATCGCCTCGCGGCGCTCGTCCCCAAGCGCGCCGTGGATCTCGAGGATCCGCTCGGCGCCGTGATCCGTGCCCTCGAACGCCCGGTTGAGCAGGGTCTTGAGCCAGCGCTTGGTGTCCGTGTACTCGGTGAAGATCAGCAGCTTGCGCGGGCCCCAGCTGGTGCTCGCGGCGCTGCTGGGCTTGGGGCCCAGGCCAACCGCGGGGCACTGGTTGCGGCGGATCCACTCGAGCAGCGCGCGGACCCGGGCGTCGGCCGAGCCGCTGCTGCGCTTGGCCAGCGTGAGCATGGCGTCGAGCTGGGCCCGGGCCTGGGCAGACGGCGTGCCCAGCAACGCGCTGGCGGTGGCGGTCTGCTGAAGCTCGTCGTCTTCGATCGCCTCGTCGGCCCGATCAAACTCGCCGTCGAGCTCGAGCTGCGCGGCGTGGTCTTGGGGGTTGTCTGGCTGGGCGTCCAGGCGGTCGGCGAAGTGTTGGTCAAAGCGCTGGGCGTGGGCGCACAAGGTCCGATAAAACCCGGCCGTGCTGCTGAGCAGGCGCTTTTGCAGGTTGGCAAACACCAGCCGCTGGCGCTTGTTGGCCGGGGCCACCGTGCGCTCGTAGTCTGCGAGCATGCGGGCGAGCTCGAGCTCGGGCGCGCCGGCCTCGCCAAGCGACCACGCCGGCTCACCCTGGGCCGCCAAGGGCAGCTGCGGGCGGGCATAGTTGGCGAGCGCCGGGTCGTCTTTGGCGCTTGGGCGGGGGCTGTGCAGGTTGGCCTCCAGCGACCAGGCCCCGGCGCCGCTGTTGGGCGCGTGATGCAGGGTCATGGCAATGACCTCGCGCCGGGGGAACAGGCCCTTGGACACCCGCCGAATGTCGCGCTTGAGCCGGCGAACCATGACGGCCTCGAGCGCCTCGGGGTTGGCCGCGACCGAGGTTGCCCGGTGGAAGCGCTGCGGATCCAGGAGCTCGAGCAAGGCCGAGAAGCTGTTGGTGTGGCCGTTGTGGGGGGTGGCCGACAAGAACAAGCGGTTCTCGAAGCGCGGACACAGGTGCTCGCGCGCGATCCGGGTGATCTGCGAGTCAACGGCGTAGGAGCTGCCCGAGGCCGGCGCCACCGTGTGGGCTTCGTCGAGGATCAGCAGCGACTTGCGGCGCTTGCCGTGCTCGGCGTGGGCGCCCAAGAACGCGCGCAGCGGCTCGAGATACTCGGCCCGACGCAGCAGCGGATACGAGATGATGAAGCGATTGTGGGTGGTCCAGGGGTTGACCTTGTAGCCCCGCTGCTGCCGCATGCGGGCCACAAACGCGCGATCGTAGACCTGAAACTGCAGACCAAACCGCTTGTAGAGCTCCTCTTGCCATTGCAGGCACACGCTGGCCGGGCCGACGACGAGCACAAACTCCACGCGCTGGCGCAGCAATAGCTCTTGCATGACCAAGCCGGCCTCGATCGTCTTGCCAAGCCCAACGTCGTCGGCAATGAACAAGTTGGCGCGGGGCAGCTCGAGCGCCTTCATCAAGGGCGTGAGCTGGTAGGGCTGAACGTGGATGCCGGCCCGCAGCGGGGCCTGAAACAAGGTCGCGTCGGCGGCCGTGGTCGCGTTCCAGCGCAAGGTGTTGAGGTACGCCGCGAAGTGCTCCGGTGGGTCAAACCCGGCCAGCCCGCGCAGCTGACCGGCCTCGGGCTCGGTCACGTAGGACCCGAGCTCGAGCTCCCACAACACGCTGAGCTCGCGGCCGGGGGCGTCGTCGTCGAGGCAGACCAGATCCACCAGGTGCGCGGCCTTGCGGCGCGCGACGGTGGGCGGGTGGACGGCTTCGACCAGCCAATTGCGGTGGCGACAGCGGGCGATCTGACCGGGCTTGGGGATCGCCGCGCCGGGCTCGGTTGGCGGGCGCGCGGGCAGCCGGCTGGCAGGGGCAAGCGGCGGCTTGGGCTGGACGAGGTAGCTGGTAGCCGTGCCCGCGTCGTTGGCCGTGATGGGGGTTGGACGCGGCGGCTGGTAGGTGGCGGGCTTGGGCGCGGGCGCGGTCGGGGTGATCAGCAGCTCTTGGGTGGGGCCGGACGCGGCGAAGTCCACACCGTCGAGGCGCTGGCGATGGTGGGCGCGCTCGAGGGCGGCGCGCACACGGCCGGGCGAGACATCCAGGGTCTCGGCCAGGCGCAGGAGCACGAGGTCGTCGTTGCGCGCGTCCGAGACCCGGAGCGCGGCGAGCTCGGCGGGGAGCTTGCTGGTTGGCTCGGCGGCTTGGGCGGGCGCGGGCGTTCTGCGTGGGGGGGACGCCTCGGCCACGACGCCGGCTCCGCCATCACGACGGCGCTCGAGGGCGGCGAGATAGGCCGCCTCGCTGGATGTGAACTCGCAGTTGTCGAGCCGCGCGCGGTGGTGAGCGTCGTGCAGATCGATCTCTACGACCGCGGGCGGGGCACCCAGGATCTGCGCGAGCTGAACTTGCAGGGCGGGATCGTGACGGGCGTCGGAGCAACGCAGCTCGCCGAGCTCCTCGGACATGGGCAAGCGCTCGCGGGCCGTGTCGTCGGGGGTTGGCCACAGCCGGCCGAGGGCCTTGGGCAGCTTGGTGCGACCGTGAACCTGCTCGAGCCAGGCTTGTAGATGTTCGCGATCGATGCCGAGGAGCTTCGCGAGGTGGTCGAGTTGCGCCCGCGCGGCGCTGGTGCTCAGCTTGGCGAGCTGCTCGGGGGTTGGCACAGGGCCGGAGTACAACACAGGGCCGGCGACAGGGGAAAGCAGGGAGTTGCGGGCCGGTAGGCGCGGGTTTGGGGCGGCTGGGCCGAGTGAGGTGGCGTAGATCGCGGGGCCTACAGGGGATTGTCAAACACGACCGTGCAGCCCCCCGCGTCACAGCTACAGTGTCCTTGGCCGCAGTCCATGGTGCCCCCTTGGCACTCTTCGGTGCACGCGACCTCAGAGCAGTCCGGCGCCTGCGAGGCCGGCACGCAGGTGGTGGGGTGACAACATTGCGCAGGGACACAGTCGGCGTCGACCGAGCAGACATCGCCGTCTGGCTCTGGCTCTGGCGCCGGCTCTGGCTCCACGGGGTCGCCCAGCTCATCGGCGGGCCCCCCCATGTCGTTGGCTTTGTTTTGGCCCCCACAGGCGACCAAGGTGAACGAGAGCAGGCACAGCGGGATCAGGCGGGGTACGAGCATGGGGGCAGCGTAGCTCATCCGTGATCTGTCGACGATGGCGCCGCGCCCCCCTGTCGCATGCGACAGGGGTCGTCGAGACTCCTGGCCTGCCGGAATCAACACATTACACAATGACCCAATGGTGGGCGACCCAATGGTGGGCGACCCAATGGTGGGCGATCTCAGCGCGACTTTGGCTCGGGCTCTGGCTCTTCGCCGCAGGCCCCCACCCGCTCGAACCTCCAGCCCATCAGCCAGCCGCCGTCCTCCCCAGACGCGCTGAGCTGCGTCTCGAGGCTGTCTCCGTTCGAGACGAAGTGGACCTCCTGGGGAAAGTCGTTCTCGTAGTTGGCCCAGGCCCACGCCAGCGACCCCTCGGGCAGCTCGATGTCGCGTTGGGTCGCGCTTGGATCAACTGGCTCGAACGCGATCGCGGGGGCCTCCGAAGTCTGCGACACGTAGACATGGTCGCCGCCGCTGGTGAGCAAGGCCAGGCGCTCGGTCGACACGACCTTCCCATTTGGGTCGACGTGCCGGACCACACCGAGCAGGTCTTCACCAAAGATCCACCACCGCTGCGAGGTCCCGTCAGTGCTCTGCCAGACCCCGCACAGGACTTCGGGGTTGGGAGCCGTGGATTCGGGGGCCCTGCCGGCGCAAGCGCACAGGGCCAGCGCGCAAGCGAGGAGCCGAGAGGATCGACGGAGCATGCGGCGGATGGTAACCGAGCCCGCCGGGTGACCCCAGAGCCAGCCGCCCAACCAGGACCCGGAGCCCAGCGGGTCACCGACCGCCATAGCGGCCAGCGCGGCGCTCTTTGAACGACTGCACGCCCTCTGCGAAGTCTTCGCTGGCGGCGAGCTTGGCCAGCTGCTCGGGCAACGCCGCGATCGCGGCCGCGGGCCCCTGCTGCACCGCCAGCTGGGCGGATCGCCGGCTCGCGCGAACCGCCAGCGGGGCCTGTGCGGCGATCCGCTCGGCCAGCTCGATCGCCCGCGCCTGCCCCTGCCCTTCGTCGACCAGCTCCTGCACGAACCCGAGCCGCAGCGCGGTCTCGCCGTCAAACTCGTCGCCGGTCAGCAGGTAGCGCATCGCGTTGCCCCACCCTGCCCGCTCGACCATGCGCAGCGTCGCGCCGCCGTAGGCCATCAGCCCGCGCTGGACCTCGAGCTGGGCGAAGCGAACGCCGCGCTCGGCGACCACGATGTCGGCGGCGAGCATCAGCTCGATCCCGATCGTGAAGCAGATCCCGTGGACCGCGGCGACGATCGGCTTGGTCCGACGCACGCCTTGCAAGTCCAGCGGGTCGATCTGGCCTGGCTCGATCAGCGGATCGGTGATGTCGAACTTCGACAGCTCGAGCCCGGCCGTGAAGTGCTTGCCCTGCGCGAGCAAGACGGCACACCAATACGCGTCCTCGCGCTCGAGCAGGGTGTAGGCGGCCGCGAGCTCGCGCAGCATCGTGGGCGTGAAGCCGTTGTACTTGGCGGGACGATCGATCGTGATCGTCAGCACGTGGCCTTCCGCCGCGGTCGTGACCCGGCCCTCGGGGTTGTCGCTCATGCCCGAGGTTATACCCGCCCGCAGCGAGTCAGTGGGCCCCGCGAGGACGGCCACCCAAGGTCGTCGCGGCTGAACCTGCGCGCAATTGCTGCTCCGCCGCGATCAGCTGGGCGAGCTCGCTGCGATCGACGGGCATCGCAGGCAAACCATTTGTAGCGGGGCCGTCGAGCAGGACCTGCGCGGCGCCGAGCCCGGTAGATCCATCACCCAGGCCGCCCGGCGCACACGCGACCTCGCAGGTCTGCAGCAAGAAGTCTTCAAGGGCGAGCTGCCGCGCGGGCAGGAACTCGTCGCGCAGCGCGGGTGAGATAGCGAAGCAGGATCCACCCCCGCATGGTTCTTGGCCAAGTTCATCGACGTGCACGAACCCGCGCGAGGCGGGAGCGAACAGATCGTGGCCCAGGTCAAAGCTGGTCGCGGTCTGGTGGCAACCCATGCAATTGCTGGCGAAGGTCGCTCGATTGGCGAGCTGCTCCACGCTCAGATCACTGCCCAGCTCACCCAGCCGCTGGGCGAGCGCGGCCTCGAATTCACCGCTGCCCTTGGCCAGCTGCGCGGCATGGTCGACCAAGGCGTCATCGCGGCTCTCGGCCGCGAAGCAGCGCGGCTCGAGGCTCAGGCCCATGCTGGCAATCTCATCGACGAGCAGGGTCTCGAGCCCGTCGAGGATGCTGGCGCGACACAGCTCGCCAAACGGCTCGTCGCTCAGGTCGTTCCACAGCGGACCAAACGCGTTGTCGCTGACGGGCACCTGCGTGACCGAGAGCCGGCCCGCCTCGTCGACGAAGCGAAACTGGCGGAGCGTCCACGGATCCTGGTCAAAGCTGTTGGTGCGGACCTGCCCGGTGCCAAAGCTCATGTTGACGCCGGACATGAACGGCTCGAAGCCAGCTTCGCTCAGCTGCGGGTGGCCATCGAGGAACGCGAGCCGCAGCTGCTCGCCGCGCTCGACTGGATCGTTGATGAAGCTCAGGTCCGACCACAGCTGGGCGATCGGCTTGCACGCGACCGGGCCGCAGTCGGGGTTGGGGTTGGGGATCCGGGCCTCGAAGATCACGAACATCCGGTCGGTCGCGTTGTTGGCCATGATCAGCCGCTGCTCACCGCAGTCGCTGCCATCGAGCGGCGCGAGATCGAGGCGGTTGACGTAGGCGATCGGGAACCACGCGTCGAGGTTGGGGACCTGCAGCGCCTCGGCCCGGGGGCACTGGAGGGGGTAGCCATTGAGCGCGGGCAGTCCTTTGACGAGTAGATCATCGCAGTGCGAACCGCCCGGAAGCGCCGCGTCCTCGCTGGTCGTGAAGCTGTCGACGAGGCGGGTGTGGGTGAACTCGGGATCCCCGATCAGATCGGCGCTGAGGGCGGCGCGATCGAGCACCTCGGCCATCGAGACACCCGCGAGGGCTTCGAGGTTGGTCTCGATCAAGGAGCGGCGCGGATCGTGGTCGAAGGGCTCGCACTCGTCACCGCCGGTCTCCTCGCCGCCGGACTCTTCGGTTTCGCCGGACTCCGAGTCCTCGCTGCCCGACTCGCCCGATTCGCCCGATTCGCCCGATTCACCCGATGCGCCCGACTCGGACTCCTCGCTGCCCGACTCGCCCGACTCACTCTCGCCAGATTCACCCGACTCACTCTCTCCAGACTCGGATTGTCCAGATTCCGACTCCCCTGACTCGGATTCACCCGATTCGCTCTCCTCGGACTCGGACTCGGACTCGGACTCTCCAGATTCCGACTCCCCCGACTCCGACTCCCCCGACTCCGACTCCCCCGACTCCGGCTCCCCCGACTCCCCCGACCCCGACGCTTCGGACGCCGACTCGGTGTCGGTGGAGGTGTCCCAACCTTCGCCGAAGGTCTCCGTCTCCGTCTCCGTCTCCGTCTCCTCGAACGGCGGGTCGAGCTTGACCACACAGCCCGGCCCCAAGCAGGCGAGCGCAGACAGCAAGGCAATGGTGGTACATCCGCGATGTTCTCTGCGCATCACTTGCCCGTCCCCGCGCGTCGAGGGCCGCACGCCTAGCCAAAAATAAACCCGGAACCGGATCGGACCCTGCTGGGTCCTCCCCCGAAGCCCCCTGACGTGCCAACACGCGAGTAAAAACGAAGCAGAAGTTTCGTGAACTGTTGTGCGGCGAGACCGATCCGGGACCGGGTCGGCGCCCCGTTGGGGGCCACCTACTTGGTAGTCGCGCCTGGGCGATGAATCGATCAGCGCAAACTCGAAAAAATCCGACGAAGGGCCGGCGACCACGGCTAAACGCGCGACAGACCGGCTTCAGGCCACGTATTCGACGGCCCCGTTGCGACGCGCGTCGCCGTGGCCCTCGAGCACGCCACGCTCGTCGCGCTCGGCGACGTGGACCCCGCCAAAGAAGAAGTCCCGGGACTCGAACCCATGGACCTGCGAAAAGCTGGCACCGAGGCGCGAACGTATCGCAGCGGGATCCTGGCGCGAGTCGAGCTCGACCCACGCGGCGCCGTCTTCGCCATGCACGCGCGGCGCCTGGACGGCGGCCGACAGCGTGAGCCCGCGGCGAGCAAAGCCGTGCAAGACCGCCGCCACGGCGCTGCGGATCCTGTTGGATCCGCCGCTGCCAAGCGCGACCACCCGCCCGGAGGGATGCACGGCGATCGTCGGCGCGATCATGGTGGGCAGCGCGTCGTTTGGACGATGCAGATGAAAGCCGGCGGGGTTGAGGTCCTCTTCGCCCAAGAAATTGTTGACGTGCACGCCGGTGCCGGTGACGACGTGACCGCAGCCCTCGCCCGAGGTGAGCGTGACCGAGGCCGCCCCACCCTTGCCGTCGACGACCGAGATGTGGGTGGTGCTTCCGCGCGGGTCGGGTCGCGGCAACGCCAGCCGCGCCCGATGCCCCGCTGCCGAGGCGTTGGCCTGACGCAGCACCTCTTTGGCCTCGTCGTCGACCTCGTAGGTGCCCGCGGACAGCTCCTCGGAGATCATGCCCACGAGGCGCCCGCCAAGCCGCGGCGAGCTGACGACCGTCCATTCGCCGATCCGAAATTGATGCGGGCGCGTGACCTTGACCTGCGCCGCGTCCAGATCCGCCGCGGTGATCAGCCCGCCGCGATCGGGGCCGAACTCGCTCAGCAGACCCTGCCGAACCTGCGCTGGGGTCCGGCCGCTGGCGGCGAAGGCCTCGAGCGTGGCGGCCAGCTTGGGGTTGCGAACCCGCTCGCCAGCGACCAGGGGTCGATCCGTGCGCTGGCCTTCGACGATCTCGGCCAGGCACGCGCTGTCGCGGCGCAAGATGGGCCACAGCAGCGCGAAGGTCCGGGCCGTGAGCGCGTCGGCGACCACGCCCTCGCGCGCGAGGGCGATCCCAGGGGCGGCCAGGCGCGCGAGCGGGAGCACCCCAAATTGTGCGGCGGCCACGGCCAAGCCCTCGAACATCATGGGGGTCGCGGCCGAACCACGCCCAACATGAAAGGTCTGCGTCGCGGAGCCAAAGTCGACCTCGATCTTGTGAAAGTCGACCCGCTGCGGCCGGCCACCCGCGCCCGGAAAGGTCGAGAAGAAGTCGACAGCGACCGGCTCGGCGCCGGGCAGCCGAATCACCATGATCCCCGCCCCGCCCGCCGAGGTCAGCAGCGGCTCGGCGGTGAAGCTGGCCAGCGCCGAGGCGACCGCAGCGTCGACCGCGTTGCCCCCATCACGCAACACTTCCGCGCCAGCTTTTGCCGTAGCGACACTCCCCGCGGCGACGACCCCTCGCATTCGCCGGAGTCTACTTGCTATTGCGGTCGCGCAGCCACTGTTGGATCTCGTCGCGTCGGGGCTGGTGAGACCCGTCGAACCCGTCGTATGCGCGGGCGGCCTCGGTCGCGCGCTCGATCGCCTGGCCCCGATCTCCGCGGGCGTCGAGGGTCAGCGCGAGCAACCACCGGGTCTCGGCGGCCTCGACTGGGTTGTCGAGGCCCGCGTCGAACTGGGCGAGGGCGAGCTCGAGCAGGGTCTGGGCCTGGTCGAGTCGGTCTCGCGCGAGCAGCGTGGCGCCAAGGGCTTTGCGGGGGATCGCCAGGCTGATGTCGTTGGGACCCTGCTCGCGCTCGAGCGACTCGATCGCGGCCTCGAGCATGGGCTGAGCCTGGGCGTGGCGACCCAGAGCCGCGAGGGCTTCGCCGAGGTTGGCCCGGGTCAGCGCGACGTGGGTCGGATCGGCGTGGGCCTGGCGCTCGAGGATGTCGAGCGCGAGCTCGAACGCGGCGCGTGAAGCCTCGAGCCGACCCGCGCGAAACTCGATGGTCCCCAGAGCCGAGAGCGCATAGAAGCGATCGGGGTGGGCGGCGGCCTGCTCGCGATAGCGCCGGTCGGCTCGCTGCGCGTGGTCGCGCGCACGGGCGCTGTCGCCAAGTCCATCGTAGATCCCGGCGAGCGCGACGTCGCAGTCGGCGACGCGCAGGCTGGCCGGCCCACGCTCGGCCTCCCATGCCGCGCGCGCCTCCACGAACGCCTGCTCGGCGGTGCCCAGCTCGCCCGCGGCGTAGTGGGTCCACGCCCGATCGAAGGCTTGCTGACCGTCGGCGCCCCGGACCGTGCGCGCGCTGCTGGGTGCGCCCGTCTCGAGCCCGAGTTCCAGCCTCGCAGCCTGGGCGTGCGCCGCCGCTGCGTCGTCCTTGCGACCTTGATCCGCGGCGATCTTGCCCAGCGACCGCAGCACCAGCGCCTGGGTCGAGCTGGTCGCCGCCCCGGCTTCGCGCAGCAGCGAGAGCGCGGCCTGGTAGTCGCTGCGCGCCGCACCCGAGCGCCCTTGGATGTCTTGCAGACGCGCTTGGCTGATCCGGGCCAGGCCACGCTCGCGCGGTGCCCCGACCGCCCGCTCGGCGCTGCGGCGCTCCCGATCGGTCCGCCAGGTCGCGAGCTCGACATCCAGATCGAGGTCCAAGGCGACCGCGGCCATGCCGTGCCAAGCCGCCGCGCGCAGGTCCTCGCGGTCCAGCTGATCGGCGAGGTCGAGCATCCGACCGTAGTCGCGGGTGGCCGACTCGGCGTCGTCATCGAGATAGGCAAGATGCGCGAGGACCTTCATCGCGAAGGCCTCGAGCTCGGGGGATCCGAGCCGGGCGGCGTCCTGGCTCAGCCGCGCGGCCTCGGGCCTGCGCACGCCCAGCGCGGGCTCGTCGCTGCCGATCCAGACCGCGAACAGGCGCGCGCGCAGGTCGTTGGCCGCCTGGGCTCGAGCCGGGCTGAGCGTGGCCCCGCGACGGGTCAGGATCACTGCGTCCAGGCACGCGCGCGGATCATCCAGGGCGCCAAACCACTCGACGGCGTCCACCCCAGGAGCTGGCGATCGCTCGACCGCCGCGAGCACGACCTCGAGCTGCGCGAGCGAGGCGTCCAGGCAGGCACGGCGGCGATCCAAGCTCTGGTCCGAGCGCACGTGGGCGACGTGGACGTCGACGCAGCTCTGGGTCGCGGCCCCCCGCCAGCGCTCACTCCAGTCGTCGAGCATCGTGGTTGCGAAGCCGCGCGTGTCGGCGTTGAACACCGCGAGGTAGCGCGCGCGCGCGCTGGCGTCGAGCACCGCATCCAGGCCCGCTGCAGCCGCGCTGCACGGCGCGACCGCCTGGACCCGTTCGGACCGCAGCCCCGACGCGCCGACGCCAACCCCGACCAGGGCGACCACCCACGCAGCAGGGACCAACCACCGCCGCCGCGGAGGCGCGAGCGCGGCGAGCAGCTCGGTCATGCTCGCAAACCGTTGCGCAGGATCGACGGCGAGCCCCCGCTGCAGCGCGCGGTGGACCCGGCGCGAGATCCTGACCCCGGCGGGCGCCACCCATCGAACGCCGTGCTCCGCCGGGGCCGGTCGCTCGTCGCACAGCGACTCCCACACCGAGACACAAAACGCGTACTGATCCGCGCGGGCATCGACAGCGCCGCCCGCGAGCTGCTCGGGCGCGGCGTAGCTGCGGGTCCCCAGGAATTGTCCGGTCGCGGTCAGCGGCTCGTCACCCGCGGGCTCGACCTCGGTCGTCCCGCCGCCGTCGCTGGTCGACCCTTCGGTTCCGCGGACCAGGCCAAAGTCGATCACGCGAACCCGGCCGTCGTCGCCGATCATCACGTTGTCTGGCTTGACGTCGCGGTGGATCAACCCGCGCGCGTGCACGGCGGCCAGCCCCTGGCCAGCGTCGCGCCAGGCGGCGAGGATCTGCGCCACGCTGGGTTTGGCCTCGCGCACCCACTCGCGCAGGCTCCGGCCTGGGATCAACTCCATGGCGATCCACACCCGGCCCTCGTGGCGGCCAACGTCGTAGACCGGGATCACGTTGGGGTGCGAGATCTTGGCGAGCGCCTGGGCCTCCTCGAACATCCGCCGCTCGGCCAGCGCGCCCGCTCGCTCGCTACGCAGGAACTTGAGCGCGATCGCCCGGTTCAGCTGCTCGTCGTGGGCGCGCCACACCGTCCCCATGCCGCCGCTGCCGAGCTTGCGATCGAGCACGAAGCGATCGACGCGCGCGGGCTGGGGGGCGCGGCCAAGCATGCGCTCGAGCACGCGCCGCTGCGCCGCCTGAAGATCCAGCTCGTCGACCGCTGGCGCCTGCCCGAGCTCGGGAGTTGAAGCGCTGGGGTTGGATCGATCCATGCTCGCCTTGGGACCGCCCGCCGTCAGCCGCCGCAGCCGTTGTTCTTCTTGACGATCACGGTTGGGTCGTCGCTGCTGACCCACTGCCAGACCTTCTGGCTGCCTCCGTCGAGCTCGATCGTCTGTTCATCGGCCAACGGGCACTCGGTCGTTGGCACCTCACCCCGCGGCACGAGGCAGTAGTCCGTGGTCACGCCGCCGTCGGTCGCGGTCAGGGTGACGTTGGCGTCCGTGCAATTCTTGAACGTCACCTCGCCGCAGGCCTGGCTGTTGGTCGAGGCCGCCCGCGCGGCCACGAACGGGACCGCGACCGGGATGTTGGCGTCGTTGGTCCCGCAGGCGGTGGCGTCGTCTGCGGCCCGCTCGAACCGGACCGTGCTGAGCGTGCTGTCGCCGACCTCGATGAACGCGGTCGACAGCGCATCGACTGGCGCGCTCGCGTTGAGGTGACTGACGCCAACCGCCAGCGCCGTGCCCAGCGAGACCGCGACCGGCGTGGTGGTGCTCGCGTCGACGACCGCCAGCTCCGTCCATCCGGCGTCGTAGTTGCGCTCGTCGGTGCAGGTCGTCGCGTCGTGTCCGCTGGTGGACGACGGCGCCCAGCCCCACAGCTGCATCCGCTCGGCGTTGTTGTTGTCGACGTAGATCGTGGGCTCGCCGTCGACCGTGACGGCGTGCACGTACGTTCGGTACACGCTGGTGGTCCCGTCGAATTTGACCGGGAGAATCTCGACCTCGTGCGTCCCGGACTGGCACTCGAGCGAGACGGTGCTGCCGGCCAAGGGATCGAAGTTGTCGAGTGGGTCGAAGCTCAGTTCGTAGTCGGGATCGCTGTCGTCGACGTTGACCGAGACCGCCACGCTGGTCGGAACGACCTCGCCGTACGCGACCCACTTGTTCTTGCCAGCGTTGACCGGCCCGAAGGTCGTGACGATCACGCCCGCGGAATCGAGCGCCTCGAGCTCGACGTCGATCGCGCTGGACCCGTTGTTGGTCACGTAGACGGCGCCGTAGTAGGCGCTCACGCTCGGCGTCACGGGGGTCAGCTCCCACGTGCCCGTTGCGTCGGACAGCCCGGCGATCCCCGACAAGCCAAGCAACGCGTCAACGCACCCCCGGGTGGCGTCGACGTCTGGCGCGCACGGATCCCCGAGCGGCTCCTCATTGCAACCCGCGCCAACTCCAACAGCGAGGGCCAAGACCAGGACGGCGATCGTGCGCCCGCTTGCGAAACTATCGTGTTTGTGTGCCATTGATGTTCACTTCTCCGCCAGACTGGTCAAACCGCCCGCCCAAACGATCACCGATTCTGACCAAGGTCCCCGCGCATGGCCGCGAGCCAGCGCACGGGCGACGCGCATCAGGCCCTGGGGCCAACCCTTGCGTCTTTTCGCGTTCAGTGCTGTTCTCGCAACGCGACGATGCCACCGGAAACCGCCAGCAACGACATTCATGACTACCCCGGCGGCTATCAGATCACCCGCAAGGGGGCGGGGCGGCAGTTCGAGAGCAACTTCTTCGAGTTCTTCTCGCGCTGTCACGGCAGCATGCCGCTGATCATCTACGGGCCGGTCGTGCTCTACGTGTTCTGGCTGACAGCCACGCAGACCGAGCTTGGCCTCGGGTCGGCGATCGGGCTGACCGCCGCCGGTCTGTTCGTGTGGACCTTCGCGGAGTACTGGCTGCACCGGACGGTGTTCCACTTCGAGCGCTCGCCCAAGCTCCACTACTTCCTGCACGGCATCCACCACGTGTACCCAAACGACAAGTACCGGCTGGTGATGCCGCCGGGCGCCAGCGCGATCCCAGCGGGGCTGTTCTGGCTGCTGGCGTGGGCGCTGCTTGGCTACGAGATGGCGCTGCCGGCCTTCGCAGGCTTCGCGATTGGCTACCTCTGGTACGACATGACCCACTGGTGGACCCACGCCGGCAAGGCGCGGACCCGGTACGGCAAGTACTTGCGCAAGCATCACATGCTGCACCACTTCAAGGATCACGACATGTACTTTGGGGTGTCCACGCCGATCTGGGACTACGTGTTCGGGACCATCCCCAAATCTGGTCCAAAGTCTGGTCCAAAGTCTGGTCCAAAGTCTGGCCCCAAGACTGATCCCGCACCCAGCGGCGAGTGACTCCGCCTGCCCCGGGTCAGTCCGCAGATCCGGGGGTGAAGTCGATCTCGACGACCTCGGCCCCACCAGCGAGATCAGGACACGAAGGTGTCCGCCATTCGGCCACCTCACCGGGGCATTGTACGCGAGTATCATCCGCGCATGCCCGCGCCCGAGCCTGCCGCCGACAAAGGCCAGAGCCCCGCCGCCGAGCGAGTGGTGCTCGCCGGTGCATGGGGGCTGATCCTCGCGCCCGTGCTCGCGCATGGGCTGTGGCGTCCGCTGATCGCCGCGCTCGACACGAGCGGGAACGCAGCGTGGGTCACGATCGCCGCGCTCGTGGTCGCAGCCGTCGGCGCCGTCGCGACCTGGCGGTGGCCAGGACTGCGGTTGCGAGCGGCGGCCTGCGCGAGCGCGACGGCGATGCTCGCGGCCGACGGCATGCGCCTGTTCGGCGGTGGCTCGCCAAGCGAGACGCTGGCGACCGGCGCTGCGCTGCTCGCGGTCGCCGGCTTCGTCACCGTCGCGCTGCCCGTGATGATCGCCCGGACCCCGGCGGCGCTCGACGGCCAAGCGCGAGCGCACCGCGGGGCCACGCTGGCGGTCGCCGTCTTGCTCTCGTTGACGGTGCTGCAGTCGGCCCGGCTCAGCACGTTCATGGGCGACCAGGAGCGCGTTCAGGCGGCTGCGTCGAACCCCGTGGTCACCCGCTTCAACTTCCACTCGTGCCTGACCGCGTACCTCCAAGGCGCCAAGCTGGCCAACGAGCGGGCCGAGAACCTGTATGACGAAGACTGGTGGCCGGCCGTGGGCCACACCAGCACGGGCGAGGCCCAGGCCCAGCTCTACGCCCCCTTTGACCTGGACACCTACGCCTACCCGCCGCCCTTCTTGCTGGTCCCGCGGTTCCTGCTGCTCGCGGGTGAAGACTTCGTGGTCCAGCGCGCGCTCTGGTACGGGCTCAACGCGCTGTGGCTGGCGTTTGGGCTGTGGTACGTCGCCGCTTGGATCGCCGAGTCAGACCCGGGCGCGGGGATCCGCGCGCTGTTGTTGTGGCCGCTGATCTGGGTCTCCTTTCCCACCCTGATCACGCTGCAGCTCGGCAACGTGCACCTCGCCGTGGTCGTGATGGGGGTCGTCGCGATGGTCGCGTTCGAGCGCGGGCAACCGGCGCTCGGCGGCGCGCTGCTTGCGTTTGCGGTGCTGGCCAAGATCTCACCGGGCCTGCTGGGCGTGATGTTGTTGGTCCAAAGGCGCTGGCGCGAGGCGCTGTGGACGGCCGGGTTTGGCCTGGCCTGGACGCTGTTGGCTCTGCTCGCGTTTGGCCCCGCGCCGTTTCGGGCCTTCGTGCACTACCAGCTGCCGCGGCTCAGCTCGGGCGCGGCGCTCGAGTTCTTCGCGGAGTCGGTCCAGGAGGTCGCTTCGAACCTGGCGCCGTTCGGCCTGCCGTTCAAGCTCGAGGCGCTGGGGATCGGGTTTGACGACGTGTGGGCCAGCGCCGCGGCGATCGGCACGGTGTTCACGATCGTGGTCGTGGGCCTGACGATCATCGCGGGGCTGCGGCGCGGCGATCGGCGGCTCCACGCGGCCATGTGGCTGGCGGTGTTGACCCTTGGCGGCCTGCGCAGCCCGTTCGCGCCGGGCTACGTGGCCTTGGGTGCGATCTGGCTGGTGAGCCTGGGCGCCGCGGAGGTCCACCGCACCCGCGATGGGATCCTGCTTGGCCTGTTCTACGTGACGATGAGCGGGCTGCCCCTGACCGAGCCGGTCGCAATGCTGAGCTTCTCGCTGGTGCAGCAGGCCGCGCTGCTCGCCGCGCTGGCGTGGGTGATCCTGCGGCGGCCTCCGCGAACCTGAGGCGCCCAACCGCGATCCCCGTGCTCGACCTTGGTCGCCAAGCCAACGCGCGCGCTGCTACACTGACGCCGTGGCCGAGCCGCCAGCGACCCCGCCAAGTGAGGACCTTGGCGGCGACTTGCCCCGAACACCTGCGACCCACATCCCACCCGAGCCCGCGCTCGTCACCTTGGGGTGGCCGTATGTCGCGGTGCCAGAGGTCGTGCTGGGCACCGTTCCCGTCTACCCGTCCGACGCCGGCCCCAAGCACTCTGGGCACCCGCTCGCGCGCCGGGTGATCGGCTGCTTTGGGTTGGTCCTCGGCGGCAGCGCGGGGCTGTGCGTGGGAGGGCTGGGGGCCGCGCTGCTCGTCGCCCTGCTGCACCCCTTCATGCCGCACTTGGCCAACCTGCTGCTGCTCAGCCTCACGCTGTTCAGCGTGGCCTTCGGCGCGACCCTGGGCCGGCGCGTGCTCGAGCGCGAGACCTTCGAATGAGAAGTGCTTCAACCCCAGCCGGCCCGTCAGATCGGGGAGCGGATCGAAGGCTACACCGTCGACTCGCATGTGCTGGGGATCCTCCACCGATCAAACCTCGTAGAGCGCGTCCATGTACATGCCCAGAATGTCACTCACCGCCCCGCGAGCCGGCAGCGTCGCCGCGATTCCATACACGGGCGCCATCCCGCCAGCGCCCGCGGGGGTCCGCTCGACCTCCTCGACCGCCTCGCGCAGATCCGCCAAGAACCGCTCGACCACGCCCGCTTGCGTGTGCCGCAGCGTCACCGCGATGTGTACACACGACGGCCGGTGCAGCCCATTGAGGTTCCAGCGGCGCTTGCTCATCGCGTCGCTGACTCGATACACATCGAGCTTGTCGGGATTGGCGGCGGCGAAGCTGATGACCCACAGCGGATCCCCAAGCAGCTTCAGCTGGGGGATCGCCGCGATCCCTTCGCGCAGCTGCTTGCCGGCCTGCAGGATCGCCTGGGTCGCGTCCAGATATCCCTGCCGCCCGATCGCCTGCATCGCCGCCCAGCACGCCGCGCTGATCCCCCCGGCGCGGCTGCCCGCGAGCGTTGGCGAGAAGTAGATGCCGCCCGGCCAGTTGGTCAGCGTGAACCACTGGTGCTTGCGCAGGGCCTTGTCGCGGTACAGCAGGACCGAGGTGCCCTTGGCCGCGTAGCCGTACTTGTGGGTGTCGGCCGAGATCGACGTGACCCCCTCCACGCGAAAATCAAACTCGGTGATCGGGTAGCCAAGCTCGCGGGCCCACGGCAACACGAACCCGCCCAAGCAGGCATCGGTGTGAAAGCCGATGTTGCGCGCGAACGCGACGGCCGCGAGCTCGGGGATTGGATCGATGACGCCATGGGGAAAGCACGGCGCCGAGCCGACCAAGCAGATCGTGTGGCGATCCACGGCCTTCTTCATGGCCTTGACGTCCGCGCGGAAGTCCTCGCCCACCGGGATCTTGCGCAGCTCGATTCCAAAGTACTGGCTGGCCTTGTCGAAGGCCGCGTGGGCGCTGGTGGGCGCGACGATGTTGGGCTTGTCGTTGCCCTGCTCGGCGCGGGCGCGATCGCGGTAGGTCTTCATCGCCATCAAGATCGACTCGGTCCCGCCGGAGCTCACGGTCCCGCACACCTCGGCGCTCGCCCCTGCCTGCTTGGCGCCAAGCATGTCTGCGGTCATCGCGACGATCTCGGCCTCGTACTTGGTCACGCTTGGCCACAGATCCGAGTGCAGCGGGTTGGTCTGCGAGTGGATCGCGTAGGCCTGCTCGAGGAACTGCCGGTGCTCGGGATCGCCGTGGTAGACCGCGCCCGACACGAACCCGTCTTCCCACCGCGACGACTCGCGCTCGCTCATCGCCCGCATCTGGGCGAGGACCTCGTCGCGGCTGCGGCCTTGCTCGGGCAGCGCGTCGCAGCTGGGGAATTCGTCGCCGTAGGGCTTGGCCGCCGCGCGCAGCTCGGCCATCATCTTGTCGTACTCGGCGGCGATCCGGTCCTTGACGAAGGGCAGCTTCTTGGCCTGCTCGAACAACACGCCGACGACGCTCTCGCTGGCATCCCGCAGCTGTTGCTTGGCGCGATCTTTGAAGTCCACCGCGTGGTTCTAACCAAACCGCGCGCCGGATTGAACCGGGTGATGTCCCATAATTGGGAATCAGCTCAGTTCCTGCGCCGAGGCGAGAGGTCGATCTTGGTCCCGGGCTTGCCCGGGTCGGCGTTGGGATCTGGCTTGGGATCCGGCTTGGGCTCCGGCGCAGGCCCATCGATGGCCGGCCCCTCGACCTCTGGCTCGGGCTCGGGCTCGGGCTCGGGCTCGGGCTCGGGCAGCTCGCTGGCTGGGGGCGGCGGCTCGCCCATGTCCACGAACGCGTCGGCCTCCACGGTCGCGTCTGCGCCGATCGGCTGGTCCAACAGCTCGCTCTTGCGCTTGTCCCTGGCCGCCCGTTCCTCGAGCTCGATCAGCTCGAGCCAGCGCTCGTCGGCGACGCCAACGCTGCCGTCAGCTGCGACCGTGAACACGACGTCCGGGGCGGCTGGTCGGATGAACGCGTCGGCCTCGGGGTGAATGCGGATCTGCTTGAACGCAGACGCGACGCAGGACGAGACCTCGGCCGGGAGCTCGCCCCGCTCGACGCGATTGACGATGCTGCGACCGTCTCGATCGAACAAGTTCAGCCCCTGCACCCGGTACTCGCCGGGGCCCACGCGCCCGGTCAGGCAGGCCTTGGCCCGCACGCCCGCCGCCGTCTGCTGGCGGCGCATGAGCTCGGCGAACTCGTCGCTGCCGGCTTCGGCGAAGAACCCCAGGCTGACCCAGTAGTAGACGTCCACGTAGTACGCGAAGGTGTCGCGGCTCTCGACGAAGCGCTGCTTGGAGATGACCTTGGTCAGGCAGGTGTCCATGTGCGCGTCGTCGAACCCCGACTCGAGCACGTCGGTGGTGAGGACCTCGCCGCTCACGGACACCCGCGCGCGAAACTTGGCCTGGCCCTCGGGGACGCCGATCCACGCCCGCTCGCCGTCGACCTGCCCAGGCTCCATGGTCACGATCGCACGATCGAGGAAGCACAGCGCCGCGGGACCACGCAGGTCCTGGGCAATCTCGGCCAGCCGGACCCGCTCGATCTGGTCGAGGCCCTTTTGCGAGGGCTCGAGCACGACGCCCTCGCTGGACTGCCGCACGGCGTTGCGCACGTACTGCTCCGCCTGGGCCTGAGACACCCGCCCGTCCCGCGCGAGCTTGTCCCGGGAGCAGCCCGCGACCCCCGTGACGCTGGCGAACCCCACGACCAGCGCGAACGCAGATGCACGGGTCCGCGGGCGGCTGGGGTTTGTCGTGCGCTGCATGCCCATGACCATCGGCGTCGAGCCCGATTTCTAACACCGGGCATGGCCCCGGCAAAGCACCCCGGGTTGCACCATCGCCGCCGGTCCCGGATAGTGGCGGCGCCCATGGCTGAGCTTCTCTCGACTCCCCTCCACGCGGCACACCTCGATGCCGGCGCCAAGATGGTCGACTTCACTGGCTGGCACATGCCGGTTCAGTACGGGGGGATCCTCGCCGAGCACAAGGCGGTTCGCGAAGACGTGGGGCTGTTCGACGTCTCGCACATGGGTGAGATCGATTTCGAGGGGCCACAGGCGCTGGCCGCGGTCCAAAAATTGATCACCAACGACGTCGGCAAGCTCGTTGACGGGCAAGCGCTGTACACGGCGGTGTGCCTGCCAAGCGGCGGGATCGTCGATGACTGCATCGTGTACCGGCAAGGGCCCGAGCGCGTGCGGATCGTCGTCAACGCCTCCAACATCGCCAAGGACGAGGCCCACTTCCGCGAGCACGTTGGCGGCATGTGCGAGATCGTCAACCGCTCGGACGAGACGGCGCTGATCGCCGTGCAGGGCCCACGCGCCCTCGCGCTGTGCGGTCAGCTGTCGCCGCGCTTGCTCGAGATCGGCGGCTTTCACTTCGGCCCGGGCGAGATCGCTGGCAAGCCGGTGGTCGCCGCGCGCACCGGCTACACCGGCGAAGATGGGTTCGAGCTGTTCGTCGCAGCCGCGGACGCGCGCGCCGTCTGGGACGCGCTGGTGGCCGGTGGTGCGACGCCGTGTGGGCTGGGCGCCCGGGACACGCTGCGGCTCGAGGCCAAGCTGTGCCTGTACGGCAACGACATCGACGCAACCACCACGCCGCTCGAGGCGGGGCTCGGCTGGGTCGTCAAGCTTGGCGCGGGCGCGTTCGTTGGCAGCGAGGCGCTCGCGGCCCAGAAGCGCGACGGCGTCCAACGCCAGCTGATCGGGTTTCGCGTGCAGGGCAAGGGCACCCCCCGCCACGGCTGGGAGCTGGTCGCCAGCGCAGAGGCCAACGCCGAAGTGATCGGCCACGTCACCAGCGGCGGGCCGGCCCCCACCGTGGGCGGCTCGGTCGGGATCGGTTATGTCCGCACGGGCCACCACAAGGCCGACACGGTGATCGCCGCCCGCAGCAAGCACAAGTTGGTCCCTGTCGAGGTCGTCAAGGGCCCGTTCTACCGGCGCGCCGGCTGATCCAAGCACTCTTACTCTCTTCATTCACTCGATTCACCCCCTGCGAGACACCACATGAGCGAACTGCCCGAGAACCTCCGATACACCAAAGACCACGAGTGGGCCCGGCGCAACGACGACGGAACGATCACGGTTGGCATCACCGCCCACGCCGTTGGCCAGCTCGGCGACATCACCGCGGTCAGCTTGCCCGAGGTCGGCGAAGCCCTCGAGGCCGGCGAGCGCTTCGGCGACATCGACTCGGTCAAGGCCGTGTCTGATCTCTACGCCCCGATCACCGGCGAGGTCGTCGAGGTCAACACCGCCCTGGACAGCGAGCCAGAGGTCATCAACGCCGAGCCCTACACCAGCGGGTGGATGATCCGCATCCGGCCGGCCGACGGGGTCGACCTTGGCGAGATGCTCGACGCCGAAGCGTACCGGCTGTTGCTTTGACCCCCACAGCCACCTTCGCACTTCGCCGACTGCAGCCGCTTGCGCGTCTTGTCGCTTCGCTCCTCGGGGCCGTTTGTGCGCGGGGGCATCATTGGCCCCCTTCAAGGGGGCTTTCATCGTGCTTCGCTACCGCTTCGCATCGGTGACCCGTCATGATTGAACCTCAGATCGATCCCGCGCTCGAGCGCTACCGCGAGGACTACCCGATCCTCGCGGATAGCACGTACATGAACAGCAACAGCATGGGCGCGATGCATCGGGGCACCGCCGAGGCCCTGCGCGAGTACACCCAGGTGTGGGCGCGCGAGGGCGTCGAGGCTTGGGATCACTGGCCCACGTTCATCACCGAGACCGCCGACATGGCGGCGCGCTTCTTCAACGGCGGGGTTGGCAACACCACGCTCGGTGAGAACGTGGCGACCTTGCAGGCGCGGATCGCCAGCTCGCTGGACTACGCGAGCCGGCCCAAGGTCGTGATCGAGCAGCTGATGTTCCCCAACGTGATCTACGTGTGGGAGCGCTTCGCTCGGTTGGGGGTCGAGCTCGAGCTGGTGCCAAGCGATGATGGGGTGACGATCTCGACCGAGCGGATGCTCGAGGCGATCGACGAGCGGACCCGCATCGTGTCGATCTCGCACGCGGTCTATGTCTCGGGCGCGCTGCTCGATGTCGCCGCGATCTGCAAGCGGGCCCACGAGGTCGGGGCGCTGGTGATGTGCGACGTGTACCAGACCGCCGGGGTCGTGCCGATCGACGTGCAAGCGTGGGATCTGGACATCCTCGTTGGCGGCAGCCACAAGTGGCTGTGCGGCGGGCCGGGTACTTGTTTCTTGTGGGTGCGGCCGGGTCTGCGCGAGCAGCTCGAGCCCATGACGACCGGCTGGATGGCCCACGCGGCGCCCTTCGACATGGCCCCTGCCCCGATCGAGCTGGCCAAAGACAGCTGGCGCCTGGTCGCAGGTACGCCCTCGGTTCCGGCCTACTACGTGGCTCGCAACGCCTACCAAAACCTGCTCGAGATCGGCATGGATCGCATCCGGGCCCACAACTTGGCGCTGTCTCGGATCATCATCAACCGCGCGCTCGAGGCCGGGCTCACGGTCCGCTCGCCGGTCGACGACGCGGCCCGCACGGGCTTCGTCGCGGTTGACTTCCCGACCAGCGAGGCCGCGAGCAAGGTGTTGATCAGCGAGCGCTACAAGCACGACTGGCGGCCCAACTGCGGGCTGCGGATCGGGCCGCATTTTTACAGCACCCAGGCCGAGGTCGAGCGCATGATGACACGCGTGATCGAGCTGGCCCGCTGATGCCCCGCTGATGCCCCGCTGATGTTCATCGTCGCGATTACCCGCTGGGGGGCCGGGTTCGATCAACAGCTGGCGGAGCTCGCCCGCATGCTCGACATGTTCCCCTACGATCTGCGGGCCCGCGTCGCGGGTCCGCTGCCGGTGATCGTCGCGCGGATCCCCGAGCGCGAGCGGGCCAAGGCGCTCATGGACACCCTGCGCGAGTGGGGCCACGGCGTGGTCGGCTGCGACGCGCGCACGGTCCCAGGCGCGGCGGACATGCACCAGCCGCGCGAGTTCAGCTTCGAGGGCGAGGCCCTTCACACCGAAGACCACGCCCACCAGCGCGCGACATCCCACCTCAGCGAGGCCTACGCGCTGGTCCACGCCATGGTCCTCGCCGACCACCAGAGCACCAAAGAGCAGACCCGCAAGAGCTTCAGCGCCGCCCGGGCCGTGCTCACCGGCGGCATGGTCATGACCCGCAAGTCCACCACGACCACGCACAGCACCACCTCGGAGTCCGAGGAGCGCATCTATTTGTTCAGGCGAAGCGGGTCCCGGCTCGGCGATCCAATCTTGTTCTGCCAGCACCAGCTGCGCTACACGGGGCTCGGCGCGGCCATGGGCCACTCCAGCCACGAGAGCTTCGCGGCCCTCACGACCCAGCTGCGGGCCTGGGCGCCGCGCGCCTACTACGACGATCAGCTGCGCCAAACGAGGCGCAAGACCACGTTCGAGGCGGCGACCACCGCGTCCTCCAAAGGCACCGCGGTCAGCAGCGTGACCAGCTCGAACGCCTCGGGGGTCGACCTCGCGGCCTACCTGATCGTGATGGCCCACTCGCGCGGGCAGCTCTGAGCTGGCCAGCGCCCAGCTCTGAGCTGGCCAGCGCCCAGCTCTGAACCGGCCAGCGCCCAGCTCTGAACCAACCGGGCCCGGAGCTATCCGGGGATCGGCCGCAGCCGCGTGCGCATGAACTCGATCCGCTCCTCGATGCTGCGCGCGGGCGCCCCAGGCAGCTCGACCATCGCCTTGGCCAGCGTGCGATAGGCCCCGACCATCAGCAGCGCCCACACCAAGAAGAAGTCCAGCCCGCGAAACACGATCGCGTCGTGCTCGCCGTAGACCGCCTTGTTGTCCTGGAACTCGCCCGGGTAGTCGCTCCAGTGACAGCGCGCCTTGACGTGGTGGTAGATGTGATAGCCGTCGTTGAAGCAGCGCCGGTTGTAGCGCGAGTCAATGCAGGTGATCGAGTTGCGGTACGGATCCTCGGGGTGCGCAGCGTCCACGAACGCGTGCTGGGCCCAGTTGCCGGCCATCATGAGCACGCGAACCATCAGCACCGGAAACGCGAACACGACCAGGGTCGCGCGCCAGTCAACGAACACGGCGAGCAAGGTCACCACCGTCCAAAACACCAGCTCGCCGCCCACGGCCTTGTAGGCCATCTTGGCCTGGCCGCGGCGCACGAAGTAGAGCGACAGCTCGAAGATGATCAGGAAGAAGAACCGAAAGAAGTAGCGCAGCCAGTGCCCAAACCGGTCCCGCTGAAACCGCATCGTCGAGCTCAGATCGTCATGCAGGTTGTTCTCGGGGTGGTGCATGCCCATGTGGTGGCAAAAATAGGTCTGCGGCGTCTCGCCAAAGAAGGGGCCGAGCACCAGCGGGATCACATGGTTGAGCCAGCCGTACTGGCGCCGAAACAAGATCCGATGCGAGGTGCAGTGCAGCATCAGGATGAACCGGTCGAGCGTCCACAGCGCCCAGATCAGCAGGTACGCGCCCGCGGCCGCCCAGAACCAATCGCCCTGCAGCACCGTGAGGCTCAGCGGATACAGCGAGAGCCCGAGCAGCGCCGTGACGATGCAGGCCACCATCAAGTGGACGAAGCTCAGGTCGCGCGGGTCGTTGATCAACTTCAGCGCGGCCCGGTCCCACGGGGACGGGCGCTCGTTTAGCGTGGGCGGACCTGGATCGGGCATGGGCCAGCGGAAGCTACCAAACGCAGCGCCGTCAGGTCACGGGCCACCCAGCAAGGCCCCCAATTTCGGCTAGCGAGGCGCTGACCGGAGTTTCTCGCGAATCTTGGCTTCCGCGCATGGCGGCCTCACGAGCTCTGCGGGACCTCTGCGGCCACGGTTGGCAGCTCGAGGTGAAAGCGGGTGCCGACGCCAACCTCGCTCTGGACCCGCAGATCGCCGCCGTGTTCGAGCGCGATCCCGTGGCTCACCGCCAGACCCAGACCCGTGCCCTGATCGCGGCCCTTGGTCGTGAAGAAGGGATCGAAGATCCGCGCGCACACGTCCTCGGGGATCCCGGTGCCGCGGTCGCCAACCGTCAGTCGCAGCCAAGCTCGGCCGTCGCGCTGGAAGGTGCACGCGCTGACCTCGACGAGCTTGTTCTCGTCAAAGCCCGCGTAACGGTCGTTGAGGGCGTCGCGGGCGTTGGCGACCAGGTTCATGACGATCTGCTGGATCTGCTGAGAACGACACGAGACCAAGGGCAAGCCTTCGGGCAGGTCGAGCACCACGCGGACGTAGTCCTTGCGGATCACGGCCTGGATCAGCGAGAGCGTGGACTGGACCAGCTGGATGACGCTGACCGCCTCGCGCTCCTGGTCCCGCTCTTGTCGGGAGAAGGCCAGCAAGTTGCGGACGATCGTTGCGACCCGTTCGGACTCGTGGGTGATCTCGCGCGAGAACTCGCGCACGGTCTCGGGGTCGTCGGCGCGGCCTTGGATGAGCTCGGCGTAGTTGAGGATGCCCTGCACGGGGTTGTTGATCTCGTGGGCCACGCCGCTGGCCAGCGTGCCGAGCGAGTCCAAGCGCTGCTGCTGGCGGATCTGGGCCTCGAGCTCCTTGCGCGCGCTGATGTCGGTCGAGATCGTGAGGTACTTGGTCTGCGCGCCAGCTCCGACCCCCGTCCCCACGCTGACGATCCGGGTCATGTAGTGGCGTCGCGGGTGGCGTTCGGGGGCCACACAGATCTCGAGCTCGCGCGGCGCTCGGTCGGCGACGACGGCGGCGAAGGCCTCGCGCCAGGCCAACTTCGAGGCCGGGTCCATGTAGACGTCGGCGTTGGCGCCGATCAGCTGGTTGGGATCCGCGTCATAGGGCGCGAGGTGGTTGACGAACTCGAGCTGCGCGTGCTCGTCCATCAGCGCGATGACGTCCGGGACCCCATCGACCAACGAGCGCCACTGCGCCTCACTGCGGGCGAGGGCCGCGTACAGCCGCGAGTTGTCCAGCGCGCTGGCGGCCTGGGCCAACAAGATCCGCAGGATCTCGAGGCGTTGGGCGGTGAACGCCCCCGCCGCGAGGCGGTTCTCGAGCACCAGCGCGCCGATCCGCCGGGTCTGCTTGACGATCGGCATGCACAACATCGAGCGGACCCCCGAGCGCAGGACGTAGGCATCGGTCGAGAAGCGCGAGTCGGTGGCGATGTCATCGACCACGACCGCGCCGCCGGTCCGAACCACATACAGCACGACCGACGTGGCCAGCCGCTCGCGAGCGTCGCGCAGCGGCACGGGGTCGTCCATGAACTCGGCGGTCTGTTGCCCGTCGCCCTCGGCGACCATCGCGAATTCACCGTTTCGCTCGAGCATCAGCGCGCCCCGGTCCGCGCCGGCGTGCTCGATCGCGCTGGCGAGCACCCGCGAGATCACCTGCCCGAGCTCGAGGTCTTCACTGATCGCCTGCATGACCTGCATGGTCGCGAGCACGGTCGCAACATCGAGCGACTGCCCCGAGCCGTCGGTTGTGACCGGCCCCAGGAACATCGCGGTGTGGGTCATGCTCGAGCGCTCGAGCGGTGGCAGCTCGTGCGGTGTGAGCCGGCCGTACTCGCGGTCGAGGTGCTCGACGAGCGCCCGCGCGCCCATCCGCTCGTAAGCCTCGCGGGCGCTGCGACGGGCGCCGGACTTGGTCACAGCGAGCCCCTGCCGATCCGCCCACGTCGCCAAGCTCATGCTCGCCAGCGCGGCCACGTAGTGTGCGGCAGACTCGAGCGCGGCGGCGCGTGCCCGCTCGAACAGCCGCAGCGCCGCGTCGCCTTGGCCGCGCAACGCCGCGAGCTCACCGGCGACGATGTCCGCCATCGCTTGATAGTTTTCGGGGCAGACCTTGGCGAAGCGCCGGACCGTTCGCAGCCGCTTGCGGATACCCGCGACCAACCTGCGCCGCTCGCCAGGCTTGGCGGCCGGCCAGCGCCGGGCCGCGAGCACGGCCGCGAGCATGGCGAAGCGCGGCACCACGATGCTCCCAAGCAACACGCGCTCGTAGTTGTGGAGCACCGACTCGGCGAGCGCCCACGCTTTGTCGAGCTCGCCGAACATCATCCGACCCCAGACCTCGGTCGTGATGATCACGTAGCGGGTCAGCGGGCTGATGTCGTCGCTGGCGACCTCGTCGAGACGCATCAAGGACGCGCCCTCGGATCCGATCATGCACGTCACCAAGCGGCGAAACATCTCGGCGAGGATCTGCTGCTCGCGGCCGCCGAAGCTCTCGTCGACGCTGCGCACCCGCGCGTCGATCTCCAGGATCTCGCGCAGGTGGGTGCCGGCCTCGAGGTGGTTGACGAGGCCGACCGAGCCGATCAGGCCGGCGACGTAGCGCTCGCCAACCTCGACCGCCTCGGCGTGCGCGGACTCGACGGGGTCCGCGACCTCGCGAAATGGCCGACACTGCGGCCCCACCATGACCAACGAGTTGGATCGGGCCGAGACGCGCGCGGCCGGGGTGCTCGCGCGCTCGACCGCCAGCTCGACCGCGACGTCGACCATCGCGCGGGCCTCGTCGGCCTTGCCCATGCTCATCAACAGGATCGCAAAGCTGCCAAGCCCGATCCCGGCGGTTGGGTGATAGCCAGCCCGCAACAAGGTCTGCACGTGCGCGCACACGACGATGACCCACAGCTCCTGCCCGGCGATCCAAGCCGGCCCGGTCGCCGCGGCGAGCAGGTGCATGATCGCGATGTCTCGCTCGTCGGTGGCGGCCGGCAGCTCGCGCAAGCGCGTGCGGGTGACGCCCTTGGTCGCTCGCATCGCGCGAACGATAGCGAGGAGCACCAGCGGCTTCGAGGTCGCGCGCGGTAGCTTGCAACCCAGCGCCGCGAGCCCAGACAGCGCCTGCGCGAGGGCCTCGGCCGGGCGCTCGCGCAGCTCGAGGATCCGCACCTGTCGCCCGAGCACCCGGGCGCGCTCGACGATCGACAGATCCCAGCCAAGCAGCCGCTCGAACGCCGACGCTGCCTCATCGGTCAGGCCCCCGATCGCCAACGACTGGGCCTGACCGAACGCGGCGTCAAACGCCTGCACGCGCTCCGGCCCCGTCGATCGGGCCGAGCGCTCGAGGTCGTCGGCGAGCAACTCGACGGCAAGATCGAAGTAGCGGCGCGCGGCGTCCCACGCGGCCGAGTCGAGCGCCCGCTGCCCCGCGCGCAAGTTGAGCCGGACCAGCAGCTGCCGACGCGAGCTTGACAGCCGCTCGACCGGCAACCCGGCGTCGAGGTGGTCGACGATCTCGAACACGCGCTCGCCGAGCTGGTCCTCGCCTGTGTCTTCAGCTCGGGCGAGGGCTTCTCGCCCGCTCACGGACGCGGGCAGCGAACTCTTCGCGAGCAGGTAGTCACCGATCTCCCAGTGCAAGGACCGCCGCGTCTCCACTTCGATCCGGTCCCGCGCGACGGTCCGGATCCCCTCGTGGCTGAACACGTAGTCGGACCCCGATGGGCTCACCAAGCCCTGCTGCTCGAGGTCATGCAGCGCCCCGAGCACGACCTCGCGCCGGGGGTTGCCGCCCGCCTCGAGCAGCGCCGTGTCGAAGCGCGAGCCTGCGCAGGCCGCCAGCGCCAGCAGCTCGCGGGCGTCTGGTTCCAGGCGATCGAGCCTCGCGCGCATGACCTCGACCACGTCGTCGGAGATCCCCGCGGCCGCGATCTCGTCGGCGTCCCATTGCCAGCCCGCGCGGGTCGGCCGCAGCAGCTGCAGCTGCTCGAGGTGCAGCAGGAACTGCCGCACGAACAACGGGTTGCTCGCGGTCTTGCGATCGACCACCTGCGCGAGCGCGGTCATCTCGGCGGCGGGGCGACCCAGCACATCGGCGAGCAGCTGCCCGAGATCGACGGGGTCCAGCGGCTGCAGTTCGATCCGCGTGAGGCGACCAGGCGCGCGGTCCGACTCCCCCACCCCCTCGGCGTCCGAGGTACCAGATTCAGACCCAAGCCCACCCAGCGAGTCGATCACGCGATGCAGCGGGTGGTCCTCGTCAACCTCGTCGCTGCGGTAGGCCCCGACAAACAAGATCGGACTCTCGCCCCCTTCGCGCAGGAGCACGCGCAGCAGCTCGAGGCTCGCGGGATCCGCCCACTGCAGATCGTCGAGCACCAACACCAGCGGCCCGTCCTGGGCGAAGCCCGCGACGAACCGAGCCAGCGCCACGTGCAGGCGGTTGCGAGACTCGCCGAGCTCGAGCTTGGGGACCGGCGGGAGCTCACCGAGCACCAGCGCGAGCTCGGGCACCATCGCTGCGACGACGCCCGCGATTGAACCGAGCGCCTGTTTGAGCGTTCTTCGCCAGCGCCCCAGCTGCTCGTCACTGCGAGTCAGGACCTGCTCGACCAGGCTCGTGAACGCCCGGACGAAGCCGCGGTATGGCACGTCGCGCTGGTGCGCTTCGAATTTCCCGAGCGCCATGTGCACGCCGCTGACACCCACGCGGGCGTCGATCGTGCGCAGCAGCGCGGTCTTGCCCAGGCCCGGCGCGCCGCTGATCAGCACCATCCGCCGCTCGCCGTCCTTGGTGACCGCCGCCAACACCCGCTCGATCGTGGCGCGCTCGTTGGCGCGGCCGTAGAGCTGATGCGGCAGCTGCAAGGTGTTGGGGTGGTCGTGCTCGCCAAGCTCGAAGCGGACCTGAGCGTCGCCGCCGGCCAGCCCCCCGGCCCCCTCCTCGGCCCCCTCCCCGGTCAACAGCGAAGCGAGGCGCTCGAGATCCGCGTGCAACCCACCGGCGGACTGGTAGCGGTGCTCGGGCGCCTTCTCGAGCAGCTTCATGACGATCGCCGACAGCTGGACCGGGATCGTGGCGACCAGCTCGTGGGGCGGCGTTGGCCGCCGCGCGAGGTGGGCGTGGATCAGCTCGAGCGGCTCGTTGGCCTCGAACGGCCGCCGGCCCGTGAGCAGCTCGTAGAAGGTCGCGCCGAGCGAGTACAGGTCGCTACGAAAGTCGACCTCGCGGGTCGTGCGGCCGGTCTGCTCGGGCGAGACATACGGCAGCGTGCCCTCGATGACCTCGGGATCGAACAAGTGCTGCCGCTCGCTCTCGAGCAGCACCGAGATGCCAAAGTCAGCCAAGAACACGTCGCCCGTCCCCGCCTCGACCAACACGTTGCTGGGCTTGATGTCGCGATGGACGATGCGCCGCTCGTGGATCCGACCAAGGGTGGCGACCAGGCTCAGCGCCTTCGGCAAGAACGCGCCGACTTCGATCGGCTTGCCGTCCGAGAATTGGGCAAGGTTCACGCCGTCGACGTAGTCCAACAGCAAGACCAAGCGATCGCCGGCGCGCTCGACCCCAAGCGCCCGCACCACGCCCTCGACGTCGAGCTGCTGCAGCAAGCGGAACTCGTGCTCGACGCGAGCCTCGACGCCGTCGTCACCCAACTCGAACACCTTCGCGACGACGCGCTTGTTGTCACGCTTGCGCACAGCCTCGTAGACATGGGCGCGGGCGGACGCCCGCAACAGGCGGAGCGTCGTGTATGTCTCGGGCGGGACCGACACGGACGTCTACATGAATACACCTACTATTGGCGATTCAGGACCCTCTCGGCTCATCAATGCTCACGTCCACACTCGCGCAAGCTACGCCCAATCGCACTCGCTATTCGTGGGCCGATCGGACTGCGCGACTCTCGGCTGGCGTGCCAGCGTCAGCTCAACTCGACTCGACCGGCAGATCCATGTGAAACACGCTGCCGCTCCCGACCTCGGTCTCGAACCACAGCTCACCGCCGTGATCCCGCACGATCCCGTGGCTGACCGCGAGCCCGAGACCCGTTCCCTGATCCCGGCCCTTGGTTGTGAAGAAGGGGTCGAAGATCCGGGCGCGAACGTGCTCAGGCACCCCGCCGCCGTGATCCGCGACGCTCAAGCGAACCAGGCGTCCATGCTCGGTCTCGACCACGCGCGCCGAGATCGAGATCACGTTGCTGCCCGCGGGCGCGCGCTTGGGATCCGGGTGCAGCGACCTCACGGCGTCGCGCGCGTTGGTGACCAGGTTCATGATCACCTGCTGAATCTGTTGGGGCCGACAGCGCACAGGTGGGAGCCCGGTCGGTGTGTCGACCGCCAGGACAATGCCGTCGCGTGTCACGACCGCGCGAAACAGCGTCAGGGTCGTAGCGACGAGCGCGTCGACCAAGCGCAGCTCTGGCGGCTCTTCTATGTCCTGGCGCGAGAACGCGAGCAGGTTGCGCACGATCGTCGCCACGCGATCGGACTCCATCAGGATCTCCCCGGCAAATTCCTCGACGAGCTTCGGGTCGCTGGCTCGACCCGCGATCAGCTCCGCGTAGTTCATGATGCCCTGGATCGGGTTGTTGATCTCGTGGGCCACCCCGCTGGCCAGCGTGCCGACCGAGTCGAGGCGCTGTTGCTGGCGCAGCTGAGCCTCGAGTGAGAGCCGCTGCGCCTCCGCGCGCTTGCGGGCGCTGATGTCGGTTGCGACGCTCAGCAGCTTGCCGTGGCGGCCGCCAAATTCCACGGGACACAAGCGGATCGAGTACCACCGCGTCTCGCCGTCGGGCAGCTCGACGTCAACCTCGAGGTCTTGTTGTTCGCCGGTCTCGAACGCGCTCGCAACGGCTGCGCGCCAGCGTGGCGCCATGCTGGCGCCCATCATCAAGGCCGCGTCCATCCCGATGAGCGTCGCGGGGTCCGCAGTGAACCCGGCGAGATGGTTGAGGAACTCGACCCGTCCGTGCCGATCGAGCAGCGCGATTATGTCGGGCGCGCCGCTGACCACCGTCTGAAACAGGGCCTGGCTGCGCTCGAGGGCCTCGTGGATGCGCGCGTGACCAAGGGTCGCGCCTGCTTGGCTCACCAACACGCGCAGCGTCGACACGCGCTCGGCGTTGAACACCCCAGGAACCAGCGGGTGCTCGAGCAGCAGCGCGCCAAACTGCCCGCCGGGACCCGAGATCGGCGCGCTCAGCAGCGAGCGCGCGCGCGTCAGTTGGATGTAGGGATCACTGGCGAAGCGCGGATCGGCGGTCGCGTCGTCAATGATGACTGTCGTCCCGGTCCGCATCACGTGCTCGATGACCGCGACCGGGAGCTGCTCGCCCGCGTTGGCGAGGGGCTCGGGATCATCGACGCGGATCAGCGCCGCGCCCTGACTCACGCGCGCGACCTCGACCAGCTGTGTGTCGCGCTCGAGCAACAACACGCCCCGCTCCGCGCCGCTGGTTGCGAGGGCGCTCTCGAGCACGCGCGAGATGACCTCGTCGAGATCGAGGTCCTCACCGATCATGGACAGCATCCCAACCAGCAGATCGGGGTCGACCGTGTCGCGGGTCTCGTTCGGATCGGGCGCGGCCACGCTCGCAGCCGGCAGCGGCTCCAAGTTTGTCAGGGTCACCAGATCCGCGAGCAGCTCGACGTGGCCGCGCTCGAGCTGCGCGACCAACTCCTGGGCTCCCCACCGCCGCGCCCGGGCGATCGCGGTGAGCGTCGCACCGCGAGCGGTCGCCCGGCGCTGGTGAGCCCGCGCGAGGCTCAGCAGTCGCTCGCACGCCAGCGCGTGGATGCAGGCGCTGTCGATGTGTTCGGCGAGTTCGCACACCCGCTCGTAGGCCGCGAACACACGGTCGAGATCCCACGCGCCACCCGCAGACCCAAGCGCCCGCGCATGCTCGGCCTCGACCAGCTCGGCGCAGGCGGCCAGCTTGGTCCAGCCCTGGGTTGCGAACGTCGCAGCGCGCGCGCGCGCGTGCTCGAGCTGGGCGCGCGCCCGCTGGGCCCCCGACTCGCCAGCGCGCTCACCAGGGCGCTCTCCAGGGCTCAGGTGCTCGCACGCCATGATCGCCGTCATCGCCACACCCAGGCCAAGCGTCCATGGCCGGCCAGCCGCGAGATCGAGCGCGTCGACGAACCAGCTCGCGCTCGCGCGCGCGGCGTCCCGATCACCGAGCAGCCACTGGACGACCGACTGACGGATCCAGATCTCAGCGCGCGTGGCTGGCGTGGCCTGAGCGAGGTCAGCCGCCGCGAGCCAGCGCGTGCTTCCGTCCGGCTCGGCTGGCCGCTGCAGTCGCTGGGCCACCCGGCGCCAGGCTTCGAAGCTCAGGCGCGAGTCGATCGCGCCGCGTGGATCCAGCCGCGCCGTCCACCGCTGCCCTCGCGCGATCAACTCTGACACCCCGGCCAGCTCGACCGCGCCGATGAACGAGAACGCGACGCCACCGCGAGCCGTGAACGCCGCGAGCTCGAGCGCGCCGTGCTCGACCGTCTCGCGCAGCAGCGATGGCTTCCGCGCGCGGGTCTGGCGAGCCGGTCGAGTCAGCGGCCACACACGTAGCAGGGCCACGCTCTCGGCCCAGAGCCGCAGCTCGACCTCGGTCTGTCCCCGCGCGCACAGCGAGACCGCGCCGTCGCAGATCTGCGCGCCGAGCTCGGCCTCGCCCAGCTCGGCCGCCAAGACCAGGCCGAACGCCGCCAGCGCGGCAGGGGCCGTGCGATGAGAGCCATGGATCGCGACCAGCTCGGCGTGGACACAAGCGAGGCGCGCGAACGATCCGAAGTCGCTGTCTATCAGCGCCCGCTCGAGCGCGGCCAAGATCGACATCGCCGCGTCGACGTCCGCGTTGGCGAGCTCGGGACCCTCGGCCAGCGCCGCGAGCCAATCTTGGTGCGAGGGCCACTGCGCGGTCAGGCGCGCGCGGACCCGCGACGCGACGGTCGCCAGGTCCGGTTCAGCGTCGCTCGCCACGTCGCTCGCCACGTCGCTCGCTAAGTTGCAGCGCGCCAGACCACCCAAGCCGAGCGCGAGCGCCTCGTCGCTGCGGCCCCGCGAGACCAGCGATCGGATCGCCGCGACGACGACCCGACCCGCGAGCGGCATCGGCAGCGCCCGCGCGAGCAGCTGCTCGAACGCCGCGTCCGCTTCAGCGTCGCGCCCACACCACGCCAGCACCGAGGCGCGGGTAAGATCCAGCTCGGCCGCGCGCGTGCTGTGTTCATTGACGCCAGCGGGCCCGACGGTGGCCGCGAACTCGAGGTAGGCGCGAGCTGTGTCGCGCGCCCCAACCAGCACGGCGCGCTCGCTCGCGACCGCGCAACACTCGACCAGCTCGGCGCGTCGCGGGTGTTCGAGGGTCGCCCCGCCCCCGGCGGGCAGCATGTTGAACAAGTGATGCGCGAGCGCGAACGCGTGGCCGCCAAGCGCCGCGATCGGTCCGTGGCGGGCGAGCAGCCGCTCGGCGCTGCTCGCGTGCACGGCTGCGCGCGGCCCGGGGGCCAGCCACGTCCGCGCCTGCGCCCGCAGCTGCGGGTCACCAAATTGCATGTGGGATCCGCACCGGACCAGCACGCGTCGCCGCTCGAGTTCGTGCAGCGTAGCAGCGAGCGCCGCGTGGCTCAGTTCGCACACACCGGTGAGCGCGCCCGGGGAAAATCGCGGGCCCAGGCAGGCCGCGCCAGCCAGCAACCGTCGCTCGTGCTCGTCACCAAGCTCGACCCGCTCGGGCGCGGCCTCTCGCTTCGCGAGCGCGTCGCCCGTCCACTCCCACCCGTTGTCCGCTTGGTACAGCAGCCCACGCTCGACCAGCTCGGCCAGATAGCTTCGCACCGCGCCAGGGACGCTGTCCGTGTGCGCTTCAACGAGGTCGACGAGATTGTCGCGAATGACGAGGTCCGCAAACTCTCCGCCGAGTAGCTCGCCGACCAGCTGGGCGAGCGTCGCACGCCGAAGTCGCTCGAGCGGCAGCAGACCTGGCCCCTGGCCAAGCTCTGCCATCAACCTGCCCAGCGGCGCGTTGGCCTCGAGCGCGACGTTGGTACACGCGACCACGATCAGCAGCGGCGTCTGGTTCTCGTCGAACAACAGCGCGCGCAGCAGCTCGACGCTGCGCGCGTCCGCCCACTGCAGATCATCGAGGACCAACACCGGCGTCCCGAGCCGCTCGAGCGCCACGAACAAGCGGCACAGCGCCAGCTCCAGCGCGTGTCCGGCGAGTCCAGCGTCTAGCAGCCCGGTCGCGGTGATCGCCGGTTGGGTGACGGGTCCCACGATCCGCTCGAACGCGGGCACCAGCGCGGTCAGCACTGGCAACAGTGAGCCAAGCTGCGCGACGAGGTGCTCGCGCCAGCTGACGCCCCCGTGATGGGGCGCGATCGCGATCCGCTCGACCACCCCGACCAGCGCGTCCACCAGCCCGCTCAACCCATCCAGCCCATTCAGCCCATCCAGCTGGTCGGGCGCCCGATAGCGACCAAACGCGAAGCTCCCCGCCGCGCCCACGACGACGGGCTCGAGCGCCTCGAGCAGCGCCGACTTGCCCATTCCATGCGGTCCGTGAACGACCATCAGCCGTCGATCTCGACGGTCGCGCACGCGGCCAAGCTCGAGCGCGAGCGTGCGCACGTTGACCTCGCTGCCGTAGAGCTTGGTGCTGGCCGTCAGACCCGTCGCGCGCTCCGGCCCCCCGAGCTCGAACCACGGATCGGCGTCTCCGCTGGCCCGCGCTTCGGCGAAGCGCTGGAGGTCGGCGAGCAGCCCGCTCGCGGTCTGGTAGCGCCGCGCGGGATCCTTCTCGAGCAGCTTCGCGACCAGCTCGCCGAGCACCCGGGGCAACCCAGCGACCCGGCCATGCAGCGGGCGCGGGACCGTTGCGATCTGCGCGTCGATCAGCGCCGCGACCGAGCTCGCTGGAAACGGGAGCGCGCCCGTCAGCATCTGATAGAAGATCGCGCCCAGCGAGTAGAGATCGCTGCGGGCGTCGACCGCTCGGCCCACCGCGCTGACCTGCTCCGGTGCGACGCACGCGAGCGCGTCGCTGGCCAGGGCCGGGTCGTCGAGATCGCAGCGCTCGCGCTCGAGCAACGCGGCCACGCCAACGTCGACTAGATACACCCGCCCGCTGCCCTCATCGAAGTACACGCTGCTCGGCTTGATGTCGCGATGCAGCAAGCCTGCCGCGTGGAGCTTCATGAGGATCTGCGTGAGCCCCAGCGCGATCGTGCAGAACAGCTCGGTGCCGACCCCTCCGCTCGCGCACAGACTCGCCAGGCTCCGTCCCGGCGCGCCTCCACGCACGACCACCAGCATCTCGCCCACGCGCTCGACAGCTGCAGGCGGCACGAGCCCCTCGACCTCGACCGCGCCAATCAGCTGTAGCTGATGCAAGACGCACGCTTCGAACAGCTCGTCGTGTTCGTCGCCAGCCCAGTAGACGTTGGCCAGCACGCGCCGCGAACCTGGGTCATCGCACGCCAGCTCGTGGACCTGCACGCCAGCGGACGAGCGCAGCACCCCCACGCTCGAGTATCCGGCAAGGCTCAGCTGCGCCAGCTCAGGCCGGTGTGTGGCGGGCGGCATGCCTGGACCTCGGTGTACCACGTGATCAGCTCAATCGTGCGGGTGAGATTCATGGCGCCGGCGGGGATGCGGGTGCATGCGCGATCGCTTCTCGAGCTCGGGCGACGCTCGAGCCCGCGTGCTGCGATCATTCGAGCGCGGCGGCTTGGATGTAAGTAGCGATATCGCCCGCACCGCGCACGACCGGCGCAGGTGCGGGCTCGAGCTCGTCGATGCGCGAGAGCACCCCCTCCCGAGACAGGACGAACAGACTGCGAGGACGGCCCGACGCCACGACCCCATCGACCTCGTCGGTTGCGACCGACTCCACGCTGTACAGCAGCAGGTCGCCGCTGTCATCGAGCGCTAGCGGTGACATCGGAACCCCGATGTAGCGCTCGAGCCCGTCAGCCGACACGCGCACGACCGCGCTGGTGTTCGCCTGGGCTTCGCCCCCCGCCGCGCCGCCAGCTTCGCCTGACGCTTCGTTGCAGCTCCAGCTCGCCCAATCGCCACGTGGGGACACGACCGGCTCGGCCCCCTGCGGCTCGGGGCAGTCGGTGGTCTCGAGGTTCAGCACCGTCGTTGCTTGCGCGTCGACGCGGTACATCGAGCCCGTCACCGCCAGCAACACCAGCGCGCGGCCACGATCGACGGGCGACCAGATCAGCGGCGGCTTGGCGAACACAGGGGTGCTCTCGACGATCCCAGCCGCGCGATCCCAGCGATACAGCTGCCCGGCCCCCAGCCACACGCTGACCGCACGATCGATCACGTGCAGCAGGCGCAGGTTGCCGCTGCTGGCCGCGCTCGCGAGCGGATCGGGCAGCTCCAGCGGCCCGGCCTGGTGCGGTGCACGACGATCGAAGATCGACCACCCGCCCGAGTGGGTCCCGGCGATGATCGCCAGCTCGCCGGACGGCTCGAGCCCGATCGACGTGAAGCAGTCCGTGGCAGTCTGGCAGCGGCGCGACTCCGCCGGCTGGTTCGGCAACCACAGCGCGTGGGTGCTTGCCTCGAGCTCGAGCTGGTCGATCGGGTTGTCCGCGTCGCCGTAGCGAAAGTAGCTCGCGCTGCCGTCGGCCTGCTTGACCAACAACCTGGGCGCGTCGAGGCTGCCGACCGCCCAGGCTGCGCCAACCGCCGACACCGGGAGCATGCTGCCGTCCTCGCGGCGCTGCAGCGGGACCCCGGGCGCGAGCGGGACCACGCTCAACGACGCGTCGCTTGGCTCGAGCCACCACAGCGCGTCACCGCGGGCCGCGAAGTGGACCGGGCCATCGCCGTCGGGTGTCGACGGCGGCAACAACAAGGGCAGGCGCCGGCCGTCGTCGAGGTCGAACCATGTGCCCGCGCGGGCCCCGGCACGAACCATGACCCCGCGCCCCCGCGGCCCGAGCTGCATCCGCTCATGAGGATCGGTCGCGCCGAGCACGTCGAAGGCGTAGCGGTGCCCGCGATCATAGACGTGGATCGAGCGAGTCCCGTCCGCCCCAAGGCCGTCGATCCACACCGCCCGCGCGACCACGGGCTCGGCACCGCAGCCCAGCGCGCCCAGTCCGATCGCGCTGAGCAGCGCCAAGCCCAGCCCCAACCATGATCCGCGGATCGCGTGAGAACCCACGCGACCGGCTCGCGTCACGATCTCCCGCGTGCCTGGGCGCCTCACACGAGCCACGATATCACCGGCGAATTCGCAATCAAACGAGTCCGGGCCAGGCTTGCGTCGCTGCGGCCGTTCGTGCAGGCTCGTGCGCCCATGGCCGCCGAGGACGACAACAGCACCACCGACACCGACGACGAAGCGGCGATCGAAGAACAGAGCGCCGATGCCATCGAGTCGGCCCAGGCCGCCCAAATGGCCGCGATGCAGAAGGCCGCCGGGGAGATCGAGCTCGTCGTGCTTCCGCTTTCGTGCACCAACGAGGGCAAGGGCGCCCCGCTCTCGATGGGCGTCCAGCGCTGGCTGGCCCAAGAGCTCGCGCGCACGGGCCTCAAGGCCGCCGCGCCGGTGTTCACCGCGATCGCCGAGCAGCAAGGTCGCAAGGTGCCAGCCCTGCTGATCTACCGCGACGCGTGGAGTGACCAGCGCGCGCTGCAGGGCGCCGTCCGGTTCGCCAACGCGCGCCGGTTGATCGCCGCCAACTTCAGCGTCGCGGAGGACAAGCTGGCCCTCGACATGCGGCTGGCGGACATCCACCTCGACGATCCCGATCAGACCGGCGCGGCCGCGGCCAAAGACGACAGCAAGCCGGAGCCCGAAGCGGGCGAAGAAGCAGGCGCCGAGGGCGAGGGCGAGGGCGAGGGCGAGGGCGAGGGCGAGGAGGAGAAGGTCGCCGGTCGGCTCGAGACCGTCGCCAGCTGGTCGACCGAGACCACCGCCGACTCGCTCGGCGAGAAGCTGTTCGAGGCGCTCGTGGAGATGGCCAAGCAGAGCGGCCAAGAGGTCGCGCACGAAGGCTGGGAGCAGGCCTTCGGCACCTCCGACAAGCAGGCGATGCTCAGCTTCCTCGTGGGGCTTGGCAACCTCTCGGCGCTGCAGGGCCGCACGGTCCCGGCCACCGCGGATCAGCTGCTCAACCCGCTGATGGACGCGATCAACCGCGATCCCAAGATGGACGGCGCGATGGAGGCTCTCCACGCCATGACCGACATCTTGCTCGCGCTGCAGAGCGGCGATCGTTCGGCCCAGCCGCTGTGCCTGCAGGCCCTGTCGATCGCGGCCCAGCGTCGCAAAGAAGATCCCGAGGCGTGGCACCACCTCGCCGTGGTCGCGCGTCGGCTCGGGGATCTGCCAACCGCCGTCAACGGCTTCAACCAGGCGTTCAACCTGCTGCCAACCAGCGTGCAGATCGCCGTGGACTTCATCCAGACCCTGCGCCGGGCCGGCGACGCCGAGAACGCGCTGAAGGTCGCGCAGCACGCCGTCGAGCAGGGCAACGAGGCCCCGCCGATCCTCGCGCTGCTTGGCAGCCTGCTGATCGAGATCGACGACTTCGACTCGGCCGAGCCGTTCCTGCGCCGGGCCGTCGACGAGGGCCAGATCGCCAGCGCCTACGGGGATCTGGCCAACGTGCTGTGGGATCGCTCGGACGACGACACCCCCGAGCAAGGCGAAGATCGCGAAGAGGCGCTCGGCCTGCTCACGACCGCGGTCGGCCTGCGCCACGTGGCCAAGTCCACCCTGGACATGCTCTTGGACCTCGCCACGGACGAGGCCCACGAGGACGCCGAGAAGCTGCTGCGCCAGGCCGGTGAGAAGCACGGCGAGAACCCGGCGGTGCTGACCTCGCTCGCAACCTTGCTGCTCGAGAGCGAGGAGCCCGAGCAGGCCCGCGTGTGGCTCGACAAGCTGCTCGAGCTGCCGCGCCGGTCCCTCGACGACGACGCGTTCGGCCGTCGGGCCGTGCTCGCCCTCGAGATCGACGACTTTGAAGATCGCTACGAAGCCGCGATCGACGGGGTCAACAGCGCCACCGCCAAGCAGCAGAGCGAGGCCGCCGTGTTCCTGCGCGAGGTCATCGCCAAGGATCCCCGCTACTGGCAGCCGCACCTGATGCTCGCGCTCGCCGTCCGCCAGACCGAGGGCGACGCCGCCGCGCTGAGCCACCTGATGAACGCCGTCCGCCTGCGCCCCAACGACGCGCAGATCCGCCAGCTGATCGCCGCGATCATGCGCAAGCAGGGCCGCCCGCGCGAGGCCGTCGAGCACCTGCGTGCCGTCGTCGCCCTCAACCCGCGCGACGTCGACCCGGTCATCAACCTCGCAACCTGCATGCGCGACGCGAACATGTTCGCGGAGGCCCGCCAGATCTGCACGGCGGCGCTGCAGATGATCCCGAACCACCCGCAGTTCAAAGCCGTGCTCGACAGCCTCCCGAAAGAGGCGTGAGCGCGTCGCCCTGCGGGGCCGTTAGCTGACAGTGCCAGTGCCCGCGAGGACACTGGCACTTTTGTTTTCAGCTCGGGCGAGGGCTCGAAGCGCGGGCGAGGGCTCGAACGAGACCTACTCGATCTCGCAGCGCCCGCCATCGAGAGCCGAGCCGGCCTTGGCCTCGCGCATGATCGCCGCGTAGACACGCGGCGCATGCTCGAGCGCGCTGGCGGGACTCGCGACCAGCATCAGCGTCACGCGCTCGTCAGCTCCCGCGCTGACCTGCTTCTCGATCACACGTCCAACCCGCTCACCGTTGCGCCACAGATCCGTCGCCGTCCAGGTGCCGGCCGGCTCCGCGTCGATCAGCTCGACGAACGGCTCTGGCAGCGAGCCGGCGGCCGTGGCCGAGAGCTCCCCAGACAGCCCTTCGACCGCTTGGAACAGCGCCGGCGACTCAGCGTCCGCCGCCCCCGCTTGGCGGTGGACCGCGAGCTGCACCAGCGATCCATCGCGCAGCTCGAGCGTGTCGACCAAGCCACTGACGAGCGGAACTTCGAACGGAAGCTCGGGCGGGTCCGTCACCGGGATCAGGCCCAAGGGCGTGTGAACGACCACGCCGTCGAGCTCGCAGCGCTGCGCCCGATGATCGACGAGGAAGGTCTCGGGATCATCCTGGGCCACGAGCACAGCGCCCGCGACGTTGGCCAGCAAGGTCGCGCCCACGCACGCCCCGAGCGCGCGCGCCACCCACCGCGGCTGATCGAGCGGCAACGCCAGGGTCAGCACACTCGCAAACACGATCGTCACGACCAGGGCGACCGGCGCGAACCCGATCGAGGCCAAGCCAAACCCGCCCGATGTCCCGCCCGATGCACCACCGGACAGCCCTGGCATTCCCGGCAAGTTCGTCAGCAGGTTCGCGACCATCAGCAAGACCAAGGTCACGATCAGGTTCCGGCGCGCGCGAGGTGCCAGCGCCGGGGTCCGGCTCGGCAACAACAGCCACAGCGCCGCCGTCGTGGCGCCGAGCGCCATCAGGTTGCCGCCGGTTGGCGCGATGATCGCGACGCCGTCGAGACCCCGCGCCCACAGCCACGGCAGCGCGAGCACCGAGGCTGCCATCCCAGCGAACGCAGCGACGATCGTGACCATGGCCATTCGCGCCGACCCGAGCATGCGCTCGACGATCTGCCCGGCCAGCCAGATCGCGTAGAGGTCGAACAGCAGGCTGACCAGATCGACGTGGATCCACGCGCTCGTGAACACCCGGCCCCACGCGTTCGGGCTGCCGCGCCACAGATCTTCGGACAGCGCACCGAGCTCGAGCAAGCCAAGCCCGCCGCCGCCGCGGACCAGGTGCACGCCGTAGACCAGGCACAGCGCGAACATCACCGCATAGCTGGCGAGCGGCCGCTGGTGACGCTGCACGGGCGGCGCCAGCGACAACCACCCACGCAGCCGCGCGGCGACCAGATCGACGTAGCCGCTCAGCTCCGGCTCGAGCTCGACGCCGCCCGAGTCGACGAGCTCGCCCGGACTGTTCGTAGACTGGTTCACCGTGGGCAGCGAACTCTCTGACAGCACCCTGCGCGCGCGCTCGAGCAACGAGCGCGCCGCTTCTCGCACTCTTCGATCCCGGGGCCCGGCGAGGGTCTCGACCTTGGTGAGGGTCGCGACCGCGTCGCGCGGCTCACCTGCGCGGGCCTGGGCGATCCCTTTGAACAGCTCGGCGGTCGCAGCGGTGAGGCCCAGGTCCGCGAACCGGGCCCGCGTCACGACCTCGTCGACCGGGTCGACCGCGCCTGCATAAGCCAGGAAGGTCAGCCGCGCTTGGCCAAGTAGCTCGGCGGTGCTGGGATCCGCGCCGACCGGGCCGTCCTCGAGCTCGCGCAGCAACCCGGCCGCGGTCTCGAGCCGCCCCGCCTCGCCGTAGGCGCGCAGCAGCCCCAGCGCCAAGCTTGGGCGCAGGGCCGCGTAGCCAGCGTGAAACCGACGCTCGTAGTGAGCGATCCCCTCGTCCCAGCGCTGGCCGTGAAACAGCATCGACACGATCTGCTCGTGGATGATCGCCGCCTCGACCCCGTCGTCGGCCTGGTCCGCGAGCTGCCGAAAATGGGCCAGCGCCGCGTCGACGCCCGCGCGATCGAGCAGCGCCAAGCCCTCGAGGATCGGCAGCTGCCGGGCCAGGCCCGAGCCCAACATCAAGCTCGCGCGCAGGCTCGCCAGGCGCCCCACCAAGATCAAGTGACCGCGCGCGAATCCCCAGCGCGAGCCGTGCTCGAGCACCCACGGCAGCGCCACGGTCAACACGACCAGCGAGAGCGCGACGACCCCGCAGAACCGACTGGCATCCCCAAATGATCCGCCCATCGCGAGCAGATCGAACACCAACAGCGCGCCGACCAGCAGCGAGTAGCCCCGCCCGATCCCATCGCGGCGTCGCATCAGGCGCACCAGCGTGGCCGCGCACGCGACCGCACCAAGCAACAATAGATGATCAACGAGCTCGAGTTGCACGCGCAGCGCTCAATCGGCCGACGAGGCGGCCCGCGACTCGATGTGGCCGATCTGCCGAAACTTGGTGTAGCGGTCCGCGACCAGCTGTTCGGGGGAGAGCTTGGCGAGCTCGATCAGGTGCTCGTCGAGCGCCTGCTCGAGCGCGGCGGCCGTGACCGTGAGCCCGCGGTGGGCCCCGCCGATCGCCTCGCGGATGATGCCGTCACACACGCCGAAGTTGAGTAAGTCTTCGGCGGTCATGCGCAGCTGCTCGGCGGCGGTCTGCTCGGCCTCGGGGTTCTTCCAGAGGATCGACGCGCAGCCGCGCGGCGAGATCACCGAGTAGACCGCGTGCTGGAGCATCAAGATCCGGTTGGTCAGGCCGATCGCCAGCGCGCCGCCGGATCCCCCTTCGCCGATCACCACCGAGATCGTGGGCACCCGCAGCGCTGCCATGAGCTCGAGGCTGGCCGCGATCGCCTCTGCTTGGCCGCGCTCTTCGGCGCCGATCCCCGGGTACGCGCCAGCCGTGTCGATCAGGCAGATGATCGGCAGCCCAAATTGCTCGGCGAGCCGCATGAGCCGCTGGCACTTGCGGTAGCCCTCTGGCCGCGCCATCCCGAAGTTGCGCAGCACGTTCTCTTTGGTGTTGCGGCCCTTTTGGTGGCCAATGATCATCACCCGACGCCCGCGCAGCCGACCCATGCCAGCGACGATCGCAGGGTCGTCGTTGTAGGCGCGGTCGCCCTTGAGCTCGACGAAGTCCGTGGTGATCTCACCGACGTAGTCGAAGGTGTAGGGCCGGTCGGGGTGCTTGGCCAGCTGCAGCTGCTCCCACGCGGACAGCTGGGCGTAGTGCTCGCGCTGCAGCTGCGAAGCCCGAGCTTCCAGCCGCTCGATCTCCTTGGCCATGTCCTCGTTGCCGCCCGCGAGCAGCAGCTTGAGCTCGCGGATCTTGCCCTCGAGCTCGACGATCGGCTTTTCAAAGTCGAGGACTCGCGTGTTGCTCACGTGGGTCCCCCTTCAAACACAGGATCGCCCGCGAGAAAGGCCGCGACGGAGCCGGCAGGAAACGCATCTGGGTGGTCGATATTGACGATCCGCGCCATCGGGAGGAGGTCTTTGAACTGGTGGCGAAAGTAGGTGCGTTGCCGCCGAGCGTAGTTGCGGGTGGCTCGCTGAATCGCTGACTTGGCTTGCTCGAGCGAGGAGCGACCTTGGATGTGCTCGAGCAGTTCGCGGTAGCCGAGGCTTCGCATCGCCTTGTGGCGAGCATCATAACCGGCCGCAACCAGCTTCTCCACCTCCGCTGGCCAGCCGCGGGTGAGCATCGCCTCGCAGCGACGATCGATCGCCGCGTCGACGGCCGCCACGCCTGGATCGATGACGATCATCAAGAGGTCGATCATGGGCCGCGGCGGATCCTGCCTGCGGACCGCGCTGATCGGTGCTTGGTGGTGTTCGCACAGCCACAGCCCTCGCAGGGCACGAACGACATTGTTGGGGTGGATCCCCGCCGCGGTCTCGGGGTCGCGCGCGATCAGGGCTTTGTGAATGGCGCCGGCTTCGCTAGCTTCGCGCGCCATCCACTGCGATTCGAACTGCACACGTTGGTCCCCGCGATCAGGGTTGCACGCCTCGCTCCCCGCATCATTCGTGTCTGAGTCCGAAGCTCGACCCGAGTAGGTCCAGCCGGCCGCGCGCAGGTACAGCCCGGTGCCCCCACAAATGATCGCGGGTCCGCGCGCGAGCTCGGCCCGCGCGAGCGCACCGTACTCACCCGCCGAGAACACCTGATCGGGATCGACGAGATCGAGCAGGCTATGGGGCACGCGCGCGCGCTCCTCCGCGGTGGGCTTGGCGGCCCCGATGTCGAGGCCGCGATAGACCTGGACCGAGTCGCAGCACAAGATCGGCAGCGCGTGGGTCTGCGCGAACGACAGCGCGAGCGAGCTCTTGCCCGCCGCCGTCGGTCCAACAATTGCGACCGCGCGATCGAGGCCGCTCACCCGAGCAGCTCCGTCGCGGACCATCGCCGCAGGCCCGGCAGTTGATCGAGCGCGGACTGGCCCGCGTGCGAGGGCCGGTCGCGCGCGGGTAGATCCGCGAGCAGATCGGCGAGCCAGCGCTTGGCCACGCGTGGGTTGACGTCGATGCTGCGCGCGCTGGCGTGCTCGGCCACGGCCTCGACAAATCCTTCGCGCTCGGCCTCGGGCACATCCGCGTGGCCACGCATGCGCAGCCACGGCATCAGGCGATCGAGCAGCCGGCCGACCTCCTCTGCGTCGAGCAAGCTGGGCAACACCGCTGGGACCGCGCGCACCAACACGGCGTCGTCGCCGAAGCCCTCGAGCTCGAGGCCCAAGCGAGCGAGCGCCTCGCCAGCCGCGAGCAGCTGCTGGCGGTCGTCGGCCACGCGCGGGACAACAACGGGCTGCAGCAAGCCCTGGGCGGGGGCGCGTCCGTCTTTCGTCGTCGCCGCGAGCTCCGACAGCAGGCGACGGCGGACCAGGTGGGCTCGGATCCGACGCAGATCCGCGACCAGCAGCTCACCGCGAAATTCGAAGAGCGCGACCGCACCCGGGAGGCAGGTCAACAGCCGCGGGCCCTCTTGCTCGGGCCTGGGCTCACTGTCGGGTTCGGGCGCCGCTTCGTCGCTGTGACCCGCGCGATCCAAGCGGCGCTGCGCGAGCGGATCGGCGTGCCCGCCCTCGTCAAACGGCAGCGTCGCGGCCCCGCGCGCGCGATCACGATCGACCGGAGTCAGGCTCGCGCGGAGCCGTTCGACGTCGGATCGAAACTCTTGCTTGTTGGCCCGGTAGTCGCCGCCTGCGGCCCGCGTCCCCAACCGGTAGCCGCCTCCCCCACCCTGATCACGCGCGGCCCCGCCGTCGCGAGCGAGCATGGCTCCGGACAGCCCCTCGCGGCGCGACCATCCGGCCAGGGCCGCCTGGGCGCCGGCTTGGGGCGCGTCGACGCGGGCCCACCCGTGCGCGTGCGCAGCCTCGTCATGGATCGGATCGCCGTCGCTGTCGTCGTCATGGCGCCCCGGCTCGCGCCGCCAGGCCGCCGCGGCGAGTCCCTCGTCGACCAGCTCGCGCACGACCGCGTAGACCAGCTGCGGACTCGAGAACCGGACCTCGGATTTTTGCGGGTGCACGTTCACGTCGACGGTGCCGCGCGGCGGCTCGACGAACAGGCACGCGACCGGGTGGGTCCCCCGCGGCAGCGCGTCGGCGTAGGCCTGCTTGAGCGCCGCGCCCAGGGTCCGCTCGCGAACGACTCGCCGCCGCACGACCACGAAGCTGGCGCTGCGCTGGCGGGTGGCGGCGCTCGGGGGCGCGAACCAACCTTGCACCGTCACGCCCTGCCGCTCGCTCGAGAAGTGCACGAAGGGCCCCGCCCCGCCGCGCCGCTGCAGCACCGCGATCACCCGGCTGGTCTGATCGCCGGCCGCGAACTCCAGCAGCTCGCGGCCGCCGTGACGCACGCGGAACTGCACGCGCGGGTGCACGATCGCCGCGCTGATCACCGCGTCGACGCAGTGCCCGACCTCGGTCGCCTCGCTCCGCAAGAATTTTCGGCGAGCCGGCACGCTGGCGAACAGGTGCCCAACCTCGATCTGGGTCCCGAACGGCATGCCGATCGGCTCGATCCGCGGGGCCGAGTCGGGGGTGGAACGCAGCCGATGACCGACGGCCTGCCCGGCGACGCGACTGCGCAGCTCGACCCGGGCGACCGCGCTGATCGACGCCAGCGCCTCACCGCGAAACCCGAGGGTGTGGATCTCGACCAACTGCGCCGCCGTGCGCAGCTTCGAGGTCGCGTGGCGCCGCAGCGCGAGCGGAAGATCCTCGCGGTGGATCCCGCCGCCATCGTCGATCACGCGGATCAGCTCGCTGCCCCCCGCCTCGAGCTCGACCTCGACCCGGGTCGCGCCAGCGTCGATCGCGTTGTCGACCAGCTCCTTGACGATCGAGCCCGGCCGCTCGACGACCTCGCCCGCCGCGATCTGATCGGCAAGGGAGGCCGGCATCACCGCGATGCGGCCGTCAGCAAGCTGCTCCTCGGGCATCCGGGGCCTTTATAGACCTCCGGCATCAAATTCGCACTTCGTAGGCGGCCGCGTCTCACTCGCGGGCGCTGCTCGTGCGTGACCGGAGCCGGGTCGGCCGTCCGCCGAGGCGCCCGCGAGCGGCCGAGAAGCCCTCGCGCGAGCTGATGAATGTCTCAGTCTGGTTCGGCGCAGCAGCACCTCACGGTGTTGTTGAACAGCCAATCGATTGGCGCTTCGCAGGTGGTGGCGACGGGGCTTCCGACCGAGGGGTCGGCGCAGAGCTCGGTACCTCCGAGGGCGAACACTTGGGTCGCCATGTCGCAGGGCTTGGGGTTGCAGTACTCGGGGTCGGCCGGACATGAGTTCGCCACACACACCAGGCCTTCAGCGGCGCAGACCTCGGCGCAGTTTTGCCAGTCGACGTCATCCGTGACGCAGGGACCCCACTCGGGGGTCGCCGATGGAAGGTCATCATCGTCACCGCCGCTGACTTGGCGGACGCCACAGCCGACCAAGAGCGCAGTGAGCACGACCGGCGCAGCAGACCACCGCATCAGTAGCCCCTCGCGTTGAGGCCGACCGGGTACGCGGCCTTGGGTGTCGGCAGCGGATCCTCGCATGAGAATGTCCTTTCCTCCGGCACGCAGCGCCACACTGGGCTCGGATTGTCGGGTGCGACCGGATCGTACCAGAGGATGTCCGTGCAGCCATCGCCGTCGAAGTCTTCGGCGTACGGAACATAGTCGCCAGCGACCTCCAACGCGCGTACCTCGACAGCCGCGCCCTCGAAGTACCACAACCAGCTCGGTCCACCAGCGATCTCGGCCGCCGGTCGGTACCAGAGGATGTCGTCGTCCGCGTCGCCGTCAAAGTCGCCCACGATCGGGTGGTACTCGCCATCAACCGCAAACAGGTAGTTGATGAACGTGACGCCGACTTGGGTGCTGTCAGACAGCCACAGCCAGTCAGGTGCTGCTCCCGGCGTATACCAGAAGATGTCCGTCCGATTGTCCCCGTCAAAGTTGCCCACGAGCGGTAGATTTTCGGTACCTGGGCCTACGCCCATGTGTGCCACGGACCTTGGACCGGACTTCTCTACGACAGGGCCAGCATCGAACCGCCACGTGTCCGTCGTCGCGGTGCGCGGCTCGAACCAGACAATGTCCGCCGTGTCC
>NZ_JMCC02000006.1 GCF_000737335.2 Enhygromyxa salina | reverse complement strand
GAACGAGAGACCGAGCAGGCTCGCCCGGCGGCGGAGAGTTCTCGAGACAGAGGTTGTCGACATTCGCGCACAGTACTCCAACAGTGAATCGCCAGGAAATACGTGGTCACTGGGATGAGCCGAGAACGACCGACGAGCTGTTCCCGGAGGTCTTGACGAGCGAGTCAGAGGCCGGTGTTGGCGTAGCATTCTCCCACCGACCGTGACCATGAAGCAGCACGCGACCGCGTCGACGGCTGGCGCGTCGCAGACTGGTGGGTCCAGAACTCCAGAGAGCTCGCTCGATGAGGTGGTTGGGTTGTTCGTGGGTGCTGTGCCGTCATCTGGCACCGAGTCGGAATCACCGGTTTGCTGCCCTAAGGGGTGCCCGACCAGCATCTCCCGGTCGACGCCGGCGGCAACGTGTAGCGACCGACTCCCCCAACGGCGGGAGAAACTCGCCGGACTTGTCGTGGCGATGCTGGCCCCCTTCGCCGCATCGGGACCTCTGCCGGCACGCACTCTGGTGTCCCGTCCCGCCGGGTTCTTCATCGGAGATGCGGCCCAAAGTGGGCCGCTTTTGCTCACAGACATGGGTGAACACGCACCGCTCGGTGTGTGCTCGCCGGAGATGGTCCGGGCTGGATCGGTGCCGCAGCGCGCTCGCAGAACGGCGCGCGCCAACGTGGGCCAGCGGTCGGTGGGTGTTAGCATCCAGATCGGTGCGCAGCCAATCCTGAGTGTGCGTCGAAGCTGGGGATCTGCTGCGTGTGCCGCGGTCGGCGCGGGGCATTGCGCGATGGGTGCTGATCGCAGACGATCCGCACCGATGTCCAACAAGGTCTATGCCAACGGCCGAAGAGTCATCCACGCAGGAGACGGTCAGACCTTCGTGGCCGCGACACCCGATGCATGCAAGACACCCAGCCCCAGCGGGCCGGTCCCGGTCCCGTACCCAAACACCGCCAAGAGCGGCGATCTTGGCGGCGGGACCAAGAAGGTGACGATCGGCGGCAGCTCCGTGGCGATTCGTGGCGCCAAGCTCAGGACCAGCACGGGCGACGAAGCCGGGACCGCGGGCGGCGGGTTGATGTCGGCCAAGACCAAGGGCGCGGTGAGCTGGGGGTCATGCAGCCTCGACGTCTGCTTTGAGGGCCAGGGGGTGATCCGGTTCTTCGAGCCGACGCTCCACAACGGCAACATGGCCAACGCCAGCAGCTCGAGCCCGGCGACAGCTACATGGTGGCGCCGGGGGACCCCGAGGTGAAGTGCCTGCATTGTGGGAAGCCGTTTGAAGATCATGAGTTTCCGGAATTGAAGACGGACGTGGATCAATACAAGAACGGTGTGGACAAGTTTCGGAAGAAGAAGAGCGCGAACACGGTGGGCGGGTTGCAGGTGGATTGTGGGGGTAGCTTGCAGACCTTCACCGCGCATGCGGGGTCGATGCCTGGGTGGTTGCCCTCGGGGGGACCGATCTTCAACTTCAAGACCGGGAATCCAATCGACCTCGAGAAGGACGAACTCCGGTCGCTCCAGACGGGAGGTAATCGCTACAGGATCGGGAACTGCGTCGAACAGAAAGCCCTTCACCAAGCCTGGGTGAACGGGAAGGGGAAGTTTCCTTTTGGCTGCGGACTGACGATGGGTGTCGGCGCGAACCTGGGGGGCCCGCCAAACAAGATGTGGAGCGCGAAAGAACTCAAGAAGGGGATGTTGGCCCCCTGCTACACTTGCCGTGAGGTCATGATGGCCATGCTGTGCCAGAACGACCCGAAGAAGTAACGATGCAACTCTCTGAACATCGAGCATCACAGGTCCTCGCCCTCCTCGCGGAGTTTGCACCGCAGCAGCGCAGCGAGGTCCGGGGGCTACCTGACGAAGCGATCTCCGTCGTTCAGCGCGATTTGGGATGTGTATTGTGCGCCGGGCATATCACCTTCCTCCGGGTGTTTGGTGCAACTCCCAAAGGCGCGATGAACCCGTTCATGTACGACTGCGACTTCTCCCTCGACGCCATGCGGGACTACTACCACCGGTTTGAGGAGACCCCTGTCAACGAAGTCATGTTCTGGGCGTATACCCATCAGCGTTGGACTCCCGGATACTTGTTTGCCAGCAGTCCCGACATTCAGGACCCGGGTGCTGGCGCGGCGACGGACCGGGTGCTCGAAGAGTCGTTCTGGAACGAGCTTCTGTTCGACGGCTACGTATTTCTGATCTCCAAACGCTACGAGCACAAGGGCCTCAGCGGCTGGCTTTGGGAGGGCCGCACGTTCCCACTCGACCGCGCCGCCGAGCCCTATACCAACGTCGAGGCTACCCTCACGAAGCTCGGCTTCGAGCCATGGATGGACATGGCGAACGCCCAGACCATGATGCGCCGTGACAACACCATCGTGTGGTTCGGCCGCGCCGGCACCATGCCGATCCTCGATGATTGGAGTTTGTGCCTGAGCGCCCCCGACCCCCGCGAGCAACGCGAACTGTGGGAAGTCCTCGCTGATCACGTCGGCCTCGTCGACCACCCGCGCCACCGATGATCCTCGACAACCTCACCCCGTGGCCCGTCGAGGCGTTCCCGAGCTACGACGTCCACGGCCGCGACATCCTGGTGGTCGTCGCGGCAGCCAGCTTCGACATCCCCGCCCCAGACAGTGCCGCGCTGCGCCCCAGCGCCGAGCAACCCCCGGTGCCGCTCGAAGACCGGTTTCATGCGCAGCCAGGCATCTCCGGCCCGGTCCAAGCAGCTCAGACCGCTCCATTGCGGCCCGGCGCCGACATCTATGTTCGCGGCTGTATTCGCTGCGCCGTACCTACCCGTGCGGTCGAGGTCAGACTCGAAGTCGCCGAGCTCCGGCGCACCGCTTGGGTTGTCGGCGACCGCCATTGGCGTCGTCGCGTCGGCGGCTGGGAGGCCAGCGAGGCCGAGCCCTTCGTGACCCTGCCGATCGCGTGGGAGCGCTGCCACGGCGGTCCGCATGAGTCCCGCAATCGCGTCGGCTGTCACCCACCAAGCGGGAGTTTGGAGGGCCTCGCGCTGCCCAACTTCGAGCACCCTGGCGCGCTGATTCAACAACCACAGACTCGCCTCGCGCCGCTCGGCTTCGGCCCAATCCCGCCGCAGTGGTCCCCACGGCTCGAACGCGCTGGCACGTATGACGAGGAATGGCAGCACGCGCGCGCTCCCTATTGGCCCGAGGATCTCGACCTGCGCTTTTTTCATGCTGCGGCCGAGGGCCTTCGCCGCGCTCACTTCGTCGGCGATGAGTCGATCACGCTCGTCGGTTTTCTGCCCGACCAGGCCCGACACTTTCGCTTGCCGAGCCTGCGCTTGCTGCTGAAGTCTCGCTCGAGCAGCGGCGCGGTCGCTCGGCAGCTGCTGCGAGTCGACGGTCTCGAGTTCGACCTCGACGCCGAGCGCTTGACCCTGTACGCCCGCGCGACGATCGACCTCGACGAGGGCCTTGGTCGCTTTTCTGGCGCGAGCCTACGATCCCTGCACGACTGGGAGTCCTCGCCGTGAGTGGTCTCGTGATCGCCACAATCGGCGCGAGCGCAGCCTTGGCGACCAAGGCGAGTGAGCTGCAGGCGGAGCTGGCAACAGGCGCCGTAGCTTTTGAACAGCAGCCCAGCCCGCGGGGTTTCGTGACCGTCGCCGCGCTCGATTCCCTCGACCGCGGTCTCGACCGCCAGCAACGTCGCCGCGCGCTGCTCGAGTACGCGCTCGCCGACCTCCTTGCGCGAACGCCCAAGCTCCACCAGCCAGTCTTGGTCGTCGTGGTCTCCGACACGGATCAAACAGCTGACGCCACCGCGCAGGACCTCGCCCAGCTCGCCACCGGGAAGCTCGAGCTTGGTCCAATGGAGCGGGTTAGCCACGGTCGCGCGGGCTGGTTCGCCGCGCTGTGCCGGGCCGAAGCGCTGCTGCAAGACAGCCGCGTCGAGGCAGTGCTCGTCGTCGCCACCGATAGTCACTGCGACCTCGCCTCGGTCGCGGCTTTGGCCAGGGCCAGCGCGATCCTCGGCGAGGACAACCGCGATGGTCTGATCCCTGGCGAGGGTGCCTGCGTCGCGCTGTGTTGCCGCGCTGACTCGCCGCTCGCTCAGCTTGGCGGCGCAACGCGGTGCGAGGTCGTGGGCGTCGGTCGCGAGCCGGCGCCCTTCACCGGCCCGCGGCCCAACCTGTCACAGGGGTTGAGCGCGCTCTTCGAACAGCTCGGCGCGCGTTCACCCGGCGCGACGGAGCTGGTCGTCGACTGTCAGACAGGCGAATCGCGCTTTACCAAAGAATTCCACGCGGCGTATCTGCGCAACGGCCCGCTGATGCCCGAGCCGCTCGTGACCCAATCGACTGCGGCGCCCTTCGGCGACGCTGGCGTCGCTACGCCTGGGCTCGCGCTGCTCATCGCCCAACAGTTTACGGGCCCACACGGGCGTGCGCTGATCTATGCGAGCGATGACGCTGGTCACCTCGGCGCGGCGATCATCGTGAGCCCCGAGCGCTCGGTGTTGCGCCAACGCCTGAGCGAGCTGTGGTCGGACCCCAACCAACGGGACGCGGCGGCGGGCTACCGCGGCCGCGAGGACAGCCTCGACCGCCACCTCGAGGAGCTTGGCTATCTGCAGCTCGACCGCCTCGATGATCTCGACAGTGCTCAGACACCGTGGTTCGAGTTGTTCCCGATCGAAGCACGCATCCAGGCCCACCTCGACGCGCTCGCGCTCGGTGGGGCGAACACGATCGAGCGTGCGACTTTGGCGTGTAGCGAGACGGCATTCGATCGGTCTCGAGGTGCGTTGTTGGTCGCGGCGTCGTGGTTCACCGCGCCACCACTGTTGGAAGCGGTGTGTCGGCTCGCAGCACAGATGGACGCCGTAGAGCTCGACGAGCTCGCTGGCGCCATCGAGCTCGGCACACATCCAGCCCCGCTCGTGTCGGCGCTGTTGGCTCACGAGTCGGGCGACGTGAGGCGCTGTGGCGTCGAGCTGGCGGCCGCTGTGACGGACATCCCCGAGCCGGAGCTCGCCGCGTTGTTGAACGATGAGACCGAGTCAGTGCGCGGGGCGGCGGCGATCGCCCTGGCTCGTCGCGGCACCACGCAGCGCACCGACCTGTTGGTCGCGGCAGCGACACGCGCGCCCGAGACCGTGGGCTACGTGGCTGCGCTGGTCTGGCTTGGCCACGCCGGCGCCCTGAGCCGATTGCGCTGGCTGTTGGGCCAAAGTCCCCCGATCGCCGAACAGGCCGCACGCTGGCTGTCGATTGCAGGCGAGCCCGGCGACATGCGGGCGATTCACGAACGCCTGACGCAGCTCGAGGCGACTCCGACCGCCCTCGAGGCGCTCGGCAACGCCGGATTGGTCGAGAGCCTGCCCTTCTTGCTCGATGGCCTCGACCATGACGACGAACCTGTCGTCGAAGCGGCCGCCTGCGCCCTCGATCGCATCACCGGCGCCGGCCTGCGCGAAGACCTGCTCGACGAGGACGGCCTGCTCGAGGTTCGTCGCTGCATCGACCCGAAGACTTGGCGAACGTGGCTCGACGGCCGACAGTGGCCGGCTGGGCGCTTGCGTGATGGCCAACCGTTTAGCGTGCAGGCGTGTTGGAACGAGCTGATCGCAGGCTCGAGTGAGCGGCTGCGACGGCGATGGGCGGCCGATGAACTCGCGCTACGAGGGGGCGCCGCGACGCAGGTCGTTGTGCGGTGGTCGGTGGACAGGCAACGAAAGGCGCTTGATCGTTGGGGTAATGAGCTGCGGCGGCTGGGGGTGCTCTGACGAGGCCGCGGCGTCGATGGCCGAAATCCGTGAATGCGAATAAGATGATCCTGGCCAACCGAACATTCGCGTTCGCGCCGGACACACACCGTTCGATGCGTGACCGGGCAATCGCTATAACTATATGATATCATTGAATAATATTTGGCATATCGAGCACGCGCCGAACGGTGCGTGGCCGGCGAGAACGTGAATGCTCGGTTCAGAGTCCGCCCCATTCACGTTCATGCATTTCGAGCTTCAAGCATCGGAGCGCGCGAGCGTGGCGTTGGTGTGAAGTAGGGCGTAGTACGCGTGCAAGCGCCCGCGGCGATGCCCGGGCTCCGCCGGGCTCGCCGGGCCCTTGGGGCGGCGAAGTGTTGTGATCTGGTCGAGCGCCCGCTGCTGCACTTGTTTCAGAGCCTTGTTGACGCAGTCTGGCGTGCAGGCAACGAGAAGTTGAGCCGAGATCTCGGCGATCGAGAGTCGCCCGGCGTGGAGTTGGCCGTAGCGGAGCAGTGGCGTGCCAGCTGCCGCGTTGAACAGCGCGCAGAGTTCGACCTCGTCGAGCACGATGTACCCCGCGTCATGCGGCAACTCCCCAACGCTCATTTGCTGGTCTTCGAGGATCAGCAGGTGACCATCGGGACGCAGGCAGGCTCGCAGCCGATCCATGAGCCTTGGCCAGTCCTGCGGCGAGACCTCGTGGAGCACGTTGCACAGAACAACGGCATCCATCTTGTCGGCAGCGTCGAGTTGGTGTTGCCGTAGGTCGTCACAGTAGCGGTGCGTGACCTCGCTACCTTCGAGTCGTGCGAGTTGGGCGCGGCAAGTGCTCGCGTCCGCGGGATCGGTGTGTTCAGGATCGTTGTAGACGTGGTAGCGCAGTCGGGCTCGGTCCCCGGTCGGCAAGGCGGCGATCGCTTCGATCAAGCGTCCCCGTCCGGCGCCGTACTCGAGCACGCGCACGTCTTGCTCGGCCGCTTGCAGTAGCTCGCTGATGTGCGTCACGAAGTGCGCGGCCTGGGGGTCGCCGTCGCGTAGAGGCAGCACGCCGGCTGCTAGCAGGCACTCGGCAGCGAACTGATGAAAGGCCAGGCTGCCGGCGTCGGTCAAGAAGGTGCGCAACCGCTCGGTGCCATCGTTCTCGCCCAGCAGGCCGCCGAGCACTCGCTTCATTTGATTGCCGGCCCAGCTCGGGCGGCCCTGGTCCATGCTGTAGATGTGCCTCGGTCCGATCCAGGCGAGCAGTGGGATCGAGTGCGTCGCCACCCAGATCTGCGCGGGGTGGAGCTCGGCGAGGCGGGTTATCGCCTCGATGAGCGCATGCGGATGCAGGTGCAGCTCCGGTTCGTCGATGAGCAAGATCGCGTCGCGGAGGTCGGCGACCTCCTCATGAATGAGCTGGGCCCAGCGCAAGAGCACACGCTGACCCTCGGACAGCGTATCCTTGTCGATACGCCGACCATTGAGCGTGGCGAACATCGACGTGCCTCGAACATGGATGTCGAGTTCGGCGCCGATCAGCGCGCGGACGGTGGTAGCGAAACGGTTTGCTCGCTCGTGCAAATCCTCGTTGCCCTCGAGCCACATTGGGTGTGCCGCGAGAAACCGGGCCTGGGCGAGTTCTTCAAGCGCGTCTTTTGGGAAGGCCCGAAGGTCCTTGTCCTGGATGTCGGTGTCGTGATGCTGGCGCCTACTTCGATAGAGTTGGCTGCGTTCGTCACCAGCATACAAGTACACTACGCGGGGCCAACGGCCGGTCTTCGCAAACTCCCGCCACCCCCCATCGCTAGTCCGGTAGCGACCCATGAAGCGCTTCATGGCGCCGAGAATCTGCTTGCGTTTCTCGTCGGGTTCGGCGGATGCATCACATGCAAACCTGCACGTAGCGTTGACCTGCTCGGTCCAGTCGTGGTCCTCGGGATTGGTGATGGCAGCGAAGTCCTCGAACTCCCTGCGGTCCGTCTGCAGCTGTTCGGCCAGGAGCCGCAGCAGCCGCGTCTTGCCAGCGCCGTTGGGGCCGGTGATGGCGACGATCGAGCCGAGGCCGGTCAGTGGCTGGTCAGCGACGAGCCCGTACTCGCGCGCGAGTTCGGCATCGAGTTGGATCCTCTCGAACATGCATCATCCTTTCTCAGCGCGTTGGTAGTTGAACTTGGCGTCGAGGCCCAGGGCGATCTCGATTTCGCGGCACAGCGCGGCCGAAAATTGGGGATCGGCGCTCGGCGTGGCTCGAGCGGTTGGAGCCGTGGGCTCGTCGGCTAACCCAACGGGGGGCCAACGATGTGGGAGAGGCCGTCGGTTTCGGCGAAGCGACCAGGGCACATGGAGCAGCCCGTCGAGGGTTGACGTGATGTTGCAGACGTTTTAGCGAGGTAGCAAGCCCTTGAGCGTTCGGTTGTCGAGGTACGGCACCTGGAGCCGGTTCAAGCGCCCCGCCCCATCCTTGTACAGCAAGTCCCCCTTGCCGAGAAGGGTCTCGGCGCCATTCTCATCGAGAATGACCCGACTGTCCTGGTTCTGCGGCAATTTCAGTGCAAAGCGATGAAGGATGTTCGCCTTGATCGCCCCCTTGAGGATAGCGGCGTCAGGCCGTTGCATGCAGATGATCAGGTGGATCCCGGCGGCGCGAGCCTTCTGTGCCAGGTGCCCGATCGCGGCCTCAAAGCGGCTCCGATCAGCCTTGTCCGTGAACGACAAGATCATCGCCGAATACTCATCGAACACGCCGACTACATACGGAAGAGCATCGCGAGGGTTCTCCTCGTTGAACTCTGCGAGGTTGTCGCAGAACGCATCCGTAATCACCTGAATCCGCCGGTCCATCTCAGAGACGAGTTCCTCTGCCAGCGCAAGCGCCGCACCTGGGTCCGACGCCATCGCTCGCCCTCGGCTGTGGGGTGCCTTCGTGAAGATCTTGAAGTCCATCGGTTTGCTGCTCGACAGATGGATCTCCAATTCCTTGGGCGAATGACTCAAGAGCAGGGTCAAGATAACCCCACGCAGAAACACCGTCTTGCCGCTACCGGTGGTCCCAGCTACGAGCATGTGAGGCATCTCCGCCAAGTCTGCCCACAGGGCCCTCCCCGTCACGTCGATGCCGGCGCAGAACCCCAGTTGGAGTTCCGCCCGCGCCGCCCGAAACGAAGCATGCTCGTACACTTCTCCGAAGTCGACAGCGTAAGACATGCCCGCGACGGGAAGGTCTAGCGCAATCGAGTGCCGCTCCGGGACGTTGCTGATGTGAATGTCGGAAGCCTCCGTCCCCACGACCCGAGCAATATCCTCACTACAACGACGCACCGAGTTGATCGACTCGCCGGCCTCGAGGCGTACATACGCACGCAGTAGACGAGGGCCGCGGTCGACTTCTCGTGCTGACGGGGCGCCCGCGACACGGATCTTGTGGCCATTGAGCGCTTGCTCGAGACGCTTGGTCACCGCAAGTACGGCGTCATCGGGATACGGGGCCATTTTCACCGGGATGTCGCTTGCATCCTTCAGGCTCAAGACGTCGGCTACATCCTCTTGTGCGACCTCCACACTCGGTTTCTCCACGGGTGCCGGTTCGGGCGGCGCCGGGACGACTTCCGGTTCTGAATTATCTTCATGCTCGGCCACCGCGACCCCCTCCGGGACGGAGTCAGCTTCCCGACTTGCCTCCGTTGTTACATGCGATTTACCTGGCGATGTCTGCACCGTCGTGTAGCGTCCCAGCCGGGGCAGGGTTGAGGCCGGGTTCTCCACCAAGGTTGGGCTATTATCTAGATTGAAAGCAAGCCACTCGACGTGCTTAAATCCCAGCGTCACGACCCGCACGCCATCTTGAATCCGGGTACTGATCGGGGGGACATTGTCGCTGTCTCCTGTATAGAGCAAAAATGCATCACCGAAGAGATTCTGCCCATCGGCCCCGATCATATAGTCGACCGTGTAATTGCTCGTCGCCAGGTTCGTGGAGAACGCCGGGATGTTCAGGAACTTGTAGACGTCGCGGGAGAGAGCGCCCATCGCTACAGCTTGCTCGAGTTGGGCCTTCAACAACAGCGAGAGCAACTTGTTCTTGAAGGGGGCATCGACGGTCGTATTTCCCCCACCTAGGTTGCTACGGAAGAGTTCATTGGTTCCCTTGACCTGAGCGACCGCCTTGTCCCTGGCGCCCAGTATGGTCCTGCCGAACTTCACCTCGACAATCCGGCCGTAGAGCCGCGAAGGCTGTCCGTCCTCAGTCTTAGTCAAGTACATCACCAAGATATCGTCACACCATTTTTCCCCGTCGTCAGTCTTGCGCTGCTTCCTGTAGCGATGGATCAGGCCGTCTGACTTCTTCAGCCGCGCAGCCGGTGTCGCGCGGATGAGCTCTTCGAGGCTGATGAACACCGGTACGACATCGCCGACCGATGTCTTGATCACTGACCCTCCGCCGTCGCCACCTTCAACCCGGCGTAGCCAGCGGTAAGCCAATGCGGCGCCGATATTCCCCATCAATCGTGTTCGTTGGTCCTTGTCGGCGAGGCTTCCGACCAAGAAATCCAGGGCCCACGACCCAGAGAGTGCGTTGATGTCGCTGAGGATATCATGAGCGGCATCCCGCGCATCCTGCTCACGCCCCTCCATATCCATGCCAACCAGCGAGAGCATCTCGCTGAGCTGGTCGTAGTATGGCTCCGCACGCGTGGTCGCCGTGATCGTGTCGAAGCCTGGACTTTGTGGGACTTCCTGGTCGCTATACTCGATGATCGTTGGTGTGTTCTCGTCCCCGTTCCCCTCAAACAACTCGAGGCTGAGCTCGCGATCGAGGTGCACGACCCAGTCGCTGTGCTCGTAGGTAGGGGCCATGCTCGCCAGGTTGGGGAGTCGACAGTCCCAGAACAACGCCTTTTCGGGGCTTGGGTCGGAGTCCTTGCAAGCTCGCTGCAGCGCGAGGATGGCTGCTAGCGCGCCGCGTAGGCCCTGCGATTCGGGTGGCACCCATAGACCCCGGCGACTGGTGAATTCTCCGCGTGAGACGCCCGGGAGCGTCCGTCGCAGGTAGGTGGTAAGTAACCCATCACCGAACGCCCCATCCCAGCCATCGGCGAGCAACCCAGTCTTCGGGTCCTGGGAGTGCGAGTCAACCAGGCCACGCGCGAAGCACAAGTGCACGCCATCGACCGGCTTGGCAGGACCGCTTCCCTGACAGCGACGGTACCGCAGCCGGCCGAGGAGGGTCTGGCGAACAACGTCCTCGTCTGCGTTGCCGATCTGCGCCTTGAAGAACTCCTCGAAGCTCGACCCAACCTCATCATCCTGCTGGCCACTGGTCGAGAAGAAGAGGACGTCAATCGCCGGGATCTGCTCCAGTGGCAAGATCCGTTGTCGGTTGCGCGGCATGAGAGCGCGCAACCACGCGTGGAGGCCGGCGAGAAAGGGCCGACCATCACCCGGGTTGACGAAGCCGAGGCGCAACGTCCGACGCTCATCTCGGAGGTGGGGGTGCATCTCGAGGTAGCGCTCGAGCTTGGTCGCCACGATCCGCGAGATGTAGCCGAGCGAGTCGGCCTGCTCGCCCTGTTTCTTCGACTTGAACTCGAAGTGAAATGGTGCAGCATCCGTCATCCGCAGCCGCCGGTTCCCCGCGTGCTGCAGGTGCCAGTCCTCCAACGCTGAGCGCGGCACGAGTTCGTCGACCTCACCTCGCGTGAGCGGATAGCGTTCACCCTGCGCGTGGAGGTTCCGATCCAAGACGGATTGGTACGCGAGCAAAGCACCAAGCAACCACGGATGAGTTGGCACGACCACCAGCCGCTCCACGCGGCCCTTGTCATCAAGCAAGCGAAGGGTATCGAGTTGAAGGAGCGCGTCGTGAACGGCGCTGTAGGCTGCTGCAGCCAGGCTGCTGCGCGCCGCGCGAGTCCACGCCGCGAGGTACTCGTTGATCTCGTTCGCTGCGCGATGGAGAGGCAACAGTGACAGCGGAACACCGCCGCCCGGTGCGGTCCGCAAGCCCGAGATCTTCTCTTTCGCCAGCTCCCCGATCCCCGCGAACACCACCGCCCGCGCTCGACGCAACTCACTGAGAGACTCCAGACCATCCCCCCACGAGACGGTCCTGAACTCCCCGCTGGAGGGCTTCTCTACGCGACAAGACCCCGAGTCGCCGAGTAGCAGCTCGACCGCATGCTCGTAGACGAAGCCGCGAGCCCGTCCTGCGGGTTGAATTTCGCATTGGACCCCGCCTTGGAGGTCGACCCGCCACGTTGGCCCGACTTGAGAGATATTGCGGACCGCGTCGAGGTAGTGATCGGCGTCGGCGAACGCCTTGCGAGTGCGCGGGGCTGGTTTCTGACCTTCGTAGGCGGCGAGCTCCAACAACGACTCGAGAGGGCTTGTCTCGTCCTCCTCAGCGGGCGTGTCGTCGTACTCGACGACCTGTGGGCTGAGCGGGGTCTCACTAAAGGTCAAGAGCCGCTTGCGGTCGAGATCTTCCTCATCTTCCTCGTCCGTGGTTCGCTCTGCCGGTACGATCCGATCGATGGTGTCGCCGTGATGGAGTTCGAACGATGTCTCTCCCCTAACGATCCAGGCCTGGTCTTCTAGACTCAGTTGCCTCGCCTCCTCGACCAGAATTTGCTCGCAATCGCCAGCGTAGACAGCTAGATCAATCGTGTCATATGGGTTCGCCATCGCGCGCGGACCACTGGCGAGGGCCAGACGCATCACCTGAAACTCGCGTGATGGAGCCTCGAACTCGTAGCGGACCTTGGTGCCCCGCGGGATAACTCGCTTCAAGAGTGGCTTGTTCTTCTCGTCGTTCCACGTGATCAACTGAGGTGTTTGGCGGTCCTTGACCTCGCCCGACATCTCCACGTCGACCCGGAACGGTGAGTTCGCCGTCACGATGAGGTCGACGTTGTTGTCGGTCCCGAGTACACGGAAGAACTGAGCCCCCACCACATCGATCGAGGAGACCTCGAAGCGGAGCTTCGTCCGTTTGCGCTTGCGATTGTCCTGACCGACGAAGGTGCCAGCATCCAGCGTCGACAGTCCCTGTGGCCCTGCATTCGCTATCTTATTCGCCTTTTCGTGATCGTGGGGCAAGACCTCACGAAGCACAGGCTCAGGGTCCACGAGTGGGTCGTTGAGGGTCTCCTCGAGAAATTCACGGACCATGGCGTTGTCGAACAGCCGACTGGCGCCACGCTCGCGACGAAGCTGGTCCTTCTTCTCGAGGACGTGAATACGCTCACCATCTACAAAATTCTGCGACGCATCCGGCAAAAAGCACCCGAGCATAGGTAGCTTGGCGCCTTGTTCGCTAGTCGGCGCGTCAGCAACCTCGTCGATGTAGCGCTCAAAGCGGGCAGTGACGCTTTGCCAGTCGAGTTCGTGCCGGTTGTAGACGTGGTAGACGGAGGCGACATCACAAAGCGACTGAGACGACGCGAGCCCACGATGAGCCAGAATATCCTGAAGCAACAGCCCCAATGATAAGAGCTCGCTGTCGGCGAGGAGGTCCTGTGCGCTCTTTTGAGTCTCGTTGCCTTCGGCGGTGATCGTAACCAAGAAGCGATGACGATCAGCGCCATCCACGTAGTGATCTCGAAGGTAGCTAGCGAAGCCTTCGGTCACGGTGTTCTGGGTAAAAGTTCCTGTGCTCGCGCGGCCTTCGGCCACAACGAGGATCGCTATCAGCTCTGCATCGAGTTCGGGGACGGGGATCGCAGCGAGCACCTCACGAGTCACTTCCCCGTTGTCCGCACGCACATCGAAGCTCACCTCGTTGTCCGCGACCTCAATCAAGCCTGCGTGCAGAGCCTCAGCGACCTTGGGCGGAAGGTAGTCGACGATATGTCGATTTGAGGTTCGCTGGCCTTGTGCGCAAACACGACGGAGGAACACACGGCAACATGATTCGCCAAAAGGGACAGGAATGTGGAGCTTGGTGTTCATGCTAAGCCGACCTCGACAGCATCAAGTTGCGGACGTAGGCAGCTTCACCTGCGTCACTGTAGCGCTCGTATACACCCATCGAACGAAGTCGCTCGAGCAGGCGCCCCCTCTCTTGAGGGTCAAAGGTCAAGCCATATTGCGCGAGCCGCTCCCAGAATTGGTTGACGGGGATCTTCTCGCCGCCAGCACCGACGGTCAGCAAGAGGATCAAGGGCAAGAGCCCAACCCCGAGTTCGAGGTATTTGCCGAGGCCTCGCCGTGTCTGTACAAGGCCGTCTTGGTTGTGCGTGAGCAAGCTCGATGTGACTTGGAGGCCCTGGCGGTACGCACGGCTCCGCGTCGAATTGGCCACGCTCTCGCGGTTGTAGGCCTCATAGAGCCGACGCAACGCGTGCATACCGCTCTGGGCCTCGTAGATCTTTTGGTAGTTGCTCTCGTCGTCCCCCAGCTGCTCCTTGACGAAGCGAACCGAGAGCGCCTCGAGGGCCCGGTGCAGGAACGTTTGGAAGCTCGGGTCCTCGCCCATACGGAGAATGAACTCACTCGGCCCGCGGGTCGCAGCCTCGAGCTGCAGGCGCTCATCTTCGTTGAGTTTTCCGGCCTTCCAACGCGCGGCCAGACCCCATTGTTCGGCGAGGTAGGCTTGGCCCAGTTGTCGCAGACGAGCCAGCATCAGTACGTTGAAGTGGAAGATTGTCAGCTCCCGTCCGAGCTCATTGTAGGTGACCATGGACGGCGATTGCTTGCTCACTCGGCGGAGCATGCCAGCGTCGGGAGCCCGACAGGCAAGCGCGCCGCAAAACGGGTGCTTGTCCTTGGCGCGGCCGATGAAGGTCTTGATGTCCTCGAGGTTCGAGGGGCTTGGCTCCGCCATCTCGCGGAACAGAAGTTTCATCTGCGGATTGAGAAGCGCAGCGACCCGGGGCTGGTAGAGTCCAAGGTGGAAGACCAGCAAGGTGTTGAGGTTGCGGAAGAAGTCCGCTGGGCCCAGGCCCGCTTGGACGAGGCTCCGCAGATCACGTTGGAAGAGAGCCGCAGCCTCGAGGTCAAAAGGGATGTGCCGGTCCTGGTGGGCGCTGTCGTCGAACTGCGGCTCCTCGTCAGCCTTCCAGTCGGTTGACAGCTCGTTGAGCACAGCCTGTTGCGCGAGATCCAGTCCGCTGGGCTCGCGTCGAAATTGCTCGACCACAGAGCGAACCAGATCACGATCGACGCGCCCGTCTTTGTCTCGGCACAGCAACAAGAAGGTCCGCTCGGTAAAGCCCTTGGCCCCCCGCTCGGACTTGTCGGCGCCCTTGACGGCGAGCACATGAAAGGCGAGCGTCATCTTGCGCTTACCCCTGGACTCACGGCGAAACAGACCTTCGAGCTGCGCGAGTTCGCCGTCGAAGACCTCGTCGATGGTCCTCTTTGTGACCTGCCCAGATGTCAGGGCATACAGAATTCGAAAGGGCGTGCGCTCTGGCGCGTCCGCGATCGCTGAATCCGGCGTGATATCCGGCAGGATGCGGCGCTGCCAGTCTCGGTGCACCTGTCGTCCGCGGGCAGCCGCCTTGGGCATTTCGATGTCGAGCCCCTCGATCTTCAGGGTGTCGAGTTCGGCGAGTTTGGGGGTGCCGATGACCTTTTTGACCCATTCTTTGTCGACTGGCATGACGTGGCCTCTCAGTTCGCGCGAGTAATTTTGGGGTAGTCGAAGGCGTCACGATAGAGCCGGTAGAGCCGGTTCTCGTCGCCCCGCCAAACGTAGAGTTCGTGGGTGCTCCGGCCTCCGGTCGCAATCTCGTTTCCGACGCGGTCGCCGATGAACAAGAGCGCCTGAAACTGCGCGAGGTCACGGATAGATGGGCGCTGACCTTCCTTGACCCGATTGAGGAAATCGTGCAGTTCGAGGTCGACGGTCAGTCGCAGCCTGACGATGTCGAGCGTGATCTGTCGCGGTCGGTAGCCAAGCAACTTCAACAGGTTTTGACGCTCCTGGTGAGCTGCGATGTGGATGTCGGGGCGCAGGATCTCACGGATGTTGAACACACGACGAAGCTCGGTCTCATCGGCGTGAACGAGCAGCTGGCTGTGACCTCGGGTGTTGGGTTGGCTGACCTGGAGATAGCGCTTGTCATCAATGTAGCGCCCATTGCCCCGAAGAAATACTTCCTGCACGAGCTCGCCGAGCCTGCTCAATCGGTCCCTGTCGTCACCATCCACCGTCGCGGGGTTGGTGCTGAACGCGCGGTAGGCGGTGAGCAGCGCCTCGAAGTCACTCGCACCCTCAAACTCGAACCACGTTTTGAACGTGTCGGCGTGGAACATCGCATGGCGCCGAACGGCTGCGTCACGCCGGCACCCCTTGAAGCTGGAATCCTCGGGCATCCACGCGCCGAGCGTGCCCAGATCCAGGCCCGCGACGCTCTGCCCTTCGCCCGCGAGATCCTTGATGACGCGCGGGGAGTTGTCCAGCTCGGGCTTGATCGCAAGGCTCGTGTGGAGCTTGTCGAGCTCCTTGACGCTGCTGAACGCGGGGTCGTGCTCGGCGAGTGAGGTCCACGGCTCGCCTGCGCCGGGGTGTTGGAACATCAGCTCGGTGAACTGTCCGGCCAGCAGCCATTCGCCGTCGTGATCTTGTACGCGGGCGCGGACGACGTCGCACGGTGCCAGTGGGGTCCCCTCGCTCGACTCGTAGCGCTCGGTGCCGCCGGTGAGCAAGCGATAGAAGAAAGCCCACAGGTTCCGAGGACTGAGGTGCACCCCCGAGGCGAGGGCGACGCGATGCAGGGTCGCAAGCACGGCATCGCGAGGCATTTGCAGAGCCAACGACCGCATGTTGAAAGCCACGGGACAGTGCGCGAAGGCGGGGCACTCCTTGCACTCGCCCCACTTTGGCCCCGGGATGCTCTCGGGGTCGTCTGGGTTCAAGCGCGTGATCATGCCGCCAGCGAAGCTCGACTCACGTCCATCGGTGGACAGCAAGTCGCGAAGGTCGAGGTTCACGACCTCAACGCGCCAACGACACGCCGGGGCCGAGGCGTCGTGTCGCCGCAGCCCTAGCTGGCGCTGCAGCTCGCTGTAGAGGCTGCCGAAGTAGCCCCCATGCGACTCCTGGCCGTCGAAAAAACGCAGGACCATGCCGGTGTTCATCGCGATGATGTGGACCTTCTTGCTGTCGCTGGCCTCGACATCCCGAAACGGCGCAAAGAACTCACTCAGGCGGTCCTCTTGAGTGCCATTTGCCGACAGGGCGTGTGTGGCATCCGAGATGGCTCGAATTTGGCCGGTGATCTCGGGTCGGTTCGCCAGTCGCTCGCTGAGGACGCGCTTGAGCAGGTGGCTCTTGCCGTCGCCTGCGTTGCCCGCGAGAACGAACAAGACGGGTTCGCTGCGATCGACGCTCGCGGTGGCACACAGCTCATCGTGCAGCCAGTCCTCGAGCGGGTCGTCGATCTGCATGCGGGTGCGCAAGTAGTCTTGAAGAGGCTGGCGGGGCGCCTGTCCGCTGTTATCGGTGACCACGGAGATCAGCCCGCTTGGTCGCAGTTCTGACAGCAGCTGGATCATGTCGCAGTCGCCAAGACCGGCGAACTGGTCGACCTGGGGCTGCGGTCGTCGCCGCTGGCGCAGCGTCGCCACTCGATGGGATAGCGCGCGCGCGGACACGATGCGGTCATCGAGTTCGCAGACCAACGCGGGAATGAGCTCGGTGAGATCTGCGGCGATGTCCGCAGCCAGGGCAGAGATCTCGGTCGTAGGCCACTCGAGCTTGGCGGAGCCGTCGCGCTTGGGCATGTGCAGATGCTGTTCGAAGCGACGGCGGTGGACAATCTCCCACAAGATGACGCCGAGACTATACAAGTCCACACGGGCGTCGTAGGCGAGGCGATCTTCACCACGCATGATCTCCGGGGCTCGGTAGCCTGGCGTTCCCACAAATGCAGTCTTGAGTGTTTCGCCGTTCTCTTTCGCTACATTGAAGTCGAACAGGCGGAGGCCGACACTCGAGCGCATGATGTTCTCGGGCTTAATGTCGCGATGGACCAACCCGTCGTCGCCACAGACTTCGAGCTGAAGCAGCGCCTCCGCGAGTTGACCGGCACAGTCGAGGACCTCCGCCAGAATCTCCGCGCCGTCGATGTCCCCGCGCCGGCACCAGTCCTCCTCAAACCACTCTCGCATGGTCTTGCCGTCCAGGTACTCGAGCTCGATCAAGCGGCTTGAGTAGACGTCCTCGACTTCCCACGGTTCGTGGCCAGTGCCAATCCGTACGATACGGTAAGTCTGGCCCCCGCTGTGCTCGAGTGCCTCTGCGATCTGCTCTTGAAGCGCACGGAGAAGACGCGCCTCCTGTGCGAGGTGTCCAGCCCACTGTGGCGTCGAGGCAAGCTTGATCGCCACCTTCCGAGTATCCTCAGCGCTGCAGTCCTCGCGCTGGGTGCTTGGCAGGCGCAGGGCCAGAAACACTTTGCCGCTCGCGCCGGTGCCGAGGACCCTGAGGGTCTGATACTGACGCTCCTGTGTGCCGTCGGTGGCCACGACCAGGTTGCTTCGCGTACGTGAATCGTCCATTGCTCACCTCAACCGATCTGTGGTGCCCACCACCAGCCCTCGACGCCGGGCTTGGCCGGCTCGAGGTGAGTCCCGAGTAGTGCCGCGAGCGCCCAGCGCTGGCCAACGTACTCGAGGTGTAGCCCGCTGTCGTCGCGGGGATCGTCGACGTCGCCCTCGAGCAGAAGCACCAGCGGGATGTTCTTCCAGGCGAAGTAGCGCCGCGCCGCGACGAGACCTCCGCGGATGGCTCGCAGGAGGTTGGTCGGATCCTCGTTGGCGGCCGCGAGCAAGCCGTCGAGGCCGGTGAGTCCGAGCGGGGAGGTCTCGAGTGGCTCGGGCAGGTGGCCCTGAACCATGCGCAGCGCGTCGAGGATCCCGAGCCAGGGCCGCGGTACGTCGACGCCTTCGCGCGCGAGAGCGGCGAGGCGTCGACGCTCGATGATGTGGATGCCCTGCTTCATGTCGGATAGCCGTCCATTCTAGGTCTCTTCGTTCGGGGCGAACATCGTGAGCTGGCCGGCCTTCGCGTCTTCGATGGCCTCGGGCCCGAGCCCTTCGATTTGTCGGCGCACGAGGGCGATCAGATCCTTGAGCGAGGTCTCGGCCTTGGCCAGCCACGCGAGCGCCTCGATGATCTGCTCCCACTGGCCCCGCCATCCGTGCATGAGCGCGTCGATCGGGTGGCCCTCCGCCACGGTTCCGAGGACGAGATGGACCTTGTCGATGAGTGGGCCGCCAGCTTGTTTGGACAGCTTGCCCTTGGCGTGGCGCTCGAGGGGCGGGACAGGCTCGAGCTTGGCCTTCTCGTCCTCGACGGGACGGACCAGGCCGGCGTCGAGCAGTGCCTTGGGCCCGTGCTTGTAGCCACGCAGATCCTTGTGGAGGTCGTCGCGGGACCAGCCCTCCTTGCCGACCAAGTGAAGGAGCACGATCTGGGACAGGCTGTCGATGTCCTGGAGTTTGCCAGGCAGCGGGAGTTCTTCGCCACGGACCTCGCGGACGAGGAGCAGGATCCGCTCCATGGCTTCATCGAGGTTCATCGGGTGGCCGTCGCGGTCGAGGACCTTGCCGTAGTGGCGACTGAACAGCATGAGGGCGCGGCCGATCAGGATCATCTGTACGTCGGGGCCGGGGAGGACGTCCTTGCCCTGCTCGATCTCCGCGAGTTGTTCGCGGGCTTGCTTGCGGACATCTCGGCGGAGGCGGGACCAGGGGATTGGCTCGGGGGCCTCGAGGCGCTTGCGGCAAACGTGGATGATGTCGTAGGTGATGCCCTTGGTTGCCTGGATGACGATCGAATTGAGGGCCTCCGAGTGGGTTGGGTAGGCGGCGATGAGGTAGAAACCGGCGTCGAAGAGGGAGGTGAGAAGGCCGGTCCAGCGGTCGCCCTCGGCGTGGTGGAAGGTGAACGCGAGAAGGCCGTCGTCTTTGAGGACTCGGTGACACTCTTTCCAGGCGCGGGTGATCTCGGCAAAAAAGAACGCAGGGCCTTTGTCGGCCCCATTCTCTATTATCTCTTGAGCTTTCAGTGTCGTCTCAGGAATAAATTCGCTGTATTCAGAATGCAGGGCCGTTCGTAGCCAAACATACGACCAGTCGGCCATCTCGGCATATTGTACGGATCCGGCGTAGGGAGGATCGGTCACGATCATATCGAACTCGCCCGCGGAGAACTCGCCAAGTTCGGTAGCCGGCCCGCACCTCAGCTTAGGGGTCCACTGGGATCCGGGAACGTCGTCCACTCCGACCGAATTCAAGTCCGGGCCTAATAAATCGAGGTTTTGCATATAGCAAATCCCTGACCTGACGGCATCAACGCAATTCACGAAAGTACCTCGACCCAATTCCAGAGCCGCGCCGAAAGTTGCGCCCTCCGCAACAGTAGTTGGGTTCCTGTAGTCATGCCCCGCCTGAACGCTCTCAATCTTATTCCCGGCAACATTAAATCGCGTCAACCAAGACTGAAAGCCCAATGTCAACTGAAATGCAGCCAGGAGAGCGTCTCGGATTTCAGCACTAGACTCTTCTGTGATTGCTTTGAGAATCCTGCCTAGTGAAAACAGCTGACGGTCACCGAAGCTATCTACCCATCGCCGGTATTGGTGTATCGTGAGGCGATTCGTATTGTACCCCTCATCGATGACCTGGTGCGGGATCATGCTTTCTCGTGGATCATATACGTCATCCTCTGTGAAGGATGTAGCTTTCTTGAGATCGGCATCCTTCACGCTACCAAACCACTTGTTGTGAGTTGTAGCGAGCCCCGTGTCTCGTGCAACCTCGCTCTTGCCCGAAACATGAGGAGTATGCGCATAGAACGCGTAGTACCTAAAAGGCAGGGGCCGCCCATGCGTCCTTGCAGAGTCAACGATGCTCTGTCGTCGGCCACAGGTCGCACACACGAACTTCCCATTCCCCTGCACGGCGGCATGACGGGGATCAAATGCCACATCCGAGTTGGGGAGTTTGACTTCGTCGGGTATTTTGCCTCGTATCTCAAACAGTTGGCCGGAAGTTGGGTCGAGTAGCACATGCACCGCCACTCGTTTGGTCCCAGCCTTGCATTTCTGTAGAGCAGCCTGCGTCACTTTGCAAGCGCAAACGGGGCATGCCACGCCCGCTGTTGGGTTACCATACACATATTTCGTCTCGGCCGGCCTCCCTTTCCCCCAAGGTTTGTCGCCTTTAACCTGCGGTCCACCCGCCGTAATCGATGCGTGTTCGAATTCCCAGTCAAAGATAGCTTTGCACGACGGACACAACACGTCGGCAGCGTAGGGAACAAGAAACCCGTCCCGCTTCCTTGCCACGATATATGAACTAAAAAGATCAGTCCTCGAATTACATTCAGGATCCGTACAGATGCCCTGTTTGACCCAAAAACCATAGATGATGTCTGCATCCTTTTGTGATATAGGACATACAGTCTTATAGCTATTAAGAAGTGGGTCACGAACTTTTCGTTCAATGCGCCGATAGGCAGCGTCGAACGCCTCAATGTCAATGAGCGTGGTCTCACCCCTTACAACGAACCAAGCTATCGGGTTATAATCGATGCCCGCAACGTCAAACCCGAGTCGCAATGCCTCGACCACCGTCGTTCCGCCTCCCATAAACGGATCCAACACGCGCAACCTGCTCCCGTCCGGCCGCCGCATCCGCAGGTCTTCCCCATGCCCTTTGTAGAACTCCTTCATCAAGTCGATGACATTCCCTTTTTCATCCTTGTAGGGCAGCGCCGATGCCAGCAAGATCGCGCGAAAGATGCTGCTCGATCGCCGAGCGAACCACTTATGCATTTTGTAGATCGGCTTGAACGCATTGCGCTCGCGCACGCTCAGCGGGTTGAGCTGCACGATCGGAAACGAGTGCTCGATGTAGCGGTCCTTGGTCACGGGGTTCCTCGCGAGATGCGCAACAAGATCAGCAGGCGCTCGGGCAGACTCAGCCCACCAGCCTGCAACCACGGCGTTCGTGGTGGGTCGGGCCACGCTAATCGACCAACCGCGAACCGTCGACCGCCGCCAACCCGCACATGCAGGCTGTCACGCGGTGGCGCGTCTCCGGCATCCGGCGCGACCCGCGCGCCGGGGAACGCGGCAGCCCATCGATCACGGATCGCAGCCGCCCGCTCCCCGAGCCCTTCGCCAGGATCGGTTCGCAGGCCATGGCCGAGGTAGACCGTGCCCCAACAACTCAACACCCAGAGCGCGCCAGGCTGTTCGAGCGCCCCGCGCAGGTGTTCTTGCAGGGCATTGCGTCGGGCACGCAACGTCGCGGGCAAGTCGAGTTCATCGCGCGCTCCTCGCGGCAGCGAGACACAGGCCGCCCCCGCACCGCCGGACAATGCGCGAGCAAAGGCGGCATCGGTCTCGGCGACAACGGCCGGGTCAGTCGCCCCAGCGCACCATACCCACGCCGTCGTCGTGCGATCCAACTGTAGAGCCAGCCGCTCGACATACCGGAGCTCGGTGAAGTGCAACCCGTCGACCCGCAAGATCCGATCCTCGGCGTCGAGCTCGACGACCCTCGGAGCCGGGTCATCCTCGTCCGAATCGCCTGCGTCATCCCCGAGTTCGAGCGGGAGCTGCTCACTGGCGAGCATCGAGTAACAGCTGCCCAAGGCCTCGGCCAAAGGCAGCTCGAGCGCCTTGGCCCGCGCTTCACTGGCGAGCAAGGCCGAGAGCAGCGACTCGGGGCTCTCGTCAACCGGCTCGACGATGCAGTCGAGCAACGCTTTGGCCAGAGGGATCTGCAAATGAGCATGCTCGGAGATCGCCTGAACCCGGGCGGCGGTCCACAGATCGACATCGGTGGCTAGCACCCCGAATTCTTCGTCAGGCTCGAGACTCTGAGCTGCGTTCGCCCCCGAGTCCTCGGTCAGCGCCGAGGGCTCGGGCAAGCTGGGTGAAGACCGAGCCTCACGCAGAGCTGCGCGCATGGTGGAGGCGTCGGAGTAGCGCTCGGAACTTCGCGCCGCCAGGCTGCGAGCGAAGACGCTCGAGACCCGCTCGGTGACCTCGCCCCGAAGAGTTTCCAGCGACGCAGGCGCTTGTGTCGTGGTGAGGCCATCCCACGGTGAAGTGCCGGCCAGGAGCTCGTAGGCGATGCAGCCCAGGGCGAACAGGTCGGCCGACGCATCCCAGCCACTCTCGGACAAATCAGGCGGTGTGTAGCGCAAGGTGCCGTCCGGGGTCGCTCCGGCGTCCGTGGTTGGCCGCGCGAGGCCGAAGTCCAGGAGCACCGCCCCCTCGGGACCGACAATCACGTTCTCGGGCTTGAGATCGCGGTGCAGCGAGTCGCCACCGCTGCCGTGCAGAGCTTCGAGAGCAGCGAGCAAGTCGTCGATGAGATCGAGCGCCGTCTCGACCTCTACGGGGCCGTCATCGATGACCTGTCGCAACCCCGGACCCTCGATGTAGTCGAGCAGCAGGTAGGACAGGTCGGGCCCAGCCCCGAGGCTCGTGCGCCCACACCAGTGTGCGCGTGGCACGTGCGGACAATCCAACTTGCGGAGCAGCCGAAACTCCTCCATCGGGTCGTAGCCGGCCGCAGGCGCGTGCACGAGTTTTAGCGCGAACACTTCACCCAGCGGTTCGTTGTCGACGCGATAGACCGTCGAAGTTGCGCTGCGCCCGAGCTCACTGAGCACCATGTTGACGCCCTCGATGATGTCGCCGGGCTCGAGCTGTGGCCGGCCTGACGTGGGTAGAGCCTTCGCGGGCTCGAGTTCTGCTTCGAGCTCGGGCTCGGGATCGGGTGTGGGCTCAGGCTCAGGCGGACGAATCGCTAGCTCGAGTTCGTGCAGGAACGCGGCCGGGTTGTCTGGGCGTTCGCCTGGGTCGTCGCGCAAACAGAGATCGAGAAGCTCGGCGACCTCGGGCGGCACGCACTCTCCGAACAAGAACTGCCCCACCTTTCCCAGTGAGTAGAGGTCGCTGTTGTCGAACACCTCATAGTCGCTGGCGTCTCGCAGCTCGGGCGGCAGGTACGTGCGGCTGATCTGAGGCGCCGCGCCGTACACGGTCCCAGCTGACTCCAACAACCACGCTCGATCGAAGCCGCACAGGCGCGCGTGCCCGTCAGCAGTCAACAGCACGGCCGCGGGCGAGAGGGCCCGGTGCACGATGTCGTGAGCTGCGGCGGCCTCGAGACCGCGGGCAACGTCGCGCAAGATCGAGAGCTTCTCGCTGACCGGGAGCTTGTCGAGGACGCCACGATCGCGCGCGGTCTTGAGGGTGCCCTGAACGGTCCAGTCGGTGACCTCGTAAAACTCGCCCTCGCGCTCGCCAAAGTCACGCAGCTGCGCGATGCAGGGGTGTTCGCCGACCTTGTGCAGGGCGTCCGTGTTGCGACGCAGCACGCGGATGCGCTCGGTTCGCTGCTCGGGGGTGTAGCGGTACTCCGAGAGGTACCAGGCGCGGATCCGGTAGATCCGAGCGTCATCGAGCAAGGCGTGTCGACCCAGCCAGACCGCGGACTCCTGGTCACGCTCCTGGAGGTCCGCGGCCAGATAGCTACCGTAGCGGCGGGGGCTCTCTGGCTTGCCCTCGAACTGCCCTCGAATGAGGTCGCCAAGGCGCTTGAGATCGCGGCGGTAGTCGCCCGGTGCCCGGTCGGTCGACAGACGCTGCGGGTCACGCAGATAGGCGACCAGCTCGGACGGACGCAGGCAGCGACCGGCGTCGGCGTCGTTGACGGCAAAGCTGGCCCGGTCGCTGCCCACGACGAGACAGGCCTGAACATAGGGAGCACCCGCCGACGCCCAGCGGTGGCGCTTGATCTCCGAGGCCAGCACCCGAGCTTTTTGATCGGTGAGCGAGAGTGGGTTCCGCACCACCTGCCCGCCCGAGAGCTGCCACTCTTCGCGGTTGAGCTGACGGATCTGTCGGCGCCAGCCCTTGATCTCGACGACGTACACCGCGTGGGGTCCAATAACGATGGCGTCGTACTCGTAGGCGTGACCGGTCCGTGGGTGGGGCAGGTTGACGTTGGGCGCGACAGCCCAGCTACCCGGCAAGTCGCGCACCAAGATCTCGAAGATCTCGCGCTCGGATTGGTTGACAGGGCCGCCCCCGAGGTCGATGAGCTGGGCCATCGCTCAGTTCCCCGATGTGTCTTGGCGCAGATACAAACTGGCGGTGTAGTTGGCGCCAGCAAAGTCCGGAAGCGCGCGCAGGACCGCGAGCACCTCCTGGCGGTTGTACTCGCCGCGGACCGAGAAGGTCAGATCGGCAGCGAGCGAGAGCGCATCGCCGACCTTGAGATGAAGCTTCTCGGCCAGCTTCTCGCCGAGTTCGGGGCCGGACACGGCCCGGACGATGACCTCGATCTTCCGCACGCGATGCTCGGAGCGCATGTGCTCGCCCGACATGAGCTTCTTCTCGATCTCGATCACGAGCCGGTTCTTGCTGGACTGCGTGCCCGTCTCGATGATGTCTGCCCGCTCGGCCTTCTTGGCCTGTGGGATCGACACATCGCAGCGCTGGGACAGCACGGAGCGCTGCCCATTGAGCCCCTCGTAGATCAGGAACACGTAGTAGTAGTAGGTCTGACCAGGCTGCAGGCCTGTACTGTCTTGCGCATCCAGCTCGGCACTGTAGTGGCGATTGGCCTCGTAGGTGTCATCCGTGTCAATGGGATGGTGCTCGCCGCAGACCCAGTTTCGGACAGTGGTGTAGCGCTGAACGACCGTGCGAAAGTCGGCGGCACCCGATCGATCCTCGGGGTAGCTCCACGACAACATGACCGCGTGGGTGCTGCCGTCGTAGGATGCCTGCACGTGGGTGTGGACCAGCAGCAGCTCTTCTTTGCCGGGCTCTGGTTCGATCCCCTGTGGATCGGTGATCGTGCACTCGCGGACCTGCTCGTCGCTGAGCTTCTCTACCGCGCGACGAGGTAGTGTTGAACCGTCGGCGCCAACGAGCGAGAGCACGCCCTCCCCGACCAGCTGCCGGGCTGCCTGCGGGACCCAGCTGGCGTCGAGTGGGATCGGCAGGCCAGGGGTCGAGTCGAAAGCATCCGAGAGCGCGGCCACGCTGCGCTGACGATAGGACTCCCACCGTTTCCTGATCTCGTGAACGATATCGGGCTTGCCGGTGAGATCCCTGGCGACCATCTCGAGGAAGGCCGCGCCCGAGAAGCTCTCGAGGGCATGGAGCTCGTACCAGGAACTATCGACCTGTGAGTCGGTCGCGCCGGCCTTCTCCCAGATCGTCGTGGTGCCGTAGCGCTCGGTGACCAGGCGACGCAGGCGATTCGAGTCGTCATCGAGGACCTTGCGGTAGACCACAGCGGACTCGGACGCAGGTCGACCTTCGAGGAGCAGCTTGCATGCGACGACACGACGCGCGCGATGAAGCAGATCCTCGTCGCTGAACAAGGAGTAGTTCTCCGCGTTGGTGTCGGTGCGCACGCTAGGCTCGACGATGAGCACGAGGTTGCGCTGGTCTTCGAGGTTCTGGATGCGCAGCCGGTCCTTGCTACTGAGTGCGACGGTCGAGAGCACGATTCGTGGTCGCTGGCGACGGAGGCCGCGTAGCTCCCCACGCAGAGCGTCCTCGTTCATCGGCTTCAAGATGGCTGTCTGCTCTGCGAGACCCCAGGCTGAGCTCAGCGCGTCGAGGATGCTCTCGTTGACCGCATCGGGCGTGACGCGGTCGGAGCTCGCCATGGCGGTGACCCGCGCATGGGGGTTTTCGATCGCGAGGAACACGTAGCGATGATCACGTTCGTGCAGGTTGAACGCCCTGAGCTTGAGCTGCGCCAAGGAGTCGCGGATCTGGATTGGATTCTCACCGGGGTCGAGCGTCGCGAGGAGGAGCTCTTCGAGGGTGGCGCCCGGTCGGGTTGGATCCGCAACCGAGTAGAACAGCAACGCGCTGAACAGCTCGTCCTTGTGGGCGAGATTGTCGGGCACGACGTCGTAGTTGTCACCGAGCGCGCGCCGAACGACCTCGTCGGCACCTGCGAGATTGGACAAGGCCTGCACGATGGTCTGATCGCGGAGCGGGAGATCCTGGCTGCTCACCAAGGGCCGGCTCTCGTGGGTATGCCGGACGACGTGGGCCAAGAAGCGCAGTGTCCCGCGGGTGTTCTGGAAGCCGCCGACGTTGGGGATCTTCTTGCTCAGGATGTCGAGGAACTCGGGCGCGAAGGGCCAGCACTCAATCATGCGCGCGCGAAGCGAGTCGAGGTCTTCGAGGCCCGCTTTCGTGTAGCAGGCCATGTACTGGTCGGTGACCTCGGCCGCGACTTGCTTCGCCTGCTCGGAGTCACGGTTCTTGAACAAACGGAACAGTACGACGCGCTGACGATCCTCGGCTGAGCGGAACGACAGCTCGAGCGGGCGAACGCGCCGGATCGTCTCGGCGGGCTCGGGCTTCTCGCCCAACACCGAGGTCAGGAAGGTCAGCCTCGGCGTCCGCATGCTGACCTCGGTGAGCGCCTGCAGGAAGTTGCGGTTGCGGCTCTGGGCTCGAGCAGCCTGTGAGTCATACCAACGCTCGACCTCGTCCATGATCAGGAACACTGGCCGGTCGCCAAGGACGGCTTCGATGCTCTCGCCGTCGAGGAAGTCCGTGACGCTCTGGGGGTCCTGGCCGAGACCGACGAGCAGCATCTTCCACAGAGGTTCTTTGGAGCGCTGGATGAAGCTGCGAGTGAGGACGATTGGGTCCGGCGGGAGCTCGATGGGCTCGAGGTTCCAGCGCTGGGCCCACTCGCTGACGACGTTGGGTGCCGTGAGCGCGTGGTGTGCGGCTAGCAGCACATGGGACTTGCCGAGGCCGTACTTGCCCGCGAGGAGGATTGTGCCCGGCACGCTTTCGGGGGAGGTCCAGCGCTGGGACAGGGTGCGTAGCGTCCCGACGATCTCGGCGGTTGGGTACGTGATCGAGAAGAAGGCCGCCGGGTCACGCATGACCTCACTACCGGCACCCTTACCGACGAGGCCACGGGACTTCAGGTCGAGCGCGGCGAGGTCGACCATGTCGAGCAAGCCTCGCGGGTCGAGGACCTCGTCGCGGATCTCGAGGGTGTTGCTGAACGGGAGGAGCGACATCGGGTGCGGCACGATCGCACATCTTGGGGTCGGGTTGGATGGTGAAGAGGTGGCCCAGATTGGGCCGCTGGTCGTTAGATCAGGGCTTGGCGACGAGTCGCACGATGAAGTCGAGCGGTTCGAGGACCACCGTGTGTGCCGCGCCTGAAACGTCGAGCCCAACTCCGCCATGTCAGCTGGCCATGTGTCGCGGCTTGAGGAGCGGATCGTCAGATCGCACTCATGGGCCGAGACGTCAGCCTCGAGTTGGGTCAGCAGCTTGTCGAGCAGCGTCTCGAGGTGCTGCCAGTGGGTGAGCATCTCGGGGAGTTCGTGGCCGGTCGGCGTGCACAAGTAGTGGTCGACGGGGTGTCCGCACTTCTTCATGGCGAGGGCCATCGCGTGACGACATAGATCGGCGACGATGGGCTGTGGCCCCTTTCGGTCGGGAGTTGGTACGGGCTAGCGGTCATCAGAGGTTCCTGGTGTTGGGTTGGCGAGTTCGTCCGCGACGCGTAGGCGCCCGGTGCCCAGGTAGCCTTCGCCGGCTTGGAGATCTCCGCAGAGCACTGGGCGTCGTTGACGGACCGCCGCGACTGCGGTCGTGCAAGCACCGGCGCAGAAGTCCACGACGAGGCCGCGGTGGGCGGCGAGGATCGCTTCGAGCAGGCGCTCGGGCTTTTGCGTGGGGTGCCGGCCGAAGCGGTACTCGGCGTTGCTCGGGCGGGTGATCGACCAGGTCGCGTTGGCGGTGCCGAGGATCGCCTTCGCGTCGGTGACGTCGCGGCTGGCGTGCTGGGGGTCTCGGGCGCGGTACCAGAGCAGGAGCTCGTGATCGTCGGTCCAGCCTGACTGGGGGTGGAGGCGCGGTGGGGGCGACGTTTTGAGCCAGCAGATGTCTTGGGCGAGGCGGTAGCTCGGCATCGATGACAGGGCGCGCTCGAGCGCGAACACGACGTGTCGCGTACCGCTGGCCCACACCTCGCCGGTCGGCGAGAGCACGCGTTCGAGTTCGATGGCCAGCGAATCCAAGAACGCCTCGCGGTAGTGCTCGGGCGAGCTCCACTGCGCGTCCCAGTCGCCGGGCGAAACGCTGACTCGCTCGCCGCCCTTGTTCGTGGTGCCGGCGTCACCAAGCACGTAGGGGCCGTCGAAGAACGCTGTCTCGACGCAGCCGTCCGGTAGCGAGCGCAGCAGCGTGAGCGCGTCGACTTGGACCAGGCGCACGCCAGGGGCGTCGAGCACGATCTCGCCCGCGCAAGGCGGGACTTCGCCAGAGTCCTCGGTGCCGATCACTGCGAGCTGCTCGGCTTGGCGCTCGGCCTCGGCCTGGGCCCGCGCTGTCTTGACGCGCCGCTCGGCTGCGCGGACCGTGACCTCGCCGCGCTCGACGGCCTCGAGTAGCTCATCGGCTCGCTCAAGGCCGAGGGCCTCGGTGGCGTGCTGGTCGACGTACGCGTAGCGCTCGATCGACCTCGGGCTGACACCGGCGACCTCGGCCGCCTCGCGGGCCGAGGCCGAGCGATGAGCGTAGCGCTCGCCGCCCTCGAGTTTCGGCCGCGGTGGTCGGCGCTCGCCGTAGAGCCGAAACAGCTTGTAGGCCGCCGCGACGCGCTCGCCTTCGCTGAGGTTGCGGGTGGCGCTGAGTCGCTGCTGCACGTAGAGCAGCGCCGCCTCGTCGCCGCGGTCGGGAGCCTCCGCGACGAGCTCGACGAAGCTCGGGAGCACATCCGCGCGCTGAGTCTGCTGCCACAGCTCGAACGCGATCTCGTCACGGTTGCGCCCATCGAGGATCCGGCCCTCGTAAAGCACGATCGGCCACTCCCGGTCGTAGCCGGTCGACGCGATCGAGGCCCGCGTTCGCTCGCGCTCGGCGGCGCTCATCATGCGCACGACCGCCGAGAACGGGTGGTGCTCGAGCTCGCGTCGCTGCCACTGCTCGCGGGCGTCAACCGAGCGACGGGTCCAGCGCGGAGAGTCGCTTGGGGCAGGTGATGTGGGGCCTTGGTCGTCATCAACTAGCTGTAGCTGGGTGCTCATGGGTTCGAAGCTCCATTCGGGGTCATCACGTAGGTCGTCTGTCGCGGACCGCTGGCGTTGGTGCGCGCTTGTCCATGCGTGTCCGCTGACGAGCTCGCGGGCGCGCTCGAGCGCCGCTTGTGCGGCTGTGTCCGGGTCCGCGTGGTCGATCGCCACGCAGGCCGCGAGTCCGCGTAGCGCCGTCTCCTCGGCCTTGGCTTTCCACTCGGCTCGGGCGGCGGCCCTGCGATCCCGAACCTGCGAAAGACTCTCTACCGGTGCTTGGCCGCCTGCGGTCTGGACCAGGCGCCACAGCGGATCCACGGGGCGCGTGCGCGTCAGCGGGTAGCCGCGACCGTTCTCGTCGAAGCGATCAGCCGCGACCGTGAGCCGATAGTGGCCATTTGGCTTGGCCGAGTCGGGGTTGCCCACCGCGTAGGTCCACGCGCGGGCGATCGCGGGCTGATCCGCCAGCGTTGCGCAGCGGCGGAAGTCCACGAGGATCTGATCCCGGCCGCGCGGGCGCAGCTGCAACGCGTCGCCTCGCAGGCGCACCTCCCATCGCCACACGGCCTCGTCGGGCTGCCGCCCGGCTTGGCGCATGCGCTCGAGCCAGCCGGCGCCGCGGCCCGTTCGGTCGGCCCAGCGGGTCTTGTCGTAGCCGTACAAGCTCAACGGGTTGCTGCACTTCTCACCGAGCTGGAGCGAGGTGAGACGGCCCTGCGTCGCGGGGACTGGCTTGGGCAAGGTCTGCTGCGTCCAACGGTCCGGGTCCTGGTGCTCGTCGAGCAGCGGCCCCCAGCCGGCTAGGTCCGCCGCGAGGTCGACCGCGACCGGGTACCAGCCGAGCTCGTCCGCGGCTTCGAGCGGCCGCTCGCGATCCAGCTCGAGGTCGAGCAGCCACGCCGTCGCCCAGGTCAGCCACGCGCGGGCCCAGCCCTCGATTCCGCCGAGGGTGTCGAGCGCTCGCGATCCGACCACGAGCTCGACGTGGTCATCCCAGACGAACAGCCGCGCTTGACCGCGGGCGCGCAGCTGCAGGGTCTCGCCTCGGGAGCCGCGCAGACTGACCTCCAGCGTTTTGCCCGCTGCTTCGAGTAGCTGGCCATCCTCGCGATCTCGTTGAACCCATATGGGCCAGCCTTCGGCGGGCGCGTCGAGTCGCAAGGTCGTGCCCGCGTCTGGGCGCGCGCCAACCAGCACGCGCGCCGGAGGCTTGGCGGGCTTCGCCCTCGCGAATTCACTGCCGTCGGTAGCGATCAGTTTTTCTGAAAAGTCTTGCCCCTCAGAAGGCCCCTGGATCACTTTCGAATCTGTCTCAGGAAAGTTGAGAGCCCCCTGATCAGTTTTCCGCGGCAGCATCGCGGCCTGATCAGTTTTCCGCGGCAGCACCGCCACGTTGACCCGCCAGCCCCGACCACCGAGCCACGCCGCGACCGCGACGACACCCACGACCACGCCGACGACCACCCCAGTCACGCGGCCCCCTGCTCGAACAGCGGCCCAAAGTCCTCGCGCCGACAGTGCGGCGACAGCCATAGGCGCTCTCGCCCGCGCCACGTGATCACCGACCAGTCATGCTCCTCGAGCTCGGCGTGCTCGTCACCGAGTCCGCTCAGCACGATCCGCAGTCGCGGGTGCGGACCATGCTCGAGCGCCCACGCTCGGACCTCGGCCGACTGCTCGGGCTCGTCGATCCCATACAGGTCTGGCCGCCGACCGGTGCCGAGGTCGTAGCAGGGATCGAGGTAGACCCCGGTCACGCCGTGGCTGACCGTCACGGAGTCCCGCAGCACCCGCGTCCACTCGCCGCAGGTCATCCGCACGTGGCGAAGCCGCTGGGCCAACGCGGTGAAGTAGGCCGGCAGCTCGTCGCGGATCTTCGAGCTGAGTACGCCCTGGCCGATCCCCGGCCCGGTCTCGCCGCCACGGAGGGCGACCTTGGCCTTTCGCGGGCCTCGCTTGCCAGGGTTGCACCAACTCCCACCGAGCCACACGGACCGGCCCCACAACCAGTACGCGGCCGCAGCAACATCGTGGGCTCGAGGGTCCGAGCGCAGGAGCGTCGTGAGCGACTCGCGGTTGTCGAGCAACCATCCGTGAACTGCGTCGAGCGTGCACTCGTGCACTGGCATCGCGCACGCCTTGGCCACGGCGATCGGGTCGTTACTGATCGCCCGCCACGCGTTGACGATCAGCCCGTCCTTGTCGTTGGCGGTCTCGACTCGCGCGGGCTCGGACCGACCGAGCAGGCAACCGAGCGAGCCGCCGAAGGGGATCACCAAGTTGACGATCGGCCCCATCGCCCGCTCGATCAGCGGCGCAGCCCCGAACTTGCCCCCGTAGTAAGGTACGGGCAGCCGCAACGGCTTCGAGGGCTCAGCCTTCACGGCCGGGGCGAGCAGCTGCCCGAGCACCCGCGAGTCCACGATCTCCGCGAGGCGAGCATGGCCCAGCGCGACCGCGAAGGTGTCTCCGTCGAACTCGGCGCGCGCAAGCGCATCGCGGACCTCGCCGAGCTCGGCCAGCATGATCTCGTCGAGTTCAGCCACGCTCGCCTCCACACGCGACCTCGTGCGAGCCGCGATCAACCCCGCCCGCACGACCCGCGCCAACAACCCGCCGGGCACTCGCGCAGCTGCGGAGACGGGCGGCCGTGTCGACCTCACCATGCTCCTCGGCCGCGCGAGCGAGCAGCTCGCCCGCGGCAAGCCGCTCACCGCCGAGCTCGACGACGTGGGCGAAGCTCGAGATCCCAGATTGCAGCACCACTCGGGCGGCCTCGACGAGAGTGGCCACCCGCGTCGACACACGCCCGGTCGCCGGATCCACACGAAGCCCCGCACCAGCCGGCAATCCGCCGAGTTCGAGCCAGGCCGCCAGCCGCCGCACGCTTATGTTCGGCGGCGCGTACCACAGCCCCGTGTTCCCGCTCAGCCCGAACGGCTCCACCAACGCCGCATCCGCGACCTCCCACCCCCACGAGCCCGCGATCCCCCACGGGTGCGGGTCTCGATCCCCGATCTGTCGGCAGTGGCTCAGCTCCGCAACCGCGATCACCAAGCCGAGCTGCGATCGCATCTCCTCGAGCGTCGGCTCCGGGCAAGCGCCTCCCACCAACCCAAGCCGCCGCAACTCCTCCAACCGCAGCTCGACCCGCTCCCACCGACGCGACACGTGGATCAGCACCGGTCCGCGATAGTTCGTCCGCCGACTGCGATTCTCGATCGTCTTACCCGGCACGTGCTCCGGCCACTCGCCCGCGTGCGCGAGCAACCACGCGTAGGGCTGCATCACGGTGATCGCCGCGTAGCGGACCGGCTCCGCGACCAACCGCAGCTGCACCGGCTTCGTCGGCTTCGGTGCCCCGACCAGCGCGACCTCGAGCTCGGCCTTCGCCTGCTCGTAGCGGCTCACGTGTAGATCTCCCACCACCGCTGCGCCGCAGAGCGCCTCGCCTGCTCGAGCAGCTCCTCACTCGGCGGGTTCAAACTCTCGACAAACCCGAGCGCCAGCGTCCGCTCGCCCTCGGCGATCCACCACGCGACCTTTCCCAGATCACGCAACCAGATGACGACCGCCCGACGCTCATCCACGCCCGGCGGCCCCGTCTCCCACCACCGCTGCGCCTCCACGCCACACTCGGTCCAGTTCAGCGGTCGAACCGCTCGCATCAGGTTCTGGGCACCACAATTCATGAACTTCACCTCCACGCGGGCCCGCCAACGCGGGCCCGCGAATGCACGTCTCTCCCGTCGTCGCCGCCCTCGCGCGCCATCCATTCGGCGCGAGCGCAGCTCGACTCACTCGACTCATGACCGCGACGCGAGCGCGTCGTCGGCCTACTCAAACATCAACTCACGACGGGCCAGGAACCACTGCGCCGCGGTAGCCGGCGCTGGTGAGCTCCACGTCCCCGCCGCCCGAACTCAGGCGGCATCAGCTTCTCCTACCTCGAGCTCCGCGAGCCGAGCGCGCATCAACGCCATCGCGCCCTTGCGATTCCGGCGCTCCGCCTCCAACGCGAGCGCCTGGTAGAGCACCTTCGTGTCTTCGATCCCGCTCAACGCCGCGCCGAGCCCGCCGAGGTGCAGACCGGCCAGCAGGCCGGCCCGGTCCCAGCTGTCGACGACCTCGGTCCGCCGCGAGCGGCCAAACCGCGCCATCGCGGCCTGGTCCGGCCAGTCGCCGTGGTCACATAGGTACTCGACTGCCGTGACGAAGAACCGGTAGGACGAGTACGCCCCACCCTTGCTGTAGCAGTGAGCGGGGATCTGGCCCCCGATACTCTGGCGCCGGATGGTCTTCTCGTGGACCCCGAGCCGCGTCGCCAGTTCATGAGTGTTGATGGTCTTGGGTGGTGCGTGCGCCATGCCGCCTCCTTCGCTACCCACCCATGAGCCACAGCAGACCCGTTTTGCTCAAAACAATTTTTCACTTTTTTCCCAGTGCAACTCGCCGGCCAAAATTCCCGTCTCCAACTCGTCTCCAGTTTTGGTCGCCCCGATACGTCCCGAAACGTCCCGATCGACCCCGATTTGTCCCGATCGAAATTTAGAGACTACGGGGTCACGGCCTTTGAATTCGAAGGTTTAGCCCTGAATTTTCAGCGGGTTGAGGGGGGCCCGCTGATAGTATCCGGCATACTGCGAGCGCCGACCGACAACGGCAGGGGCGGTCCCAGATGTGCCTGGCGTCGTGAATTCAAACTGATTGGCGCTCTAGGAGCCGGCATGGACATCGCCGAGGCCCACGAAGAGGGGATGACCTGCGTGGATCTGGTCGCGTCTGGGGCCAAATTCGACTGTGTGCTGCTGCGCGGGCCGTGAGCGGCTGCACTCCCCGTGTTGCGGGAGCTTGTCTACGACGCCGGAAGCAGCGCCTTGAGGCGCGCGAGCTCCACCGGATCTTTGACCTTGAGCACCGGCTCGTTGTCGTACTGTTCGTAATAGATCGTCGACTCGACCGCGTCATCGAACCCGAGCTCGCGCCGGATCCTGCGATGAAATGGCACGAACCCGCGGCCGAGCAGGCGCTCGATCGTCATGGCGATCGTGCCGGTCAACCCGCAGATGTAGATGACCGCGCGCTCGGGTGTCAGCTCGCCGGGCTTTAGACCAATTGCCTGCTCGAGCGCCGTGATCCGATCTGGCTTGAAGAAGTCCTCGACGCGGCCGGTGTCGCCCTTCCACTCTGGCGCCTCTTTGGGTCGTGAGATCGTGGGCAGATAGTGCAGGCCATTGTCACGCGCGAGCTGCTCGAGCCGCTCTTTGTAGCCGATCTCGTTTGGGTAGCTGGCCCCGTGCAAGAGCACGTAGGAGCTCAGATCCGCCTTGGGATCGACCTCGATGTCCGACTCCACCATTGACGTGAACGGCGCGAGCCCCGTCCCCGCGGCGACCAGGATCTTCAGGCGCTTGTCCTCGAGCCCGATCGTGTCGTCGATGTTGAATTTGCCGATCGCCCGGGTGGTCATGCTCATGCGATCGCCGGGCTTCATGTTCCACAGCAAGTGCGTGAGCGGGTTGTCGCTCTCGGGGGTGCTGACGTAGCGCACATAGAAGTCGATGGTCCGGCGCTGCTGGGGCGCCGACGCGATCGACATCGCACGCCGCACGCTGCCCAGCTCGGGCTTGGCCTCGTTGTTGAGCCCAAGCGTCAAGTACTGGCCGGGGATGAACCAGCGCCCCTCGGGGATCGGCGTATCGGGGACGACCTTGAACACGGCCAGGACGTCGGACATGTCGACCTTGGCCTCGAGGGTAGCGTTGTATTCGAGCGTGCGAGGGGCCATGCGCCCCAAAGCATACGCGCGTCAGGCGGTCGCGTGAAGCGAAGGCTGGGCCCTAGCTGGGATCGCTCAGCCGAGCTGACGCCGACGCCGACGCAGCCCGAGCACGCCAAACAGCCCAGCGAGCAGCCCAAGGCCTGCGCCGCCAGCGGGTTGCTCGACCGCGCAGCCTTGCTTGGTCGCGCCGGGTTCACCGTCGACCGCGGGCGGCCCATCGCTGCTCGAGCCCGAGCCCGAGCTCGATCCCGAATCACCGCCACCGTCGTCCGAGCCGCCGTCCCAGCTGTCGGAGTCGCCGGAGCCGCCGCTGTCGTCGGAGTCGCCGTCGCCGTTGCTGATCTTGCCGCTGCTGCCTACGCCAAACTTGGCCTCCCGCGCTTGCCGCTGCTCTTCCTTGTACTTGATGTACGCGTCTGGCAGCGGCGGCAGCTTCTGCATCATGCGGGGCCGGGCCTCGGCGAGCCGCTTCCACGCGCCGCCGCCCGGCACCTGGCCGCCGCCAGCGGGGGTCTCGGGGCTGAGGATGTACAGCGCCCGCCGGTTGCGGACCTCGTCCACGCTGTCGCCGGTGTTGACCGCCAGCCCGCTCTCGCCCATGCCGGCGTAGTGGATCTCGCACCACGCTCCCTTGTCGACGAAGTACTGCGCGATCGCCTTGGCGCGGTTCTCGGATAGCTTCTTGTTGTCCGCGCTGTTGCCGACCGTGTCGGTGTAGCCAACGATGTAGAGCTGGACCGTGATGTCGTCGGCCGAGGTCTTGTTGGCCGGATCGAGATCGTCGATCGCCTTGTTGGCTTTCTCGAGGTGGTCGAGCTCGTGGACCAGCACCGCGAACGCCTCGGCGACCTTCCACTCTTCGTCGGGCTTGATGTTGTACTTGCCCGAGTCGAAGTTGACCTCTGTGTGGGGGATGTGCACGGACCACGGCACCCGCGAGTCGGTCGCCGAGTAGCCGGTGTCGTCCGAGCCCGTCACCTTGATCATGAAGACCTCGTCCGCGGTCCGCCAGCTCATCTCGAACGACTCGCCCGCGTTGATGACCTTGTCGGTCACGGTCTCGTCCACGATCATGTCGCCGTCGGTGTTGAACACCTGAAGCTCGTGGCTGCTGAGCGTGAACGGGGTCTTGTAGCGGATCTTCTGGTCGTCAACGATGTCTTCGCGGCTGCTCTGCAGGGCCAGCGCGCCCTGGGTGCCGCCAGCGATCGGGCGCTGGACCTCGAAGCTACCGGTGGTGAACGACTCGCTGGCCTCGATCCTGATCTCGTACTCGACCTGCTTGCCCTTTTGGGTCCACGTGACCTTGGTGCTCTTGCCAGCCTTGACGTTGATCGTCTTGTCGACCTCGGTCCCATCGGAGCCCCGGATCTTGACCTTGACGTTGCTCAGGTTCTCGTCGGCCGTGACCTCGACCGTTGCGGTGCCCTTGGTGTCGGTCTGCGAGGCGTAGCTCCAGTTGAAGCCGGCGAACGACATGAACAGAGCGAGGAGCGGAGCGGTGACGGATGAGAGCATCGGATGTCCTTTTCGAGCAGCGACGGGGTCGCGGAACGCGCTGGCTGCGCCAGGGAGATAGTAACGAACAGTTCGCCGACGACCAACGGTCCAGACCCGCGTTCAGCGGGTGGAGCTGCGCCGTGCGAGCGCGGGTCGCCCAGGCGCTGGCGAAGTTCCTCTACGGCATCGTGTGGCGAGCTTCCACGACCGTGTGGATGCCCCCACGCACCAAGAAGTCACCCTCGACGACCATCGCGCGGGGCTGCAAGGCCGAGACCAGATCATCGAGGATCTGATTGGTCACCGCCTCGTGAAACGCGCCCACGTCCCGGAACGACCACAGGTACAGCTTGAGGCTCTTGAGCTCCACGCAGCGCTGATCGGGCGTGTAGCGGATCCGGATCGTGGCGAAGTCCGGCTGGCCCGTCTTCGGGCACACGCAGGTGAACTCCGGGCACTCGAAGCGGATCTCGTAGTCGCGGCCCGGCTTGGGGTTGGCGAAGGTCTCGAGCTCGCGCGAGGGTTGGCTGGGCACGGGTCGGTGTGTGCCCCGGGCGGCAGGCGCGGTCAAGGTGTGAGCTTGCTCGGGGGCGAGAATGGGGTCGAGGGGGCTAGCGTGGGGTGGGGGAGCGTGTTAGAACGCGCGTCCATTCCGAACTGACGGCGGGTTTAGCTCAGTCGGTTAGAGCGCCTGGTTGTGGTCCAGGAGGTCGTGGGTTCAAATCCCATAACCCGCCCTACTTAAGTCTTTGATATTGTTGGAGTTTGGATCCTAAGGATCCGCCGTCTCCACAATGTCTCCAAAACCAAGCGAGTTAGTGTCCTGCTCACACAGTGACCCGCGGTTCTCGAGCAGCGCGATCGAGCGCTCCAAGGCGGCGGGTGACAGGTGCATGTAGCGCTGGGTCGTTGTTAGATCCGAGTGGCCGGCGAGCTCCTGGATCGCCCTCGCGGGCGCGCCTCGCATGGCCAGGTGGGAGCAAAAGCTGTGACGCAGCGTATGGGGCCCTCGGTCGCGCAACATGGCGAGCTTGAGGGTCTTTTGGAGCCACCTGCGTGCGACCCTCACGGTGAGGTCAGTGCCCTCATCGCGGTATAGGACGTTGGGTCCCCGCAGGTGTCGGTGTGCTTGCAGTGCCGCGGTGAGCCGCTTGGTCATGGGGAGCCGGCGGATCTTGTCGTGCTTTGGTAGCCCGATGTGGCCGTCGTACTCCGCGCGGTCGACCGTGAGCAGGCGTCGACGAAAGTCGATCGCTGTCCATTGGAGCGCTCGGATCTCACCAGGGCGTAGACCAGCGTCGCCGCCGAGCAAGACCATGATGTGGATCCGTGGGTCGATGCGCTTCGCAGCCGCGACGATCCGCTCGTACTCGTCGAAGTCCATCTCCTGACTGCTGCGGGTTCGTGCCGGGGCTGGCGCATTTATGATCGTTGAGACTTCCCAGGACTGGTACGGGCGTGCGAGCATGACAACGCGAACTGCGGCAGATGGACAACAAGCGAGATCCTGACGATGCCCAGGCCGGAGCGGACGCCACCGCCACGGTCGCTGAGTGGCCACCTAAAGACTCGCCAGCCGCGTCAGTTGGTGAGCAGCTCTCCGGTCTGGGGGCGATCAGCCGGCTTGAGAACTACACGATCCAAAGCGAACTTGGACGAGGAGGCATGGGGGTGGTTTACGCTGCGTATGACAATCAACTGAGCCGAAGAGTCGCAGTCAAGACCCTCCGCGATCACGGCAACATCGAATACCGCCGCCGACTGATGGACGAGGCGCGAGTGATGGCTCAACTCGCACATCCGAACGTGGTCACGGTGTTCGAGATCGGTGTCGCCGATGGTGTCGCGTTCATCGTCATGGAGTATATCGACGGCGTCACCCTGGGTCGTTGGCTGGCCGAAGCCTCGCCATCTATGGCCGAGACCCTCGCCGTGTTTCGCGACGCGGCCGAAGGTCTGATCGCGGCGCACGAGCGGAACCTCGTCCATCGTGACTTTAAGCCGGGCAACGTGATGCGTGGCCACGATGGCCGCGTTCGCGTGATGGACTTCGGACTTGCCCGCTCCGCACGCGCTCTGAACGCGACGCTGGAGGCGAACCCCAGTTCCGATGATGCCGGAGCAACGCCACGAACCGGGATTGCCGGAACACCGGCCTATATGGCGCCGGAGCAGTTTCGAGGCCGACCGACCGATACAGCCAGCGATCAGTTTTCGTTTTGCGTCGCCCTCTATGAAGCGTTGTATAAGGAGCGACCATTTTTTGGCGAGACGAAAGAGGAACTGTGGATGGCGGTTGAACGTGGCGAGTTCCGTGATCCGCCGCGCGGGAGTGACGTGCCGGACTGGCTTCGCAAGGTACTCCTGAAAGGGCTCAACGCTGATAGGTGCGAGCGTTTCGAATCGATGCGAGCGCTCATCGACGCCTTCGCGGGCTCGCTAGATTTCAGCGTCTCGACCAAGCAAACTCCGGTGCAGACGCCTGAGAGCGCGATCGCTAGTTCTGTCGCTACCATCGTCGACCGACTCTACTCACGCCGAGCGTTGCGGCCAGGCTCGCCAGAGTCTCTCGCGCACACTGTTGTGATTGACGAAGCGATCCAGTTCGTGCGGCGACGTTGCATACCCGATGTAGATAGCGTGATCGCAGGCGCTCGACTAGAGAAGATCATCGGATACGGCACGTTTGGGACCGTGTGGGAGGCTTACGACTCGGTCCGACAACGGAAGGTCGCCGTGAAGGTCTTCCGCCTCGAAGCGCTCGGAGAGGGACAAATGCTACATCGATTTGGTCGTAGTATCCGTGCGATGAAGCTATTGAGCGAGCCTTCTCGCCGTAAACGGCACGGCCGCTCGGGTCGCGTGGTCGAGTTCTACAGCGCCGACTCAACTGGGCTCGCATTTTCGATGGAACTCCTTGGAGGAGGCGATCTCCGGGAAATCGCGCGACTCAACTGGGATCTTGAGAAAAAGATCGAAGTGATGATCGAGGTTTGCGCGGCGTTAGAGTACTCCCATGCAAACGGCGTGATTCACCGCGATATCAAGCCGGCCAACATTGTGCTAGATGTTCGAGGCGCGCCAGTGTTGACTGATTTCGACATCGCCGACATCAAGTTCGCTACTTCATTGTCCACTTCCGTTGAGGGGGGACTCGGGACCCCAATTTTCGCCGCACCGGAGCAACTTGTTGAACTCGAACAGCGGGCTGACGAACGAGCGGACGTCTACAGCCTTGGAAGGCTCCTTCACTTTCTCTTGCTTGAGCGTTCACCCGGCATGGCCCTGGAAAAGGAACCGTCAATCGGGAATTTGTTTGGCGAACCGCCGGCACTGGTCGAGGTGGTGCGGCGGGCAACGCAGCATGATCCAAGGAGCCGTTTTCGATCCGCGTCCGAAATGCGTCACGCACTGGAGACTTGCATGAGCAGGGCTGTGGCGTGGAAGACAATGCTATTGCGAGCCAATCGTGCGCTGGTTCGAAATTGGCAGTTGGCGATGGTTGCAGCTTTCGTGCTTGCGGGTCTTGTGACAGCATTGGGTTACCAGGAACGAGAGCGTGTGGCGGCGGAACGGGCACGCGCGACGGCGGAGCGTGAGCGTGAGTTGAAACTCATGGCAGAAGTGGCGAACTCGGAGACTGGCGAAGCGTACGCACAATTCTCGCGATTGTCTGAAAAGGTGCAGGAGGCAAGCGACCGAGAGATCGATCTAACGCTTGAGAGGAATCGACTCATGATGCGGTTGAGTACTTGGCGAAATGCACTAGCAAATGTTGAGTTGGGACCGGCTGACCTCGCGGACCTGGTTGGGAAAATCGAGGTTGGCGAGACCGAACTAGCGAAAGTAGATGCCCGTCTCGCGCAACTCAAGAAGGAACTGCGCATCTTGAGCCTAGAACTGGATACGTTGAACCGCAAACGACCAGCAGTTGCGAAGGGAGAGTCACCTGTGGACTGCACGACGCGCTCGGACTGCAAAATCTATGGCCGGTGCACTGCGAAGTTGGGCAACTGTATCACCGGCTCCGACGCCGACTGCAAAAGGAGCGAGCAGTGTAAATTCCACGGTCAATGCACTGCCAAACTCGATCGCTGCACGGCCACATCCAATGCCGATTGCAAGATGAGCAAGGGGTGCATAGAACTTGGATGGTGCACAGCTAAAGATGAAATTTGCACGGCTGCGTCCAACGCTGACTGTCAAACAAGCAAGGAATGTCGAGTGTCCGGTAAGTGCGCGCAAGAAGATGGTATGTGTATCGCTACATCCAATGCGGGTTGCGAGGCGAGCACGATGTGCCTGGCTCGAGGCCAGTGTAGCGCTGAAGACGGCATATGCATCGCCGCGCCGTAATTGGAAGAGTGCCGACGCTCATCGGCCCAGATGCGCGATGTGCTCGAGCATCGTCAAGAGCTCGGCAAAGTCGTCGTGGAACGCATCCGGCGCCTTGTCACGATTCCAACCCCACCAGTCGTCCACCTCGGCAGCCTGTCGTGCCGCCCGCGGCACGAACTTCACCACGAACACGGCGACGCCTCACGCGCCGCGGCGCAGCTCTCGAAGGAACGCTCGTGCGTCGACTCGGTGAGGACTTTGTGCCTCGGCGAGGCCGGCGTCGATCTCCGCGAGCTCTTCGTCCGAGACGTCTACGGGATCCTGTGGACGTCCAATGAGCACAGTGACCTCTGCGCCCTCCGGTATGCCGGTCGGATCGGCGAGCACTACGGCGCCGTTTTGGATTCGGCCGCGTCGTATTTGCATCGTGAGAGGATAGGCGAATTTGTGGTTGGGAGCGACCGCGCCTCCGCGGGGCGGTGAGGATTCCCCATCTGCGTTCATGTTGTTGTTGTCGTCAGCGCCACCGGCGTTGATCCCGACCAACCCATTTCCTTCAGACTCCCGCATGCAGTGGCAGGTCGGCTGGCCCCGCCAGGCGCCACGCACCCCTCCCCAGCGGGTCGATCGCGGTCTCGAACCCGACGCCAACGGCCTCGGTCCCGCGGTCGGCTCGACCATGCTCGCCGAGGGACTCGCCTTCGTCAGCCCCGTCGGCCGCACCGGCGCCGGCGAGCCCTTCGAGGTCGGCACCAGTCGTGATCGGCGAGTGGGTTGATCCCGACCCCACCGTCGCTGACGCCGGGCTGGCCTCGCCGAAGGCGCCCCTGGCGGGAGCTGGGCGCGTCGGCGAGACCCATTCGCCACGAGTTCGTCGGGCAGAACAATCGTTTGGGCTCTGCAACCAACCACGAGGATAAACAGGACTGCAAAGTCTCGCTCATTGTCGATTCCGTTCCAAGCGCCGTGCGCATTGAATCGAACGCCCGACAGGCAGGAGGCCAGTCCGATCTGTGGCAGCCGTCGCACGGTCTTGCCCGTGCCCGTCGGCCCGATGAAGACGAGGTTGGCGACGCGGTCGATGAAGCCGAGCTGCACCAACACCATCATCGCGGCCTGGCTGACGCCAGCTAGTTGCTACCACAGATTGGCATCAAATGACCAGCGCTCCGCCCAACCGCAGGTGGGCTATTTCGACCGCGGCGCAGCTCAGGGTGGAAGCGATAACGAGCATGAATTGTCACACTAACTTTCTCTACATTTTGGGTGCCCCAGCTCGCTCCATGAACTAGAACAATGGACACCTCGCGCTACCGCGGTCGCAGATTGCTCGATTTCACGCAAACCACGGCTGCCACCAGCCTCGTCCTCGCCCTCTCTCTCGCCGGTTGCGGATCCAATCCAAGCCCACCCGAGCAAACAGAGGAGCGAGCCGCCACCCTGGACACCGCCCCAGCGTTCCGCTCCAGAATCCTCGATTTCGTCCGCAACGTGGCATCTGACGGCCCGATCGCGGCCTGCACCCTGCCCGATCTCCCCGGCCCGATCCACTCCGTCGTCTCGCTCTACTCCCACGGCGAGCTCGTCGGGCGGGCCACCTCCGAGCATGACGATCTCTGCGTCAGCCTGATGCACGCCACGCTACAGGTCCTCACAGCCGCCGACCTGTCGGAGTCCCTCGTACAGCAGGCGCAGTTCGTCGTCGAGCTTCCCAAGCACGAGTTCGCGCTCGTCGAGCACGAGGGCGAGGCGCTCGAGTACGTCGATGGTCTCGTCCCCGTGCGCCACCTAAACGCCGACATCGTGCGCCAGCGCATTGGCGAGGGCACCGCCTACCTCCTGCGCATGATGGATCCCCGGTACGGCGGCGTGCACAAGCGCTACCACGCGGCAACCGACAGCTTCGAAGATCAGCTGCACACCATCTACACCGCGTCAACGATCTACACCCTGCTCGCGGTTCAGGCCCAGACCCATGACGCGAGCCTGGCCGAGCCGATCCAGCGCGCAACGGAATTCCTGCTCAAGATGCAACGAGTCGCCCCCGGCCAGCCTGGCCATGGGGCGTTTCACTACTCCCTGGATCTGACCCACGAAGAGCGCGAGCCTCGGCTCGTCGTCGGGACCTCCTCCAAGACCATCTTCACGCTGCTCGAGCTGCACCAGCTGACGGGGGATCCAACCCAGCTTCAGGCCGCGCGCATGGCCGCCGACTGGCTGCTGACCATGCAAGATGAAGAGGGTGGGGTGACGCCAGAGCTGCGGCTGGATCCTGACGGCAACTGGGCGCCGGTCGAGGAGGAGTCGGTGCTCTACACCGGTCAGGTGCTCTCGGCGCTCTCGCGTATGTATGTGGCCACCGGTGACGCGCGCTACCTGGAGGGGGCCACCCGCACGGCTGGCTGGATGCTGGCCAAGCGTGAGCGCGAGGGCTGCTACGTCGGCGACGGCTACCGCAAGCCCAACCCGGTCTCGAGCTCGTGGATGATCCTGTCGCTGTTTGACTTCGCCAAGGCCAGCAACGACGCGGGCGTGCGCGAGCAGGTCTATGCGTGCGCAGACGATCTGTTGAAGCGGCAGATCACCAACCCGGCTGACGTCTATCGCCACGGCCGCTGGTCGGCCTCGCTGTCGAGCAGCGGCAACGGCTGGCTCGCTGAGGTCCTGTCCGTGCTCTATCGTGAGTGCCCAAGCGAATACAGCGAGCGATGCACCAAATATCGTGGTGCGGTCATTCTGCTGTTTCGCCTGCTCATGCAATACACCTACACACCTGAAAATTCTTTTGTTGTCAGGAATCCAGACATGGCCGCGGGGGGCTTGTTCTGGAACACACTCGATCGTGACGTTCGAACTGACTCGGTCTGTCACGGGATGAACGCGTACGTGTTCATGCTGGATCACCTTCCCAAAGGTGACCTCGTCGAGCTACCCGAACCACCGCCCCCGCTCGTCCAGAGCCAATAGGAGCCACCATGAAGCCGTCATCACCGCTGCGTCTCATCACCGCTGCAACTTTGCTAGCACTACCGCTGAGCTGCGTCCTCTTCGAAGATCCCGAAGAGGAAATTGAGGAAGTCCCGGGCGAGATCGAGCCCGCGGGCGCCTGCGAGCTGATCGAGGACCAGCTCAAGAGCCGAATCATCGCCGACATGGAGGCGGAGCTCGAGTGGCGGCACGACAGCGCCATTTGGTCGGTCACGCACACCTGCGAAGAGTGGGGCGAAGAGGAAGAGGAAGAAGAGGAAGAAGAGGAAGAGGCCGGCGAGTACACGACGACCAACACCCAGGAGGCGGACGTCGACGAGGCGGACTTCGTCAAGAACGACGGCGGCTACCTCTACGTCCTCGCCGACAACAAGTTCTGGATCATGGACGCGTGGCCCGCCAAAGAGACCCACGTGCTCTCGACCTACAACCTCGAGGGCACGCCCCGGCGGATGTACGTGCACGAGGACATGGCCGTCATCTATGCGTCGACCGACGAGGGCTGGCAGGGCCTCGAGGACACCTGCACCTACGGCTACGACTGCGACTTCACCGGAGACAACAGCCCGCTGCACATCACGGTGCTCGACATCAGCGATCGTGCGAACCCCGTGCTCACGCGGGAGATGCGGTTCAACGGCTCGTACCTCAACTCTCGTCGGGTTGGGATGGACGTCCACACCGCGCTGGTGTTCCCCGAGTACGACGTCGAGGGCATGACCTACTGGCCGGCGAAGCTGCCAAACTCGTACTGCGACCTTGGCGAGATGGGCTTCACGGTCGAGATTGTCGACGAGATGTTCGAAGAGCTGCGTCAGGCCAACATCGCGCTGATCAACGAGGCGCCGGTCGAGGATCTGCTGCCCAGGGTCCAGGACACGGTCTACGTCAACGACGACGTGTTCGAGACCGAGGAGCCGCTGTCGTCCTGCGAAGACGTGTACTTGTCGAGCAGCAAGGACGCGCTTGGCTTCGTGTCGCTAGCGACCTTCGAGATCGGCGAGCAGCAGCCAATGCACGCGACCACGATCCTCAGCCGCCCCGGCGCGATCTATGGCACGGCCGAGTCGATGTACCTCGCGGTCCGGCACAGGCGCGACTACAACGACGAGGAGTGGTTCCCCGAGATCGCGCCCGACATCAACGACGCGACCACCGTGCACAAGTTCGCGCTCACGTCTGGCGGGGTCGCGCCAAAGTACAACGCGAGCGGGGTCATCAAGGGCCGGATCCTCAACCAGTTCTCGATGAGCGAGCGCGATGAGGTGCTGCGAATCGCGACCACCAGCGGGCGCGTCCCGCAGCCGGGCGTCCACAGCACGATCACGACCCTTGGCCAGGAGGGCTCGTCGCTCGTCACGCTCGGTCAGATCGACAACATCGCCCCGACAGAGGACATCCGCTCGGTTCGGTTCAACGGCGAGACCGGGTACATCGTCACATTCAAGAAGACCGACCCGCTGTTCGTGATCGACCTGGCGGATCCCACCGCGCCCGAGATCCTTGGCGAGCTCAAGATCCCGGGCTTCTCCACGTACATGCACCCAATGGACACGGAGCACCTCCTGACCATGGGCTACGACGCCTCGGACGAGGGCAGCTTCGCCTACTTCCAGGGTCTGCAGCTGCAGGTCATCGACGTCTCCCAGCTCGACGACCCCCAGCTCGCCTTCAAGGAGGTCATTGGCACCCGCGGATCAACCTCGGACGCCGCGACCAACCACCTCGCGTTCACCTACTTCAAGGCCCGCGACCTGCTCGCGGTGCCCATGACGATCTGCGAGGACGACGACGAGGACGGCGGCAACGGGCTCTACGGCGACTTCATGACCTTCAGCGGTCTGCTCGTCTATCACGTGACCACCGACGGCGGCTTCAGCCTCGTCGGCGGGATCCCACACGAGGAGCCCGAGTCGCCGAACAACGTGAGCGGCAAGTGCTACAACTGGTGGACCAACTCGGACTCCAAGGTCAAGCGCTCCGTGTTCCTGGAGGACTGGGTGTTCTCGATCGCGCGCGACCTGGTCAACGTGTCGCATATCGCCAGCCTCGAGAATCCAAGGGTGACGATCGAGCTGTTCGATTAGCGAGCAGCTTGTAGAACTTCGCGCGGGGTTCGGTCTCACGACCGGACCCCGCGACGCTTAACTGGGTGGCCGCCAACATGGGTTGACCATGCCGCCACGCCGCCCGCGCTTCGCGTTTTCGCAGTCGCCCGCTATGCTCCGCGCCGTGAACCGCCGCGCCACCTGGCTCGTATGCCTCGCCGCGCTGGCGTGCACGCCCCGACCCGAGCCGTCGTCGCCGCTCCCGGCGGAAGTTGTCGCGCCCGCGCCCGAGCCCGAGCCGGAGGACGATCGCGGCGTGATCGGTGGCCCGACGGATCCGACCGACTTCGAGTTCGAGGTCGACACGCCGGACGGCGTGCTCCCGGTGCTCGACGGGACGCCGCCGATCTCCGAGACCATGGCCGCGGCGCTGCGCCCCTACCTCGACGCGAGCCGCATGCGCCTGGCGGCGGTGATGCCCGAGACCGATCAGATCCTGGTGCTCGGCCGCCACGGGTCGACGACGCAGGTGATGTTGGTGTCCAAGCCGGGCGCCGAGCCGCGGCCGCTGACGTCGGGCCTCGAGCCGGTCGTGCAGGCAACCCCGCTCCCGGGGCGACCCGATGAGCTGTTGTTTCGCCGTGACATCGACGGCAACGAAGATCACCAGCTGTATCACCAGAACTACCTCAGCGGGGTCGAGACCTTGTTGACCGATGGCGTGAGTCGCCACGGGCCGTTTCGCGTGGTCGCGACGCCCAGCCCCATGGTGGTGCTGACCGGGAACGCGCGCAGCGAGCCCGACATGGATCTCTATGTCTCGCACAAGCTCGGTTCGGACGAGCTTGGGGCCGCGCTGAGCCTCGCCGGCGAGCTCGATGGCCAGTGGATCGCCCAGGCCATTCGACCCGACGGCGCCGAGGTGCTGCTGCGGCGGTTCTGGTCGGTCGAGCGCTCGGCGATCATGCGCTACGCGCTAAACGAAGGCTCCCTGGTCGCGCTGCCCGACACCGCCAACCCCGACGCGGCCTACCTCGACGCGCGCTACCTCGCCGACGGAAGCCTGCTGGTGCTCAGCGACCGCGGGCAAGACCACGTGGGCCTGCACGTCCTCGACACCCAGGGCACTTGGTCGCAGGTCACACCCAGCGTGGGGTGGGACGTCGAGAGCTTCGCGCCCCTGTCCGGCGGGCGGATCGCCTACGCAATCAACGAGGACGGCCGCAGCCGCCTGTTCTTGCTGGACGTCGCGACCGGGACCGCGCGCGAGCTGGACCTTCCGCGCGGCGGCGTGCTGACAGGTCTGCGCGCGGCAGGGCCCGACAAGCTCGCGTTCGCGGCCGGCTCCGCGGTTCAGCCAACCGATGTCTATGGCCTCGACGTTCGTCGCGGGGACCTGACCCGCTGGACCCAGAGCCCGACCGGCGCGGATCCAACCGGCTTCGTGCATCCCCGGCTGGCGCGGGTCCAGAGCGGCGATGGGGTGCCGCTGGCGGTGTTCATCTATTCGCCGCCGGGGCCGGGGCCGCACCCGGTGCTGGTGTGGATCCACGGCGGGCCCGAGGATCAGTTCAGGCCCGAGTTCAGCCCGATCATCCAATTCTTCGTGTCGCGCGGCATCGCGGTGCTCGGACCCAACATTCGCGGATCCGACGGCTACGGTCGGCGGTTTCGCGGGCTCGACGACGGCGTGCTGCGGGGCGACGCGATCGAGGACGTCGGCGCGGTGCTCGATTGGATCGCGGGCGAGCCCACGCTGGACGCGGCGCGGGTCGGCATGGTCGGTGGATCCTACGGCGGCTACGTGGTGCTGGCGAGCCTCGCGGCCTACGCCGACCGCCTGGTCGCTGGCTGCGACATGGTCGGCATCGCCAACTTGGTCAGCTTTCTCGAGAACACCCGCGGGTATCGGCGGGACCTGCGTCGCGCCGAGTATGGCGACGAGCGCGATCCCGACGTTCGCGAGGTGCTCCAGCGCCTGTCGCCGATCACCAACGTCGAGCAAATCCGAGCGCCGCTGTTCGTCGCTCATGGCGCGAATGATCCCCGGGTGCCGGTCGACGAGGCCGAGCAGATCGTCGCCGCGCTGCGCGAGCAGGGTCAGGAAGTCTGGTACATGCTCGCGCCAACCGAGGGCCACGGGTTTCGCAAGGCGATCAACCGTGACACCTTCTACGGGTTGATGGCGACCTTTTTCGAGCGTCACTTGCTTGGCGTCGGTGTGGGGGAGGACGCGCAGGCCGAGGCGGTCGATGGAAGCTGAGTTCGGCGTGCGCGGATCGTGATATGAAATTGCGAGGTGGACGACGACAGCCAGACCCCCGAGCACGGCGCAGCCAAGCCCACGCTGGAATACGCCCTGCGTCCTTATGCGGTCAGTCGCGAAGAGATCGTCCATCGCTACCGCGCGGTCGCGTTGATGGTTCGCCAGATCCTTGGCGTGGTCCCCCACGCGATGAGCTACCTCGAGATCTGGCCGCCAGCGTTCACAACCTACAGCGTGCTGGTCCCCAGCCTGCTCGACATTCCGCGCTGTGATCTTGGCCGGGGCATCTCGCCGGATCTGCGCAGCCTCGTCGTCTACGTTGCCAGCCGGTCCTATGATTGCGCCTACTGCTCGGCCCACGCGGCGGGGATGGGGACGATCTTCAAGGGGCCCGGGGGGTCGCTGTTGCGCAACGCCGAGGCGATGGCGCCGCTGGACTCGAGCAACTTCTCGCTCGCCGACCTCGCGGCGATCGAGTACGCGACGGCCGCGGCGCGGATGCCCAGCGAGCTCAGCCTCGAGCATCGAGTGGGTCTGGCCACGCACTTCAGCGAGCGCGACGAAGAATCGATCGTGCTGGCGGCCACGCTGATGGGCTTCCTCAACTGCGCCATGGACACGCTCGGGGTCGTGCTCGAGCAGCGGCTGCTCACCCAGTCGCAGGCCCACTTGGCCGCGAGCGCGTGGACCCCCAACAAGAACTACGACGAGCGCTACGATCGTGAATTGGTCGAAGCCGACGCACAGACCGATGACGGCGATACCCTTGGCCCGATCGAGCTGGCCCAGACGATCGCGGGGGTGATCAACTATAGCCGCACGTCGCTAAGCTCAATAGAAAAGCGCGCCGACAAGATCTACGCGCAGGTCGAAGCGGCGCTGGGCTTCGTGCCCAGCTACATACTCAACGTCGATCGCATCGCGGCCAAGCGCGTATTTGCCCACGTGCTGATCGAGCGGCTGCACACGATGCAAGGGCCAACCGCGATGTGGCTGAAATACGCGATGGGCTTCGTGGCCGCGCGGGCGTGCAACAACCAGCTGCTCGCCGCCCACTTCGCGTTTGGGGCCATGCGCAGCGGGGCCAACGTGGGCATGTTGCTCGACGCGCTGGCGCCGAGTCAGCCCGAGACCCGCGAGGCCGCTGCGTTCGCGCTGGCGCGGTCGATCGCCAAGCCGCCCGTGGAGCTGAGCAACGACCAGATCGCCGGCCTGATGCGTGGCCACAGCCCGGTTGGCATCATCGAGCTCATCGTGACACTCGCAACCTTCACGATGCTGCATCGCTACACTTCTACCTATCCAGTGAGTACCCATGAGCCGCCGATCGCGGCGTTTGTCGCCCAACACGGCGAGCTGTTGGGTCTGGTGCAGACGCCCCATCCCAACGCGGCGAGCTGGGACCAACAAGTGGCAAAGATCCTGCGCCCCGGGTGACGCTGCACCACGATTTGGCTTGGCCTGCTGTGCGCTGAAACAACTTGGGGCTATGGTGTTGCGCGAGTGCGACACGCCGCTGCTTGCCAAGTCTTCCGTCGCGTGATGCGCGTCACGCAATACGCGAACGTCGAGGTTGTGGGCGCGACCGCGCAAAACCAGGCTGGGTCCAATGACTGCGGGAGATGACTCGAAACAGGCCGGCGGCTGGCTGGCGGGTAGCGGCGCGTGGTGGACGAGGGCGTTGGTTCCAACGGTGCTCGTGTTTGGATCGCCGTTGTTCGTGCTGCTGCTCTATGTCGTCACGGTGCACTATGATGGCAGCGTCCTCGCGGCGCTCGAGCGCCCGCTCGAGGTCCTGGCCAAGCTGCCGCGGCCGTCGTGGGTCGCGGCGGGGATGCTGGCGCTGTGGGTGACCTTTCAGGCGGCGCTGCTGCTGTTGCTGCCAGGCGAGGCCCGCGAGGGGCCGGTGTCGCCGGCTGGCAACCGACCGCGCTACTGGGACAACGGCGTCGCTGCCTTCATCGTCACCCACATCGCGTGGTTCTTGGCGACAGGCCCCTTGGGGTTGTTCTCGGCGTCGGTCGTCTACGATCATTTTGGTGAGCTGCTGGTGACCTCGAGCCTGCTCGCGCTGTTGCTGTGTCTGTGGCTCTACGCTACCGGCCTGAAGATGCCGGCGTCGCGCGATGCCGGCGGCACCGGGCGACCGATCTGGGACTTCTATTGGGGCACGCAGCTGCACCCCAACATCGCCGGGATCGAGCTCAAGCAGCTGATCAATTGCCGCTACGCAATGATGGGCTGGAGCATCATGGTGTTGTCGGACGCGGCCGCCCAGATCTCGCAGCATGGCGAGCTGAGCACCTCGATGTTGGTGGCCGTGTCACTGCAGGTCGTCTACGTGTTCAAGTTCTTCGTGTGGGAGACCGGCTACTTTCAGTCGATCGACATCATGCACGACCGGTTTGGGTTCTACATCGCGTGGGGCGTGTGCGGGTGGCTGCCAAGCGTCTACACGATCTCGACCTTGTTCTTGGTCGACCATCCGTTCGCGCTGAGCTGGCCCGTCGCGGCGGTGATCTTCACGGCGGGGGTCACGGCGATCTACGTGAACTATCAAGCCGACGCCCAGCGGCAGCGCGTGCGGGCGACCAACGGCCAGACCAAGGTCTGGGGCCGACCCCCGCGGACGATCGTGGCGTCCTACACCCCCGCGGACGGCGTGCCGCGTCAAAACCTGCTGTTGGTGTCGGGCTGGTGGGGGGTCGCCCGCCACTTCCATTACTTGCCGGAGCTCGCGCTCGCGGTCGCGTGGACGATTCCGGTTGGCTTCGAGCGCGGGCTGCCGTGGTTCTACGTGGTGTTCTTGACCATCTTGCTGGTTCATCGGTCGCTCCGCGATGATGATCGCTGCGCCCGAAAATACGGCGAGTCGTGGGCAGAATATCGCCGGCTGGTGCCGTGGCGGATGCTGCCGGGCGTGTTCTGATCCGCGCCCGCGCGCGGGCATGCGAAGAGTCACGAGCAATCACGCGATGACGCAAGTTTCGCGCGCTCGCCCTCGAAGCTGATTGGCCGGACGCGCGCGACCGAAGAGCTCGAGCGTGCGCGGCTCGGTCCCGCGTGACTTTAGTCTAATTGTCGGGCGAATTGACTGGCTTTGGGATCAATATCGAGGTCTTAGGCGAGCCAGATCCTCCCCATTAAGGCGGTAGCGAGGTCGCATGTTCGGGGCGGAGATTCACAACCCGACCGGCTTGCGAGGCCAGACCCGACCGATATGCAGGAGCGCGATGAATTGATGGGGACCGATCGGGCCGGGTGCGAAGCGGCCAATTGACGGGATGCGACTATTGCTGGAGCTCGCATCCCGCGAGCGAAAGGGAACCAACCAAGATGAACATCGCCATCAAAGTCCTCCTCTCCTACTTCGCAACAATGACCCCCGCCGGCGACGGCGTCCGGGACCTGTGTGACGTGGTCAATCGCGCGACCGGTACACCGGTCATTTGCAGCCCCCACGTGGAAGGCGCACCCGTCTATGACGCTGACGTCTGTTGCGCAGGCAACAGCTGCTTCGCGTTCACGAACAACGGGTGCCAGGCCGGGGAGACCCGCTATCACTGTGACCTGGGCGAGGTCAACGGCGCCGGTGGGGTCAACTGCTACTTCGAAGTCCCCGACTTCTGCGCGGTCAACGAGTGCGGCCCCAAGCCGCCAGGCTACAACCAGCAGCCGCAGGCCGCCTTCATCTGCTGCTCGTGGGGCATTTGTACAGAGATCGTGGATGGGGCCGGGACCTGCGACGAGCAGGACATCTACTGGTGTTCCAGCCTCGCCACTTTCTTGGACGGCACGCTCGATTGCGTGGATTGGGACGAGTAGCGCCCTAGTCTCGGACCAACCCAGGCTCAACTCAAAGGGCGTCGGGCATGTCGGGCTTCAGCAGCTCGGCGGCCCGGCGCCCCTTAATTCGCCACTCTTCTGCGACGGTGGTGTCGCCCTCCTGCGCGTAAGTTCCGGCGATCCACTCGCACTCATCGATACCGGCCGCGACCGACCCGGCGTCGAACAACGGCTGGATCAGGGCCTCGCGGGTCTCCGCTGCCTCGCGCAGCAGGCCGAGCTTGACCTGGGCCTCGAAGATCAGCCGATGCAGCTGGTGGGTCTGAGGGGTCCAACCAATGAAGGCCTCGACGTGGAGGTCGAGGCTGTTCTGCGCGGCGTCGAGCGCCTGCTCGTTGCGGCCAACCACGAGCAGGCCGTGGGCGAGCGCGTGCGTGGCCGTGGCGATGTCCTCGCGGGGGCCACCATAGCGGGCGTGCTTGGCCTCATACATGCTCACGGACTGCTCGAGGAACTCGACGCCGCGATCCTGATCGGCTTGCGTACCCGAGAGCAACGCGAGCCCATGGACGCGCAGAACCTCGGCGACACGATCCGCCCGCGTGCGCGCGAGCAGGCCCCGCGCGAGCAGGGCGTACGCGTCAACGCTGGCGATCTGGCCGCGCTGGCCGGCGATCATGGTGAGCTCGAGCATCGCCTCTGCGCCAAGCTCGTTGGCCCCCACGGCTGTCGCGCGCTCGAAGGCGCTGATCAGAACACGCTGCGCCTCGTCGAGGTCGTGCTCGCGTCGGTGGATGAGGCCACCCCAGTACATCGCTCGCGCGATGTCGTAGGCGCTCTGGTGGACCCAGGCGAGGGCGAGGTACTCGGCCTGCTTCACGTGGGCAGGCTCCCCGCAACACTCGCCGAACTCGTCGATCGAGAGCAACGCGGCGAGCTCGTCGTCGCGGTCACGTAGCTCGAGCATGCCGGGCGTGGTGCCCCGATCGAGCGCGGCGAGCGAGCTGAATTCACGCAGCTCGCTGCGTGGGGTGTCGCTTGCGAGGTTGGGCTCATCGAGGCAGCGCTCGGGCGGGGGGAGATCGCTGATGACCTTTGTATAGTTGACCGCACCTTGGGCTGGCTCGTCCAAGAGCACCCGGATCGTGGCGTCGAAGCGGGACTGCAGTCGGGCCGCGCACGGGCTTGGGACCGGGGCTCCGCCCGCGCGCTTGGCCGCGTGACACTCTTGGCCGCGCATGGCCACCCAGCGGGCCGCCCAGCTGTCGAGCGCGTCGCTGGCCGAGCGGCTTCCGAGCGTGCGACGAAGCTCGCGCGCGAGGCTCTGGTCCCAGGCGATCTCGCTGGCGACGTCGTCACACGCGTCGGCCCACACGAGCGTGGACGATGTGAACACGCCGACCGCGAACGCGGCCGTGACCGAGGCGGCCAGCCATGGCCAGTGCCGTCGGGTCTCGGGGGCGCCCGCGTGACGCATCGCGGCGAGCAGGGTGGGCATGTCCGGCCAGCGCCGCTCGGCTGCGGGATGGAGCCCGCACACCAGCACCTCGCGCACCGCCGCCGGCATGTCACCGGGCCGAACGATCTGCGACACGCGACCTGCGACCCGGGCTGCCTTCGAGGCGAAGGGCATGTGGCCATAGAACATCTGAAACACGACGATGCAGTACGCATAGAGATCGTCGCGTTGATCCCGATGGCTGCGCGCCCGCGTCTCGGGGGCCATGTAGTCGCGGGTGCCCGGCCAATCGGCCATCGCTTCGTCGTCGTCGAGCGAGCAGGCGAGCCCGAGATCGGTGATGTGTGGGCGCCCGCGACCATCGAAGAGCACGTTGTTTGGTTTGACGTCGCGATGAAGGATGCGGGCCTCGTGCAGCGCGGCGAGACCTTCGCCAATCGCGAGCGCGAGCTCGAGCACGTGCTGCCAGGTGCCGTCGCGGGCCTCGCCATCGAGCACGCCGCCAGACATCAAGGGCATCACCAGCGCGATCGAACCATCGAGCACGCCGACGTCGAGGGCCGCGACGACGTTGGGGTGATGGACGCGCGCGAGCAACCTGGCCTCGCGCAGCAGGGTGTAGCGGTGCTCACGACCACCCACCTCGTCGATGAACTGTTGCAGGCCAGCGGCGATGCCGAGGTCGGCGAGCCGCTCATTGCCAAGAATGTCCAGCAACGTGTCCTCCATCGAGATCTTCAGCGCAACGGGGCGCTCGAGGTCACGGTCCCACGCGCTGAACACAGTCGCGTTGTTGCCGGCGCCGATCCGGTTGACGTCCTGAAAGCGATCTGGGTCGAAAACCTGTAGAACGTTCACCATCGATGAAGATGGTAACAAGCATGCGAACCACGCGCGATCCCTTGGCGGCCCCGGCTGGGCGCAACTTTGGTCGTTCGAGCAATTGGCAACATCAGTGGGGCGCGACCATGCACATATGCCTGGTCGCATTTAACTCGTGACAGATCAGGGACCAGTCTGCCATCTGTGGGGCGAAAGGCAGGATCTCACGATGGTCGAAACTGCAATGGTGCTAGCAGAACAGGCGCGGCGTGCCGCGTTGATACAAGCAGTGCGCGGACGTCCAGGGCTGACGATCGAGCAGCTCCAGGCGTTGATCGCCAAGGGGGCGTACGCCCGGGAGCTGCAAGAAATCACGATCAGTGAGTTGCTTCGTCCGCATGCGATTCGCTCGACGGCGCTCGAGGTCAAGTCCGGCGAGTCACTGGAGGCCGCGATCTTGCGGGTGTTCCATCAGCTGCCCGAGCGTCAGCTGGCCTCTGGATTTTTTTGTCGGTATATGGGCCTCGAGCGTTGGACGGCGCAAAAAGTGTTGGCGGAGATGGCCGACCGAGGGTTGTTGGTGCGCTCCGGCAAGACCTCGGGGACGCGCTATGTGCTGGCATACGATCGAGCTGCCGGTCACGCGTGACGAACTCGTGAGGCGCTCCTGACGAGCTCCTGACGAGCTCATGACGAGGAGGAATCGGGGACGTTCGGGTCTGCATTTGCGGCGTCATTGGTGTGCTCGACAATGAGCCCGGCCCGCCGGGCCAGCCGCACCAGATGATCGATCTTCTGGCGCGCCGTGAACCGCTCGCTGAGCTCGCTGCGGGCACGCGCCAAGGTCATGCGGGCGGCACCTGGGCTAATGCCCAGCTCTTCCGCTATCTCACGGTGATTGCGACCCTCCACGGCGGCCGTGAGCGCGCGCAGTGGCACCTCCTCGCAGTCAGCCAATAGCGCGTTGATTTTGCGCAGGTCCTCGCGGGCGTCGATGAGCTCAGCGTGGTCGGCGCCGTTGTCGGGGGCAAACCCATGGACCTGCGATTGGTACTCGATGGCGTGCCGCCGCAACCGCGTTAGCTCCCGGCGTACGGCGTTATTCGCTGCATTGAGTGCCCAGTATTCGGGCTGCTTGGGCTCGGCGCCCGCCTCGAGCTTGGCGAGCAGGTCCAACAGCGCGTCTTGGGTGACGTCGTGAACCTGGCTCTCTTTGTTGAAATAGCCGCAGATGTGCGCGCGCAGCAACCTGCGGAATGCCTCGGTTGCTGCTGCCTCACCCTCGCGCAATTTGTTGGGGTCGGGGGGACTCGACATGGGGTGCACAATAGCCCGACGCGCTCGAGCGCGGGTATTTTAGCCCCATTCGCCGATTCGTTCACCCGTACTTTTGTGTGAGCACGGTCGCGTAGTCGCTCATGACCTCGACCATGTCGGCGATTTCGGCGTCGTCGAGGTCCTCGGCGGCCTGCTGCAGCCACCCGACCATGGCGTCGGCGGTGCCGATCGCGTCGGCGTATTGCTGGGCGTCGATCATCGCCGAGATTGCGATGAACGATTTGGCGAAGTTGACGACCACGTCACCTTTGTACAGTTGTGAGGCGTCGGCGCTCACGAGATCGGCGAGGGTGACGACGTACTCGTCGCTCAGCTCCTCGAAGGTGATCGGATCGAGGTAGGTGGCCTTGGCCTTGATCGTGTCGAGCTGGTGGGGCGCGTCGGGATCACAGGTCTGGATGACCTGGTGAAAGCTCATCGCGTCGTTGGCCGCGAGGTGCTGGGGCTCGACCTCGGCTGGATCGGCGCTGTACTCCTCGCCGTGGAACTCCTTGATGCCAAAGTACCAGGGCATCGTCAGCTCCATCTGGACGTCGCGTGCGGCGATCGTGGTGTTGGCCAGGAACCGCTCGGGGTCGGCAAACATGCGCTGGGCCTCGGCTTCGCTGTCGACGAACAGGTACGCGCCCTTGCCTGCGTCGGTGACGTCGTCCATCAGCTGGTCGTTGTAGCCGCCGGCTGTACTGACGCCGACCCCGATCAGGTAGATGCCTTCGCCGTTCGAGTCGCTGGCCTCGGCGGCGATCAGGTCGATGTCGGTGATGCCGGCGTTGGCCCCACCGTCGCTGACGAGGAACACCCGGTTGATGCCGCCCTCGATGTAGTGCTGGTTGGCGAGGGCGTAGCCGGTGACCAAGCCATCGTGCAAGTTGGTGCCGCCGCCGGACTCGATCTGGGCGATCGCGTTCATGAGCACAGGGTCGTTGGGACCGGTGACCGCGTAGCCGTTGAGGAGAATCGATTGCTCGGTGTCCCAGCCAAGCAGCGAAATTTTGTCGCCGGCGCGCAATTGCCCCGCCGTCGCGGTCACGGTGTCGATCAAGAGCTCGATCGGCTCGCCGCTCATCGAGCCCGACATGTCCAGGGTGTAGACCAGGTTGAAGGGCGGCCGGTCCTTGGGATCGAGGTGCTTGCCCTGGGCGTAGAGCAACAGCGTGAACTCACCGGTCTCGGCCTTGGTCCGGCGCATCTGAACGCCAACGTCGAGCGGATCGCTGGTCGTCTTGCTGTAGCTGAGATCGTAGTAGTTCAGGAATTCGTGAACGCGCACGCGCGAGGCCGGGACCACGAAGTTGTCGGCGACCATGCGGCGCACGAAGGTTGGCGAGGCCTGCGAGTTGCTGTCGTCGTTGCTCATGTAGAGCACGACGGGGTCGAGCGAGTCGGGGCAGGCGGCGTCGGGCTCGTCGGCGACGTGAGCTGGCATCGCGCAGCTGTCGACGAGGCAGTCGGGGTCTTCGTCGAGCTGACAGTTGCAGTCGCAAAACCCGTCGGCGGTGCACGCCGCGGCGGTGCACAAGCCGTCGACGCAGCCGCAGTCTTCGTCGATGCAGCACGCTGGGGTCATGGGCGGCGGCTCGCCAAGCCCGTCGGTCCACGGGAACGCCTCGCAGATCAGCGGCTCGACGCCGCATGCGGTTGGGTCTTCGGGGCTGATGCAGTCGAACAGGGTGTCGCCGTCGCCGTCGCCGTCGCCGTCGCCATCGCCATCGCCGTCGCCATCGCCGTCGCCGGCATCGCCGTCGCCATCGCCGCCGTCCCCGTTCCAGTCGTCGCCCCCGCCTGGATCGCCCGTGCCGCCGGAGTCACCTGCGGTGGTGGGGTCGCTGCCGGGCTCGCCGTTGCCGCCAGGCTGGGGAATGGGCGCCTCGGACCACTCGGCGTCGCCGCCAGCGAGGGGGCCGTTCTCGGGCGCCGGGCCCTGGCCGCAGGCGGGGAGGGTGGCGAGGGCGAGCGAGAGGACCGCGAGGGTGGATGGCGCGAGGTGGGACATATGCCCGGGGGGGTGCCGTGAGGGCCGGGATCGATCATTTTCGGCGGCGTGGCTGATGCGCGCTCATTTTGGCCTGATCCGCGCGCGGGCGTGGCATGCTCGCGGGACATGCGTGGCAGCCAGATCGACCGACGAAAGTTCTTGGTGCAGGGCGGGCTGACCGTGGTCGGCGCGGCCTCGAGCGGGTGCGCGGCCTCGCAAGCTTCGAGCGCGGGGCCCAGCGCGGGCACCGGCGGTCGCGCGCGGGAGCTCGATCGACTCCAGGCGCTGCTCGAGGGCACGAAGGACTTTCGCTACCACGAGGACTACCAAGGCTTGGGCGCGCGCACCGGGCACGCGTCCGCGATGGTTCGCCACCACGACCTGCAGCTGCAGGAGTACCTGCGCACGATGCTGGTCGCGGGGGCAGCCCACGAGCTCGGCCCCGAGGATCCCGAGCTGCAAAAGATCATTCGCCGGAGCGCGGTCGACATCGACGCCTCGGTGCTTGGCTCGCTCTCGCAGGTAGAGAGCATGGCCGAGGGCAACAACGATGATCTGTTGCAGGTGCTGCGTGACGAGCCGCGGCTTCCGCTGCAGGTGTGCGACATCTTCGAGCAGCTCAGCGAGAGCGTGGGGACGCCCGCGGCGTCGCGCAAGCGCCTGCGCCGGGCAGCCAACCATCTCAGCTGGCGACTCGAGCGTCAGGACCCGGGCTTGGTGATGGCCGAGTTTGCGACCCGGTCCAATCGCCTGCTCGCGCGCGCAGCCGAAGGACCGCCGGTGTTGCCCGACGACGAAGCCGGGGAGACGGGACCCGCGATGGGGCAGCCGGGCGACCCGACCGCGGCGCCCACGATGCCAGCGTCGAGTCCTCCGCCCGCCGAGCCGGGCGTGCAGCAGCCTGGCTCCGAAGGCGCGCTGCCAAGCTACGAGCTGGCGGGCCCCCAGCTGCCGCCCGAAGAGGTCTTTGTCCGCGCCGCGCCGATCGAGCAATTCATTGGTCAATGGGCGTATGTGAAGATCAGGAACCTCGCGCCCGAGATCTATTTTGTGAAGGCTTCCAGGGGGGAAGAGGTGCTGCTGAACTCGACGCGTGCGCGCCGGGTGGTCGCGCTGCGCCGGGACATCCTGAGCGCCGCGCCGCCGCCGTGGACGGCCGAGCAGCGGGCCCGGGCCCAGCGAACCCGACGTGGCGGCGGCGCGATGCTGGGGATCGGGATCGTGTTGATCCTCGGCGGCACTGCGGCGGGGGTGTTCACCTTTGGCCTTGGGTCGATCCCGGTCACTCCCGGGATTGGTCTGCTGGTGACGGGGATCGTGTTTCTGGCTCGAGTTCCAAAGGTGGACTGAGCGAGCCGTTGCCCGACATGCCGCGGCGGGTCGCGCTGACGCGCTGGGCGGCCGCGCGGGCGGCTTCGTGGTCGAGCGGGGCGGCGCGGATCAGCCCGTCTGCGGCCCACGCCCGGGGATCGAGGCTGATCGCGTGGGCGTTGATCGGCCCGTCTGGGAGCGGGAGCCCGAGGTCGGCGACCGCGTCCAAAAAAGTAGCGATCGCCTGATCTTCGAGGAGCCGCAGGTTGTCCTGCAACAGCTGCCGCCAGCGGGCCGGTGGATCGCTGGGGGCCATGTCGCCCAGCCTTGCAAAGCAGCTGGCGACCGGGGGCAGGTGGGCCAGGTTGACCGCGGGAACCTCGTGGGGGGCAAGCCCCGCGCGCGCCCGCCAGCTGGTAAACAGCTCCTGCATGCGGCGGTTGAGCCGGACCACGCGGGCGGCGATCTCGACGTGATCCGCGAGCGGCGTGGCCTCGCCAAAGGTGCCCGACATGATCAACGGCGCGAGGTAGCCCAGGTAGGTGGCGATGTCCCAGGTGATCTTGTGGGTTGCGATGCGCGGGGCGTCGAGCAGGCGGTAGGCGTCTGCGTAGACGCTCAACAACTGCCGGGTGACCTGGGCGAACACGACGTTTCGCTGCTCGCAGATCGGCGCGAGGGGGCGCGCCTTCGTGTCGTCGAGGATCGTGGCGACGATCAGCTCGTTGGCGATCGCCAGCAGATCGAAGCCCGACGAATACAGGGGATCGAGGTGGGCGGCCGACTCCCCGCACACGCCAAACCGCCGCGGCGAGACGACCACCCGCGAGACGTGGGCTTGGACGTTGCCAATGTGGGGTCCGTTGATCCATGCGTTGCGGGCGATCGTGGCCGCGAGCTGCGGCTCGCGGTGCTCGAGCCAGCGGCGCAGGGTGGTCGCGTCCGTGACCTGGTCGAGGGCGCCGCCTTCGGGCCGCGCGACCACGCCGATCGAGGTGATGTGTCTGTCGACGGGGATCATCCAGATCGAGTAGCCCGGCCCGATCAGGTGGACGGTGCTGCGCCAGCGCAGATCGGGCTCGATGCGCTGCGTGAACGCTTCGTTGTGGGTCCAGTGCTCGGGGTCGATGCGCCCCGCGACCCAGCCATGCGCGACGCGGACCCGATGGGCGAGCGGACGTCGCAGCTGCTCGGGTCGGGTCAAGAGCCCGGCGCGGCCGCTGGCGTCGATCAGCCAGCGCGCGTGGATCGTGTGGGCGCGGCCGGTGGTCTGGTCTTCCAGCGCGACGCGGTGGTGGCCGCTGTCGGTCGCCAGCGTGATCTTACCGACCTGGGTATGGGGCAGCATGCTGACGTCGTCAGCTTCGTTGAGCCGGGTCAACATGTGCTCGAGGCGGCCGCGGTGCAGCTGGTAGGCGGGTGGACGCAGGCCCCGACGAAAGCGCTCTGCGTGCTGCGGGCCAAGCTCGAGGCGCTCGCCAACGTCGTCGTTGTTGCCCGCGCTGAAGAAGAAGCGCAGGCCAAATTTCATCTCGTGCTCGGCGAGCAGGCGATCGTGCAGGCCAAGCCGCTGGCCCAGGTACCACGCGCCGGCCTCGACCGTGGACTCGCCGAGCTTGAGCGTGGCCGCGGGGATCGGCAGCGGGCCGCGATCGATCACGACGATCGGCCCGGTCACGCCAGATCGCCGCAAGTGTCGTGCGAGGCACTGCGCCGCCAGACCTCCGCCCAGGATCGCAACCTCGAAGCTATCCGCCATGCTGATCCCCTGCTACCATCCTGGGCGCCCGTGGTGCAATCTGGCGCAGCCGCGACGAGCGTGTGGATCACCGGTGTCGGGATTGTGTGTGGGGTCGGCTGTTCGCCCGCAGACGTGTGGGCGGCGATGCAGGCGGGGGCGACCGGGATCTGTCCTGCGACGCGGTTTGGCGTGCCGCCGGGACGCGGCGCGTGGGTTGCCAGCGCCCCGATCGCGCCGGAGCTGCGGCACACCAGCGCGCCGGACTCGAGCGCGACGCAGCTGTGTCTGGCGATGGCAACCCACGCGGCGCGTCAGGCCGTGGCCGGGCTGTCGCCGGGGGACCGGGCCACGACCGCGCTGGTGTGGGCGTCGAACGTCGAAGATCATCACATGTCGATGCACGCGATCGCGGGCACGCTGGCCAACGAGCTCGAGCTGGGCGGGCCACGGTTTGGGGTGTCGGTCGCCTGCGCGAGCGCGACCTTGGCGGTGGGCCTCGCCGCCCGACTGATCGCGCGCGGGGACGCAGCGCGGATCTTGGTGGTGGGCAGCGATGTGATCACGCCCCGGGTGATCGCCGGCTTCGATCAGCTCGGGCTGCTCGCGGAGGCGCCGTGTGTGCCGTTCTCGAATTTGGTCGGGACCAGCCTGGGCGAGGGCGCGGCGGCGCTGCTGCTCGCGGGCGCGCCGGATCCGGCAGGGCAGGGCGGGGGCCTGCGGGTGTCGGGGTGGGGCAGCGCCAACGATGCCCATCACCCAACCCAGCCCCATCCAGGGGGCGACGGGGTCGCGCGCGCGATCGCGTCTGCGCTGGCGGTCGGGGGCTGTGATCCGAGCGTGGTCGAGCACGTCAGCGCCCACGGGACGGGGACGGCGGCCAACGACGGCGCCGAGTGGATCGGTATCGTGCGTGGGCTGGGGCGCGAGGTCGTGGCGGTGTCGTCGCTCAAGTCGCTCGTTGGGCACACCCAGGGTGCGTGCGGGCTGGTCGAGTTGGTGGCCAGCACGATCGCGCTGGATCACGACGCCCACCCACCCACGATCGGGTTCACGGATCCCCGACCCGGCGCGCCGCCGGATGTCGTTGGACCGCGACCGCGACCCGGTGCGCCGCGGACCTTGGTGAGCGTGAACGCGGGCTTTGGTGGAGCGAACGCGGCGCTGGTCGTGACCCGCGAGGGGCCCCCGCCCGAACCCAAGCCCGATCCCAAGCCCGATCCCACATCCAAGCCAGCGCGGCGCGAGGTCTATATCTGTGGAGTCGCGGTCGTCGATCCAGCCTGGGTCGCCCGTGTGGATCCGCGCCGGGCGATCCGGGGCGTCGACCTGCGCGCGCTCGAGCCTTGGAGCGTGGCGCTGTGCGTGGCGCTTGGCGAGGCCCTGCGCGCGGCCGGCCTGCGACCGTCGCGGCGAGCACCGACGGGGCTGTTCGTGGGTCAAGCGCAGGTGTCGAGGGTGCAGACGCAGCTCTTGGCCGCCGAGTACGCCCGCCAGGGGCTGTACGGCGCGAGCGCCAACATCTTCACGCAGACCTTCTTGGGGCACCCAGCGTCGGCTTCGGCTTCGGGCTTGGGGCTGCGCGGGCCGTTTGGGGTGTGCACGGAGGGTCGATGCGCGGGGCTGGTGGCGTTGGTGCATGCCGTCGAGGCGATCCGCGAGGGCGCGGCGCAGACGATGCTCGCGGGTGAGCTGTGTGGGGATCTTCAGCAGGCCAACGCGGTCGGCTTGGCGCTGAACGTTCAACCGCAAGCTGGCTCGAGTCGGGCGGTGCGGGTGGTGGCGCATGGGTTCGCGCCAGCGGCCGCGGGCGCGCAGGCGAAGCGACAAGCGCTCGAGCGCGCAGGCTGGGACGCGAGCTCGGCCCGCGCCAGCTGGGGGCCGCGGGCGGGTGAACAGCCAGATCCGCTGCTGAGCCAGATCGCGGTCGCGCGGGCTTGCGCGGCGATCCAGGCGGGGGAGATCGAGCGGGCGCTCATCGTGGATCAGCAGCCGGGTGCGCTCTCGTGTGCGATCGCGTTGGAGGCACACGACCCGCGGATCGTGTGCGATCGTGTCGCGGACCCATGACCGCGAGCGAGCAAGAGATCATCACGCTGCGCCACGAGATCCTCGACGAGCTGCGGGCGATCCTGGTCGAGCGTCTGCGGGTTCCGCTGCCGCCCGCGCAGATCGATCCCGACGTCGTGCTGTTCGGATCCGGGCTCGGGCTCGACTCGGTCGACGCGGTCGACCTCGCCGTGGAGATCGAGCGTCGGCGACGGGTCCGGGTTGGCGACACGCCCGAGAGCCGCCAAGCGTTGCGCACGCTGGGCACGCTGGCTCAGGCGGTGTTGGACCACGCGCTCGAGACCCGCGACGCGGAGCCTGCTGGCGCCAAGCTGCAGTTTGCGGCTGACGATCCGTCACCGCTAGCGCGCGACTGCGAGGCGCTCCGGCGTCGGGTTGCCCTGGTGAGCGAGCCCGAGCTTCGCCGCGTTCGGGTCCAGGGGCCGGCGGCGTTCGACTTGATCGATCGCCTCAGCTCCCGCGATGTGTTCATTCGCAGCGGGCAGATCCTGCACACGTTGTTCATGGATCCGCAGGGCCACGCCTGGGCCGACGTCCACGCGGCCGCCGACGATGACGACTTCGTGCTGTTCGTCGAGGGGCCAACCCAAGCCGAGCTCTGCGAGTTCTTGCGCGACGCGATCACGCCGGGCGAGGCGGTCGAGATCGTTGATCTGGAAGCCACGCACGCGTGCCTGGATCTGAGCGGCCCGTTCGCGTGGGAGCTCATGGAGCGCTTGGTTGGGCCGGAGGTGCTGGGCATCCCGTATCTCAATTTCTTCGATGTACCCGAGCTTGGCGGCCTCGCGTTTCGCATGGGCAAGACCGGCGAGTACGCGTATCAACTGCTGGTCCCGCGCGCGCAGGCGGGTCCGGCCGGGCAGCGCCTGCGCGAGCTGGGCGAGGCGTTTGATCTGCGCGAGGTCGACAGTCGTGCGATCGATCTATGCGCGATCGAGGCTGGCTTCTTCTGCGCCCGCGAGCCGGCCCTGCGCGGGCTGTCGCCGCTCGAGCTGCAGCTGCAGTGCCGGATCTCGGACGCCCGCGAGGTCCCAGGAATGGCCGCGCTGCGGGCCGCCCGAGCGCGCGGGGAGCCGGCTCGACAGATCCGCTGGTTCGTGGCTGCGCAGGCCCAGGCGCCAACGGCCGGGGCGGCGCTGTGGCGCGACGGTGCGCAGGTTGGCGAGGTCTTGCTCGCGCACCGATCCGCGGCCGTGGGCGCCCACGTTGGCGTTGCCCTGCTCGATCGCGAATCCTCCGAGCCGGGCCTGGCGCTGGCTGACGCGAGCGGTCAGCCGCTGCTGACAACCGCCGTCGCGCCCTTGGTCCGCAGCCTCAGCTTGTACGTGGATCCGCAGCGGCACACCTACGCCACCCGAGAGGCAGATGGGCTCCTCGAGCTGGTCTGAGCCGCCGCTGGCTGGGCGCACGGCCTTGGTCACCGGGGCGTCGCGGGGGCTGGGCGCCGCGATCGCCACGCGGCTGGCCAGCGACGGCGCGCACGTGGTCGTTGGCTACCGGCGCCGGGTTCAGGACGCCCAGCGCGTGGTCGAGGCGATCCTCGCCGCCGGTGGCTCGGGCGAGTGCGTGGCGATCGAGATCACCGACGCCGCGGCGGTCCAGGCGATCGTCGACGAGCTGGTCTCGCGGCGCGGGAGCCTGGAGATCCTGGTCAACAACGCCGGGGTCGCGCGCGACGAGATGTTCGCCATGTCCAGCGCCGAGAGCTGGCGCGAGTCGCTGGCCCACAACCTCGATGGCACCGCGAACTGCTGCCGCGCGGTCGTGCGCCCGATGTTGGCCGCCGGCGGCGGGACGATCGTCAACGTCTCGTCGGTCACGGTCCAGCGCGGCCGCCCCGGCCGGGCCGCGTACACGGCCGCCAAAGGTGGGATCGAAGCGCTGACCCGGGCGCTGGCGCTGGAGCTGATCCCTCGCGGGGTGCGGGTCAACGCGGTGGTTCCGGGCATGTTCGACGCGGGCATGTTCAAGCGCATGCGTCGGGATCTGGTCGAGCAGTGGGCCGCCCACATCCCCGCGGGGCGACCGGGGCAGGCCAACGAGCTGGCCGCCGCGGTCGCGTTCTTGGCCAGCGACGCGAGCAGCTACGTCGTGGGCCAGTGCTTGATCGTCGATGGGGGCCTGTCGCTGTGATCGCGGTGTTGTTCGCCGGGCATGGGGCCGAGCACCCGGGCATGGGCCAGGACTGGGTCGGCCCCGGGTCCGCGCTCGTCGAGCTCGCGGGGAGCCTTGCTGGGTTTGACGCGGGCAAGCTGCTGCGCCGTGGCGGGCCAAGCCTGCACCACACCCAGGTCGTGCAGCCGCTGCTGACGGCGGTCAACCTGACGATCCTCGCGGCGCTGGCACAGCGCGGGCTCGCGTGGCAGCTGTGCATGGGGCACTCGCTGGGCGAGCTGGCGGCCTGGTCGGCGAGCGGGGCGATCACGGCGAGCGACGCGGTGACGCTGGCGGCCCGGCGCGGGGCGATCCTCGCCGAGCTGGCGCGGGCGCACCCGGGGGCGATGTTGGCCCTGCGCTTCGATCTGGCGGGGGCAACTGGGGAAGCTGAAGCAGCCAAGCTCGACGAGGCGCTCGCGCTCGGGCGCGCGCATGGGGTAGTCGATCCCGCGGTTCACAACGGGCCCGGACAGTGGGTGTTGTCGGGCCAGCGGCCAGCGTTGGCGGAGATCGCCAAACGGTTCGGCGGCAGCTTCGTGGCCACCGATGGGGCCTGGCACAGCCGGCTGATGGCCGCAGGCGTCGCGCCATTTCGCGTCGCTGTCGAAGCCGCGGCCGCCAACGCCCAGCCACGATCCCGCGGGATCATCACCAACCAAGACGGGTGTCTGTGTCGTCCAGAGCAAGACTTCGTGGCCCCGTTTGTCGCGCAGATGACCGACACCGTGCGCTGGGTCGCGTGCCTGCGCACCCTCGCCAAGCTCGAGGTGCGCGACGCGGTGCTGGTGGGGCCCAGCAAGGCGCTGGCTGGCTCGCTGCTGGCAACCCTTGGCGCGAAGATCGACGCGGGCGCGCTGCGGGTTCATCGGGTCGAGACCCGCCGAGAGCTCGATGCCGTCGTGGAGCTGCTGGCGTGAACTTGCTGGATGCGCCGCTCGAGCGGGCCGGGATCGAGGCGCTGTTGCCCCATCGCTCGCCGATCTTGCTGGTCGATCGCGTGACCGCGCTGCACGGGCCGCCGCGGACCGAGCTGCGGGCGAGCTTTCGGGTGACGGCGGACCACCCGATCCTCGCGGGGCACTTTCCTGGTCGGCCGATCTGGCCGGGCGTGATGACGATCGAGGGCCTGGCCCAGACCGCCAACCTGCTTGGGGCGCTGCTGCCCAGGCTCGCCGAGGACGGCACGCTGGCGGCGAACGCCAGCACGCAGCATCGGGGGTTGCTCGCTTCGGTCGAGGTCAAGCTGCTGCACGTGGTCGAGCCAGGGGACCTGCTCGAGTACGCGGCACGGCTGGTCGGCGGGCGCGGGGCGGTGCACCGGGTCGAGGTCAGCGCCGCGGTCGGGCGGCGGGTCGTCGCGCGCGGCTCGATCGCGGTGGCGGTCGATACCAGCGCGACTCCAACCTGATCGCCGCTCTAGCGTCCTTGACACCTCAAATTCGGTGTATCTGAGTCAAGTTTGCGCACGCGCAAAGGAGCGCATCCAAACAAACATGGATCTCCCTGCCCGCGAGGAGGTCGCTTCGAGTGAGCGACAGAGGCCGCACGGGTCGTCGTGCTCGTTTTGGGGTCTGCGGGGGTCGATGTGCTGATCGGGCAGCGCGCACAGAAGACCCGTGAGGGTCGCTCCGGGCACGGAGGGCTCAAGGCGCTAATTTGCGTTGTCATGGATCGCTGTCGGCGAGGTCGGGCTGTGGCTTCGGTGGTGCACTCGCAACGCCCTCTTATTGTGCCCGGAGCGACCCTCACGGGTCTTCTGTGCGCTTTTCGTCGTACGAGACGGCGGCTACGCTCTCGGGATCGAGGGGCGTCTTGGGGTCCAACAATGCTGGTTGCGGTGGTTGCACTCGATGCTTGCGGTGGTCGTTCGAGTGGTCGCGCAGGTGCAGCGACAGCGCTCCCCGAGCACAACGTCGACCCGGGCGCTGTCGCACGCGAGCATCCGAGCGGCGTCGCGTCGCGTCGCCCAAGAAGCCGCCGATGACAACCCGCTCGCCACCGGAGCCAGGCGTGCGCAGGCGATGCTCGAGGTACGCCCGCGAAACCAGTGGATGCCAGCAGGCGTGGACGTGGCCCGCTCGAGTGGAGCAGTGGTTGACCAAGAACTGCCCGATCCCGAGCGCGTAGCCGCCGTCTCGAACGACGAAAAGCGCACAAGAGACCCGTGAGGGTCTCTCCGGGCACAATAAGAGGGCGTTGCGAGTGCGCCACCGAAGCCACAGCCCGACCTCGGGGATAGCGATCCATGACAACGCAAATTCGCGTCTTGAGCCCTCCGTGCCCGGAGGGACCCTCACGGGTCGTGCGCGCTGCCCGATCAGCACGTCGAACCCCGCACCCGCTCACCGAGGCGATGTCCATGCAGAGGTCTACATGCTCGACGGTCTGAGGCGCCAGCCTCGCTAGGACTTCGGAAACCAGTGGGTGGTGCGATTGGCGAACCACACCAGCGAGAGCATGACCGGGACCTCGATCAGCACGCCAACCACCGTGGCCAGCGCGGCCCCCGAGGTCAGCCCGAACAGGCTGATCGCCACGGCCACCGCGAGCTCGAAGAAGTTCGAGGTCCCGATCATCGCAGCTGGCGCGGCGACCTCGTAGGGAAGCCGCAGCAGCTTGGCCACGCCGTAGCCAAGCGCGAAGATCGAGTAGCTCTGGATCAGCAGCGGCACGGCGATCAGCGCCACGCGCACGGGCTCGGCCACGATCGTCTGGGCTTGCAGGGCGAACAACAGCACGACCGTGAGCAGCAGTCCCAAGATCGAGGTGGGCTTGAGCTTGCCGGCCAACGCCTGGATCGCCGCCGGGCCGTCGGGGCCCCGCCGTGCCAGCCAGCTTCGCGTGGCCACGCCGGCCGCGAGCGGGATCACCACGAAGATCAGCACCGACGCGAGCAAGGTCCCCCACGGAACCACGAGATCCGTGACACCAAGCAGCAGCCCAGCGATCGGCGCGAACGCGAACACCATGATCAGGTCGTTGATCGAGACCTGGACCAGCGTGTAGTTGGCGTCGCCGCCGCTGAGGTTGCTCCACACGAACACCATCGCGGTGCACGGGGCCACGCCCAGCAAGATCATTCCGGCGATGTACTGCTCGGCGGCGGCTTCGGGGACCAGATCGGCGAACAGCACCCGAAAGCACAGCATGCCGAGCGCGGCCATCGTGAACGGCTTGATCAGCCAGTTGATGCCGATCGTCAGCAGCAGCCCCTTGGGTTGGCGGCCAACCTCGCGCAGGCAGCCAGGCTCGACCTTCAGCATCATCGGGAAGATCATCAGCCAGATCAGCACCGCGACGACGACGTTGACGCGGGCGATCTCGAGGCTGGCGACCAGCTCGGCGGCGGTTGGCGCGAGCAGGCCCAGGCCGATGCCCACGAACATCGCCAAGGCGACCCACAGTGACAGATAGCGCTCGAAGGTGCCCATGAATGGTTCGGGAGTTTATGTCGCGTGCGGGGTGACCTGACCAGACTCATACAGCCAGCGGCCCGCGCGACGCACGAAGCTGCTGCGCTCGCTGAACGAGACGTCCTCGCCGTCGCGGGACAGCTTGGCGAAGAATAGGACCTCGGCGTGGTCCTGGTCGAGGGTCGTGGCCTCGCGGATCTCGAGCTTTTCGAACCGCGTGTGGGCTGAGAACAGGCGGATCTCTGTGGCCCAGATCTCACGGTCCGCGCGCGCGAGCGGGCCCTCGGGATCCGTGGTCGCGATGATGTAGTCGACCGCGCCGACGACGTAGGCCGCGTAGCGCGAGCGCATCAACGCCTCGGCGGTGGTCGCGGGCTGACCTTGGTGCAGGCGCAGGCAGCAGCGCTTGAAGGTCCGACCGCTGCCACACGGGCAGGCGGCGCTGGGGGATCGCGGAGCCATGTTGTCGCTCAGCCCTGCGGGAACGCCACGTTCTTCAAGCCGGCGCCGGTCATGTCGGAGTAGGTGTACGCCCCGTTGAGGCCGTCGTAGGACTGGTACATGTGGGTGTCGGGATCGACACGGTACGCGCTGCTGGCCATGTTGACGACCCACACGTACCCGTAAAAATCGATGCTGACGCCCTTGGTCACGCCCGCGTTTGGCAGCGCGATGAAGTCGAGGATCTCGAGCGTGTTGACGTCGATCGCGGTCACGCCCGAGCCCTGGCCGCCGTAGGTCCCAACCCACACGCGGCCGACGCTGTCGGCCTGCATCCCGAGCCCGGTCACGTTGACGACGTCCCAGGTCTCGCTGTCCGGGGTGAACCGAGCGGTGCCGCCCGCGTAGCCGGCGACCCACGCGTGGCCCTCGCTGTCGAAGGTCATGCCGTAGGGCGACAGCCCGTTTGGCACGGGCCAGGTCGTGATGTCCAAGGTGTCGTTGTCGACGCGGCTGAGCGTGGGTGGGTTGCCGCTGCCGTGGGTCGAGAACCAAAAATTATCGTCGCCATCGACGGCCCCACCGTACGCACCCCACGAGCCCAGAACGACGTTGGGGGCGGGGACCGTGTCCTCGATCTCGCCGGTCTCACCGTTGAGGCGATGGATCTGCATGGAGCCGGGCTGGCCAAGCAGCGCGGTCTGGGTCCACAGTTTTTGGTTGACCCACGTGCAGCTGCCTTGATCGAACACGCCGGCCGTCCACGCGACCGGACGGTTGGCGAGGCTCTGGCCGACGAAGGGCGTGTACCAGCTGCGGCACTCCTCGAGATCCCACGCGATCACGTCGTTCTTGCCCGTCGAGGTCTGGAGGTCGGGCATGCCGTTTTGCTCGGCGCAGTCGTCGGGGCGCGCGAAGAACTTGCTGATGCCACCATCGCGACTTGCCACGGCGACGTCGCCCGAGAGGTTGACCGAGGTCCGCGACGGCCGACCGGCGTGATCGGGGCGCGTGATGTAGCGAGCCTCTTCCTCGAGGGTCTGGGTGTTGATCTTGCTGAGCGTGCCCTCGGAGCTGTTGGCCACCCAGATGTACGAGAACTCGACGTCCTCGCCGCCCATGCCCATGCCCATGCAGCCTTCGGCGGGCTCGTCGGGGATCGGGGCCATGTCGAACTTGACGTTGGGATCGCCGTCACCGTCGCCGCCGGGATCGCCGTCGCCATCACCGGTGTCACCATCACCGTCGCCATCGCCATCGCCAGTGTCGCCGTCGCCGTCGCCGCTTGGCTCGTTGGTGTCGGAGGTCTCGGGGACGGTGGAGCTCTGGGTGTCGGCGTCGCTGGCCGCGTCGTCGCCACAGCCGGCGACCACGAGCGCGCTTGCGATTGCGAGTCGTTCAATCCACATGGAACCCACGTTATCACGGCTGCGGGCGGCCACAGGGCAGCTTGGCGAAGGCCTGATCCGTGCGTTGGTAGAGCGGATCGCAGGTGCCCGGATCCAGCGGCCCATGCCACGCCGGCCCGCCGATCGGCCCGCCGGTCTGGTCCCCATTCTGGTCCCCGCTGGTCTGGTAGTAGGGCGGCAGATGGGGGCGGATGAAGCTGGCCCCGCCGCGCTGATCGATCGCGCCAAACACGACGCGCCCGATCCCGTGCAGCAAGCACGCGCCGAAGCACATCAAGCAGGGCTCGAGGGTGGTGACCACGACCATCTGCGCGGCCTCGGGCCACAGCTCGATCGCGACCCGCGACAGCGCCTGCATCTCTGCGTGGCGACCGGGGTGGTAGGGCGGCCCGGGGACCTCGGACGCGCCCTCGGCGATGATCCGGCCGCGCAGAGCGATCACGGCTCCGACCGGCAGGCCGCCGCGGGCCTCGTTGGCCAGCGCGAGCTCGACGGCGCGGGCGAGCAGCTGTCGATGGTCGTCGCTCACTTCACTTCACTTCACTTCACGATCTCGAGCTTGGCGAGGGGGGGATCCAGCAGCGTCACGCGGTAGCTGTGATCCTCTTCGATCTCGATCAGCCCCGCTGGCTGCCACGGAGCGTCGACCGTCTTGCGCAGCTCGATGCGGTAGCCGCCGGGCCGGATCTTGACGGTCTTGTCGCTGTCGAGGTCGAGCACCCGGCCGCCAAGCTTCACTTCGACGCGCTGGTAGTGCTTGAGGACCAACGTCACGCTCACGCGTGGCCCCGCCCACCGGGTGCCCGCCCCCGAGTTGGCCGAGCTGCCCGAGCCGTCCGCGGAACCCGAGCCCGCGCCGCCTGATCCCCCGCGTCCGTTTGTGCGCGGCTCGATCTCGGGGACCGGCTCGAGGCCGGCGAGCTCCCACTCGTCGCGTTCGACCTCGACGGGACCGGCGAGTGGGTCGACCTCGGGGGTCAGCTCGGCGCCAGCGAACGCGGGCTCGACCGGGGCCTCGGCGACGTCTGGTTTGGCCTTCGCGACCGCGGGTGGCTCGTCGTCGGGCTTGTCGCTGGCGGCGCCCCACCAGCCTGCCGCGTAGCCGATACCAAACAGCGCGAACCCGAAAGCTGCGATCAACAGGGCGCCGATCGCCACCATCGGACCGATCGGTCCGGTCCCCTGGCCCGAGCCAGTGCTCGAGCGCGGATCAGGCGGGGGCAGTCCGGGGGCCAGCAGGTCGTCACTCATGGGGTTCGCGCATGGGATGCTTGGGTTGGCGCCGGCTGTCAACCGCTCGCGCAGCCGCGCCGGTCTGTCCCAAAGATCAATATCACCGCGATCGGGCGGCTCAGCGGACGCGATCCCGAGCTGGCGGCGAAGAACTGGCGATGAAGACGTCGCATTGGTTGACGGCGGAGGGCCGTCGGGTCTAACCGATAAAGGGGATGGGCATCTACGTGATCGTCGGCGCTAGCTTGCTCGGAGCGGCGTCGTGTCTGTTGATCGCGTGGTCGCTGTGGTCGCGCTCGCGGCCGCGTCGACCCAAGCTGCGGCCGACCGGGGGCTACGCGGCGGTCAACCCTCAGCCGCCCCCGGCCGGCGATGACTACGGGGGTTACGGGGGCGACGGGGACGAGGACGAGCCCAGCACCCAGTTCATCTCAGAGGCAGAGCTGTTCGGATCCGACGCGGGTCCCCAGCGCACGGAGTTCCTGAGCTCGTCGAGCACCTCCTCACCCAAGCGCACGATCTTGCTGGAAGAGCAGCCGCTCGATCCCAGCATGCGGACGGAGTTCTTGTCGGCGGCGGATCTGTTCCCCGAGGCCGAGCCCGAGCCCAGGACTCAGTTCTTGAGCTCCGAGGAGCTGTTCGGCGAAGGCGAGGAGGATGAGGACGACGACGATCAGGAGCTCGCCACGGAATTCCTGACCTCCGAGGAGCTGTTTGGCGCCCACGGTCCCGGCGGCTCGGGGGCGTCGCAGGGGGGCCGGACTGAAGCGACCGTCGTCTTGGCTCCCGGGGCGGAGCTCCCGAGCGCATCGGTGCCCATGCAGCCGCCGACCCCAGCGAGGCAAAGCCCGATCCCGGCTCGAGCCGTCGCGCCCCCGCCCGAGCCCCAGCACATGGATCGCCCGCCCGTGCATCGCATGCCCGTCGCGCCACCGGGCCACGTCGCCGGTCCTCCGCTGTGGAGCCCAGCCGCCCAACCGCCCACGCCGATGGCAACGCCGCGGGCACCCGCACCGCAGCCGCGAGCTCCCGCGCCGGTTCCCGCGCCCGCGCCGATCCCCGCGCCCGCGCCCGCGCCCAAGCAAGTCCCTCCGTCGCGGCTGCCGGCCGGGGTGGGATCGTCGCCCATGCGGGCGCCCGTGCGGCCCACGCCCGCGCGCCCGGTCACACCGAGCGCAGCGCAGCCCGTCGCACCAGCGCCGTCGCGGGGCTACGTTGGCTTTGTCGGCGCGCCGCTCGATGACGACGACGACGACGACGACGACGACTTCGACAGCGACGACCCCGAGACCGAGATGGTCCATCAGGCCGAGCTGCTGCGCTTGATGACCCCGTTTCAACCCAAGCCACCCGGGAAGTCTTAGGACCCACAGCCAGCGCTCGAGCACGGAGCGTCGACACGCGTGGCCTTCGGGCGCTAACATGTGCCGCCGCCCCGCGGGGCCGTCGTCATGCCGGACTTGGAGGGAGAGGTTGCGGAGCTCTACTCCGCGTACGTGAGCGAGCTTGGCGCGGCGCTCGACGAGCTCGAGCCGTGGTGGGAGCGGCTCATCGCCACGCTTGGGCGCAAGGCGATCAAGCTGCGCTGGCCGGCCGGCGTGGCCTCGCACCCGCGCGTGCTGGCGATCTACCGCGACTATCACCGCCGGTTCTCAGCGCTGGGCCCGGCGCCACGCGGGGGATCGACCCCGCGATTTGACGACGACGCCGCGTGGGGCAGCGAGGCCGAGGGCGCGCCGGACCAGCTGATCCCGCCCGCACCCGAGCGGCTGTTGATCGAGCGGCTCTCGATCGAGGCGCCCAAGCTCCACGCCAAGCTCGCGTACCTGGTGATGTCGCCGATCGGCGTGAGCCCCGAGCCGCGGCCGAGCATGCGGACCCTGCAGATCGTCGAAGCGGACACCCACCGGCCCCAAGCCTTCGACTTCGAGCTGCGCCACGGGACCCAGCGCGGGCTCGAGCGCCTGCTTGGCGCCGGCTTTGATCTGCGCGCGGGTGGGTTCAAGCCCGTCGCGCTCGAGCACGCCAGCGAGTTTCACCGGCTCGCGTACAACTCGTACCTGCGCGCGCTCGGGCGGGCCTTGGCGCAGGTCGAGCGGTGGTGGGCCCGGGTTGTCGACGAACACCTGCAGCGCGGGGCGGACTCCGCCGCTCGAGCGCTCGAGCGCGCCTTCGCGGATCACTTGTTCGGGCCGGTGGGGCATCCGCAGGTGATCGGGGTGATCCAGGCCTACTGGGCGCTGTGCCACGAGATCAACGCGGCGCTGACCGAGATCGATCGCCACGTCGCCCCGGAGCAGATGTTGCTGGGCTGGCTGCGAGACGAGCGGCACCAGACCTGGGTCGACGTGCTCACGGCGATGCCCTACTGGCCGGTCGGGCTCGACCGCGCTGGGAGGTGGAGCTAGGTGTCGACGATCTCCAGGCTGGACAACCGCACGCCCTTCGAGGCGACGCACCTGCTGACGCCGGACGGGCAGGGCGGCGAGGCGGTGCTGTTGGTGGTCAAGGCCACGTTCGAGATCGGCGCGGACGGCCGCCCGCAGCTGGTGCCCGACCCGGCGCCGATCCGCCTGTGCGATGAGTTCATCGGGGATCCCAGCCTGGGCAGCCCGCTCGCCGACACCGATCTGGCGCTGTTCAAGCCCCGCGTTGACGTGGTGGTGGTGGGCGCCCAGGCCCACGCGCCGCGTGGGCGCCCGATCGACAAGCTGTTCGTCGAGCTCCACGTGGGTCACCCAGACGGGGTCCAGAGCAGCGAGGCGGCCCACGACGCGGGCCAGGCCCAGCTGATCAAGAGCTTGTTGGTCACCGGTGATCGGGTCTGGGTCGACGATCAGCCCGGGGAACCGCTGCCCTTCGTGTCGATGCCGCTGGGCTGGGAGCGGGCCTACGGCGGCACGGTGCGCGGGCGTGACGGCGAGCTCGATCTCGATCAGCGCAATCCCCTTGGCATCGGCTGGGCGGGGGCGCGCTCGGGTGATCCTGCGGTGCTCAGCGAGCTGCCCAACGTTGAAGATCCTGCGTCGACCATGGTGCGGCGGCAGACCGCCTGTGTACCGGCGGGGTTTGGGGTGGTCTCGCGGGCGTGGCTGCCCCGGCGGGCGCTGGCGGGGACCTTTGACATTGGCTGGCAGCGGCGGCGCTGGCCGTTGCTGCCGCACGATCACGATCCCGCCTGCAATCAGTCGGTCGCGGCGGATCAGCAGCTCGAGCGCTTCGTCGGCGGCGAGCCCGTCCGGCTGGTCAACCTCACGCCCGAGGGCGAGTGGCTGTTTCGGCTGCCGCACCTGGACGTGCCGATCCACGCGATCAGGGCGATCAGGGCGAGCAGGGCGATCAGGGCGGGGCAGCTCGAGCGGGTGGGCCTGCGCGTCGACACGATCGAGATCGATCCCGAGCGGCGGCGGTTGAGCTTGACGGGGCGGGTCGCGCTGCCGGTCGCGCGCTCGACCCCGCCGATCGAGGAGCTGGTGATCGGCCACGTGCCGCCGGGGTGGCTGCGCGCCCGGGCCAGCGGCAAGTGCTATGTGCAGCTGCGCGGCGCGGATCAGGTCCCGGTCGGGCGGCCGTATTTCTACTGAGTGATGGCGGTGCGTGATGGTGATCGACTCGACCATGCAGATCCTTGGCTACGGAGCGGTGACCGCCGTTGGCCTCACCGCGCCGCAGACCTGCGCGGCGATCCGAGCGGGCATCAAGCGCTTCGCGCCGATCGAAGCGCCGATCCTCGATGACGAAGAAGCGCAGATCGGCGCGCGGGTGTCCGCGGATCCCCGCCTGCGCGCGGACCCGGGCGAGTGGCTACTCAACCTCGCTGGGCGGGCGTTGCTCGAGTGCGTGGGCAAGCCGGCCGCGGGCGCCGAGCCTGCACTGCTGTGGTTGGTGCCCGAGCCCGAGCGCGCGCACCCGCTGAGCGCGGGCGTCAGCGACAGCGAGCTGCTGCGGCGGCTCGAGGCGCTGGTCGGGGTTCGGTTTGCGCCCTGCTCCCGAGTGCTGCGCAGCGGGGCCGCGGGCTGCGTCGAGGCGCTGGGGATCGCGCGGGAGCTGCTGGAGACCCAGGCGATCGCGGGCGAGGTTGGGTGCGTGATCGGGGGCGCGGACTCGCTGCTGCGCAAGGTCGACTTGCAGGCGCTGGCCCAGGGTGATCGCTTGCTTGGCCCAAAGCAATCGCAGGGGTTGGTGCCCGGCGAGGGGGCGGCGTTCGTTTGGGTGGGGCGCGCGGTCCGAACACCGCAGTCCGACCTGCCGGCCGAGGAAACAGTAGCCGCGCCCGAGGGTGTGTGTGTCCGCGGCATCGGCCTGGGGTACGAGCGCGCGACGGTGCGCGGGACCGCGTACTCCGTGGGTGAGGCGTTCACCTCGGCGCTCACGACCGCGTCGCAGGACGCCGACATCCCCGAGTCCGAGATTGCGTTCATTGCTGGGAATTTCAACGGCGAGCGCTACGACGCCTGGGAGCACACGCATGCGCTGCTGCGTGGGTACAGGACCCCGCGCGAGCGGCTGCCGGTGGTCTGGCCTTCGGCCTCGGTCGGTGAGATCGGCGTCGCGGCAGGGGTGTTGGCGCTGGTCGTCGCGGCGGCGGCGATCGAAGGGGACTACGCGGCAGGGGACACGGCGGCGGTGCAAGTGCGCTCGGACGGGGAGCTGCGCGGGGTCGTGATCGTGCGCTAGCAAGCGGTGGATTCGTCGACAGCATCCTCGTTGCCGTCGGAGCCAGTTCGTACGTGGCGGCCTGTTCGACATGGCCCGAGGCAGGAGTCCGACCCGCGCGGGGCGCTAGAGGGAGAGTACGACTGATGCCCCTACTACTGACTGACTGGGAGAGGTCACTATGGGAGACCATGGTTTCGGCGTTTGAGAACGGGGAGAACGCCACTCTCTACGAGCTGTGCCAGGATTTCTTGGCTCGCCGGCCCGGCAACGTCCCTGCGCTTGCACTCATGATGCATTCGCTGTCATCTATGTTTCGCTTCGACGAATGCGAGCAACTCATTCGAGAGAATCGGCCGATATGGGAAGATGCGAATGACCGGCGTGTCTGGCACCGAGCGACGGGCGCGTACCTCACCCGCTGTGGACGTCACGCTGAGGCGGAACAGGCGCTCCGTGAGGCTAGTGCCGCACACCCTAAGTTCGTTCCGGGTTATGCACGGCACTGAGGCCCAATGGCAGTGTCGCAGCTCCTAGCAGTACGCCCGGTACAGCGTCGTCGCCGCTCCTCGCCCTTGGGCCTCAGCTCCGCACCTAACCCGGAACGAACGCAGGGTGTGCGGCACTGGCGCGCTGTATGTCCGCCCACCGGGAGATCTCGTTCTGGACATTGTGGAGTTGATGATCTCTCGAGGTGAGCTGTGCTCGGCACTGCAGGAGATCGACGAGATCTTGGCCGATGTTGAACAGGTTGACCTGGACGAGGACGAGCAACACGAGCTACTCGAGCGACGCGCGTTTGTGTTGCGAAGTCTTGGGCAATTGCGATAGGCGCGACAGGCAGCCCCCCGACGGAGACCACCGCTCCCCGGGCAACGCGAGCTGCGACGATGATGGGTGGAGGGGCAATCGGTCAGTTGGTCGTCCCCACCCCCGTCCCCACCGCCCGGCTCCTGTCGGCGATGAACATCCAGTCCAGCGTGTCCGACAGGTTCATCGGCCGACCATCCCACTTGGGCGTTGTCGTGCTGGCGTCGATGTGCAGATCCGCCTCACGCAAGAACCGCTCGAGCGCCTCTAACTCTTGGTCACTCCCGACGCGCGGGGGCGCGGCCAATATTGTGTGACCGCGCTGATCGATGAACATGATCTTGTCAGCTCGAACCTCCACGGACAGCCCGCCCTCGTGAATCATGCGATGGTGACCCGGGCAGACGAGCACTAGATTTGCCAAGCGGGTTGGCCCGCCTTCTGCCCACGCTTGAATGTGGTGACCATGCAGATGCCGCTTTCGACCGCAGCCCGGCACCCGGCACCCGCCGTCACGCAGCCACAGCGCGCGCGTGATCGCGGAGGGGATCGAACGCGTGCTGCGACCGACGTCGAGCAGCTCCCCGTCCGCACCGGTCACGACATCGACCCGGGCGCTGTCGCACGCGAGCATGCGCGCCACGTGCAGCGGGACCGGCGTGCCATCACGCAAGAACCCACCGACCCCACCGGGACCGTGCTCGAGTTGGTCCTCAGATGTGATGACGACCAGCTCATAGCCGGAGCTGAGCGTGCGGGGGCTGTGCTGTAGATAGGCCCGCGCGATATTGACGATCGCGTCGGCCTGCTGTTGCTGCAGCTCCTCGCCGTAGGTGGCGGCCAGGGGATCTGCAGGCATGCCCGCGGAAGCCTGTGCGTGGGTCGGCTCAGTGGAGGCTTCCGCGGAAGCCTGTGCGCTGGGCGCCTGAAGGGTTGGCGACGGTGCCACGGAGACCTCCGCGGAAGCCTCTGCCTCGCCGGTAGACATGGCTGATTGCATGGCCTCCCAGACCACAGCAGCCTCCTCCGGGGTCAACTGCATCTCGATGCGAACCATGCCTCCAAGGGTCTCGGCTCGCCGGACGAAGCGGCGCTGGTCTCGCGGCAGCTCGCCAGGGATCTCTGCTTGTACGCGGCAGCGCTTGTAGGCCCGGGTCAGCAGTTCGATCTGCGACGCGGTCGCGTGGACCGCAGCGTCAATGAACTCTTGCTCGTTCTCGGGCGTGGCGACGCGGGTTATCGCCCGGACCTTTGAATAGCTGAGCTCACCCCGGCTAAACAACGCATCAACCGCTGTCAATGTGCCGAGCGCCCGCGCAACCCGGACCTTTTCGCGTGCCGCCTTTAGCCCAATGCCGATCCGCCAGCTGAGCCAGTGCGCACACGAGAGAAACCCCGTGCCGCCCCACGCTTCGTGGGCATCGAAGACCCGAAGCCGCGTGATGAGGGCATGCTCGGCGACGTCGATTCGTGCAGCAAATGTAGCGATCTCATCGCCGATCGCCTGGAGCTGTTCCTGGTTCAACGAATCGTGCAATGTCGCGGCATCGGACATTCGTCTATTGTACGTATCCCGATGTTCAGGTCAGGCGCCAATGTGGCTCTTCAGGCTTTTGAGTGGAGTCAGGCCAGGTCTGGCAGTAAATCGAGTCCGCCGTGGTGGAAGAGGATCGCCCGTCGAGAGCGCTCGCGGAGGCTTCCGCTGAAGCCTGGGCGTTGGGCGCGGCAGCGCTCGTAGGTCGGCCCGCGGGCGGGCTGATCTAGCGAAGGCCTCCGCGGAAGCCTGTTCACTTCGGAGGAGCTGGCCGCCGCTTGGCTTCGCTGCTCCGGGCATGCGCCTCGAAGCAATCACGCATGTTCAACAGAAGATCGTGACGACGAATCGGCTTGGCGAGCTCGACGCGGTGCACACCGGGTCGCTCGACTCCAGGCGTTTCCCCATACCCAGTGAGCAGGATGACCGGGACATCGAGTCCTTCCGCGACGAGAGCATCGGCGAGGCCGTGGCCGTCGAGTCGCGGCATGTTCACGTCGGTGATCACCATGTCAATGGAGTCGGCGTGCTGCTTTGCGACGTCGAGGGCCGCGAGGCCGTCGATCGCTTCGAGGACGACGTAGCCGGAAGCTCGCAGCACCTGTGACAGCACCCGGCGGACCATGGCGTCGTCGTCGCAGAGCAGCACGGTCTCCGCACCTATTGTGCGGTCGAGAGGTTGCAGCGTTCCCTTCTGCTGCGACTGTTGTGTGCAGCCGGGGAACCACAGCGTGAACGTCGTGCCTCGACCGAGCTCGCTCTCCACTGTTGTGCGCCCGCCGAGGTCCTCGACGATTCTGTAGATGGTGGCGAGCCCCAGCCCGGTGCCCTGTCCGGGGTCCTTGGTGGTGAAGAACGGCTCGAAGACCTTGCTCATGGTCTCCGGGGACATGCCGCAGCCCGTGTCGGAGACGAGCAGCTGCACCCACGGCGCGCCCTGATCTTCGGCATCGGCCACGCGCGTCTCGATGGTGATGCGACCGGACTCCGCCACGGCGTCCTTGGCGTTCACGACCAGGTTGAGCAGGATCTGCTCGATATCAGTTGGGATGCACTCGATCGCAGAGATCGCCGGGTCGCAGCGGATCTCGAGCTCCACCGAGCTCCCCACGAGGTGCTGGAAGACGTGACGGAGCTCCTCGATCTCCTCGTTCAAGTTGACGGTTCGCGGGCTCTCATCGTTCTTGCGGGCGAACGCCAGCAGACGCTCCACGTGCTCCGCGGCACGCTCCGCGGCGCGGCCGATCGGCCGCAAGTACTCCATGGCGGGGCCGTCGGAGTCCAGGTGATCGGCGAGCAGCTCCGAGTTACCCGTGATGACCATGAGCAGATTGTTGAAGTCATGGGCGACCCGGGCGGCCAGCGTGCCTACCGAATGCATCCGCTGCGCCCTCTGCAGATGCTGGCTCTCCTGCCGCCTGCGATCCGTAATGTCACACACGACGCCCACGACACGCTCGAGGTGCCCGTGGTCGTCGTGGATCGGCGTTCCACGCTCCGAGACCCAGCGCAGGCCGCGAGCCGGTGAGGTGACTCGGTACTCGACATCGAAAGCGGCGCCCGCGAGGCCGGCTTCGAGGCTGGCCTTGGCGAGGTGGCGGTCCTCGGGGTGAACGAGCTCGAGCCAGGCGGAGCGGTCTTTGTGACTGTCGCCGACGTGTTGAAAGATTCGCTGGTACGCGCTGCCCACGAAGCTGAATTCGTGGGTCTTCGCGTCGTGGACCCAGGCGTAGGCCTCGACGCTGTTCGGGCGCGCGGCCCCGACTTGGGCTTGAAGTGAATTGAAGGAGGCTTGCAGCACCTCCGTGCGCAGCAGGGCCTCGGCGCCCATGAGCGCGTCCCCTCGGGACGCGGTCAGAACCAGCCGCCGCAACGACGAGAGACCCGTGACGAGCTGCGTGTGGAGGACGCTCGGATGACCCATCACGTTCGGCTGACTCGAGTACTGGGCGTCAATCCAGGTCGCGATCTCGATCTGCTCCGAGAGGAGCTGCTCGACGTCGTGCTCGTGGGTCAGGCCTGGGAAGCTCTCCGTCCAGAAGTGTGCGACCCGGACGAAGGACAGCAGCTCGACGAGGCTGCAGTAGTCATGCGGCGACAGAGCGTGCCGAAGGGCTTCGTTCGGAAACACAGCGTGTGCCGAGTGCAGGAACACAGCGACGCAGCAGCCAAAGATCGCGTCCTCGAGATCGCTATTTGGCGCGGGCCACGACATCGGACGGCCCGGAACGCTCAACAGGCGCTCGGAGTGCCGGACGATCTCCGCGCTGCTCGGCGGCTCGCGCTTTAGCAACTCGAGCACGTCGGGACCGGACATGGGCGGGCACGCGGGGTCACCCGAGACGTAGCCGCGACCCATGAGAAACGCCGCGTGCCGCGTGAGGCAGTAACGCACCCCACAGAACCTGGAGAGGTAGACGAACAGGCGCTCCTTGAAGAGCGCGGGCAGGGGGTTGTCGAGGTAGGCCCCCTGGGCGTGCAACCACAGGTGGCGGGAGACGGTCTCGTTGGCCCGCGCGAGCCCGAAGAACGACGGGCAGACACCCATGCGCCTGGTGATCTCTTCGCTGAGGCGTGCGTCCATCTCGGTTGTGGTACGGCTCGTGCGAGCCCTGCTGCCAACATGGAATGCTTCCAGACCGACGTCGACGGAGCGGGGGGCGCCCGCTATTGAAATGCAGTCGAGGAGCGACGCCTGGCCGCAAGCGGCCGCCGATCTGTGAAATGCGTGCAGCCAGCTGGTGAAGACGCGCGCACGGCGGAGCGAGGGGCCGCGCGGGTTGCGTCGCGGACATCCGTGCTTTGGGACGCTTCACTCGGCCTGCCGCGCGTAGCTCGAGCCGTCGCTGATCGGTGTGACCACGCTGATCGGTGCGCCTGCGAGCCGACCGATCGCCGCGATGAGCTCCTGCACCGGGACGCCCGCGGCGCGTTCGCGGGGCGTATCGAGCCAGACGATCACGACCGGCGTTGGCGCGCGGCCGGCCCACGCCTGCACCAGCAACTCGAGCTCGAGCCCGTACCAATCGTCAGTCCCAAGCACTTCATGCAACCACGCCGCGAACGCCCACGCCGATGGATGCGAGCTGTCCGGCGGATACACATGCACGCTGACCTCCGGTGTCGCGGGTGCACAGACCACCCGCTTGGGACTCACGGAGACGACATGCGGCTGCCAGCAATCGCCAAATGCGGTAGCGAACGCGGCCCCGCATACACAGCGCAGGTTGGGCCCGTCGAGTCCGTCGGGCCCGCAGCAGCCGGTGCTACCGCCGAGCACGGCCGTTGGGAGGTCGCCGCTGCAGCACAGGATCTCGTTGGCCGCGATCTCGAACTCGGCGAAGCCCGCCCGCGCCCGCCACATGCAACCGCGTGGGAGCATGTCGCGGCCCTTGACGACCTGAACCGGATCCGCGTCGATCTCGATCTCTGTCAGCGCGACCGAGAGATCGGCGCGACAAGCCCGACAGACGAGGGTCCACGCGCGGCTCACTGTCCGCACAGTGTACCGTGTGAACCATCGTGCGAGCGCCCCGACCCAAGCGTTGAATGGGGGCGGATGCCATACGACCATTCAGCCATGCGACTGGTACGTTCGTCTTTGGTCCTGGTAGCGCTCACGACTCTCTGCGCCGGGTGTAGTCACCGCTCCGCGCGGGCGCGAACCTACGAGGTCGAGGTGGCACACCCGAGCGCTCCGTTCGAACCGGGGAGGGGATACGAAGACGGGTCGGGCATGACCGAGGATGACTGCACTGTGTGGCACACCACCTACCGCTGGACGGATCTGAACCGAGACGGTGAGCCGACGCGACCGGAGCGGCTGGACGTGTCGACCCGCTGCATCGCAGGCGCGTCTGCGATCCCGCGACCGAGCTCGAAGCAGGCCGAGAACACGGTCAAGGTCGAGGTCGAGAGTCCGCCCGAGGAAGTCGGTCGCGCCCTCGAAAACTTCAGGATGGACGGCGAGGGACCCAACGTTGCGTTTTACCGAGGGCGAGACGGCGAGCGCGCCGAACTGACGAACGTTGAGAAGATCCAGTTCTACGACAACGTCGTCATCATTCGTCTTCGGGACGGCACGGGTCGCCTCGTGCCCGTCTCCGACTTTCTTGGTGTCGCTTGGTGACGCGCCCGCGGCCGAGGTCGGCTATCATTGGCCATGCGCCGACTTGGACTGCTTGGGTGGGTTTGTGTTGCGGGGCTCGCTTGCTATGGCGGCACCCCAACCCGTGAGAGTGTGGGCACGGGCGCCGACGGGATGCCCGAGACCAGCGGCGGCGATGGTGACGGTGACGGTGATCCCAGCGGCGACGGCGATCCCAGCGGCGACGGCGACGGTGATCCTGACGGCGACGGTGACGGTGATCCCGGCGGCGACGGCGACGGTGATCCCGGCGGCGACGGCGACGGCGACAGCGGCAATCCCTACGAAGCCGAGGCCACCTACTGCGTCGAGGTCATCAACGGCTACCGGGCGACGCTCAACCTGCCGCCGCTGCAGCGCTGGACGGACGCCGAGGTCTGCTCGGACGGCGAAGCGCAGAGCGACGCGATGACCAACACGCCGCACGGCGCGTTTGGGATGTGCGGCGAGTCAGCCCAAAACGAGTGCCCCGGCTGGCCTGGCCCGGTCACCCAGCTGCTCGACGGCTGCCTCGCGCAGATGTGGGCCGAGGGCCCGGGCGAGCCGTTCTCCGAGCATGGGCACTACATCAACATGAGCAACCCGAACTACACCCGGGTCGCTTGCGGGTTTTTCCAGACCGCGCAGGGCGACTACTGGGCTGTGCAGAATTTCAACTGAGCCGAGCGCGGGGCGGGCCCTGAGCCGAGCTCAGGCGCCAAAGCCCTCGCGGCGGCGGGCGACCAGCCACGCCTCGATCTCATCGACGTTGGTCGCCTGCTCGGGCAGCGGGCTGCGATCGCGGGCGGCGTCGATGCGGGCCTCGAGCTCGGGCCAGCGCGCGCGCAGCTGGGTGGCCAGCGGCTCGGGGGCGGGCTCCTTCTCGGCGCCAGCGATCTTGACCTCGACCAGCTCGAGCACCTCTGAAAACCCGTACTCGGGCGCGAGGCTGGGCAGGTGGGCCACGAGCTCGCCGGTCTCGAGCAGGTGGATGCCGGTCAGGGCCACGCGGTAGGTGTAGAGCAGCGACTTGGCCCGGGGCGGCTCCTGCTTCTCGTGCTCGCGCCGCATGCCGTGCAGGTACCCGCGATAGTGGCCATGGCTGGCCCGGCTGCGGGCGCGAAGGCCCAGCTCGCGCAGCTCGTCGACGAGTTGGTTGGTGACCAGCTGAAACGGGCTCGCCAGTCGCTCGTGAAGGTTGCCGTTGCCCTTGATGAGCAGCCGCAGCGCCTGGGCGAGCTCGTTGGTGGTCAGGTCGCACTCGACGTCCTCGAACACCTCGAGCGCGTCGTGGTTATCGCGGCCCGGAAACAAGGACACGATCCGCTCGGTCGGGAGCTGGTGGATGCCCTTGAGATCGATGTCGCTGTCGGCCGACGAGAAGCCGTAGTGGTGGCTGCCCGTCACGCCGCACATCAGCAGCCTTCCGGGCGGCGGCCGCAGGGCCACGTAGCGGCGGCATAGATCGAGGTCTGGACCGGGCTGCTCGAGCATGAGGTGCTGAATAGCACGTTCGGAAGCCTACGAACCGGGGCAGGATTAGGGTCTCGCCGATCTGGGTCAGGCGGTGGGGAGCTCGAAGATCCCTGCGTAGATCGCATCGACGTCGAGGACGAACTGATCCGTGAGCGTCAGCCGATCACCCGCGATGCATTGCACCGCGGGCTGCCAGGATTCGGCGAAGCCAGTGCCGTGGATCCGGGTTTCAACGCAGGTGACATCCGCGGGGGCTCGCGGTGTTGAAGGCAGCACTCATGCGCGCCACCGCCATTCTTGTGTTGCTGAGCACCGCTGCGCTGGTTTTCACGCTCGCCTCGGGCTGCGATCTTGGCGATCCGGTCGACTCGGCTGACTCGGGCAACTCGGGCAACTCGGTCGGCGGGGCCGACTCGCCCACGCGCGACGCCGAGCCGCGTCCGCTGGTCTACGCTGAAGACTGGACCCCAACCGCGGCCGCGGATGATCCCTTGTTCGAGCACCGTCCGTCCCAGACGATCTGCCCTTCATCGGCGTGGGCCGAGGAGTTTGGGACGCTCGAGGTCTCGACCAGCGGGTGCAACTACTTCAGCGTCGAGCAGCCGCTGGCCGAGCCGCTGGAGATCGGCGACGAGCTGCGGGTGCGGGTGTGGTGGCAGTCGCTGATCTCGCACGAGCCGGCGACCGGGCACCTCGCCTTGCTGATCAACGGCGCGCTGGTGTGGGAGACCCACGTCGAGATCCCCGGCGCCTCGGATGCGCGGTCGATCCGGTTTGCGAGCCCGGTCGCGGCCGAGCCGGGCGCGACCGTGACCTTTCATCTTCACAACCATGGCGCCAACACATGGACGCTGGCCGAGTTCGCGACGCTGGGCCAGCCTGACCAGGTGACTCAGTAGCCCGTGCCCGAGAGCACGATCGCGTCAGCTGGGAGCCCGAGCGCCTGGGCGTGCTCGCTGGACCCGTGCCCCCACTGCGGCGCCGCCAGGAGCTGGTCGTTGGTGCAGCGCGTGTGCAGGGGGTCCGCGCCGTCGAGCTTGGCGAGCCGAGCGACCAGCTTGGCGCCCAGCAGCGCGTTGCCAGGCACGCCGCGGCGGGCGGACTCGTGGTGGGCGAGCAGCAGCAGGCCGCCAAACAGGCCAATGAACACGTCGCTGACCCGGTATTGCCAGCGGCAGCGCGACATCTCGGGCTTGGAGAATTCGTCGCCGGTCTCGGCGACCACGCGCTGCGCGTCGAGCTCGATGCCCGCGCGCGCGACCGCGGCATGAAGATCGATGACGATCGCGACCGCGTCGGCGAGTGAGCGAGTTGCGAGCAGCCCGGCGGCCCGGCGGGCGTTGCTTGGCACCTGGGCGAACGCGAGGTTCGAGTAGCTCGTGAGCGGATCCATCGCCCGGACGAGCTCATCGAGCAGCGCCCCAGGATCGTCCTTCGCCGCCGCCGCAAACACAAAGCTCGGGTCGCGCAGGCGCTGGTAGGCGTCGACGCGTGTCCAGGTCTTCATCCACTTGACTGGGATCCAGGCGATCGTGCCCTCGTCGAGCTGCACCTGCGCCAGCTTGGTCCCGCAAAACTCGCTCGCGGGCCCCTCGGGTGCCTCGTGGATCGCCAAGACCTCGCCGCGGCCGCCCTCGGAGAAGTACCCAAACTGGACACGCTGCCCCACGCGGACTTTGGACGGCGTCACCGGGGTCGCCCGGAACCGCTCGAGCGTCTGCTCTTGCTCGGCGTACGACACGTAGGGGTTTGGCCTGAAGCAGCGTGGCCAGTAGTGAACGAAGCCGTTGTCGATCGCGGCGCGCAGGTAGGCCGCGATCGAGTCGGCCGGGGTGATGCCATCGGCGCCCTGTGCCGCCGAGGCAAAGATGATCCCCACGCGCCCGGGCTCCCCCGTGGTGTCGGTCGGCTTGTCGCGGACCAGCCAGGTGCCGCCTTCGGGCGTGACCTCGTCGAGCAGCAAGGCCTCACGGTCCTCACCAAACCCCATGTAGTGATCGTCGTCCCCGGTAAACTGGGTCCACCTCGAGACCGGTGGCAGGCGCAAGCAACCACCGCCGGGGGGCTCGACGAAGCGCCATTCGATGTGGGCGCCATCGATCTCTGCGTAGAAGTTGATCAGCTCGGTCGGAATGTCGGCCGCGCGCAGCTGCGCGAGCTTGGACTTGCCGGCCTTGCGCCCGAGCGTGGCGTGGGTGACCTCGATGTCCTTGCGGCGCTTCAAGGCCGCGACAAAGGCCCGAAGCTCCGTCGCTACGGCCGTCATCTCGGTCGAGGCCGCGGCGTCCTCTGCCTGCTTCTTGGCCAGCTTGGCGTCGGCGTTGGCGAGCTGCTGTGCGCCCGCGCCCCCGGCCGTCAGCAGCGCGACCATCTGCGCCTCGGTCATCAGGGTTACGCCCAAGCTGGTGGCCTTGTCGAGCTTCGAGCCCGCGTTGTCGCCGTGGATCAGGAGATCGGTCTTCTTGGTGACGCCGCTGCCAACGCTCGCGCCGGCCTGCGTCAGCACTTTTTTTGCGTCGGCCCGCTTCATCGTCGTGAAGGTGCCGGTCAGCGCGATGACCTTGCCATTGAACGCGGCGACGGGGGTCGGGGCTGCGCTGGGGGGTGGGTCTTGCTTCGCTTTCATTGCTTCGCTTGGGGTTCCCGGCCCCAAGCATCGCATGTGTGGACGCCGCAGCTCGGCGCCTGGGCTGTGAGAAATGGCCCGATGTTGGGTGGGGGGACGGGATACCCTGCGCCCCTTCCAATGGCCCCAACCCTGATCACCGCCGTGCTCGGCGTCATCTTGATCGCGATGTTGCTGCGGGCGGTGTTCGGCTTTGGCGACGCGATGTTCGCGATCCCGCTGCTGTCAGCGCTGATCGGCTTGGAACGCGGCGCGCCCGTGCTGGCGCTGGCAGGCACGGCGATCGCGTTGTTGTTGCTGCGCGAGCGACCCGAGGCGATCGAGAAGGGGACGGTGATTCGCCTGCTGCTCGGCGCCGTCGCTGGGGTCCCGGTCGGGCTGTACGTGCTGGTCGCGTTGCCGCCGATCTGGGCGCACTGGGGGCTCGCGGCGCTGCTGCTGGGGTTTGGTGGGTGGCGGCTGCTGTCGCTCGCGCGGCCCCGCGCGGCTGCAAGGCCCGACGCCGCGACCGAGCAGGTGGGGGCGCCCGCCTGGGCCCGCGACCTCGCGTTCGGGCTGCTCACGGGGGCGAGCTCGGCCGCGTTCGACATCGCCGGGCCGCCGTTGCTGGCCTATGCGGCGCTGCGCGGTTGGTCCAGCGAGGCCGTGCGGATCAACTTTCAAGCGCTGTTCTTACCGTTGGGGTTGGTCACGATCGCCGGCCACGGTCTCGCTGGCCTGTGGACGATCGAGGTGCTGACGCTCGCCGGACTCGCGCTGCCGATGATGCTGCTGGGCTATGTGTTGGGTCCGCGCTTGCGCGCCCGGATCCAGGCTCGGTTCGGTGAGCACGCCGGCCAGCGCGTGTTGCTGGCGGTGATCTTGGGCCTCGGCGTGTTCCAGCTGATCACCGCGCTGACCTGAGCTGCGCAGGTTCGACAAGCGCCGGGATTTTGCTAGGCATAGGCCGTGGCAAAGGTCTTCTCCACCCGCGTCGACATCGCTGCCAGCGCCGAGCGGGTCTGGAAGATCCTCGCGGATCTCGAAGGCTACTCGGCGTGGAATCCGTTTACGCCGCGGATCGAGACCACCTTCGTCGTGGGCGATCCGATCGTCCTGCACGTCAGCTTTGACGGCGCCAAGCCGCGCAGGCAAGTCGAGATCCTGCGGAGCTGGGCGCCCGGCGAGCAGCTGTGTTGGGGCATGACGATCGGCCCCGCGTGGCTGTTTCGGGCCGAGCGGGTCCAGCGGGTCGAGGTGCTTGGGGATCAGCGCTGCCGCTACGTCAGCGAAGACGCGTTCGCGGGCGCGCTCTCGCCAGTCGTGGAGCTGTTGTATGGCGGCAAGGTCCAGCGGGGCTTCGACGCGCTCGGGGCTGCGCTGAAGCGCCGGGCCGAGTCCGGGGCAGCTCAGCGTACGATCGCCAGGTAGCCGGCAACGTAGTCACGGTGGGTCCGGCCAACGAAGATCGGCATCGACCAGCGATCGCCCCCAACCGGTCGGATCTGCCGGATCAACGGCAAGCCGTCGCGGGTGCAAGGCTCGATCAGCCGGCCATCACAGCGCACCCGCAGGTCGACGTCGGCCTCGTCGAACGCGGCGATCTCCCAGCCGGGCTGGGCGCTGATGTGGGCCCACGTCTGCGTGAGCCGGGTCTGCGCTTCGGCGGTGGTCATGTCGTAGACCGGCGCGACCTCGCTGAACTTGAATTGGCTGTTGGCGGCGAGCGGATCGATCTGTCCAGCCGCCAGGGTCGCGTGCAGGTCACGAAGCCACGTGATGAGCTCGGCCACGCTGCGCCGATCCGCGGTGAACGGCGGCGCGCTCTGCCAGTACCACGGCGCCCACGAATGGGTAGCGAACCCGACCGCGCGCAGGATCGGGGGCATCGGGGGCATCGGGGGCGCGGCGACCTCGGCGACCTCGGTGGCGCCCGCGGGCAGCGGTGGCGGCCACTCGACGATCGCCAGCTCGACCTCGCTGCCCGGCTCGGGGATGTCGCCAAGCGACGCCTGGCACAGCGTAATCCGCAGCTGGGCGGTCTCGTCGGCCTGCTGCACGTGCACGCTCAGCACGTTCTCGCCGTTGATGACCCACTCGCTGATCGTCGGGAACGCGTGCTGCGGATACTCGACAAACAGCTCGATGATCGGCGCGTCGTTGAGTCGGACCTCGGCTTGGACGCCGCGGGCCTCCACGTGCAAGTAGAAGATCGGCGTGCTCACTTGATCGCACCTTCGGGGCTGGGAATTCCGGTTGCCTGCTTTTCACCGCTGGGGAAGGTGCCCTGTCCAAGGGTGCGCTTGTCCATGATGTCCCACTTGCGGCTGAAGCTGCCGGCGAACCTGATGTGGCCGACGACGTTGGCCTCGAGCCCGTTGAATTTGAGCTTCCAGTCGATCTGCAGGCCCTCTTTGTCGTCGATCTTGGGTGAAGCTTCGAACGGAAACCCAAGCTCGAACTTGCCCGCGGCGGCGACCCAGTCGGCCCCGAGCGCGGCCTTGATCCCCAGCTCGCCCTTGATCTCGACGCCGATCTGGGTGCCCCAGTCGGGCTTCTCTGGCGTGGCTTCGCACGAGGCGCTGAGCTTGGCTTCGCCCGAGACCTTGCCAAACACCACGGCGGTGACGGTGAACCGCCAGACCTCGAAGTCGATGCCAAAGCTGGCGTCGAGCTCGATCGAGACCAGGGTGAGCGCAGCCTCGAACTTCCACCACTTGAAGACGGTGTGGTCCTTGGCCTCTTTGGCGGCCCACTCGAACGACAGATCCCCGGTGAAGAAGCCGATCGAGAACCCGAACTTCCAGCCGACCTGCGGCTGAAACTTCTTGATGAAGTTCATGACCGACTGGATCTCGTTTTGGATGTTGACGAACGCCTGAATGATCTCGCCGAGCTTGGCGGTGGCGTTGACGTCTTCGCTGTTGCGCGTGAGCTTGATGCTGGCGCCGACAACCCCGGCGATCGGCTTGCGGACCGGCGCGCCGCCTGGGGTCGCTGGATCGTCGACCCAGTCGGTCTTCTTGTCCCAGCCGTCGTCTTTGCCGTCGACCCACTTGGCGTTGGGCTTCAGCGCCTTGCTCGCCGTGTTCGCGTAGTTGCGCTTGATGAGCGCCGGGATTGAGAGCGACAGCTTGTACTTGTCGCTCGAGAACACGTCGATCGTGCGCGAGAGCTTGCGAAACCCGGGGCTCTGATCCTCCAGCACGCCGCAAGAGCTGACCTCGACAATGTAGCGATTGGTCGACTTGGGCGAGAAGAAGAAGTACCCGATCACCGCGGCCGGGCTCATGTAGGCGATGGCCGGCAGCTCGATCTTCTTGCACTTCAGCTTTAGCTCGACCTTGGTCTTGCCCTCGTGCTTGGTGACCTCGCCGGTTGCCCGGTTGGTGACCGCCACGTGCGGATGCGAGTGGCTGCAGCTGTACCCGGGGCCGCCGGTGATCTCGATCTCGAGCTTGTCCGCGCGGCGATCGTCCTCGCCCGCGATGACCTGAATGTTGGGGATGAACGCCGCCTTCGAGCCCTTCTTTGGGCGCGGCAGGTTGTCTTGGATCTGCCCGTTGTAGGTGTACTCGAACGGGCCGAACCCGCGCTTGCCGTCGCCGCTGCCGGTGTGGCTGCACTTGACGCTGATCTTTTCAAAGTCGCAGGGGATGACCTTGGCCGGCTCGGAGTCGCCGGGGCCGGTCGCCTCCATGACCTTGGCCTCGGCGGCGCGGCGCGAGGCGACGGGACCGGGGACCGGGGCCGAGACCTGCGCGGGCTGACAGATCGCGCCCGAGTTGAGGTTGGATGGCGGCGGCCCCCCGGCGCTGTTGTGGCCCATGATGTCGCCGTGACGGGCGACCCCAAGGCCCTCGACCTGCACGGTCGACGACCACACCGTGAAGTAGCCGTTCTTGAGGATCTCCCCGGTCACGACGCTGCCGCCAAGCGTGCCGCCCTCGTCGCCGATGCTCTTCGAGGTCATCGAGACGTCCTCGAGGAAGGTGGGCTCGCCGTCGATCCGCACGGTCTTGCTGCCCTTGATCAGATCCTGGGCGAACAGCACGTTGACGTAGGGGATCGGGACCGGGCCCGGCGGCGGCGACAGGCACACGTCGACCGGGCCGACGCCGGTGCCCCCGCAGCCCTTGTGGAAGAAGCCCATTTGCTCAGCGAAGACCGTCAGTGCCATGGGTGCAGGGACGGTAACACCGATGCGATGGCCGGGCGTGCGGGGCCGCGTTTGCCCACGTACGCAGCCCCAGGAGCGAGCCCGGGACTGTTTTTATTTCGGGCGTTGGCTGGGCGCCCGCTCGCGGACGCGCGCGTGGTGGTGAGCGGCGTACCGAGCTGACTTCCGCGAGCAGACAGACTGACCTCGTGAACGAGGAGAACCCGAGACCTTCGGGTGGGCTCGGTCTGTCCCGCTGCGGACGCTGAGGGTGAGCAGGCTGGGCTGGGCACAGGCACCCCTGCTTCACCTGGGGCATGGGCAGCGCGATCGCGACGCGAACACGACGCGCGGCGCCTGTGGGGCAGATCTCGACATACTCGACTCGCTCGCGGACGGGTGCCTGGCCAGAAATCGACACGTTCGACTCGCTCGCGGATTGGTGCCTGGCCAGAGATCGACACGTTCGACTCGCCCTTTGGGCGCTTGGCGGGCAGGAGTCGAGCTTGTCGAGTGGCTTCAACGCCGGCTCGGGGGCGAACTTCGAGGCATTCGACCTGCTCGCGCGCCGCGGTGCGGGCGGTTTCGCCGGCGCTCGGGTGACTCCGGCGCTGGGTCGGGCCAATTTCAGGGGCGGTCGCGTCGCCCCCGCGTTGGGTCAGGGGTGATTTGCTGGGGGTCGCGTCGTTCCCGAATCGGAGCTTGGGCAGCTTGGGGGGTGGTCGACCTACTCGCGGCGAGGGTCAGGGGCGATTCCTGCGGTGGTCGACCTGCCCGCTGGCAGGGTCAGGGGCGGTCTCCAGGGGGGTCGGGTCGCTCCCGGGCTGGGCCGGGGGCGATTCCGGCGGTGGTCGACCTGCCCGCTGGCAGGGTCAGGGGCGGTCTCCAGGGGGGTCGGGTCGCTCCCGGGCTGGGCCGGGGGCGATTCCTGCGGTGGTCGACCTGCCCGCTGCCAGGGTCAGGGGGGCGTTGTAGACCTTGCCGGGCCGGTCGAGGGCGGCCTTGTAGAGCTTGGCGAGCAAGCCGGGTACGCGGAGGCATAAACCATCCCGGCCCGCGGGCGCGGAGGTGTCAACCGCTCGCTACCGCCTGGCCGCCTGCTCCAGGGTGACGGTCGCGCTCACGAGCGCCCCCGCAGCGCCGCGCGCCCGGCTGCTTGGTACGCGTCCGCCAGCTCCTGCAGCTCGTGTCGATCAACATCGTAAGCCCGCGCGATCGCCTTGGCCGACTCGTCGCCCAGGATCACCTTGGCGATCGCCTCTTCGAGCTCGTCGATCTTCAAGGGCAGCGCAGCGCCATGCGTCTCGGTCGACTGCGCGACCGGAAACCCCAAAAAGTTCTGAGCTGATACCGGCGTCGACACCTGCTGCTGGCTCGCAGCCCGCCCCCCTCGCACGCACAAGCGCGCCGCTGGATCACCCAACAGCACGTACGCCGAGAGATCCTGCCGCAACATCCACAGGTGCCCGCGCCGGGCCAGGTCGACCTCACCCCCGCGCGCGCCCTGGTCGTAGATCGAGGCCAGCTCGCTCTCGGTCTGGCCCAGATACTTGTAGAGCTCGCGAAACGAGATGCCCATCCGATCCCGACGCAGCGCCGAGCGCAGCACACCCGTGAACTTGCTCGGTCGGTTCATTGGCCCGTCATCGAGCTCCTGAAAGCTGTAGCTCCACGCCAGATCCACGTGGCCTACGAACGCCAGCGGGCCGTGCTCGCTGGCCAGCGTGGCCTTGGGCACCGCCGCGATGAACGGCCGCTCCCCCGCAGCGGGGATCCCCGCGAGCACGGCCTCGGCCTTGCCGCGAAACTGGCCAAGCTGTTTGAGCTCGGCCAGCCAGTGCTGGTACGCGCTCGCGTCTGGGGTGCCCGCGCCGTAGCAGGCCAGCATGAACCACAGTCCACCCGGCAAGAACTTGGCGTCGCTCAGCGTGGTCCCTTCGATCGAGCCCGCGCGACCAAAGCTCATCGCCCCTTGCCGCGCCCGCTGCTGCTCGGCGGAGCCCCAGCCGCGCCGCGGGGGGCCGTCTCCGTGGCTGAGCGAGAACATCACGGCGGGGTGATCGATCGCGGCGAACTGCAGCAGTTCGTCGGGGCTCGGATCAAACTCGTCGCCGCACGCGAGCAGCTCGCGGGTCGAGAGCTTGCCCAGCGCCAGGCGCTTTCGCATGTGCTCGAGCCCCGGCTCGACCAGCGCCCGGTGACCCAGCCGCGTCGCCCCGGTCCCGTCGTGGACCGTGTGAAACATCGTCGTTGCGAGATCGTGGGTTGGCGTCGCGTCCTCGCTGGCGAGCAGCTTGGCGACGTAGGCCGCGTAGTCGTCGTCACGATCAAACGCCAACCGCCCGACGAATCCATCGCTGGCTTGCCGCTGCTGCAGCGCGAGCGGCAGCTCGTGCAGATCCCCGAGCATCAATTGGTAGCGAGGCCGATCGTCGTCGTCGAGGTCTGCGCTCTGAAACACCCGCTTGTTCCAGCGCGCGGCCTCGAGCGCCGTCATTGCGCCGGGGACCCGATAGACCTGGACCGGCGCGCCCTGCTGGGCCTCGCGCCGCTCGATCAGCGGACGGACCAGCGCCAGCAGCCGCTCGCCGCGATCGCCCTCGGGCGCGAACACCCCCCAGCGCTGCAGCTCGAGGTCGTTTGGATCGCCGCCCTCGTCCCACAGGTACTCGGGCAGGGCCTGGGCCTCGTGCGCACCGGCCTGCGACGACTCGCCGTCGATGCCCTCTGGCAGCAGCGGCGCGCGCTCGTCAGCGCAGGTCATGAGTAGGTGTAATTCGTCGTCCATGGCCTAGCTCTCTCGGAGGTGGTCACCGCGTGCCCTCGCGCCGCGCCTCACAGCTGTCGAGGGCGGCTTGGGCGGTCTGTGGGTCTTCTCGCAGGAAGCTGGTGCGCAGCTCGACGGGGATGCAGTCGCTGGTGGCTTGGTCGATCGCGGCGTGCAGCTCGGCCTCGCTGACCTGAAATTTTTCGAGGTGCCAGATATGCGCCGAGTCTTCGCTGGTGCCCGCGAGCAGGTGTTTGCTGTCGGGACTGATCGCAGCCGCGCGCACCGATCCAGCGTGGCCCTCGATCGAAAAGTGCGCGCCGGTCTCGACCGTCCACACCCGCGCGCTGCCGTCCATCGACGCGGTCACGAGTAGCTCGCTGTTGGGGCTGAACCGGACGTCGAGGACCGGCGCGACGTGACCCTGCAGCTCGCGGACCTCGCCTGTCGTGGTCGAGACCAGCCGGACCAGGGCGTCTTGAGTGGACAGCGCGATGTACTGGCCGTCGGGGCTGAACTCGGCCGCGTACACGGTGGTCGTGAGGTTGAGCTCGGCGGGGGAGCGCAGCGAGCTGCCGTCGAGCGCCCAGATCTGCAGGCGGCCGTCGTCGCTGGCCGACAGCATCGTGCGTCCGCGCGGATCGAATTTGCCGGACCAGACCCGGCCGTCGCTCGCGGTGATCCTGCGCAGTGGTGTGTCGAGCAGGGCCCCGCCCGGGCCCGGATCCAAGCCCGGATCCAGGCCTAGGTCCCAAAGCACGAGCTCGCCCGTGGTCGTGGCCGTCAGCACCAAGTCGGCGTCCGTCGGCGACCACGCGACACTCGACAGCCCGCTGTCGTGGCCGTCGAGGACGGTGAGCAGCTGGCCCGACGCGACGTCGATGATCGTGACCCGCCCGTCCTCGCCCGCGGCCGCGAGCCGATCGCCCGTGGCGTCGAATTCGATGTCGCTGATCGAGGCGGCGTCGCTGTGCTCGTGCTCCCAGAGCGGGCCCTGGCCGGCCTGAGTCCACACGTGCACGAGCCCCGCGGAGGTCGCCGTGGCCACGCGGTCGCCGGCCGGCGACCACGCGACGCTGCGGATCGGCCGGCCGTGGCCTTCAACGGCGATCCAGTCCTCGAAGCTGGTCGTGTCCCACAGCCGCGCGGTCGCGTCGTTGGAGCCGGTGAGCACGAACTCGCGGCCGTTGATCCGCGCGAAGTCCAGGGCCCCGATCTGGTTGATGTGGCCCAGCATGTAGACCGACGCCTCGTCGCCGTTGGCGTCCCAGATGCACGCCATGCCGTCGTCAGCGACCCCAACGACGTGGGCGCCGGTGGTCGTGAAGCCGACGTGGCCGACCACGTTCTCGATGTCGGTGAACTCGACGAACTCGGCGAACCCGCTCGGATCGCCTGTCAGGGTCCACACCCGCACGTTGCTGTCGGCCGAGCCCGTGACCACGCGCTCGCCCGTGGGATCGAAGCTGGCCGAGCGGACGGACTCGGTGTGGCCGCGCAGCACCGCGATCGGCTCGAGCTCGGGCTGCGGCGAGAGCGACCAGACCCGCGCGGTCTTGTCGTCCGAGGCGCTGACGAGGCGGGTGCGATCGTCGACTTGGTTGAACGCGATGCTGTTGACGGCGTGGTCGTGGCCGCGCAGCACGATCGGATCCTGATCGCGCTCCGCCAGCTTCCACACGCGGATCAGCGCGCCGCTGGCGGTCGCGAACCACTGACCGTCGGGGCTGAACACCGCGGTCTGAACGTTGGCCTGGTGGTTGAAGCTCCACTCTTCGCCGCCAGCGAGCGGCCACAGGTGCGCGCGACCGTCCTCCGAAGCGCTCAGCGCCCACGCGCCGTCGGGGCTGACGTCGATGCTGTTGCCCTCGTGACCATGACGACTGCCGTGAATGCCGAGCTTGGTCGCCGTTGGCGGATCTTCGCGGAGGTCCCACAGGATCACCTCGCCCCGCGCGGTCAGGGCCACGATCCGGTCGCCGTCGGCGGTGAAGTTGGCGTCGCGAACATCCGAGCCGGAGTCCGGGATTCGATCGGGGTCGAGGGCGCCGTCATAATTCAAGGTGGAGATCAGCGCGCCGGTCAGCGACCAGACCCGCGCGGTCCCGTCGACGGAGGTGGTGAGCACCGAGCTCGCGTCCGGGCTAAATCGGGCTGTGTTGATGGTCTGGCCGTGACCACGGAACACCGCCCGGCTGACAGGTCGCTGGACCGCCACCGCGGCGCCCTCCCACCAGCCGATCTGGGGGTCACCTGCTTTGATGTCCGCGTCTCGCAACAGCAACAGCGCCAAGGTTGGCTCGCGACCTTGGACCATTCGCGCGCCGTTGATGCGATGCAGGTTCTGGCCGATCCGCACCGCCTGCTGGGCCGTCTGCATGCTGCGCTTGGCCGCGGCCGTGGCCTCGTGGGCTTCCAGGGTCGCGGCCTGGGCCTCGTTGGCGAGCACCCGCTGGGTCGCCTCTTCGCGATCTTGAAACACGCCAAACGCGATCGCCAGACCAATGGACAAGCCCACGCCCAACCAGACGAGGGCCCGGCGCCGACGCTCGGCTCGCTCGCTCGCGACCAGAAAGTCGATGACCTCGGTGGACAGCTCGCGCAGCCCAAATTCCTCGCGCACGCTCTGCGCGTAGCCAAGCCGATGGTCCTTCAGCAGGTAGCCCTTGCGGTTGGCCGCGAGCCACTCGGCCGCCCAACCGGTGACCTTGCGGATCGCCGTGACCTTGCCACGGTCGGCGTCTAGCCAGGTCTGCAGCTTGCTCCACCGGCGGATCAGCGCCTCGTGGGCGACGTCGTACCAGACCTCGTCCGAGCCGTGCTCGCCCGTCACGACCAGCCGCGCCTCGAGCAGCCGGCGCGAGGTCTCGGCGAACGCCGCTCGATCGGCCGCGTCGCTTGGGGCCACCTCGGCGCGTCGGACCCGACGGCGGGTTCGGGCGCTGCCGTCGGCCTGCACGTCGACCAGTGACAAGAGCAGGCGGCGAGCCTGGGCCAGCTGCGCGTCGGGCATGGACTCGATCAGCTCGTCTGCGGTCCGGGTCAGCGCCCCCTCGACGCTGCCGAAGCCGTTGTAAGTGTCAACGGTCATGCGGTTGTCGACGCGGCTGCGCCACAGCAGATCGAGGGCGTACTCGAGCAGGGGCAGGGCGCCCGGCTCGTCGCCGACCTCGCGGGTCAGCGCTTGCACGAGGCCGGCGTCGAGCTGCAGTCCCACGCGCTCGGCCGGCCGCCGGATCGCCTGCTCCAGCGCGCGCGGCTGCAGATGACCGATGAAGATGTGGTGGTTGTCGTCGTAGACGATCGTGTCGAGCCGGGTCCCGGCGTGGTCCAGGGCGATCTGCGAGCAGTGACCCAAGAAGTCGATGCGCATGGTGATCATGACCACCAGCGGCAGGTTTGGCGTGGTCGCCAGCGTCCACAGCAGACCGACAAATTGGCTGGCTTCGGTGCTCGCGAAGACCTCCTCGAATTGATCGATCAACACCAGCACGCGCAGCTCGGGTCCCTGCGTGCGCAGGCTCCCGATCAGCTCGGGCAAGCTGCTCTGCACGCCCGGGATCAGCCGACACACGGCAGCCAGCAGCTCTTCGGTTGGGCTCTGCCGGCCGCCGGGACGCATCAGCGTGTGGACCCAACGCTGGTCCTCGCGCTCGACCAGGCTTGGCAGCACCCCGGCCATGACCACCGAGGACTTGCCGCTGCCCGAGGCCCCGGCGATCGCCAGGAACCGCGGATCTTGCCCGCTGAGCAGCTCGTCCACGCGGCCGCGGATCAGCGCGCACTCGGTGTCGCGGCCGTAGAAGAACCGGCGGTCGCTCGCGCGAAACGGCAGCAGGCCGCGGTAGGGCCGGAACACGATCGGGCGATGGTCGTCGCCGTCGGACTCGCGCGCGTACAGCTGGATCGAGGCCCAGTCCAAGCTGGCGTCCTGGGCGGTCAGGGCCCGGCGGCCGGCCAAGAACGCGGCCTCGACCGAGCTGGGCTCGCCGAGCAGCTGTGCGTAGAACACCCGCGCGAAGATCGTCGAGCCAGCGACCGAGAGCGGAAACCGAGAGGCCAATACTGTCTCGACGCCGGCGCGGTGCAGGACCTGGGCGACGCTCCCGAGCTGGGCCCCGAGCGCGCCTGGATCGGCGCCCTTGCACGCGCACAGCACCACCGATCGCAAGGTTGGCGCGTGGGCGCCCAGCACCCGTCGCAGGCGCCCCGCATCGACGATGTCGGTGCCGTCGTCGTCGGTGTGATGCTCGAGCGCCAGCCCGATCGACTGACCCGCCGCGGCCCCGTGGCACAGCAGGTGGAGCACGGTGATCGGCTGGCCAGCTTCGCTCGCGGCTTTTAGGGCGTCGTCAATTCGGGTCAGCGACGCGTGGCGAAGCTCGACGAGGTGGTTGGCCGGCAGCTCGCCGGCCTTGATCCCCGCGCGGATCGACTCGTGGTGATCGCTGACCGGGACCTCGCCGCCAGCGGCCGACCACGCGAACAGGATCCGGCCGCCCTCTGGGGCAGGCGAGACCTCGGTCGCGGTCGTGCTGGTGCCCGGCCACTCGTAGCGGATCAGCAGACCCGAGAGCTCGCCAAGGTGCTGACCGGTGGCCTTGATCGTGAGCAGCTCGAAGGGCAGGGCGTACAGCTCCGCGGCCGCCGAGCGGACCGTGAGCAGCACGGGGGTGTCGGCCTCGAGCGCGTCTTGGATCTCGCGCTCGCGGCTGGCCCAGCCAGTGGGCTCCAAAAACTCGCGCAGCCGACCGCCGAGGGCCTGGACCGCCTCGGGATCGGGGCTTGGCCGCGCGACCCCAGCTAGCTCGGCCAGCAGCGCGTCGTTCCAGCGCAGCGACGCGCCACCAAAGGTCCCGCCCGGGCCACGCAGCACGTACTCCTGCCGACCCATGCGGATCGCATAGGGGTCCTCGACGTCGTCGGCTCGGGCGAACTCGAGGCGGATGTGCAAGGGCTTCGTCAATGCTTCAGCGCAGCCCCGATGCTACCTCAGTTGGGGCCGCGCACGGCGTCCTCGTTGGCCTGGCCAGCCGACCCTGATAGCGTGTGGGCATGCAGACCCGCTTGGTTCATCTTGTCAGCTTTGTTTCGATCCTGTCGGCGTTGGCGTGCGACCCCAAGGCCGCCGATCCAGACGGCATGGAAACAACCACCATGTCCGGGAGCGGCGGGAGTGAGAGCGAGAGCGAGAGCGGAGGCGACGGTCCCACCGGCGAGCCCGAGGGCTGCGTCCCCCCAAGCGGTGACGGCTTCGCGTGTGAGGTCGACGAGGACTGTGCGATCTCGGGCGACTGCTGTGGCTGCGTGGCCTTCAACCCCGACATGGGCTCACCGGGCAATTGCGGCGGGATGTGTGATCAGAACAAGTGCGAAGAGTGGGGCATTGAGAAGGCCGCTTGCGTCAACGGCCAGTGTGTTCCCCACGGCCTGAGCTGCAACCAGGCCGTGCTGACCTGCGATGCCGCGGCGCCGAACTGTGGCGAGGGCACGCAGCCGCAGGTGTGGGACGGCTGCTTCACGGGCGACTGCCTGCCGATCGACGCCTGCGATTGGGTCCCCAGCTGCGCGGCCTGTACGATCGAGCAGAGCTGCATGCACGAGACCCGCAACGGCTGCGACTACGATCGCTGCGTTGGCCCGATCGAGGAGTGCCAAGACCAGGCGCCGTGCGCCTGTGTCGGGAGCATCTTCTGTAGCGGTCAGTGCACGCCGACCGCCGAAGGGTTTAGCTGTGGCTGAGCGACGCAGCGCCGCCTGAGCGGCAGGTAGCAGCGGCTCAGCCCAGGCGCTGCTGCATGTACAGGTCGTCGATCGCCGAGACCTTGTCGACCTCGCCCGCGTGCTTGTCCGAGCGGATCGCCACCAGCTTGGGGTCGCGCAGCTTGAGATCCTTGGTGACGTTGTCTTTGACAATGCCCTCGAACCGGACCGTCACGACCACGTGCGGCCGCAGCTCGACGCCCGCGCGCACGCCCGAGGCGCTCTGCCGCTCGACCCGGCGCCCGGTGATGAGCCCGTTGCGCATGATCTCTGCCTGGATCTCGCGGTCGCGGTGCTGATCGACACCGGCCACGTCGCCAACATCGACGAACCCGCCGTCCTTGGTTCGGGCACCGATCGCAAAGCTCCCGAACATCCCGGCCTTCTCTTTGGTGGTGACCGAGAAGATGCCCTGCAGCAGGACCAGATCCAGGGTGATCTCGGGCTTGCGTTTGAGCCAGTCGGGGTCGCGGCGCGCGAGCGCGTAGGCCCCGTCCAGATCCTTGGTGATGATGCCTTCGTAGCCCTGACCGCGGAAGTATTGGTACAGGCGGTTGACGTCGTTCTTGGTCGGGGCGAGCTGGCCCTCGGCGATCGAGACGGGGATTGGCAGGGTGTAGTTGGAGAGCGGCCCCAAGAACTGCTGCATGGTCTGCCGACGCTGGCGCAGCGGCAGCTGGGTCAGATCCTGGCCGTTGAGGTAGATCAGATCGAAGGCCGCATACTTGAGGTTGACGGGCCGCTGTTGGACCTCGCCCGAGAGGCTGGCGTAGACCTCGTACACGGTCGCCAAGCGCGGGCCTTCGAGGTCGAGCACGGTCCCGTAGAGCTCGCCGTCAACGATGCAGTTGTTGCACGGGAACATGCTGATCGTCTGGCGCATGCCGCTGACCTGCTCGAGCCAGTCTTTGCGGCCGCGGGTGTAGGCGGCGCACAGCACCGAGCCGTGGGCGTCGGTCGACTTGTGCAGCATGAAGCGGATCCCGTCGTACTTGCGCTCGACCCACGCTGGGTACTTCTTGACCCCGTCGGAGCCGCCGCTGGCAAGCGCGGGCTTGATCGCAACGAGCGGCTGCAGTCGGACCTCGCGCAGGCCCTCGGCGCCCTTGGTCGCGAGCATGCGCGCGACCGCGAACGGATCCGACAGCGCGATCGCGTGCTGGACCGCCTCGGGCTCGGCGTCGTAGTAGCCGGCCAGCGCCCGGGCGATCACGGCGCCCTCGTACTCGAAGCCAAAGTCGGCCTTGCGCAAGATCAGCCGGGCCATGAAGTAGGCCTCGATCTTGCCCATGCGGGTCAGCAGCGAGCGGAGCAGATCGAACTTGAGGCTGCGGACCGCGTCGGGCAGGAACTCCAGGGTCAGCAGCACCTCGCCGGCCGTGAGCGCGGGCGCCGACTTGAGCTCGCGGCGGCCCTCTGCGAACAGCACGCCCACGTCGCCGACCTGGGTCAGGCGATCGAGCATGTCGCGGTAGCTCTTCATCTGGACCGACATCAGCAGGCGGATCAGGCTGTCGCGCTTGAACGTGCTGGTGCGCCCAACGAACGCGTCGCCGACCAGGCAGCCGATCTTTTGAACCGCCGTGAGCCCGATGTCCTTGTCGAGGAAGTTCTGGACCAAGGCCGCGCGCCCGGCCGTGTCGGGCGGTCGCTCGATCTCGATGCCAAACAGCTGCGCCGCCTTCTCTGGGTGCATGCGCATCAGCGGGATGAACACCGCGCGGCACAGCGAGTGGAAGGGGATCGTGTTGAGCGCTTCGAGGGATCGGTGCTGGGCCGACAGGTGCTCGACGACGAACTGGACATGCAGCGGCATGCCGAGCACGGACTCCATGTAGCTCGCGCTCGGGCGGTGGCTGCCGAGCGCGCCGGTCAGCTGCTCGAGGTTCTCGCCGGAGTGAAACCAGCTGCGGACGGTGGAGTCGTCGACGACATGCATGGGGCCCGGAGTTTAGCCTTTTTTGGACCCCCACATGCGCCTTGGGACTTCGCCGACTGCAGCCGCTGGCCCTGGGGGTGTGCGGCACTAGCTACGCGGGGGGTGCCTGTGCGGGGCGGTTCGGTGGTGGGCCAACGGCGAGCCGCTGTCTCGGGTGGTCGCGTAGGTAGGCGGTGCCTGCATGCGCTTTGACATCGCAATCGTGGGGGCGGGGACGGCTGGGGCGGGCGCGGCCTGGCAGTGCGCCCGCCGGGGCATGCGGGTCGTGTGCGTGGACAGCCGGCCGCTGGCCGAGGCCGGCGCGCGGTGGGTCAACGGCGTCGCCACGTGGCTGCTCGACGCCGCCGAGATCCCCACGATCGCGCCCGCAGGCCAGCGCGGCGGGGACGTGGTCCAGGACGGTTGCCCGGGTCGTCGGTGATCCGGGCCCAGACTACTGCGGCTCGGTGCAGATCAGGTAGGTCCCCTGACACTCCAGCCCGCACGGGCAGTCCGCGTCGCTCGTGCACTGCAGCGCGCAGATCATGTCGGTCTCGCCCGGGTTGACGGGCACGCACGCTGGCGTTGCCCCGGGAAAGTCGGCCATCTCGCCGCAGTCGCTCACGTCCGTGCACGAGCGGGTGCACGCCTGGTACAGATCGCCGCCCAGGACACACTGGCAGCCCATGTTGGTGCTGCATGGCCCGTAGGTCCCCTCGGGAAAGCACACCGGATCACCGCTGTCCGTCTCGCTCGTTGCCCCGTCGTCGCTCGAGTCCTCGGGGGCACCCGTCGCCCCGTCGCCTTGCTCGCTGGCGTCGTCGCCCTTGCAGGCCAACAACACGAGCGACGCGAACACCAGGGTCGAGAGCCGAGTCATGGCCAACTCTATGCCCCGCGCGGGCCCGCGTCACGCTTTGATCACAGCGGCCCGATCAACTTTGCCCACCCATCCAAGACCACGAACACGGCCATGCTCACCCCCAGGGCCGACAGCATGGTCCGCCCGATCGTCCAATTCTGGTCGGGATCTTCATCGATCCTCGCAAACACCGGGACGCTGATCACGAAGAAGCTGCCGTAGAACATCGACCCCCACAACAGCATGCGACCGCGGTCCGCGTACTCGAACACGTCGGCCAACGCTGGCACGGCCATGAAGAAGGTCTCGGCAAACGCGACCACATACGCGAGCAGGGCGACCACGACGATCTTGCCGAGCAGCTTCAGCGACAAGCGCGTGCTCAGATACCGAAGCACGACCGTCGCCGTCACGTGGTAGGTCATGAAGTAAGCCTGCGTCACCGGGTACAAGAACAGCGGGACGGTCGCCTCGCTCTCGCCAACCAGCTCGGCCTGCAGGTTCCAGCTGGTTGGGAAGCCGTAGCGCATGCCCACCACGTCAAAAAAATAGTGGGTGAAGAAGTAGCTGCCCACGAACACGAAGATCCCGATCCACACGTTCAGCCGAAACCACCCCGTGCGCCAAATCGGGAGCTCGGCCTGTTCGGGGGGCGGCGCCAAATAGGGGATCAACCACAGCGGCGCGGCCAAGCCCACCCCGAACAGCATGTAGCCCGGGTCGCCCCAGCTGCGGTACACGCCGGTCAGCATGACCACCCCCATCAGCGCGATCCAGATCGGGCTGTAGATCAGATACAGGCGCTCGACCCTGGCCTTCGCCGGGTTGCTCGACAACCATTGCCCCGTGCCGGTGGCCACCCGCGCAGGATACTACTGGCGAGCGATCGGCAGCAGACCCGGCCGTGGTTCGTTCTCTGCCGGCGGCTTGGCCTCGGCGATCAGCTTGAGGACCTCGGGCATGGTGGCGATCGGGCAGGCGTCATCGGCCCAGCTGATCAGCCGCACCGACGACCAGCCCGGCAAGAACGCCCAGTGCAGTCCGTCGGCCTCGCTCCACAGGGCGCCCTCGACCCCGGGCACCGGCGTGGACGCGAACTCCGGGTTCTTGGTCAGCCGGCCCAGGCGCAGATCGTGGTCGGCCGCGGCCGCGGCCACGTCCTCGCGGTTGATCTTGGACCCGCGCAGAGACACCGGCGCGCCGCCGTCCATGTTGGGCAAGAAGAAGTAGCCGCAGCTTTGTTGCAGCGACTCACCCATGTACAGCGCGTGGCCGCACAGCTTCTGGATCCGCTCGGCGTCGAAGCCAGTCTCGAACGGACAGCAGTGGGGGTCGGCCAGCTTGGGCGCGAACAGCTTGCACACGCCGTTGCTGGTGTCGGGCTTGCCGGAGCCGAGCGCGGGCGCGTCGGGCAGCGGGCGCGGGGCCGACTCGGTCGCGTAGAGATCATCGCCGTCGCGCACGACCCGGGGATCTTCGGTTGGCACGACCGCGGGCGACGCCGGATCCTGGGCTGCTTGTTGCTGCTCGGGCGTGGGGACTTTGGCCGGGCAGCCAAGGCACATGGCGAGCGCGGCCAAGCTCGGGAACACGGGGGAGAGTCGGGGCATGGGCGCTCTGTTCTTAGCGTCGCGGCGCGCCCAGGTCGAGGGCGGGCGACGCTCCACGCTAGACTCGCTCGCAGCCGGCCGCTTTCACCCCCAGGCGTCTTTCAGCTCGGGCGAGGGCTTCTCGCGGCTGCGACAGCGGGTGGCCGCCGTGGGTCGCAGCTCGATCGGTCGCGGGCTCAGGGCTTGCGGCGGGGCGTGACCGCGGCCTTGCGCGCCAGCTTGCGCTGCAGCGTGCGTCGGTGCATGCCCAGCCGGCGCGCGGCCTCGGACACGTTGCCGCCGCAGTCCGTCAGCACCCGCTGCAGGTGCTCCCACTCGAGCTCGTCGAGCGGGGTCGCGTTTTGGGTCGTGGGCGTGTCCAGCAGCACCGGCTCGGTTCGCTCGAACGCGGCCAAGATCTCGTCGACGCTGGTTGGCTTGGTCAGGTAGTGCACGGCGCCAAGCTTGATCGCCTCGACCGCGGTGGCGATCGAGCCAAACCCAGTCAGCACGACCACCCGCAGCGCCGGCCAGCGCTCGCGCAAGCTGGCCACGACCTCGAGCCCGTTGCGGCCCGGCATGCGCAGATCGACAACGGCCTGATCGGGCTGCCACGCCTCGGCCTCGGCCAGCGCGCCGTCGTAGTCATGCGCGATCACGGTCTGGAACCCGCGCCGACGCAGCGCGCCTGCCAGCGCCGTGGCGAACGCCCGATCGTCATCGACGACCATGATCGTTGCCTCGCTCATGCGGCGGCCCCCCGATCGACGAGCGGCAGCTCGACGCGGACCCGTGTCCCGCGCCCGAGCTCGGAGTCGATCTCGATCGTGCCGCCAAGCTGACGCAGGTGCGCCCGCGCGAGGTACAGGCCCAAGCCCATGCCCTGGTTCTCGGGTCGGGTCGTGTGGAACGGGCTGAACGCGGCCGCGAGCTCGTCGCCGTCCATGCCGACCCCACGATCGATGACGTCGATGATCAGCGCCGCGTCGCGCACGTCGAAGCGGATCACCACGGCGCGGTCGCCCTCACCGGCACGCCGGGTGGCGTCGGCGGCGTTGTTGAGCAGCTCGCGCAGCACCTGGCTGAGCGCGCTGAATGGTTGGCCGCACGACTGGGACTCGAGGTCAGGATCGATCTCGACCCGCAGCGGCACGCCAGCGTCGACCCCCTCGAGCTCGGTGACCAGCTTTGTCAGCGGCCACGGCTGCGCGCGCGCGTGGCCCAGCGCGCTGACCCGCAGCTCGGGGCTGGCCATGCGCGAGACGATCAACTTGCAGCGGGCGAGCTGCTCGCGGATCGTGTCGAGCGCGCCCTCGGACTCCGGGGCCGGCAGGTGCGGCAGCTCGTCGACTAGCAGCTTGATCGTGCCCAGCGGGGTTCCAAGCTCGTGCGCGGCCCCGGCCGCGAGGGTCCCGAGCGCGGTGAGGTGGCGATCTTCGAGGGTGGTCTGACGCAGCCGGGCGAGCTCGTCGCGCTGATGCGCGAGCGCCAGCGCGGTCCGATGCACGAATACCGTGATTAGCACCCCGACCAGGCCAAACGCGACCCACATGCCGAGCTGGTGGCCCTCGAAGTGCTCGCCGTGCGGCCGGTCGCTTGCCTTCGCGGCCGTTGGCGCCGGGCCGCCCGCGTGGTCCGCGGGCATGTGGTGGTGGGCGTGTGGATCTTCGCTGGCAGCGGTGGTGGTGGGGGCGGCTGGCTCGGGCTCATGCTCGACGGGCGTCAGCAAGAACAGCCCCGCGAAGCAGGCCACGCACACGCCGGCCAGCGCCCAGGTCCAGCGTGGTGAGACCTGCGTGGCCAGGGTGATCGGCAAGAAATACAGAATCGTGAACGGGTTGGCGGGCCCGCCCGAGAGCGCGAGCAGCAACGTCAGCGCGAGCGCGTCGGCGAGCAAGTGGGCCCCGGCGAGCGGCTCGCTCGCCCGCCCACGCGCGAGCGCCAGCGGGCTCACCAAATTGAGCACGGTCCAAACCACCACGGTCGCGACGAGGGCGATCGGGTGCTCGCTGCGGGGGAGCAGGCCAACCGGGAGCCGGTCACCGGCGAGCGCGGCGAACAGCACGCTCGCCGACACCAGCGCGATCAGGACCCAGCGCGCGGCGATCAAGTTGCGCAAGGTGATGCGCGCGTTGGCCTGCGCTTGCTCGCCGATCATCATCGCGGTGCCGGCATGCTAGCCCGAATCACCGGGCGAGCTCACTCGACGCAGAACCCAAACATGACCGAGTCCTGCTGATCGGCCGCGGTGACATCGAAGGCGATCTCCCAGTACCCGGTCATGTGCAGGTTGACCGGGGCGACGTCGTACTCGCCGGGGGTTCCTGTTGGGCTGACCTCCGCGACGATCGCCGTGCCGTGGCCGTGGTCGGGCATCATCGGCGTGACCACGATCTCCAGGCCATCGAGCGGCTCACCGTCGGCGTCGGAGAAGCTCAGGACCCAGCTGTTGTCGCCCTTCACCGGCGGCGCGGGATCGGCCGAGACGAAGCTCGCGGTCACGAACGATCCGGACTTGCTCAGGCCCACGGCGTAGGTGTCGGCGCGGGTCTCTGCTGCGCAGCCTTCCTCTTCCCCGTCCTCGTGTTCGCCCTCGTGCCCTTCCTCGTGTCCGTCCTCGTGCCCGTCCTCGTGCCCGTGGTCTTCTTGGCAGGTGCCCTGGCCGTCGTGAACGTCGCAGATCAGCCCCTGGTCACAGTCCTCTGCGGTCTCGCAGGGCTTGCCAACGGCATCCCCGCTGTCGCAAGCGAACATGATCCCAGCGAGGGACCCAAACAGAAGGGACGCGGCCAGCATCGAGGTGCGTGTCATGTGTGGAAGCTACCCGAGGAAGCGCGGATCGGGGTGCGACCGCTTGTCGCCGCGACATTGTGTCGCAGGCGCGCGGGCCGAACTCGGCATATAGCGTAGGCGTGCGGCAGCTTCGAATGTTCGGCGTGCTGCTGGTTGCGACAGTGGGGTGCCTGCCCGCGTTCGCGCCAAATATTCGCGCCAATGGTGTCCACGCTGGCGTCAGCAAAGCCAGCGAATCGCAGACCTGCATGAGCTGCCACGTGAGCGAGCAAGAGGCGCTCGAGCTTGGCGGGCCGACCGAGGCGCCGATCGTCGCCGACTGGATGACGACCGATACGCGCACCTGCGTCGACTGTCATCGCGCGCGGGTTGGCTCTCGTAGCGACCCACGCCGGGCCAAGCACGATCGTTTGCCCTCGCTCGCAAAGGTTGGCCGTGCAAGTGAGTAGCTTCCGCCGGCGCCGCTCGCTTGGGTTGCTGCTGGCGCTCGCGTGGGTCGCGGTCCCGCGCCAGGCCAACGCCCACCATGTCGCCGGCCACGGCAGCTCCGAGGGCGTGCGCAGCATCAACAGCGTTGGCAATCGCGGCGGCGCAGCAAGCACCCGACTGATGCTGCTCAACGAGTTCAGCCACTCGGGCGTTGGGATCGTGCCCGGACAGCGCAACGACCTGAGCTTGCTCGGCGAGTATGCGCCGATCCCTGCGTTCTCGTTCGGCGCCCAGCTGCCGTTCACGACCGTCGCCGAGCAGCCCGAAGACGGACCGAACAGCGTCCAGTCTGGCTACGGCGACACCCGGGCGTTCATCCGCATCACGCCCCACGCCGACAAGTTGATCCACCGAACCTTGACCTTCGTGGTCGGCGCGAGCTTTCCAACCCGAACGGTCCGCAGCGTGGTCGACCCCGGGCGGCTGTGGTCCGTCACGCCCAGCCTGATCTACACCCGCACCTACACGCGGCTGTATTGGCAGGTGCTTGGCGTGGCCAGCACCGAGTGGCGTCCGGCTGGCGTCGCGCTGGATCTCAGCGCGGGCGGCCAAGTGGGTGCGCGGCTGCTCGACGGCAAGCTCGCCGTCGGCGGCGGCGCGCTGGTCGATGTTCGGGCGATCAACGCCTGTCGCAGCCCCGCGGGGGAGCTCGAGTATTGCGCGGGCAGCCGCGCGGGTGAGCGCGATCGAGCGGTCGGCACGACGCGGGCGACCGCGCTCGCAAACTTCGCGTGGAACATCGACACACGCTGGTCCTTGACCCTGGGCGTACAGGTGCCGTTCACCCCGCAGCGGGACTTTGACGTCGGCGCGGCGCTGGGGGCTGTCGTCGTGTTTTAGGGTCCTGGGTCCGCGCCGGTCGCCGGCGTCGCAGACCCAGCAGGCCGAGCAGCGCCAGCGCTCCAGGCCCAAGCGGCAGCGACCCCGCGCGCGTCGAGGCGCAGTGGCAGCCGTCGTCGAGCAGCATGGGATCTTCGCCGACCTCGATCACGAACTCGAGCGAGGTCTCGTTGCCGGCCGCGTCGCGCAGGCGCAGCTCGAAGGTCCACGTGCCGATCGGCAGGGCGGTGACGTCGAAGCTTGGCTCGTAGACGGGCGAGAACGCCGGATCGTCGACCAGGTCGCGGATCCCGATCGCCAGCTCGTACACCTGCGGGTGCTGATCATCGATGATCCGCAGCTCGACGCCGAAGTCGGCCGGGCCCACGAAGTAGGCCCCATCGAAGGGCCGGACCAGCTCGAGGACCGGCGCGATGTCGTCGACGTAGGGCGCGCCAAACAGCAGGTGCATCATCGCCAGGTCGTGCTGAAAGTCTGGGAGCCCGCACTGCTCGAGGCTGATCTGCGGACAGCTGCCTGCTTCCTCTACGGGGGTCAGCGCGGTGTCCTCTACGATCTGCGCGCAGCCATCGAAGAACTTGGCGATCGTGTTGCCGCCGCTTGGGGCCATCAGCGCGTGCTCGAGCCCGATGTGATCGAAGCCCCAGGTGTGCGCCGACTCGTGCAGCGCCGTCGATGCCCCCCCGTTGATCCACGAGCTGCGCTCGCCGTCGAGGTACACATGGGCGATCTCGTTGGGTCGATCATCCCAGCAATCGCCCCCTGGCGCGCGGCCGAGCGCCTCGTCGTCGACCGACTCGCCGCCGTACACGACCATCACATACGACTCGTCCTCGGGCGGCCGCTGGGCCGTGACGCGGACGCCCAGCTCGTTGACCTGCGAGCGCATCGCGTCGAGGATCGCCACGCGGTGGGGGAGGGCGCCGCTGTAGGGCGCGAAGCTGGTCCCGGTCTCGAGCCACGAGCAATTTTCGTGGCTGTTGGAGGGCGAGCAGTCGCCGATCGTGACGCCGTCGAAGTTGACGAAGATCGTCGTGTTGGTGCCGAGCTTGCGGCGTGGCTTGGCTGGATCGGGCTGTTGAACGCTGGTGGCGGCGACCGGCGGCGTGGGCACGGCGTCGTCGTAGGGGACGACGAGCGTGTCGGGCACGGGCGCGTGGTGGGTCTGGGTGCGGACCGGGGCGGTGGGCTCGATCGCCGGGCCGCGCAGGTGCAGGCCAAACTCTGGCTCGCCCGCGACCAGCGTCGCGAGCAACAGGATCGGCGCCGCTGGCATCGCTCGTACTCTAACAGAGGTTCGCGGCTCAGCCGCCGCGGACCAACCCAAGCAGCAGCGTCCGGACCAGGCGGGCGACCGCGACCTGCGACCGACCCGTGGGATCGATCCCCGGCGCGAGCTCGACGACGTCGGCCCCGACCAGCCCAGGGCCGTTCGTGGGCGCGCTCGCCAGCAGACCCAGCGCGGCCTCGACCATGCCAAAGCGCAGCCCGTCGGGCTCGGGCGTCCCGGTTCCAGGGATGTCCGCCGGGTCGATGCCGTCGACGTCCAGCGTGACGTAGATCGGCAGGTCAGCCGCGAGCAGCTCACGCACGCGCGCGGCCATGGGCTCGAGCGCGGGGGCCAGCAGCTCGATCCGCGGATCGTCGGCGGCGAGCTGATACTCCGTGCGCTCACCCGAGCGGATCCCCCACTGGTGCAGCCGGTGATCCGGCCCCATCCGCTCGCGCAGGCGGCCGAGCACCGTCGCGTGATTGTAGGGCTCACCGTCCCACGCCGCGCGCAGATCCATGTGGGCGTCGACGTGAATGATCTGCAAGCTGGGGTGCCGCTCGAGCGCCCGCTCGACGAAGGGGTAGGCGACCAGGTGATCGCCGCCGATCGCAATCAGCGGCAGCACCGGCAGCGCGTCGAGCTGCTTGCGCAGCGATCGGACCAAGCGCTCACCCGGGGTCGCGCCAGCGACCACGCCCGCCGCCGGCACGTCCACGACCAGATCGCCAAGGTCGACGTACGCGAATTCATCGAGGGAGCGATCGAGCTTGGGGCAGTAGGTCTCGATGCTGTCGGACGCCAAGCGCAGGCCTTCGGGCCCGTCGCTGGCGCCGCTGCGGTAGGTCACCGCGCCGTCGTAGGGGACCCCGATCACCGCCGCAGAGGCCCGCTCCGCCTCCGTGGCCAGACCCGCGCCCAAGAACCGTGTGGTTGCGCCCATGGGGTTCACGGCGTGACCAGCTTCGAGATGAAGTTTGGCAGCATGAACGCGCCCGCGGCCACGGCCGGCGAGTAGTAGCGGCTGGCCAGCGCCGCGGCCCGCTCGAGGTCGACCTGCTTGGGCTCGAGCGAGTCGCTGGCCAGGCAGAACACCCAGCCGCCGCCCGGGTAGGTTGGGATCACGCCGTAGTAGGCGTGGACCTCGTTGAACACGCGGCGGACCGTGGCGAACAGATCACGGACCACCTCGGGCGCGTAGTAGGGCGACTCCGCTTGGGAGCTGATGATCCCGCCAGGCCGCAGGGCCGCCGAGAGATCGCGAAAGAACGCTTCGGCGAACAGCGCCGCGGCCGGACCGATCGGCTCGGTCGAGTCGACCAGGATCGCGTCAAAGCTGTTGGGGTGCTGCTTGACGTAGGCCACCGCGTCCGCGAACACCAACTCCACGCGCGGATCCTGAAGCGCCCCCGCGACCGAAGGAATGTGCTCTTGGCACACGCGGGTGACCCGCTCGTCGATCTCGCACTGCACGACCCGCTCGACGCTGGCGTGCTTGAGCACCTCGCGGACCGAGCCCCCGTCGCCGCCACCCACGACCAGCACCTGGCGCGGGTTGGGGTGGATGCACAGCGGCACGTGGGTCAGCAGATCGTGATACACGAACTCGTCGAGCTCGGTGACCATGACCATGTCATCGAGGGTCAGCAGCCGGCCGTGGCCAACGGTCTCGTGGACCTCGATCGACTGAAACTCGCTCTTCTCTGCGTGCACCAAGCTCTTGGTGTTGATGCCGGTCGCCGAGATGTCCCTGTAGTGCTCGTAGAACCACGCCATGGTGGCGGGGCTTTTAGCCCAGCGCGCCCGGCTGGTCCATGGTCACAGACCTCCGAACCCGCCGACCCACAGGTAGTTCTCGGGCCCGTCACGGACCTCGCCGACGACGACGGTGCCGCTGGGCCCCTCGGCGAGCCCATAGTTGTAGGTCGAGGCCGGGATGATGTGCGTGTTCTTCCACGTGTGCGCCCCGATGCACTGACCTTCGCCGGTCAGGGACAGGTTCGCGACCCAGGCCTCGGACCAGCTGATGCCCTGGCCAATCTCTTCGTTGCGAAGCGACCCGCCGATCGTCAGCAGCCCGGCGTCGCTCACCGCGAGCCCCGCCACGCCCCAGTCCTTGGTGGGCGAATACACGAAGTCCTCTTCGGTCAGCTCCCACCCGAGCTCGCCCGCCGCCGACGCGCGGTGGACCCAAAACCGCCAGATCCCGGTCGACTGGTAGACCGCGAAGTAGACCTCGTTCTCGGGCCCCGCGGCGACGCCAACGGACCGGTGCAGGTGGGCCCCGCCGGTCGCGTGCGGGCTCAGCTGCCACTGCTCGGCGCCGCCTTCCGGCCCGTAGGCCAGCACCACCGCCTCGCGGGTCTCGAAATTCACGCCGAGCTCGCCGCCCACATAGATCGAGCCGTTGGGCGCGACCGAGACCGACGCGCCGCGATCGATCGAGAACCCGCTCATGTCGACGTTGCCCGAGTAGGTCGCCGTCCAGCTTGGCGAGCCGTCGGCGCTGGCGAGCTTGCGGACCCAGATGTCCGAGTCTTGGTCACCCATGCGCACCGTGCCCGAGACGACGATCGTGCCGTCGGGCGCGAGCGCGACGTCCCCGGGCTCGTTGTCACCCGCGAAGTTGCTGACCTCCGTGGTTGTCCAGTCGACGCTGCCGTCGGCGCCGCTGCGCTTCTCGATCCACAGATCCTTGCCGTTGCTGCCTTGCAGGCTGCCAACCACGATCAGGTCGCCCGCGTCGTCCAACACCACGCCAGACGCGAAGTCGACCCCGCCGCTGTCCACCGTCTGACTCCACAGCTGCTCGCCGCTGGGGCTGAACTTGCCGATCCACGCGTCGAAGTTGGCGTTGTCGATCCGCCCGGCGACGACGAACTCGCCGTTTGCGGCCACGTCGACGTCGAAGCCGGCGTGGACCTGGCCGTTGACCTTCATCTGGGTCTGCTCCCACGTCGACGCGCAGGGGCCGTCGCCGTCGCCGTCGCCCGGGTCACCGTCGCCGTCTCCATCGCCTGGGTCGCCGTCACCGTCGCCCGGGTCGCCGTCGCCGTCACCGGGTTCTCCGTCGCCAGTGGTCTCGGGGTTGGCGACGTCGCTGCCGCCGTCGTCGCCCCCGCAGCCGGCGAGCGGGGCGAAGGCGGCGAGCGCCAAGGTTAGGGTCGTGTACTCGATGCGGGCGCGCATGTGGTCCTCGAGTGTAGTCATCATCAAATCAAATCTAGTGATCGAAGCGGCGCGCGATCTGTCCGCGTGGGACCACGGTCGCGACGTCGTTGGAGATTCGCACGATCTCGTCCACCAAGGGCAGATCCGAGTCGGGGACCTCGGCCATGAAGTAGCGGGTCTTGCCGTCGTCGAGCACCCAGCTGGCGGCGGGCAGCTCGTCGATCAGCTCGCCGTCCTCGGCGTAGAACCCGACATAGTCGCTGGTGGTCAGCATCTCCTTGGGCACCTCGCCGGGCGACGTCCACCATTGCTCGAGCCCCGAGGGGTGGACCCAGCCGTGCAGGACTTCGACGAAGGGATCGTCTACGCCGAGCCCCGCCCCGGCCCCCGCTCCCGCTCCCGCCCCCGCATAGTCCCACGACGTCAGCTGCCGCACCTGCTCGTGGACGAGGCCCCAGGTCCAGTCAGACACCCACGCCGGGCTGCAGTAGCTCATGTAGTCCTTGCGGGTGCTGGGGCTGTACCACGCGAAGCTGACCACGTTGAAGCCCCACGCGCCGATGCTGGAGCCGGTGTGCGGGAAGTTCTCGTCGGGGCCGTCGGGGTTGCCGCAGGGCGAGTGCGGCCGGCCCTGGTTGTGGCCAAGCTCGTGCACGATCGTGTCGCGGGTCCAGCCAGCGTCGACCCACAGCGAGGTCGACACCCGCAGATCCCCCGACCCCTTGTAGGGGCCCGGGGTGCCAGGCGCGAGCCCGCCAGCTCCGTCAACGCCGCCCGAGCAAGAGTTGGCGACCGCGTGATAGTACTCGTTGGGCTCGGCGAAGTCGGTGAAGCGCAGGGCGGCCAACCTGCTGTTGATCTGGCTGAGCGTGGTCAGCTGGGTGTCCAGCACCAGCGTCTCCGGGTGGATGCTCATGTGCAAGGTGTGGATCGGGTTCTGCGCGAAGAACCAATCCTGGAAATTCTGAAAGTTCGTATTGATGATGTTGGAGGTGTTGGTGTGGCAATTGCCATAGTCGTACTGAACCGGCACCAAGATGACCTTGGCTTCCATGGGCTCGGTCGTCACACCAATTGGTTGCATCCCACCCGCCGGGGCCGATGGCGAGGCGGTGGATGCCGCGATGTTGTCGTGGCCACCCTCGCCCTCCCACAGCTCGATGAAGAACTCCGCGTCGCCACCAAACTGCTCGGCCGCGAGCGCGAAGGTGATCGGACCGTCGATGCTGCCGGCCGATGGCGGGCCCGAGATGGTCTTGGTCAGCTCGTAGACTTTCAGCTGATTTTGGGTGTTGCGAATGTGCAGCTTGGCCTTGATCGGGCGCGGCTGCCAGCCGCCGGGGATCGTCCAGAACACTTGGATCAGCGTGTTGCGATCCTTGACCAGGCCGCCGGTCCGCTGCTCGACGGGGATCAGCTGACCGCCCGACACAATCTCGATCGCCACAGCCTGGTTGACCTCGACGCGATCGATGGCGATCCCTCCCCGGGCCCAATCAGCCTGCGCGAACGGTACGAAGGGGGGCCCGGGATCGCCGTCGCCGTCGCCGTCGCCGTCTCCATCGCCCGGCTCGCCGTCACCGTCGCCGGGATCGCCGTCGCCATCTCCCGGGGCGGTGTCGCCATCGCCGTCGCCATCCCCGGGGGCGGTGTCACCGTCGCCGTCGCCATCGCCGCTGCTCGTTCCAGCTTCGAGCGCGTCGTCGCCAACGGTGGCGTCGTCACCACAAGCGCTCATGAGTGTCAGTCCAACACACAGGATGGTCCCGCGTCGCATTCGCGCAGATTATCATGTTCACCAGGGATCCCGGCCCCACTGAGGCAGCTGGCGGCTGCACGCCACGACCCACGAGCAATGGCCCCCCCAGACACCCAAACAAGCCGTGGACCTCGCCGACTGCGCACCGGCCGGGAGGGCTCGCCCAAGCAGCCGCCGGGGGGATCGAGACCATCGCCGCCCGGTCCGCGCTGCCGCCCGCGGCCGGCGTGTTGGCATGGCTCGGTTCGGTGTTGGCCATGGCGGCGGCGCTGGTGTTCGCGCCGGGGCGGGGACGCCAAGCCCGAGTCAATGGGCAGGCTGCTCGCAGGCGCGAAGCAGAAGATCGACGGCGCCTTGCTTGGTCTCTCGATCTTGGCCCGACCTTGCTTCGCTTCGCTCATCTCCACATGCGTAGATACGCCGGGTTGAAATGGTCGGGTTTGGTGGACACGGGTGGCGACACAAGCTGCCAGCAATCGGGTTGCGGAGGTCGCCGCGATCGCCAACGTAGTTGTCGGGTTTGTTGGTGTGGGTCGTGGAATTACTGCGGTTTTGGGCGGCGAGGGCTTTGCTCTGGTGTCCGCCCGATGCAGAACCGCCGCCTGACCCTCTCGTGCCTCGCCCTGCCCATGCTCGTCGCTGCTAGCTTCGCTTCGGGGTGCAACGCGCATCCGATCAAGCCTGTCGATCTCGCCAGTAACATCGTGGAGATGGGGGGGCTGCCGCTCGACGTGAACAAGAAGGTTGATGTGCTGTTGGTGCTCGATAACTCGGGGTCGATGGGCGACGAGCAGGCCAACCTCGCTGCCAACTTTGGGCCGTTCATCGATCGGCTCGAGCAGGCGGGGGCGGACTATCGGATTGCGATCACCACGACCGACATCGGGGGTCCGCTGTGTGGCAACACCGCGAACGGCGGCCAGCTGCAGCTGTCTTCGTGCGTCGATCGTCCGGGCACCTTCGTCTCGGCGGTGACCAACGAGGACAAGTTTGATGTGGCCTGTGCGGCCCAGTGCGAGCTCGGTGACGCGGATCTGCAGATTCGGCCAACGTCGATCCGGGCTGATGGCGAAGCGGTCGCGCGCCCGTGGATCGAGAGCTTCAACGGCGTCGACAACCTGCCGACGGGGGTCGAGCCGATCGAGGCGTTTGCGTGCTTTGCCCCCCAGGGGATCAGCGGCTGCGGGTGGGAGTCGCCGCTCGAGGCCACGGCGCGGGCGCTCGACAACATGCAGAACGTGGACCGGCCCGAGTTTGGGTTTTTGCGCGATGACGCGCTGTTGGCCGTGCTGATCGTGACCGACGAGGTCGACTGCTCGTTCAACCCAAGCTTGAAAAACGAGCTGTTCGTCGAGGACACGTTCTATGCGGAGGGGGCCAACAGCGTGACCTCGGCGGTGTGCTGGAACGGCGGGGTGCAGTGCGCGGGCGAGAGCCCCTACGCTGACTGCTGGGACGTGGATCTGGACGCCAACGGGCAGCTGACCACGGATCCTGCGGCGTCGGTCCTGCGACCGGTCTCGCGCTATGTCGAGCTGCTCGAGGGCATCGCCGCGACCAAGATCGGCGGCCGCGAGGTGTTGGTCTCGGTGATCGCGGGGGTGCCTGCCGACTACAACAGCGGCGCGGCGGAGCTGATCTATGCCGACAGCGAGGATCCAAACTTCCAGCGCGACTTCGGGATCGGCGCTGGGTGTGAGAACGAGGTCAATGGCGAGCTCCAGACCGCCGTGCCGCCGGTTCGGCTCGCGACATTCGCCGAGGCGTTCGTTGGCGCGGGCGTGGATGAGGGCCGGCGCAACCTCTACTCGGTCTGCGAGGCCGACTACACCCCGGCGATCCTGGACATCGTCGCCGGCATTGAAGTCGAGCTGCCTCCGGCGTGCTTTCCTGCTTGTGTGCTCGATCTGGACGCGTCTACGGAGGCGCTGGAATTCAGCTGCGACGTGACCCAGAGCGCGGGCGGGCAAGACCAGGGCATCGTCGAGTGTGCGCTCGGGGACAGCGGCTGGGAGCTGCCGGCCGGTGAGGACGCGTGCTGGATCGCCAAGACCGGCGCGGACCTGGCCGAGGCCTGCGTCGCCGAGGATCGCAACCTCGAGTTCGAGCTGGTCCGGCGGCCGGGCGTGGCGGTTCCGGGCGACGTGGTGGTCTCGGCTGAGTGCGAGCTCTCGTCTCGCCCCAGCATTGACTGCGGCGAGGGCTAAGTGAGCCCTGCTAGTCCCAAATCAAGCGCTGAATTGGAAAAGGTGAATGATTTGGGGCTAGCACGAGAGTCGGGGTTAGTTTTCGAACATCTCGTCGACCGGGATCACCGTGACCCGGTCGGCGGAGATCCCAAGCGTGTGCGCGCCGATCAGCTCGTCCTGTGCGAGGACCTCGGGCGGCTTGGTGGAGGGGTAGCTGATCGTCGCTGGCTGGTCGGCGACGATCGCTTCGCGCAGCTGCTGGGCTTCGCCCGTGACGATCACGATCGCCAGGTTGCTGGGATCGATGTGCTCGCGGATCGCCGCGTTGACCTGCTCGAGGGTCATGCTGTCGAGCGCGGCCGCGAAGCGATCGAGGTGGCCCTGCCCGTCGGGCCCGTCGAGCCCGTAGAATTGGTCGTCGATCGCGTAGCCGAGCCGCTGCGAGGTCGTGTCCGCGAAGTGCAGCATGTACTTGCGCAAGAAGTCGCGGGTCAGCTCGAACTGCGCTTGCGTGAGGCCGTGCTCGACGAATAGCTCGAGCTCCCGATGGGCGGCCCGGAGCGCGAAGTGGGCGTGCTCGTTGGGTAGGGTTCGGATCCACACCTGAAACAGCTGCGCGCGGCGAGCGACGTTGGTTGGCGGCATCTGCCGCTGGCCGCCGTTGGGGAACGCCTCGATGTAGCTGTAGTCGCCGTAGTTGAGCCCGCGGGCCTCCCGGATCACCTGAAACAAGTGACTCGAGGAATTGCGATGCTCGCCCAGCCACGAGTTGGCCAGCCACAGCGCGTAAAAGTCTGGCTCGCCGCGGTGGACGTCGATCGGGTGACCAAACGAGATCGACGCGTCGGCGCCAGGCTTGTCGATGATCAGCAGCCGCTTGCCCTCGAGCGGGGCGGGCACCGGAGCTGGCATCGGGCTCGCGCTCGCGGTCTCGGGGAGCGCTTGGCCGCTGGCCTCGAGCGCGTCGAGCTGCGGTTGTTGGTAGCGGCCGCCGATCGCAAACACCACGCGATCGCGGGTGTAGTGGGCCGCATAGAACGCCTTGACGTCGTCGAGGGTGATCGCCTGTAGGCCGGCGACCGTGCCGACGGACGGGTGCGCGTAGCGGGTGCCCTGGAACGTGAGCCACTCGAGGCCAGCCTTGCCCAGCTCTTCGTCCGAGGCGTAGCGCAGGTTCTTTTGCAGGTAGCTCAGCCCCTCGCTGCGCAGCCGCTCGAAGTCCTGCGGATCAAACGCGGGCTCGGTCCACTGTTGGGTCAGCAACGCCGCGAACGCGTCGGCGGTCTCGTGGTGGCTGCGCCCGCTGATCGTCGTCATCTCGCGGTCAACGCCGACGCGCCAGCTCGCGGCCATGGGAAACAACAACTCGACGATCTGCTGCCACGGATGCGACTTGGTGCCGCCGCCCGCGAGCAGCTCGCCCGTCAGCCACGCCAGGCCCTCGCGGCCGACCGGATCATCTTGGCTGCCGACCTGAAACCACGCCGCGTAGGTGACGCTGGGATCCGCGGGGACCGGGAGCTCGACGCTGTGGTTGGCCCGCGCGGGCGGTGGATCGGTGGGGGCTTGGTCTTGGGTGTCGACGACCACGGTCGTGCCGTCGACCTTGCACCCGGGCAGCAGCAACGCCGCCGCCATACAGGTCACTGCCCACGGCGCGCCAGTCCACGAGTGGGACCCCCGACCGGGCGCAGGGCGTCGCTCGAGCTGAATGAATTTTGGCGTGTGCATTAGTTGGCTCCCTTCGCGGCGTCGCCGGCGGGCGGTGACTTGGACTCGCGCAAGATCGCGACGGTGCGGCGTTGTTCAACGAGCCAGCGCCTGGCCGCCTCGCGCACGTCTTCTGGGGTGACGGCGTGCAGGTTGCGGTACAGCACCTCGACCTGACCGAGGTCGCCGGCCGTGCCAATGAAGCGCGCGACCTCGCCAGCGACGGCGCTCGGGGTGTCGAGGCCGAGCAAGTAGTCGTAGCGCATGTATGACTTGACCGCGTCGAGCTTGGCCTGGTCCGGGAGCTGATCGCGGTAGTGCGCGACGGTCTGATCAATGCGGGCGATGACGGGGTCGATGTCGGCCTCATCCTTGATCGTGGCGAGCACGCTCCACAGCTCGGGGTCGCGGTTGGTCGCCGCCCCAGCGACCAGCGACTCGACCCGTTGTTGCTCGAGCTGTAGCTCGCGGTAGATGTCGCTGGTCTGCCCAAACGCGAGCTCGGCGAGGACCAACGACGCCACCCAGATCTTGTCTTCGGGCGCGAACGCGCCGCCCTTGTAGGCGATCCACACCCGCGGCAGCGTGCGGCCTTCGTACTCGACCTCGACGCGCCTCGACTTTTTCTGGACGGGCTCGGCCTTGATCTTGGGCGCGACGTAGCCGGGCTCCCAGGCCCCGTAGTGTTGCTGGATCAGCGCGAAGGTTGGCTCGGGCTCGACATCGCCCGTGACGATGATGACGCAATTGTCGGGGCGATAGTAGCGATTGAAGAAGGTCCGCGAGTAGTCGTATTGCTTGGGCATCGCCTTGATGTCTTCGACGAAGCCCATTGTTGTATGCGCGTAGGTGTGCCTGCTGAACGCCTCGGCGCGAAGCGCCTCGTAGAGCACGAAGAACGGGCTCGAGCGGTTCTTGCGATATTCGCCGTACACCGCCCCGGCTTCGGTCTCGAACCCTGGCTTGGAGTAGGCCAGGTTCATGAAGCGATCTGACTCGATCTCCGCGACGGTCTCGAGATCGTCCTTGGAGATGTCGAACTCGTAGACGGTCATGTCCGCCGAGGTGTAGGCGTTGGAGTCGGCGCCCATTCGGGTGACGATCTCGTTGTATTTTTCGGCTGGGTACTTTTCTGTGCCGCGGAACATCATGTGCTCGAAGAAGTGCGCGAACCCGGTCACGCCCTTCTCGAACTCGTCCCGCGCGCCCGTGCGCACGACCGTGCGATACGAGACCAGACCCTCGCTGGGCGTGGGGATCACCAGCACCCGCAGGCCGTTGGCCAAGGTCTTCTCGTGCCACGGATAGGGGAAGATGTCGCCGGTGTGAGTGACGGCGTCGCTGGCCTCTGGTGGCGTCGCGGGAGGGCCGGCGACGGCTGGCGCTGCCGCGAGCAGCAGGGCCAGCAGTGAAGGGACCACGGTCAAGGGCTTGGCAGGCATGCGAGCGCGGATGATGCCAGATGTTCTCTACCCCCAGCCAGCCAGCCCGACTCGACCCGTGCTCGGCTCTCTTTTTTACCCCCAGCCAGCCCGACTCGACCCGTGCTCGGCTTCGCCTCCGCGCGCGTCGACACCCTCGCTGCGCTCGGGCCCCTTGGTCGGCCTGTCTGGGGGAACGCTTCGCTCTCTTTTTTACCCCCAGCCAGCCCGCTCGACCCGTGCTCGGCTTCGCCTCCGCGCGCGTCGACACCCTCGCTGCGCTCGGGCCCCTTGGTCGGCCTGTCTGGGGGAACGCTTCGCTCTCTTTTTTACCCCCGCTCGACTCATTGCTGATGCTGCAGTTCGCGTCCTGACCACCACAGGCGCTCTTGTTCGGCTTCCCCGCGGACCTCGATGATCATGCCTTGGCCGCGGGCGAGCCCCTCGACGCGCGCGCGTCGATCATCGAGGGGATGCAGGGCCATGCTCACCGGCAGCGGCGGGTGTTCGAGCAGGCCCAGGAACTCGAGGGTCAGGCGGCCATTGATGACACTCAAGGTCGGCTCGCGGATCGTCGAGACCTCGCCGGGGCGATCGATCACTGCCCAGCGGCCGACGCGATCGAGCCACGCGGGGGGGATCGGCGGCGGCGACGGCAAACGCACGCCCCCGCGCCGCGCGACCGTGCCGCGCTCGACGACCATCAAGTGGGCCTCGCCAACGTCGATGAAGCGGATGCGGGCGCCGGGCATGGCTTCGACGGTGCCGGTGTCGACCCCGTCGATCGTCAGGCGACCGCTGCCGACTTTGGCGCGCGACCACACCTCGCCCTCGTGCAAGCCGACCGTCGAGACGCCGACGCTGGTCGCATAGTCGCCGCCGTGCGCCGCAACAAACGCGGCCATGAGCGCCGGCGAGGTCGGGCTGTGTTCGGTGTTGGGGGGCGGCGGCGGCGGCTCGAGCCCGTGCTTTTCTTGCAGGGCCGAGATCAACGTCTCGACCGCGAGGCTCTCGACTGCACGTCCAGCCGTCAGCGAATTGCTGGCCACCGCCACGGCGAGACCGTGGTCCGGTAGCACGATCAGGCGCGCGTGGTGGTAGAAGGTCCGACCGCCGTGCCAGGCCACGCGACCCGCCCAGTCGAGCTCTGCGTGATCGAGGAACCATGCGTAGCCAAAGCTGTGATCGAGATCGAGGGGCAGCGCCTCGTTGTGGCGGGTGAGCATGGCCTCGACCGCGACAGGAGAGAGCAGCTGCGTCCCGGCCACCCGGCCGTTGGCGAGCAGCATCCGGGCGAATCCAGCGAGGTCGAGCACGCTCGCGTGCAGGCCCCCGGCGGGCGCCATTCGAAACTCGGGGTCGAGCCGCGCCTTGCGATCACGGTAGGCTGCGGCGCGCTCGATCGCCGCCAGCCCGCGAGGGGAGTCGTGGGTCGGGAGCAGCACCGGCTCGGGTGGGGGGCCGTCGGAAAAATATGCGGTGCGCATGCCTGCCGGACGCAGCACAGAGTGGGTGACCAACTGCGCGTAGGGCTGCCCGCTTGCGCGCTCGAGCGCAACCCCAGCCAGGGTCATCCCGAGGTTCGAGTAGATGGTGTGCGAGCCGGGCTCGGCGGCGAGCTCGATGCCTTGGATCTCGGCGACGATCTGGTTCCACGGCGGCGCGGCCTCGGACAGACTGTGCACGAACCAGTCCGAGGGTAAGCCAGACTGGTGCGTGAGCAGCTGCGCGAGGGTGATCTCGTGCTCGGCCGCGCCAGCGAGATCGAGCTCGGGGATCAGCTCGGCGACGGTCTGGTCGAGCTCGAGCTCGCCGCGCTCGGCCGCTTGCAAGATCGCGGTGGCGGTGATCAGCTTGGCGATCGAGCCCACGTTGTAGACCGTGCGTGGGCCAGCGGGGAGCCTGGCGTCGACGTCGGCCATGCCCCAGCCGGTTGCCCAGACGATCTCGTCGCCGTCGATCAGCGCGAGAGAGACGCCCGTGACATCGTTGGCGCGCATCAGGTCCGCGGCGAGGCGGGTGATGGTCTCGCGGGTCTCGACGTAGCGGGGGCGATCGCGCTTGGCCTCGTTGGCTTGCGGAGTCCCGGACCCGTTGCAGCCGCCGGGGCCGACGAGGGCCAAGAGCACGACGGCCAGCAGTGCGGTCGGTCGAGCCACTGCGCGCAATGGTAGCGCCTCGCGGGGGGCAGCGTGGCAGCTGTAGATCTTCGCCCGCGCGGTCCGTGGGCGGCGGCTGCAGGCGCGTGGACCTGGGCCGTGCATTCGCGGCACTTGTCCACGAGGGCGCCCGCGAGCGGGCGTAACATCCCGGGCGCGCGGTCCGTCACGACCTCGCGCACGATACCGGCGAGACTGCTCGCCGGACGTGACCCTGGGCTGTTAGCATCGCCCCACGAGCGCCGACATGAGCGACGAAGCAAACGACACTTCACACTCGAAGCACGCGAGCGGGGCCGATGACGGCCGCCGAGGATTTTTGAAGGTAGGGGTGGGGGTGCTCGGCGCCGGACTGGCCGGTGTCGTCGTCGCGCCGGCTCTGCGCGCGCTGCTATGGCCCTTGGCGGAGGGGGTCACGATCACCTCGGGCGGCGAAGACTTCGTCGTTGTCGGCAAGCGCGATCAGTTTGGCGAGACCCCGATCAAGGTCGACATCTACGCGGATCGTGTCGACGCCTGGAACCGGACCAAGAACGTCAAGATTGGATCCGCGTGGGTCGTCGTGATCGAGGGCAAGCTGCACGCGTTCTCGAGCGTGTGTCCGCACCTCGGCTGCGCGGTCGACTACGACGGCGCGACCGGAAAATTCAAGTGCCCGTGTCACGACTCCGCGTTTGGGCTCGACGGGAGCCACGAAGAGGGCCCATCGCCGCGGGGGCTCGATCAGCTTGAATTCGAGCAGCCAAAAGAAGGCAAGCTGGTGGCGATCCGCTACGAGCGCTTCAAGCAGGGCGTGGAAGACAAGGTGAAGGTCTGATGGGCGTCATGGACTGGATCGACGAGCGCACGGGCATACGGGCGCTGACCAAAGAGGCGCTCGACGAGCAGGTCCCGGGTGGCGCTCGGGTTCGCTATGTGTTTGGCAGCGTCCTGACCTACCTGTTCTTGCAGCAGGTCGTGCTGGGGATCCTGCTTGCTACCTACTACAGTCCCTCGGCGAGCGACGCGTGGGCGAGCACGGCGTACCTGCAGGACCGGGTCGCCGGCGGGTGGTTCTTGCGTGGGCTCCATCACCACGGATCTTCGGTGATGGTCGTGGTCACGGTGTTGCACTTGATCCAGGTCGTGCTCGCGGGGGCCTATCGCAAGCCGCGAGAGTTCAACTGGTGGACCGGGTTGGCGATGGGCGGCTTGGTGCTGGCGTTTGCGCTGACCGGGTACCTGTTGCCGTGGGACCAAAAGGGCTACTGGGCGACCCAGGTTGCGACCGGGATCATGGGCACGGTGCCGCTGGGTGACTTGCTGCAGCACGCGCTGCAGGGTGGGGCGCAGTATGGCAACCTGACGATCACGCGCTTCTACGCGCTGCATGTGTTCGTGTTGCCGATCACGCTGGCGGCGCTGCTTGGCGTGCATCTGTACTTGTTTCGCCGCCACGGCGTGACGCCGCCCGCGTCGATGAGCGACGACGAGCTCGCGGCCAAGGCCCAGCCATTTTGGCCCAACCAGCTGTTCATTGACGTGGCGGCGATGGCTGTGACGGGGGCTGTGTTGGTGGCGCTCACGTATCGGACCCACGGGGCGGAGCTGTTCGCCCCGGCTGATCCGGCCTCGAATTTCGTGGCGCGGCCCGAGTGGTATTTCCTGTTTCTGTTTCAGCTATTGAAGTATTTCGAGGGGCCGCTCTCGATCATTGCGACGGTGATCATTCCGGGCGGGGTGGCGACGTTCTTGTTTGCGTTGCCGTTCATTGATCGGGCGGACTCGCGGGCGGTCAAGAAGCGCGGACCCGTGCTCGCGGGGGTTGGGTTGATCATGGGTGGGGTCGTGGTGCTTACCGCGCTCGCGGTCGTGGCTGATGCGAACAATGAGCACTACCAAGAGGGATTGGTGGTGGCGCACGAGGACGCGGAGCGGACCCGGGAGCTCGCTGCGGCAGGCGTGCCGCCGGCGGGTGGGAACGCCGTGTGGGAGAATGATCCGCAATTCGCTGCGATCACCTTGTTCAAGGAGAACTGCGCGACTTGTCATGAGATCGACGGGCGCGGAGGCGAGGAGGCGCCAAGTTTGTCGCATTACAATGATCGTGCGTGGTTGCGGGGGGCTGTTCGTACGCCGCGGTCGGTGGCCTATTTTGGGGGCACCAAGGGGCACACGGACATGGAGGCCTATAGTGAGGCGGACCTGCCGGATGCGCAGCTCGATGCTGTGATTGAGTATCTGTTGCAGCTGCGGGCGCTGGGGGAGGAGACGCCGCAGGCGGTGACGTATGATGCGGAGCTTGCCAAGCGGGGGGCGGCGGTGTGGGAGGAGCTCGATTGCTCGGGGTGTCATGAGGTGGAGAAGGGGGTTGATGGCGGTGGGGCGCCGGTGTTCTGGGGGCGGGGGACTCGGGGGTGGATCGCGCGGGTGATCCGGAACTCGGGGGAGGCGGACCTGTATGGGGAGGGGGCGGAGATGCCGGGGTTTGAGGGGAAGCTGTCGAGCGAGGAGATTGAGGGGCTGGCGGGGTATGTGTTTGCGCTGGGGGAGTGAGGCGCTCTAAGCGCTCTCGCTCTACCTGACCCCTCCCGAAGGTCCTGTCATCCGGCTTTCGCGTACCTGACCCCTCCCGTGTCTTACCTGACCCCTCCCGTGTCTTACCTGACCCCTCCCGAAGGTCCTGTCATGTCTCGCGCTCCGACCCCTCCCGAAGGTCCTGTCATGTCTCGCGCTCCGACCCCTCCCGAAAGTCCTGTCGCTCCGACCCCTCCCGAAGGTCCTGTCATCCGGGTTTCGCGCATGTTTCCACCTACTTTCTTGACCTTCCGACCCCTCCCGAAGGTCCTGTCATCCGGGTTTCACGCACCTCTCTACCTACTTTCTTGACCCCTCCCGAAGGTCCTGTCATCCAGATTTCGCGCATTTTGCCCCGGCCCGAAGGTCCTGTCGCCCGGATCTTGCGCGTGACTGGCGCGATTCCGCCCCGCCTCCGGCATTTACGCGCGGCCAGCGGTTGGTGGGGATTTTTTTCGCGTGAGGGCGAACAACCCTGCAAATCGAAGCTCCGGCGGCCGACAGCCCACCCGTGGCGACTCCACCGCGACCCATCCACGCCGAGCAGACC
>NZ_JMCC02000059.1 GCF_000737335.2 Enhygromyxa salina | reverse complement strand
CCGAGTCGCCGTCGCCGTCGCCGTCGCCCGAATCGCCGTCGCCGTCGCCCGTGGGCTCGCCGTCGCCGTCGCCCGAGTTACCGTCGCCGTCGCCGGTGGGATTGGTGTCGCCGTCGCCGTCGCCGTCGCCGAGCGAGTCTTCCGCGGTGGTCTCGGTCGCAGACGCAGCAAACGGCCAGTCACCGTCAACTTGAGTCTTGCACGACAAAACCAGCCCAAGAGCGAGCAGCAAGGCGAATGGAGTCGATCGAGAACGAGGCATGGACAGCTCGATTGTGGCGGCGGGGGGGGCTCAGCCCTCCGGCGGGAAACCGACGAGGTTCAGCGCGAACCCAGTCATGTCACTGTAGGTGTATGGCTGGTTGAGCCCCTCGACGCGGGTGTAATTGCTGGGGTTGTCCGGGTGGATCTTGTAGGCGGCGTTGCTGAAGGTGTCGACCAGCCACACATAGCCCTCGACGTCGATGCTGATCCCGGCCGCGTGCTGCAGCTGGTCGCCAAGCGTCTCTTTACTAAAGTACTCGTACACGAAGGGATCTTGGGTCGTGTCGACCTTCAGCACGCCGGGGAACTGACCACCGCCAAACTCCTGCACCGTTGCGATCCACAGCACCTCGTTGCTGTCCATCATCAGGCCACGCAAGATGTTGGTGGGGTTGCCCTTGTTGGCAAAGAAGGCGTCGAGATCGGCCTTGAAGTTGGCCCAATCGCCGTTGACGGAGTCGTAGTAGTAGAGGCTGTTGTTCTGCCCGGCCATCCAGACCCGGCCGGTCGAGTCAACGGTGATGCCGTAGGGATCCATGTTGGCGTCGGGGCGGTCGTAGACCTCCCAACATTCCTCGCTGCCACCGGGCTCGCAGCCATACTTGGCCACGTACAAGGCCTTGCGCGTGTCGTTCTCGACGAACCAAAAATTGTTGTGCTTGTCGAGGCCGCCGCCGTAGGGGCCCATCATTTCGCACATCATCCCCGGGATGGGGATCTCCACGTCGACGTCGCCGGTCTGCCCGTCGACCAGCCAGACGGTGCCGTCGTTGTTGGCCTCGTTGCAGAAGGCGACCCAGACCTTCGCGCCGGTGAAGTCGCAGCTCTCGATCCCGTCGGGGAGTGTCCACTGCACGGCGCGCGGGCCCCGTCGATCGTCGTATACGCCTGGCATCCGCGGGATCTGGATGCGCCACGCCAGGCATTCGTCTTCGCCGTAGGGCCGCGGGACGTTGTTGGTCGAGGTGTCGATCTGCCCGTTGTTGTTGGCGTCAACGCAGTCTTCTTGGCGCGCGAAGATCTTGGCCAATCCGCCGCTGCGGTCGGCCACGGCCATGTCGCCATACAGGCTGACCGAGGTCCGCGAAGGCCCAACGAGCACGTTGTTGGCTGGCTGCGGCGTGACCTGGAACCGGCCGATCTCGGTCGCGCTCAGCGTGTCGATCTTCGAGATTGTCCCGTCGGGCGAGTTGGCGATCCAGATGTTGGAGAACTCGATCTCGCCGCCAGGGCCAGGGCCGCCGGGCTCACCCTCGCAGCCCATGCCCTCGGTGTCGTTCTCGTCCATGTCGAACTTGGGCCCGCCGTCGCCATCGCCATCGCCGTCGCCGTCACCGCTCGAGTCGCTGTCGCTGGTGCTGAAGGGGAGGCTGCCGGCCTCGCCGTAGCGATCGTCTGCACCCTGGTCTGGGTCGGCGCAGCCAACGACGGCGAGGCTGCCCGCGAGCAACCCAGAGGGGAGAAATGAGCGTTGAGATATCCAAGGCAGCATGGGGGAGTCCGATAACGTGCCAGGCCCGACACGCCCTCAGCATTCGGTGGGGCCATGCGGTCCGAATGGATGATATTTTTCCAGCCTTGGCTCGGCCCACGGTCGGCGGCATGGCCGGGCTCACGCGACGAACAAGCGCGGGCGACCCGGAGGTCTGCCGGTCCGTCGTGGCCCGTCGCGGTCTGCGCGATCAGGGGCGCAGGTTGTCGTCGAGGTAGGCGACGACCCACGCGAAGGGGGCGTTCCAGTTGATCGCAACCTCGTTTGTCGACCACGACTCGATGTGGTCCACGAAGCACTTCATGGGCGGGCACCCGGGCAGGCCGGCCTGCTGCGCGTGGGGATCTTGCAAGTCGGAGTTTGGCCCGCCCGAGATCGCCCCGGGTGGCGGTGGCGGGAACGCGGCGTCGATCTGCGCGGCCCAGTGGCGGTGGTGCGGGTTCAACAGCGGGTAGGTGCCGTAGCCGCTGACGTAGGACTGCGAGTTGGGGTTGCGGCCAAGCAGGTAGTCCATGCCTTGCAGCATGCCCTCGAGGTACGCGTTGTCGCCGGTGATCTGGTGCGCGAGGCCCAAGATCACCATGTTGTTCAGGACCAGCGAATTGCTGCCCCACGGGTACTTTGCAGCGCCGCCAGCGGTGAGCGGGACGGGGTAGCCCTCGGCGTTCACGTGGTGCAGGTAGCCCTTCGCCGCTTCGACCACGGCGGCGCGAGCCCGCTCGAGGCCCTTGTCTCCCAGCTTGTCGCCCAGCTTGTCGGCCAATTTTTCAGCTGGCTCGTTGGACACGACCGCGAGCGTGAGCGTGCCCAGGCTGCCGACTTGCTGCCAGCTCATTGAGGCCTGCGCCCCGTCGCCGCTCGCGTTCGGGCCCAGGACCCGGCCGAAGTGCTTGGACGACTTCATGGCCTTGGCGTAGTCCGCCTTGCCAGTGGTGACGAACAGCTCCGTGGCCGCCCAGTAAAACTCGTCGGACAGATCCTTGTCGTCGTAGGGGCCGCCGCCAATGTTGTCATCGCTGGGGGCGAACAGCTCGGGCTCGGCGACGGCGGCCGCGTAGGCCCGCTCGGCCGCGGCCAGGCATTGCTTGGAGAACGCGGGGTCCAGCTTGCGCCACACCCGGGCAGCCTGGGCGGCCGCGGCCGCGAGGTTCAGGCCCGCCGCCGTGCTTGGCCGATGCAGATAGCGCGGCGCGGCCTCGATCGCGGGATCATGTGGCAGCCCCGTCCATGAGTCTTCGTGGATCTTGTGGTGGGCCAAGCCCGCGTGTGGCTGGCCGGCTGGAACCTGCATGCGCAGCATCCACTCGACCTCCCAGCGCACCTCGTCGAGCAGATCCGGCACGCCGTTGTTGGCCTCGGGGATGCGGAGCGTGCCATCACCCATGCGGGCGCGGCCCTTCGCGTTGGCGCGCTCCCACAGGTTCAGCAGCGTCCACACAGAGATGCCCGCGTTGACGACGTACTTGCCGTGGTCGCCCGCGTCGTACCAACCGCCCGAGACATCCAGCGTGTAGTTGCAGCCGCTGTCGGCCCGGCATGCCGCCTTGGCGTCGCTTGGGTGGCCGACCCCGTGGGCCCACCGCGGGTGACCGGCGTAAGGCATCTCGATCGGGATCCCGCTGCGGTTGTAATAGAAGTACGCGAGCGCGTCGCCGCGCAGGGTCTTGTAGAGCTGGCCACCGATCGTGAAGGGCGGGCTGAGCTGATCACCCACGGCGATCGCATAGCCCTCGCCGGGCTCGTTGAACGTCGAGAAGTCGATGTGGTGGAGGAACTCGCCCGAGGCTGGATCTTCGCCGTGGACGTGGGTCTTGCCTTCAGCTGCGATCGAGCCGTCCTTGCGGCGAAGCGCCCAGGCGATCGGCTGTTTGTCTGCCGTTGCGAGCACGGCGAGCTTTTCGTGTCCGGGCGCGTACCCAACCTGGTTGACGCGGACCCGGGGGGCCCGCTCCGAGACCGAGGGTGGGGGTGGTGTGAACTCGGGATCCGACAGCGAGATGCGGTCAAAGCAGACCCGTGCGCCCGCGCGCGCTGCCGGGCCGCCCAGCTGCAAGCTGAGCTCGGTCAGCTGCGCGCCGTCGCTTGGCTTCTTGAAGTGGCCAATGAAGCGCTGGTCGGTCGAGTCGACTTCGGCGCTGCTGGCCCAGTAGTCCACGTAGGGGGGCCCCGCGCTGCCAACCCGCGCGCGCACGGGGGTTGGCGTGGAGGCGCGAGCGACGAATTCAGACAGGTAGACGTGGGCGTCCTCGAGCCGAACCCGATGCCGCAATTGCACGTCCGAGCTGCGCTGGCCTGGCGCTTCGATGTTCACGCACGCGCGCCCCTCGTTGATCTCGACCTGCGCCGAAGCTTGGGGCCCGAGCGTGAGCACCCACGGCGCGAGGGCGCCCGCGTCGAATTGCGCGTTGCGGATCAGATCGTGATCACCGTTGATCTCTGGCTCGTCCACGTTGGTGCGTGGGACCAGCTCAGCCTGCGCGGCCTGCCCGGCGCAGCCGACGAAGGCCAGGTCATCGACCCAGATGTCGAAGCTTGCGCCGGGGCTCATCACCTGGAATTGGACCCCGTAGAGCGCGGACGCGTCGATCCTTGCCGGGCGTGGGGCGCCCCAACCGGCGAGCTGCGCGAGCTCGTCGAAGCGAAACACGTAGTGCTGCCACTCCTCGGTCAGCTGCAGATCAACCCCGAAGTCGTTGAAGCACTCCGTGCACTCGCCAGCTTCGGGCGAGGTCGCGCGGTCGGGGATCTTGAGCCGCACGCTGCCGGTGGAGTCCGCTGAGCGGCGGGCGAAGAACGAGATGCCCTCGTACTGCGACGCGTCGTAGCCGGCCTGGGGCTCGGTGAAATTGAACCCCAACCCCGCGAACGCGCTTGGGTCACCGCCAACCGTGCCGTGCATGCGCGCGGCGTGCTGCGACCCGTTCGCGCCGCCAAGGCTCATTGTGAACACGCCGCCGTCGGCCCCTGGGGTTGGCTCGAGCTGGGTGTCGCCCGCGCGAAAGGTGTAGATGTAGCCGTTGCGGTCGGCGTGCACGACCACTTGGTGGTCGTTGTTCTCACCGTCTTCGATCACCGCCGCGCGCGTACACGCGATCGCCTGCGTCGAGCCCCGACGCTGGGTCGACGCCGGGTCAGAGTCCATGAGCGCGCACGCTGGCCCAAGGGCGACCAGCGCGAGCACTCCGCATAGCGCGTGGCGGTTCATGTTCGGGCTCAGTAAAGGCCGATCTCGTCGACCCAGAAGTCGAACTCGGTGTTCTTGGCGGCCTTGAACTGGATGCCGACGATCTTGGACGCGTCCCACACGGCCGGCGTACCCCAACCCTCTTGGTTGAGCTGATCGAAGGTGAGCGTGAACTGCTGCCACTCGTCCGAGAGCAGCAAGACCTTGCCGTGCGGGTCGCAGTCCATCGCGCAGGTGCCCCCCTCTTCGGGTGGGATCGTCGCTTCGATCTGAACCGCGGCCCGGATCTGCCCGTTGCCCTTGGCCCGCAGCACGACGCCGGTGAACCCAGAGGCGTCGTAGGCCATCTTGATGCCATTGCCGCCCTCGGGATCGCCCGCGTTGTTGAGGTCGATGCCGATCCCGGCGCCCCACTCGGCGAACCCGCTGCCGGTCGTGTGCATGGCCATGGCGGTACCGGCCGCGCCGCCAGCCTCTGGCAGGACCATGTCGTCAGCGGGCGTCTGCGTGGCGCCCTCGGTGGCGTCGTTGAAGGTGTACCAGTAGCCCTGGCGACCGCCATTGGGGATCAGCGATCCGTCGCCATCCTCGAAGTTGTCGATCATGTTGTCGGGATCGATCATGATCGCGTCGCCGTCGCCGTCACCGTCGCCGGTACCCGTGTCGTCGCCGTCGCCGTCGCCGTCACCCGTGGTGTCGCCGTCGCCGTCGCCGTCACCGTCGCCGGCGCTGGTGTAGCCCTCGCCCGAAGTGGAGTCGCCACAGGCCAGGCCCAGCGTGAGGGTGGCGCACAACATGACAATGGTTTTGGTTCGCATGTTTTGTTCTCCGTCCGTCAATTGGCCTGAAGGGCCGTCTTTACGATTTGTCCAGTTGCAGAGGGGGTACCCGACCAGTCTTCGATGAGGCCGGGGAACCCGCAGCCACCTGGGTACCAGGCCCACGCGGACCAAGACAGCCCCCGCTGCTCCGCGTAGTCGATGAGTTGCTGAGAATACCCCGCGTCGCAGTCGAAGCTGCCGAACTCCGTGATGAAGATCGGGTCGGTGTCGGCCAAAAAGCCCCAATCGTCAGTCCACCCAGCTGGCTGCTTGTCGCCGAAATCGTAGGGGTGCGAGGTATAGACGATGTTGTAGCCCTCGACGCGGTGGTCGGGCACGCCGGAGAGATCGTAGGCGTAGCGGAGCCCGCCCACGAGCACCAGGTTGTCTGCGCCCGCGTCGCGAACCGTGTCGTAGAGCTCTTGCATGCCCACGACCTCAAAGCCGTCACCCGAGTCGCCGCCGTTGAGCCACACGGGCCAGCTGACGTCGTGCGGCTCGTTGTAGAGCTCGAAGAACACCCGGCCGTCGTCTTTGTAGCGCGCGGCCACGCTCTGCCACAGCGCGCGCGAGTTTTGGTCCGCCATGCGCTGCTGGGCCGGGACTTCGGACAGGTTGCCCCTGTCGGTCCAGTGCAGATCCAAGATGACGTCCATGCCCGCGGCCTTGGACCACTGCACCAGCTCGTCAACGCGCTCGCGGTAGCCTGAGTTGTAGACGACGGATCCCTCGAGCCAAAAGCCCTGGTTGATCGCCACGCGGATCACGTTGGCGTTCCAGCTCGCAATGAGATCAATGTCGGCCGACGAGATGCCCTCGCCGTTTGGATCCCACTCGAGCGAGGGCCGGTCGACGCCGCGAAACACGTGGACCTGGTGGTTGGCGTCGTAGATCTTGTTGCCCTTGACGTAGTAGCCACCGGGCGTGATCGGCGGAATCTCGCCGTCGCCATCACCGTCGCCATCACCGTCGCCGCTCGGGTCGCCATCGCCATCGCCGTTCGCGTCGCCGCTGGTGGACGCGTTGCCTTCTTCGTCGTCGGCCGGGCCGTATCCGTAGTCGCCGCAACCGCCCAGGTGAAGGGCGAAGAGGGCAATGAAGCACCCAGCGAGGCGTCCAGCGCCAAATCCGGGGGCCGCGAGGCGAACCGGCTGCATACCGGAGGCAGTGGTCTGCTCCCTACGCAAATGGATGAAGGTTTGAGTAGCGGCGTTCACGCGAGCCCGTTGCCCGGGGTGACGGGCGCTCAGTAAAAGCCGATCTCGTCGACCCAGAAGTCGAAGTTGGTGTCCTTGGCGACCTTGAACTGGATGCCGACGACCTTGGCCGCGTCCCACGCGGCCGGGGTCCCCCATCCCTCTTGGTTGAGCTGCGCGAAGGGCAGGGTGAACTGCTGCCACTCGTCCGAGAGCAACAAGACCTTGCCGTGGGGATCGCAGTCCATCTCGCAGGTGCCCCCTTCCTCGGGCGGGACCGTCGCTTCGATCTGGACCGCGGCCCGGACCTGCCCGTTGCCCTTGGCCATCAGCGCGATGCCGGTGAACCCCGAGGCGTCGTGGATCATCTTGATGCCGCTGCCGCCTTCGGGATCGCCCGCGTTGTTGAGGTCGATGCCGATCCCCGCGCCCCACTCGGCGAAGCCGCTGCCGGTCGTGTGCATGGCCATGCTGGTACCGGCCGCGCCGCCGGACTCGGGCAGGACCACGTCCGCGGCGGGGGTCTGCGTGGCGCCCTCGGTGGCGTCGTTGAAGGTGTACCAGTAGCCCTGGCGCCCGTTGTTGGGGATCAGCGCGCCGTCGCCGTCCTCGAAGTTGTCGATCATGTCGTCGGGATTGATCGGGATGTCGCCGTCGCCGTCGCCGGTGGTGGTGGTGTCGCCGTCGCCGTCACCGGTGGTTGGATCGCCGTCGCCGTCACCGTCACCGGTCGTGCTTGGGTCGTCGTCGCCGTCGCCGTCGCCGGTCTCGCCGTCGCCGTCACCGTCGCCGAGCTCGTTGTTGGTGTAGCCGCTCAGGGTGATGAAGCTGCTGTCCGACTCGGAGTCGCCGGCACAGGCCACGACCACGGTGACAGTTGCACACAATACGACGTGGGCGACTTGGGTGGCTTGGGTGGCTTGGATTCGCATGTTCGTTCTCCGTCGGTCAATTGGCCTCGAGGGCCGTCTTTACGATCTGTCCGGTCGCCGAGGGGACGCCGGACCAGTTCTCGATCAGCGCGGGGAAGCCACAGCCCCCCGGGTACCAGGCCCACGCCGACCACGACAGGCCCCGCTGCTCCGCGTAATTGATCAATTGCTGCGAGTACGATGGGTTGCAGTCGAAGCTGCCGAACTCCGTGACGAAGATCGGGTCGGTCTCGGCCAGGAAGCCCCAGTCGGCGTTCCACGCGGCCGGCTGCTTGTCGCCGAAGTCGTAGGGGTGCGCGGTGTAGACGATGTTGTAGCCCTCGACGCGGTGGTCGGGCACGCCCGAGAGGTCGTAGGCGTAGCGAACCCCGCCAATGAGCACCAGGTTGTCCGCGCCCGCGTCGCGAACCGTGTCGTAGAGCTCTTGCATGCCCACGACCTGAAAGCCGTCACCCGAGTCGCCGCCGTTGAGCCACACGGACCAGCTCACGTCGTGCGGCTCGTTGTAGAGCTCGAAGAACACGCGCCCGTCGTCTTTGTAGCGATCGGCCACGCTCTGCCAGAACGTGCGCGAGTTTTGATCCGCCATGCGCTGCTGGCCGGGGGCTTGTGACAGGTTGCCCTTGTCGGACCAGTGCAGGTCCAAGATGACGTCCATGCCCGCGGCCTCGGACCACGCCACCAAGTCGTCAACGCGCTGCCGGTACCCGGGGTCGTAGACGACGGAGCCCTCGAGCCAAAAGCCCTGGTTGAGCGCCACGCGGATCACGTTGGCGTTCCAGCTGGCGATGAGGTCGACGTCGGCCTGCGAGATGCCCTCGCCGTTGGGGTTCCACTCGAGCGAGGGCCGATCGACGCCGCGAAAGATGTGGATCTGGTGATCGCCGTCGTAGATCTTGTTGCCGTTGACGTAGTAGCCGCCGGGCGTGATCGGTGGGTTGTCGCCGTCGCCGTCGCCACTGGTCGTTGGATCGCCGTCGCCGTCACCGTCGCCACTGGTCGTGGGATCGCCGTCGCCGTCGCCACTGGTCGTGGGATCGCCGTCGCCGTCGCCGCTCGTCGCGGGATCGCCATCGCCATCGCCATCACCATCACCATCACCATCACCATCGCCAGTCGAGTCGCCAAGCGTCGATATCGAAGCGTTGGTGTCCCCGTCGCCGACCGGGTCGGTGCAGCCCCCGCCCGGGAGGACGAAGATCGTCAGCAGCCATCCGGCGAGGGATCCTGCGCCAATTTGGGGGACCGGAGCGATGCCCATGCCCATGCCGTGGCCCTGGGGCGGCCAAGTGGATGAAGATTTACGACCCCTCGTCACCCGGCCTCAGTCTTGCGGGACGGCGTTTTGTGCGAACACCTTGGCCAAGAAGGCCGCGCTGTCCTTGGGCGTGCGAGCTTGGGTCTCGTAGTCGACGTGGACGATGCCAAACCGCTGTCCGTAGCCGCGCTCCCACTCGTAGTTGTCCATCAAGGACCACGCGAAGTAGCCCGCCAAGGGAGCCCCGTCGGCGATCGCACGATGGGCCGCGCGGAGGTGGTCGCGGAAGAACGCGACCCGTCGGGTGTCTGCGATCCGGCCCGTGGCGTCGGGACCGGTCGAGTAGCTGCAGCCGTTCTCGGTGACGTACATCTTTCGCGGCCCGTAGTGCAGGTGCACGCGCATGAGGGTCTGGTGCAGCCCCGGCGGGTAGACCTCCCAGCCCATCTCGGTCCAGTCCTGCTCGGGCCCGAGCGTGCGCACGGGCGCCTCGTTCTCGTGCTCCGGGATCGCCTCGCTGCGGATGATCGTGCGGTTGTAGTAGTTGACGCCCAGAAAGTCGGTTCGCGCCGCGATCGCTTCTAGGTCACCCGCTTCGACCATCGTCATGCCGCCTGCGGGCAGGCAGCCCCGCGCCACGTAGTCGCGGACCATGTCGTCTGGGTAGCCGCGGCCAAACACCGGATCCAGAAACCAGCGATTGAAGTGACCGTCTGCGTGCCGGGCTGCGTCGTGATCGGCCGCGCTGTCCGACGCGGGCAGCATCGGTCCAAGGTTCAAGGTGATCCCCGCGCGCGCGCCCGGACACTTGGCCCGGATCACGGGCATGGCCCAGCCGTGCGAGAGCAACAGGTGGTGGCTGGCCGCGATCGCCCGGGCCTTGTCGACGACACCCGGCGCGTGAATGCCCCGCTCGTAGCCCAGCATGCTCGCGCACCACGGCTCGTTGTGGGTGATCCAGTCGCCCACGCGGTCACCAAGGCGGTCGACGACGGCCTCGACGTAGGGCACGAAGGCCTCGGCTGTCGAGCGGCTCGACCAGCCGCCCTCGTCCTCGAGGGCCTGGGGCAGATCCCAGTGATACAGGGTTGCGAACGGTTGGATGCCGGCCTCGAGCAGGGCGTCGACCAGGCGCGAATAGAAGTCCAGGCCCTTGTGGTTGACCGCGCCGCGGCCCTGCGGCAACACCCGCGGCCACGCGATCGAGAACCGATACGCGCGCACGCCCAGCGACTTCATGAGCGCGACGTCTTCCGCGAAGCGATGATAGTGGTCGCACGCGACGTCGCCGTTGCTGCCGTCGATCACCTTGCCCGGGGTATTGGCGAAGCGATCCCAGATCGACTCGCCGCGGCCGTCTGCCTGGGCGGCGCCCTCGATCTGGTAGCTGGACGTGGCGACGCCCCACACGAAGTCATCGGGAAAGCCAGAGTCGGTCATGGTGGTTCTTGCTTGGATGTGGCTTGGTCTCGGGGAAACGGTGCGAGCTTCGCCGCCACCAGCGAGGGGATCGTGGCGACGACGACGAATATGAAGTAGCTGCGGTAGCCCATCCAGTCCGCGAGCGGCCCGCTCGCCATCTGGGTTGGGATCAGGACCAGGTTCATCAGCGCCGTGCAAAACGCGTAGTGCGTCATGTGATAACGACCCGGGCTGATCTGCTGCATCATGTACAGCATGTTGCCCACGAACCCAAAGCTGTAGCCGAACTTCTCGATCGTGATCAAGATCGCGATTGTCTGCATCGACAACGGGGCCTCGGGGCCGCCCGCCCAGCTCAGGTACACGTAGCAGAGGTTGGGGACGTTCAGGCACAGGGCCAGGAAGAACAAGCTGCGCGCGAGCCCGTAGCGCGACACGAACACGCCGCCAAGCAGGCCGCCCACGATGCTGACCGCGGTGCTGATCGTGCCATCGATGAGGCCTTTTTGGACGAGCGTCAGGCCCAGGCCGCCCTCTTCGAGCGGGGCCTGGATGAACAGGGGAGCCTCGATCAGCAGCAGCCCCTCGGCGCTGCGAAACAAGAACACGAACGCCAACATCCCCCAGATCTTGTCCTTGCGGAAGAAGTCCCGGACCGTGTCCTTGAAGGTAGACACGACCTCTTCGGTGGATTGGGCGCTCGTCGTCTTCGAGCCGGGTGGCAGCATCACGAAGTGGTAGAGCGCGAGCGCGGCCATCGTCGCGCCGCTGAGACCCATGGCCACCGCCCACGCGGTCTTGGGGGCGTAGCTGGCTTGTTCTTGCAGGGTGCCAGCGATCCAGACGACGCCGGCGGTTGCGAAGATGCGGCCCACGTTCCAGGCCATTCCCTGCACGCCGATGTACTTGGCCTGGTTGGCCGGATCGAGCGACGTAATATAGATACCGTCAACGCAGATATCCTGCGTTGCCGAGGCGAACGCGAGCACCCACAAGATCGCAATGACAACCTGAAAGTAGTTTGGCAGCGGCAGCGCGAGGGCGAACAGGCCAAGCAGCACCGCCATCAACAGCTCCATCGTGAGCACGAAGAAGCGCTTGGTTCGGAACATGTCCAAGAACGCCGCCCAAAATGGTTTGAGCGACCACGCCAGGCCGATGCTCGCGAGCGCGACCGTGATCGCCCCGTCGGAGTGGCCAAGATCCTTGAACAGGGTCCCCGCGACCCAGATGACCATGGCGAAGGGGATGCCTTCGGCGAGGTAGGCGGTCGGCACCCAGGCGAGCGGATGGCGCGGGCGCGAGGCGGGGTCGGCCATTTAGGCAGGTGTGGGTGTTGGCGGCGGGGTTCGGATGAATTTTCGTGACCCGGCCCGATCCTCGCTCAGTTTGCCTGCGAACGAGGCTGCGCAACACCTGCGCAACGCCTGCGCACGTTGCGTGACCGGCACGCTTGGGTCGAAAAAAATCATCCACTCGTGGCGAGTGGCCACCACTCGACGATGCGTGCCGCGCTCAACGCGGAGATCGGAGCCCCCATGCTGTCCCGGATTGTCCAACGATCATTCGTCCCCTCTGCACTCGTCGCAGGCAGCGTGCTCGTTGCCACAGCCTGCACCAACAATGGGGACCCGGGTCAATTCAGCACCAGCTTCGGGACCGGCGACTCGACCGGCGACTCGACCGGCGACGGCGACGGCGACGGTGATGGCGACGGCGACGAGGGCCCCAAGCTCGACATGCCCAATGACGAGACCTGCATGGAGGGCGTGCCGCTGCCCAAAAATTGTGGAGACGGCGTCCTGACCCAGGACGAGGCCTGCGACGACGGCAACACCCAAGATGGCGATGGTTGCTCGGCGGACTGCCTGTGCGTCGCCGCGGGCTGGCAGTGCAGCCCTCCCGGTGAGCCCTGCCACCAGATCGCGCTGTGTGGAGATGGCGTCGTCGTCGCCCCAGAGCCCTGCGACGACGGCAACACCATGAACGGCGATGGCTGCTCCGAGAACTGCAAGATCGAGCAGGGGTGGCAGTGCGAGGACGATCCCAGCATGTGCACGCCCACGACCTGCGGCGACGGGATCAAGGAAGGGGTCGAGGCCTGCGACGACGGCAACACGCTGCCCTTTGACGGCTGCTCCTCGGTCTGTCAGGCCGAGCCCGACTGCTCCGGCGACGAAGGGTGCAGCTCCGAGTGTGGCGATGGCCTGGTCATCGACGAGGAGTGCGACGACGGCAACAACGTCAACGGCGACGGCTGCTCCTCGACGTGCACGGTCGAGGAAGGGTTCGAGTGCGAAGAAGAAGACTCGTGCGAGCAGATCAACGGGGAGTGCGTGCTGCGGGTCCCCGCCGTGTTCCGTGACTTCAACGCGAGCCACTCGGACTTCTCCGTGCAGTGCGACGGCCTCCAGACCGGCGGCGTCGCGGCCACGCTCAACGCTCAGGGCAAGCCCGTGCCCAGCAACACACCGGTCTGTCAGAGCGCCAATTTCTCCGAGTGGTACACCGACAACGGCAACAACGCGACGATCATTGGCGACCTCGTGCTGTTCGACAACGGCGCGGGTGGCTTCGTCAACCGCTGGGGCCCCAACGGCGAGCCGTGGACCGCGTACGAAAACGCGATGTGGGCCGCCAACACCGTGGCCGAGTGCCTGATGCAGGGCTGCGTGCCCTGCCCATGGGACGCCAACGTTGGGTGCTTCGCGGACGAGGTCACCTACGACGGGCAGCCCTTCTTCTTTCCGATTGACGACCATCCAAGCGCGCTGCCCGACCCGCGCTACGAGGCCAGGGTGGGGCCGTCCTATGGCTACCCCAACTGGCCCTGGGAGGACGAGATCGTCCCCGGCGCCGGCACCCACAACTTCCACTTCACGACCGAGGTCGTCTACTGGTTCCAATACGACGCGGGCGCGAACGCCCAGCTCGACTTCACGGGCGACGACGACGTCTGGGTGTTCGTCAACAACAAGCTGGCCGTGGACCTTGGCGGTGTGCACGTCCCCGAGAGCGGCGTCGTGACCCTCAACCCCGCCGCGGCCGCCACCTACGGGCTGACCGACGGGGGCGTCTACGAGATCGTCGTGTTCCACGCCGAGCGCAAGCAGGACGGCTCGTCGTTCCGCCTCACGCTGGACGGCTTCTCGAACACGCCCTCGAACTGCCTGGCGATCTGCGGCGACGGGATCGTTGGTCTGGGTGAGCAGTGCGACGACGGGGTCAACGACGGCGGCTACGGCGAGTGTGGGCCCGGCTGCAAGCTTGGTGAGTACTGCGGCGACGGTGTGGTCCAGGGCGAGGAAGACTGCGATGACGGCAACTACGTGAACGACGACGACTGCCCGAACTCGTGCCAGATCATCTTCATCCCGTAGCTCACGGTTGCTGCGCGACGTGATCGCGGGCTGGCGCCCGCGGGAACACGCGCGCGAGCAAGCGGCCATGAAACACGCCGTCGGGATCGAGCTCGCGCAGCTTGTTCGCGAACGCCTTCGCGCTTGGGTACATGGCCTGGATGTCCGCTGACCTGCGTGATGATGCCAAGTCCACCCAGGCCAACCCGAGCCGCGGCGAGCAGCGGATCGTGCTCATGGATCTCGAGCACCTCGCCGGTGCCCGTGATCACCCGCAACCCAACGACGAAGCTGGGGATGTTGCCGTGAACCAGGCTGGAGCCATGGGTGCCCGTGCTCAGCACGCCCGCGAGGCTCTGCTCGACGACCGAGCCGACAATTGACAGCGCCAAGCCGCGCTTGGCCAGGGCGTCATTGAGGCGATGCAGCCGGATCCCCGCTTGCACGCGCACGCGGCCCCGCGCGGGGTCGACCTCGAGCACCGCCTGCATGGCGTCGAGGCTGACGAGCATGCAATCGGTGGAGTCGCGTTCGCAAGGCATCGCAATGTCGGACCACGAATGCCGGGCGCCGATCACCTCGACTTGCTTGTTGGCGCTGCGTGCCTCACAGACGATCCGAACCAGCTGCGCTTCGCAGGTTGGCTGCTCGAAGCTCGCAGGGGTGCAGTGCTCGGTTCGGGCCCAGCTATAAAAGCGGCGCATCGGTTGTCAGGTTGGGCGTGGGCAGCGAAGCGTTGGAGCGCACAATGACATTGATGTTCGCGGATTCGATTGTTGCTTGGCGCTCGGCGACCGCCCAAAGTGGAGGTGCACAATCAATCGATAGTCGATATCGCGGTGGTTCTTGCGGCGGGTTTTGGCTGGGTGTGACGCCGGGTGTGACGCCGGGTGTGACCGCCGGGTGTGACCGTCGGGGTCAGCGACTCTCCAACATTTTCGCCTGTGCATGGGCCGCGTGGCGGCGGAAGATCCAGCCGAGATCTCTGCGCGAAGTTGGGCTTGCAATCTCGGGATCCAGGCCGTAGACACGCCGTCCCGACATGCCGTCGCCCAACTCGGAACCGACCTTCGATCCTGTCCCCGTGCTCGCGGCAGAGCTGGCCCTCGCGCCCGCCGGTGTGCTCGCCGTCGTCAACCTGCTCAGCGAGGGCGCGACGGTTCCGTTCATCGCGCGCTACCGCAAGGAGGCCACCGGTGGCCTCGACGAGGTGCAGATCCGGGCGATCGAAGAGCGCCGCACCTACCTCGCGGAGCTCGAGAGTCGCCGCGAAGCGATCCTGGCTTCGGTCCGCGAGCAGGCCAAGCTCACGCCCGCGCTCGAGGCCAAGCTCCGCGAGGCCACGACCAAGCAGGCGCTCGAAGATCTGTACCTGCCGTTCAAGCCCAAGCGCCGCAGCAAGGCCCTGATCGCGCGCGAGCGTGGGCTGGGTCCGCTCGCAGATCGGATCCTGGCGCAGCCCCGCGAGAGCTCCCCCGAGCAAGAGGCCGCGGCGCTGGTCAACCCGGCGCTCGAGGTGCCCGACGTCGCGGCGGCGCTGGCGGGCGCCCGCGAGATCGTGATCGAGGCCGTGGTCGAGCAGCCCGAGATCCGCGCCAGCGTGCGGCAGCACTACGCCGAGCGCGGCGTGCTCGAGACCCGCGCGATGCCGGGGGTCGACCCGGCGGCGCCCAGCAAGTTCAACGACTGGTTCGACTGGTCGGAGCCAACGGCCAAGATCCCCTCGCACCGGTACCTGGCGATCCGCCGCGGTGAAAAAGAGGGCGTGCTGCGCTCGAAGATCAACGTGGACCCTGCGTTCTTGCAGCCGCAGCTCGAGTCGACCATGCAGCTCGACGACGTCTCACCGTTCGCGCCCGAGCTGCGCACGGCGATCGAGAAGGCGCTGCGCGGGCGCTTGGGCGTGGGCGTGGAGATGGACGTTCGCGTGGAGCTCAAGCAGCGCGCGGATCGTGAGGCCGTCGAGGTGTTCGCGGACAACCTTGGCAACCTGCTGCTCGCGGCGCCGCTGGGCGGCGTGCCGGTGATCGGCATCGATCCTGGCCTGCGCACCGGCTGCAAGTGCGCGGCCGTCGACGCGACCGGCCAGTACCTCGAGACCGTGACGATCTACCCGGTCAAGGGTGAGGACAAGGCCGCCCGCGAGCTCGCCAAGTTCGTGCAAAAGCACAAGCCGCGGGCGATCGCGGTCGGCAACGGCACCGGCGGGCGCGAGACCGAGGCGCTGGCCCGGCAGGTCGTCGCGCAGCTCGAGCTGCCCACCGAGTCGCGGCCCGTGGTCGTCAGCGTCAGCGAGGCCGGCGCCAGCGTGTACTCGGCCTCCGAGGTCGCGCGCGAAGAATTCCCGGATCTCGATCTCACGATCCGCGGGGCGATCTCGATCGCGCGGCGCCTGCAAGATCCGCTGGCCGAGCTGGTCAAGATCGATCCCAAGTCGATCGGCGTCGGCCAGTACCAGCACGACGTCCAGCAGACGCTGCTGCGCCGCAAGCTGCACGAGGTGATCGAGACCTGCGTCAACCGAGTCGGCGTCGAGCTCAACACCGCCAGCGCGCCGCTGCTCAGCTACGTCGCTGGGATCGGCGAGGGCCTGGCCAAGCAGATCGTCGCCCACCGCGATCGCAACGGCGCGTTCGACAGCCGCGCCAGCTTGCTGGGCGTGAGCGGCCTTGGCCCCAAGACCTTCGAGCAGGCCGCCGGCTTCCTGCGCCTGCGCGAGAGCCAAGAGCCGCTGGATCGCTCGGCCGTGCACCCCGAGCGCTACGCCCTGGTCGAGCGGATGGCCGCGGATCTCGGGGTCTCGAGTCGGCAGCTGGTCGGCGATGCGCAGCTGGTCTCGCGCATCGACATCGCCCGCTACGTCGACGGTGAGGTCGGCGAGCCAACCCTGCGCGACATCATCACCGAGCTCGCCAAGCCCGGCCGTGACCCGCGGGCGCAGTTTGAAGCCCCGCAATTTCGCGACGACGTCCACGCCGTCAGCGATCTGCAGATCGGCATGCAGCTCGAGGGCGTGGTCACCAACGTGACCAACTTTGGCGCCTTCGTCGACGTGGGCGTGCACCAAGACGGGCTCGTGCACGTCAGCGAGCTCAGCGACAAGTGGGTCGATGATCCGCGCAAGGTCGTCAAAGTTGGTGACCGCCTGAAAGTGCGGGTGCTGACGGTGGATCTCGAGCGTCAGCGGATCGCGCTGTCGGCCAAGCGCGAGCCGGGCAAGCAAGCTTCGGGTACCAGCGAGCGCGGCGGTCAACGCAGCGGCGAGCGCGGGGCCGCTGGTGCAGGGCCAGCGAAGCAAGGGCCAGGCAAGCGTGGTCAGGCCAAGCCCAACGCTGGGCGCGACGGCGGCTTCGCCAACAACCCGTTCGCCAAGCTGCGTCGCTGACACTGCCGGGTCCCCAAGCGGGACCGCGGCGGGCCGATCAGCTTCGCCGCTCGTGCGTGGTTGGCCCGCGGCAATCTGGGCTGCGCGTCCGATAATCTGCTAGACGAACACCTCGACGCGGATGGCTTGTCCGTGCACTGAGGACGGACGATCCGCGTGGCGACAGGTTGGACCTACATCCCCGACTTCATTTCGGACCCAGCCGAGCTGCTGCGCACCGCGATAAACGAGGTGGCGTGGACGCAGCAGATGCGGTCGCGCCAGACGGCGAGCCTTGGCATCCCCTACAACTACGCTGGCGCCTCCTACCCCGAGGCACCGTGGCTGCCCGCCATCTGGGACGTCGCGCTCGCTGTCGAGGCCCGGTTTGGGTTCACGCCAACCAACTGCCTCATGAACTACTACCCAACGGGCGAGCACAGCATCGGCTGGCACACGGACGACGTGACCATCCTGGCGCCCGACACCGGCATCGCCATTGTCAGCCTGGGCGAGACCCGGACACTGCGGCTGCGCGCAGGTGTTGACCCCAACTTCGAGTACACCCACCTGCCGCTGGCCGCGGGGTCGCTGCTCTACATGACGGCTGACCTGCAACACACGCACAAGCACTGCATCAAGCCCGAGCCGGGCGCCGGCCCGCGGATCAGCCTCACGTTTCGCCACCTCACTCATGCACCGCCACCCGTGACGACCGCTCGCTGGTCCCGGCAGGGCGACGGCCAAGGCGGGTAGGAGGGTGGCGGCTCGGAGGCTTCGTGCTGGGCTCTGTCCGCGCACAAGCGCAAGCTCCTGCGCTGGCTCCCCGCCCGAGACGGATGGTTCGCGCTGATACCCGACGGTCCACCAGAGGTTCGCCGAGCGCGCGGCCTCTGCTTCGAGACGCGACAGCAGCTCGACGGGGGTAACAGCTTGCGCACCATTATAGGGGCGCGTCCGCGCGGGCGCGCGCTCATGAACGCCGACGCAGGGCCACACCCGAGAGCAACAGCACCCCCGCCGCGAGGCCGATCACGGCGTTGTCCTCGGCCGCGACCGAGCAGCCGCTAGATTTCTTGTTGTGCTCGCGCGCTGGCGGCTCGTCGGCGAGGGCGACCGCGGAGCTGCCCATGATGAGCACGGTGAACGAGAAGGTGGCGAGGGTGGAGATCCTGTGCATCGGACCGAGTATATCGGTCGCGCTAGTTGAGTTCGAGCCCCGCCGCCTACAGCAAGCCGAGGGTGCTCTACGGCATCATCCGGGCCCACGTCCTCGGCGTCTCGAACACGACGGCCGAGGGGCTCAACGGGGTGATCCAGGAGATCAAATACGACGCGAGAGGCTTCCGCAACCGCGAGCGTTTTCGACGGACGATCCTCTTCCACCGCGGCGGACTTGATTTGCTGCCAGACCTGGTCTGCTAATGATGGTTTCACTCAAATGCCTGAAGAGTCTCATTGGTACTTGACCTGAACGTCGGGTTATATACAATGTGTGAATGTCCGATGCGGTGACATTGTATGAATCGTTGGGCCAGGAACAGCTTCAGGCGATCGGCGATGAGATCGCTACATTTGCTGCACGGATCGATGTCGCCGAGCATGCCCTCATCACGCGGCTTCGGGTCTTCGATGCCCACGAAGCCTGGGGCGGCACGGGGTTCCTCTCATGTGCGCACTGGCTGAGCTGGCGGATCGGCATTGGGCTAAAGGCGGCACGCGGAGGCTTCCGCGGAAACCTCCGTGGCGTCGTCGCCGCCCGTTCAGGCGAGAGGGGCGATGATCTTCAAGTCCTACGTGACCGAGACTCCAGCCGCCACGGGGTCAAAGCCAGGCGGCCAACCCGTACGCCGTTGCACCGGCGAGCCGCGCCATATCTAGACGCTCACACCGCAAGTCGGACCGGCTCCTCGAGGAGCGCTCGATGCAATTCCAAGTTGGCCATGTCGGTCAAGTTGGCCCCTACCAGCGATTCCCCGGGATCTCGACTGATTCGCCAGTTGTGCATTCGATCTTCATCACAAGTTGTCCCAGTCGAGCATGACGTCGAGCCCCCAGCCCGGCGCCGACGCATAGCGCACGGGGGCCCAGCCGCCCGCGCCGAAGCACAGCGGCTCCGCGACGATGTCGGCGGCGAGCAGCAGCGGCCCAAACGAGCCCTCGACCGTCTCGAACGCATGGGCCCCGGCGACCACGCGCCCCGCGGCCGACAGCAGCGAGCTCTCGCCAACGTGGTTGCCGAGGTGACACGGCACACCGGCCGCAGCCGCCCGCCGGGCGAACGCCAGGCAGCGCAGCGGTCCACCCTGCTTGCTGACCTTGAGCAGCAAGCGGTCGACCACGCGGGCGTCGAGCAGCGTGTTGAGATCGGCCCAGCTGACGATGCTCTCGTCGACCATGAGTTTGGCGGCCGCGGGGATCCGGGCCCGCAGCTGACGGTGGCCGGGGATGCCAGCCACGACCGGCAGCGGCTGCTCGAACAGCGTGACGCCGCGGGCGTGCAGGGCCTCGATGTGGGCCGGAGCCTCGGTCAGCGACCAGGCCGCGTTGGCGTCCACGCGCACGCTGGGCTCGGGACCGATGACCTCGCGCAAGGCGTCGAGTCGGGCGAGGTTTTGCTCGAGCTCGGCGTCGACCTTGAGCTTGTAGTCCGCGAACGACAGCGCGACACCGCGACGCGCGAGCTGGGTGACCTTGGCTGGCTGCTCGGCCGAGATGACCGCCGAGTAGCGGACTCGACTCGCGCTCGCGCCGAGCAGCTCGGCGACGCTGCGTCCACGCGCGCGCCCAAGCAGATCGAGCAGCGCCATCTCGACCGCGCAGCGCAGCGACGGCGCGCTTGGCAGCAGCTCGTCGAGCAGCGCCGTGATGTCGTCGAGTGAGCGCAGCGTGTGGCCGCGCAGGTGTTCGGCCATGCTACGCAGCTGCGCGGCCGAGGGCTCGAGCAGCTCGGCGGTCACATAGCTGCGCGGGCAGCCCTCGCCCCATCCAACACCGACGCCGTTGGCGTCCTCGATGCGGCACCAGACCGAGGCCATCGCCGCACGGCTGGCGAGCGCATGAACGAAGCGCTCGCGAAACGGGAGCTGCAGCACGCCTGCGTTTAGTCGTCCGATCGTGACGCTCATCAGGCGCCCTTGGCTCGCAGCTGGGCGCTGGCGCGCGCACGACGTGACGACGCCTGCCGCGGTCGCAAGATCCCATAGGTGAGCCCGGCCACCACGTTGCGCAGATCGGCGGGGATCAGGGTCAGTAAGCCATCGCCGTGGGCGTGGCCGGGGTTGTGCTCGGCGTAGAACTGGATGTCTAGATCCGCGAGCTCGCGCGAGCCGATCGGCGCGACGTGGGCCTTGAGGCGGGCCTGAGGCTTGCGGACCGTGCCGGTCTCGCGCTGGTAGAGATCGCCGTAGTAGCGCGCACCTAGCTGATCGCGCAGCTCGACCATGTCCGCGGGCGTGTCGACGAAGCGCGACGGGTAGAAGCGTCGGATGTGGCGCGCCGTCAGCACGTAGGGCTTGTAGCTGATGTTGTCGGACCAGACGATCACCGTCGCGCGGGGCCGACGAAGCTTCATGCGCAGCACGTGATAGGCGAGCACGTACACGAGCTGGGCCCCCCCGCGAAACTCGGGAAGGATGAACGACAGGCCGGAGTAGACGGTCGGGATCTCTTGGCCCGACTCGAGGGTCAGGACCCGCGCCCGCACGCCGGTGAAGCCGATCAATCGCCGACCGCGGCGCAGACGAAACAGCGCGACGTAGTCGAATTGCCCGCGCACGCGCTCGAAGAACTCGCCGCGCGAGACGTGGTGGTTTGGACCGTACAGCCCGTACATCTCGGCCAAGGTCTCGTCGTCGATCGCGTTGGTGGGGATGTGCGTGCGGGTCGTCGTCATCGCCCCATGGACGTGCGCGAGCGTCCGACTTCCTCAGCTGGACTTGCTCAGCTGGACTTGCTCAGCTGGACTTGCTCAGCTGGGTTTGGCGACGCGCCAGCCAACCACGGCGACCCCGAGCAGCGCGAGCGCGCCAAGGATCCAGCCAAGCATGGGTCCGCGGCCGGGCTCGCCGTCGGGCGTGACCGCTGCGTCGCTCGGCCGGCTGCGACCCGCGGGGAAGGGCACGAAGGTGCCATCACCCAGGACCACGACGCCCGCCCAGGCTGCGGGCTTGGCCCCCGCCGCAGCGAGCTCGCGCTGGGCCGCAGCGAGAGCGGCCGCGACGCTCTCCCCGGCATCGAGATGCCGATAGAAGCGCTCGAACAGCGCCAGCGCTTCGTCGTCTCGCAGCGGCCACAGACCACCCACGACAACGTGGGCACCCGCCTCGAACAGCGCGTGCGCGAGGCCCATCACGCCCTCGCCATCGACGACGCGATCACGCGCGCTGCTGCAGGCCGAGAGCACCACCAGCTTGCCGCGCAAGTCCAAGCGCGCGATCTCCCGCGCCTGCAGCATGCCATCGTTGCCGTCGCCTGGCGCGAGCACGATCGCCGAGCGGCCAGGGTGGCGTTCGTCGATGATCGCATGGGTGGCCAGGTGCAGGACCGAGAAGCGCTCGAGCGCGGCGTTGACGAGCGCGGCCTCGCTGGCCGCGGCGCCGACCCACACGAGATCGTCGTCGCCGTGCGCGACGAGCTTGGCCTCGCGTCGCGCGAAGGGCAGCGGTCCGAGCTCGATCTCGGGGGTCGTGCCGGTGCTGCGCGCGGGAGCGGGCTTGGGGGGCAGCGGCGCACCAACGGGCGGCGGATCGGCCAGCGCCAGCACGGCCTTCGGAGTCTCGTGCGTGGTGGCCTCGTGCCGGTACCACAGCGCGAGCACGCGGGCCGAGGGCACGACGCTGGTCGCGTAGCGCTGGGCCAGCGTCGGCGCGTCCGGCCCGGACCGCAAGCTGGCGAAGGGGAGCCGATGCAAGACCCCATCGAGGATCAGCGCGAGGCTGTCGATCTGCGCCGGCAGCTCGGCCAGCGCATCGGCTAGCAGCGCCGACCACAGCCGCGCAGCAGCCTCGTCGATCGACGCGTCACGGCGCTCGACCAGCTCAGTATAGAGCTCGATGCGCCCGCGCAGTCCGTCGACCTCGGTCAGCGGCACGGCCCGCACCGCGTCGCGGGTCACGATCATCACCCACGACCCGCGGCGCTGGTCGTCGAAGTCGCGCGCGCTGGCCAGCTGGTAGACGAGCGCGGCCTCGCGGGGGCCAAGCAGCTGTTGGAAGCTCGCTAGCTCGACCTCCGCCAGGCTGAGCGTCGCGTGCTCACGCCCGCTGCCGTCGAGCGACTCGAACAGCACGCGAGCCCGGAAGCGCTCACCAACTTCGAACGCCGCCGCCAGCAGCTGGGCTTCGTCGCGGCCCTTCGCCGCCAGCAGGAGGTGGTCGACGTAGCGCTCGTATCCCAGCGCCCGCGACCCCTGAAACTCGGCGCGGCTGAGTGGATCGGACTGCTCGAGGCGCAGCTGCTCGAGCGTGACGAGCACAGCCTCGCTGGCTGCGATCGCACGCTCGCGCGGGCCCGTGCGCCAGCGCAGCTCGGCCTCGATCACGCTGACGGCGTAGCGGACCTGGGCCTCGCCGCTGGCCTCGGCGTGGCGCCAGGCCTCGGCCAGCAGCGCCTCGGCCTCGTCGGCCTCGTCGGCCGAGAGCGGGCCCTTGGTGATCAGCACATCGAGCACCGCCAGCACACCATCTGCGGCCAGGCGGGGATCACCGAGGCCGCGGGTCTCATCCCGACAGCGACGCGCGCTGGCCTCGGCCGCGTCGAGCTGCCCCTGCGCGCGGAGCAGATCAGCGTGGATGCAGCGCATCGGGCCGGCCACCCACTTGTTGCCGCCGCGCACGCTGACCGCCAACGCACGCTCGACCTCGGCGACCAGCTCGGCGCTGGGGGATCCGTCACCACGCGCGCGCGCCTGCTCGAGCATCACGACCAGGCGGTTGTAGCGAGCCGAGGCTTCGACGTAGGCATCGTCGGCGCCCTCGGTCAGCGCGATCAGTCGCTCGTGGGCCGCGCGCGCCTCGTCGAGCTGGCCGAGCTGGCGGTGCACGCTCGCCGCTGCGCTGAGCCAATTGACCTGCGACTGGTAGTCGCCGTCGGGAAACAGCAGCGGCTCGACCTCGCCGAGCATGCTCGCGGCCTCACCGAGATCGCCGGAGCTACGCAAGGTGTGACGCACTCGCTCGACCGCGACCGTGGCGATCCAGCGGGGATCACCGTGGGCCGCGGCCGAGCGCTCGGCTGCGCGCAGGGTCTCTGCGCTGCGCTCGAGCTCACCCATGACACGCTGGCGGTGGGCGAGGTTGAGCAGCGTGAGCGTGAGCGCCAGCGAGTCGCCGCCGCGCTCGAGCTCGACCACCGCTTGCTCGTAGAGCTCGACCGCCGCCGTCGTGTCGAGCTCGCCGACGAGGTTGGCGAGCGCCAGCAGAGCGTAGCCACGCGCGCGCGGCTCGAGCTCGCCGGCCTGCGCGAGGCTAGCCCGCAGGGCCTCGGCCGAGGCCGCGTAGTCGCCGGCCTGACGGGCGTGATCGTAAAAGCAGCCCCACGCCTCGCGAGTGTCCGGCTCCTGGCTGGCAGCGCGGCGGCAGCTCGCCAAGCTCGCGCTGCTGGGCGGCCCGGCCCACGCCACCGGGACCGACAGCCACAGCGCGCCCAGCAGCGCGGGGATCAGCGATCGCCAACGCGTGCTCATTCCAGGACCACGCGCCACGCGGGGCCGCGCTCGCGGGTGCCGTCGGCCATCACCGCTGTCACCTGCCACAGCAAGACCCGACCCGGCTCGAGTGACGCCAGCACGCCACCGGGTACCCGCGCGCGGGCAGCCTGGAGCTCGCGCGCCTCGTACACGAGATCGAGGGCCTCGGTGCGGACCTGCAGCTCGTAGCGGCTGGCCCGAGCGCGCGCAGACCAGCTCAGCTCGAAGCCCGTCAACGCCACGCGGGTGCCTTCGGCGATCGGGGTCGAGAACGCCGCCTCGCCCCCCGTGTCTTCGGGGCCGCGCAGCCCCGGTGTGACGGTGTCGGTGTCGAGCTCGGGCGAGCCGCCGTCTTGCAGCACGACGACGGTCACGGCCGCGGCGGTCGCCAGCGCCAGCGCGCCCGCGACCCAGTAGCGACGATCGGCAGCAGCCCGGATCGGCGTGACCGCTGCGCTCGTGTCCGACAATTCCACGGCCAGGCGCCACTCGAGCGCGAGCTGGGGATCGCGATGCAGACGATCGACCAGCGCCGCGGTCTCGCGTGGGTCGAGCTCACCCCGGGCTGCCGCCCAGACTTTCTCGGGGTCGATCGGGTCGCTGGGGTCGCTCGGATCGATCGGATCGCTCGGGTCGCTCGGATCGTCGTTGGGCTCGCCGACCGTGGCCGCAGCGAACGCGGTCCGCAGCCGCTCGAGCTGCTCGTGATCGGGCGCTTGCTCGTGCTCACTCATGGTGCGTAGCCCTTGTTGCCGAGGCAGCGACGCAGGTCGGCCAGCCCGCGATAGATCAGGTTCTCGGCCCGCTTGCGGGTCCAGCCGAGCAGCCCGCCGGTCTCGGCGACCGTGTGCCCCTGCAAGTGGAGCACGACCGCGCGACGACGATCCTCGTGCAGCGCGCCCAGGCAGCTGCGCAGCGCGGCCGAGACCTCCGACGCAGCCACGGCCCCGTCTGGGGTGGGCACCTCGACGGGCCCGACGACCCCGGTCGCATGATCGCGTGTTCGCTCTCGGCTCTGCATCTTGCGAAGCTCGTCGATCGTGGTCGTGTACGCGACCTTCCACAGATAGGACGCAGACGGCGGCTCGACACCCTCACCTGCGCGATCTCGCGCACGCAGGACCGCGAGCACCCGGATGATCGCCAGCTGTACGATGTCGTCGGCCGAAGCGGCGAGATCCGGCGGACACACCTTCACGACCGCTCGCGCGAGTCGGTCCCGCATGTCGCGGACGAGGGCATCCTCGACACTCGACCTGGAGTCCGCTGGCGAGTCCGGTCGCTGCTGAACGTCGCGGCTCAGGCGGGCATCGTGTCAGCGACGACGGGCCCTGACAAGGGCCGTTTGATGGGGTTGGTGCTGGACAGGAACAGACCAGCTCTGGCAGATGCCGCGACATTGCATGATTCGTTTAGCCAAGAGCAGCTTCAGGCGATCGACGATGAGATCGCTACATTTGCCGCACGTATCGACGTTGCCGAGCATGCCCTCATCACGCGGCTTCGGGTCTTCGATGACTACGAAGCACGACAACGCCCAAGTGGGATGGTCGGCTAGACTACGGCCGTGGGGGACGGGGCTCGACGCTCAGCACCTCGACGAAAAACACCAGCGTGGCGTTGGCCGGGATCGTGCCGGGCGCTCGCTCCCCATAGGCGAGCGCGGGCGGGATCACCAGCGTGCGGCGCATGCCCGCGCGGACCCCCTCGAGCCCGCGCTCCATACCCGGGATCATGCGCCCAAGTCCAAGCTCGATCTCGAAGGGGGTCGCGCGCGCGTAGGTCGAGTCGAATTCGGTCCCGTCCAACAGCTGGCCAACGTAGTGGATGCTGACGCGGTTGCCGGGCAGCGCAGGGGCGCCTGACCCCGGGGTGTAGTCGTGCAGCACGAGGCCGTCGGGCAAGACCTCGCTGCGGATCGGATCGGCGGGGAAGCCGGGGTACGCTGGCGGCGGAGGAACGCGGGCTTCCGGCGCCGGGCCGGTGGTCACGGCGAGCGGCGCGGGTGTGGTCAGGGCCTCGACGACGAGCGGCTCCACGTCTTCGGGCTTGGGTTCGGGCGTACCAAGCTCGGCGGCCACACGAGGCGCACACGCCAGGCCCGACGACAGCGCCGACGCCAACGCCACGACGGCGACCAGGTTGAGTCCTCGCACGTCACAACCATAACCCAGCCGCAGGCACGGCTGGGTATACCAAGACCGAGGTGCTCGATCTGGCGAGCGGCACTGTAATCGCAGCGGAAGCCGAGGACGGGTTTTGCCCGGTCGGGTTCCACGTCCTGGACTGGTGGGACGTGCACGATGGCACCATCATCCCCGGCAGCGAGTATGGGTCTGCGAATCGCGAGTGGCCAACTGGCACATTCGGCTTCATCTGGGGACTCGACCATTCCGTATCTCTGACAGTGCCGCTCCGCTGTAGTCCGCGGGTGAGCGCGAGCGTCCCGCGAGTCCTGTGCAGCCTCGCGCTCCTCGTCGGTGCGTGTCACAGCCGTGAGCCCCGAGCAGATCGAGATCGAGCCCCAGATCAAGCCCCAGCAGCCCAGCAAGCCGCGGATACAACCCCGCCCGTGGCGGTCGCAGTGGCTGCGCCAGGCGTCAGCGCCACGGACGTCGAGCACCTGATCGTCTCGCCGATCGAGGCGGCGATCATCGGCGTCCCCGGCGTGTCGCACGTCACCTCCGAGGCCCGCGAGGGGCACGCGCGGGTCGAGCTCCAGTTCACTCGGGGCACGGCCGAGGCAGGGAGGATGGCGGTGGTCGAGGCGTTGGCCGAGCTGCGCTCGAGTCTGCCGCCGGACATCGACGGCCCGGTCGTGCTCCCGCCCGCGGGACCCAGCTCGATCGAGCTGCGGTGGTCGCTGAGTAGCGACGACATCGATCTGGCCACGCTGACGAAGCTCCACGATCGCCTCGTCAAGCACAGCTTTGGCGTTCCCGGGGTCAGCTCGGTGCAGGCCTGTGCGTTGCGTAGGCGGATCGTCATCGAGCTCGACCCGAGGAGCATGCTCGCGCTCGACATCTCGGGCAGCGAGGTCGAGGCTGGGCTACACCGCTCGCTGCTCGGGCGCCCGGAGCTCCGGCAGGCGACGGCCGACATCGAGTCGCTGCGCTCGACGATGGTGGCCGCTGCGACTTCGTTGGCGATCATGGCCTACCGCAAGCTCGGCGGCGAACGCCCGCGGTGTCGACCCCGGACCGCGGCAACTTCTACGCGCGCCAACACCTCCAAGCACTGTAGTGCTGGCGCGGAGCGGCCTGCGGTTCACGAGCGTGTGCGGTAGTGGGGTATGAAGATTCCCCCGGCCTCGTTGACCTGGTCCAGCAACTCGACAGGTAGACGCTGCTCACCGGGTCAGCGGCTGCAGTCGGTGATTTCAAAGGTCTGTGTGGGGATCGAGGACTTCCTCGACCTGTTGCGCGGCCCCGCGTCGACAGGCCGGGTCGCTGGCTCCGTCGGCGAGCGCCCGAGCGGAGCTCGGGTCGTCTGCCATCCACATCGCCAGGACCGCGTTCTTGCAGGTGTACTCGAGGGTCGCCTCGAGTTCGGCCGCCCAGGGCGAGTCGTCGTCAACCGAGAACTGTTCGGCCGCGGCCACGAACCGGGCACCCGCCGCGGCGTAGTTCCGGTCGGCATAGAGCGTCTCGGCCTCGGCGAACGTCGCCTGTGCGCTCGCGTAGCGATCTGGGATCGCTACGCGGTCGCGGGGCACGAGCACCGGGATCCCATACAGCTCGAAGACCAACTCGTCTTCCTTGGCCGTCCCGAACAACCCAGCAAAATACTCCGGATCAGTGGACACCGGACCGCGACACTCGGCCGGCACGTCGATGATGATGGGTAGCGTCTGCGCCGCGCCAGGCGAGTCCGACGCGGCAGGGGTCGAACTGGCGCAGGCGCACAGACCGAGGACCAGACTCGCACCGAGCGGTGACGTCCGCCTGTTCGTCTGCGCGTACATGGGCGGCACCAGCATACTCTACGCGGTCCAAGGATGCCGGCCGCCCACGCTGGCGACGCCAGGGCCCTCGGTCCTCGCGGGCGTATCACCTGCACCTGTAGGTCGGTGAAACGCCCACGTATAGTCATCTCGGCATGACCGAGATGGACCGGCCGCAGGGGGGCGAACAGAAACGCCTCCACATGATCTCGGTCGGGCCGTCGGCGGAGTCGCTCGGCCTGCTCTCGCGCCTGTTGAGCGAACGGTTTGGCGATCGTGACCGGCGCCCAGGGTCGACGCCGGACGGGGCGAGCGGGGACCAGCCGCGCCTCGAGCCCAACCAGCGCAGCTACAACGTCGACGGGGTTCGCGTCAGCCACCGCGATCTACCCGCGACCTCCTTTCCTGGCGCTGCCCTGGTCTGTGGCGATGGGGGCTGGGGCTGGGTCGTGGTCTTGCCGTTCGAGTTCCTCCGCGGGCAGGCGACTGGGTCGCTCCTGCGGCTGCTCCGATCGCTGGGGGAGCGTCCGCTCGCCGTCGTCATCGACGATCCGAGGTCGGACCACGATGCCGGCGAGCTACGAACGGAGCTGGTGAGCGCGGGGTTTCCTGCCGCATTGACCCCGATCGTCTGGGGTTCGCTGCGCGAGGCGGTGGCCGACCCCGACGCGCTGGCGACCTCCGACCTCTTGCGCCCCTTCGTTGCGTGGATCGTCGAGAGCGCGTCGCGTCCCGGTCGCGATCTGCGGACCGAGCCCTTCTTCTTGTCGATCGAGGATCGCTTCAACATGCCCCGAGACCAGCTCATCGTCACCGGGCGGATCGAGCGGGGGACCGTGCGTACCGGCGATACGCTGACCCTCCACGGCTCGCCAACGACGACGAAGCGGGTCCTCGGCATCGAAGTGTTTCGCAGGCGTCTGGTCGAGGCGGAGGCCGGCGACGTCGTCGGGCTGCTCCTGGAAAACACGCGCTTTGCCGAGGTGAAGCGCGGCGATCTGCTGACCGCCCTGCGGACGCCCGGGGAGCTTCGCCGGCGGGTCCGCGCGGCGGTCCACCTCCAGGCTCGCGAGGTCTGCGGCTATCACGGGAGCTTCGACGGCGCGGTCTTTACCCTCCACCTGCGTACGGCGATCCACAGGGCGACGATGCGGCTCGCCGCGGATCATGCCTGTGGGTGGGATCTCGAGATCGATCACGACCGTACGCTTGTCGTCGACCTCGAGTTGGAGGAGCCCTGCTGGTACGAACCGGGGGCGCGCTTCGGCCTGCGGATCGGCGGGAAGGGGGCGGGTTTCGGTGTGCTCCTCGGGGATCCTCCCTAGACCGATCTTTTTCTCGTGATCGATCGGGCCTTCGATGGCAATGGACAGTTGTGCTCCCCGACTTGCGTAGCTGGAACATCGCCGTCCCCGCAGCCCTGCTGGCCTGCACAGCGTGCGGTATTCCCGCCATCGATGACGCCACCCCCGTCGAAACAGGCGAAGAAAGCAGCAGCAGCGACTCGGACGCGACGACGACGAGTGAGTCCGAGACCACCGGTGAACCGCCCGAGACGGAGACAGGCGACGGGCAAGAGCCCGAGTGCACGAGCGATCTCGACTGCGATCCTGGGGAGGCTTGTATCAGCGGCCAGTGCGGCAGCAACGACGGCTACGTACCGCCGCCGCCCGACGAGTGTGACAACAGCGTGGACTGCCCGGGAGGCCAGGCGTGCTTCGAGACGTACTGGGACTGGGATCACACCTTCAACGACTGCTATGCGGTACGCGAGCTCGCGGACTGCGAGGCACCGGTGCTGGTCGAGATCCCGCTGCCGCCCGAGGCGGGGGACGCCATCGATCTGCAGTTCGCCGACGTCGACGGCGACGGCTTCGACGAGCTCGTGGTGCTGACCGAGCAGGAGCTTCAGGTGTTCGACGAGGGCCAGCTCAGCTCGAGCACGCCCCTACCGCCCCATCAGAACACCGAGCTCGAGCTCATGCACGTCAACGAGGACGGGCAGCTCGACGTGGTCATGACCAGCGACCAGACCAGCCAGAGCTTCATCGCGCTCGGGCTCGGCGCAGGCAGCTTCGCCGCGCCGATCGCCGGCCCCGACGATGAGCTCGCGGACAGCTTCAGCCTCGACTGGATCCCCGGGGGGCCCGACGAGCTCATCGCGCGCGCGGGCGCTCTGATCAACATCTACCCGGACCTGCTCACTCCGATGGCCGACCACGAGCAGCTGTGGGCCAACGCGAAGCGGCTCACGGCCGGGGTCACAGACGATGATGAGCCACGGATCGCTGTCATCGAGCCCGGCAAGCTCGACAATTTCGGCAGGGTCACCACCCACAGGCCTCCGGACGTCAGCAGTGATTGGCCGCTCGAGTACCGCGGCCTTGGGGATCAGCCCAACCTCGCCTACGGCCAATTTAGCAAAAACGTGGTCGATCTGATTGTGATTGATGCCTACCCAGAGGGCACGCTCGTGACCGGCCCGGGCGGAGTTTGGTACGCGTGGACCGAGGCGAGCGAGCTCATCACTCTCGATCCCTTCGCTGCGGGCAGCGATAGCGTACTGTTGTTCAACCCGGGTCCGCCCACCCTGTTGTTCGAGGACTCGGACAAGAACGAGGCGATCGGCTGCCAGGCAACCCTCGACGTGCTCCCGCCCACCATGGTGCGCGCGGCCGTAGGCGACATCGACGGCGACGGCTTCCCCGAGCTGGCGGGCATCGATTCGGGGGGAGAGCTCGGCTTGTGGAGCACGACGCCCGGGTGACTCGACTCGACCCGACCCGACGCCGGGGCCCGCTGGTGCAGGGCCAGCCAACGCTGGCGGATCCGGCTGAACGTCGACATCCAACTATCGGTTAATTAGTTTAGCGTATACGGCATCCAAGTATCGGTTAAGTAGTTTAGCGCGAAGCACACCATCGATTTTATCAGCAGGTCCAGGTGCGCGCATTGTTCTTCACGTATTGAGTTGCTCTTGGCTTTGCGAATTTTGGCCGAGGTGCCGCTGGCGATACATGCGCTGACGGCCAGTCACAGCACATCACCAAGATATAAATGCACGTTTTCGAGCCTGACTACACGTAATCCGTCACGGCGGCGATTCATCTTGACTCACCATCACACCCAGGATAGTAAATAAAAGTGCGTTCAATGGTGAAACGGCTCTCCTGGGGTCTGCTTGCATGTGCGGGCGCCCTGCTGGTTATCTTGGGCCAAGAGCCCCTCTTGTTCGGAGCGCTGGCGGAACCACTACCTTTCTCTTCCGAACGATTTAGCCCGATGCAAATCCTCGGAGGAATGATCACCATTCCAAGCTTCGCCATGGTGACGTGCAACCCTCAAGGGTCTAACGCCAACGCCGAGACATCAAACGCAAATATTGCGTAGTCGCCTTTTCGATGAAGGCCAGATGCGGGCCAGATGCGGGCCAGATGAGGCCCAGATGAGGTTCAGTTGTCGAGCACGCAGCCCGTGCGCCCGTTGAAGTGCGCGCTCGCGGACCAAAGCCCGAGCGCCGTCGCTGACACCCGCTGTCGCTCCCGATCAATCTTGGCCGCCGCCACGTCCGGGCTCACGCGTGTCCACGCGGTGCAGTGCTCCTCGGGCAGCTCCATGACGAACAGGCACGAGCACGTCTCTTTGGCCTTTTGCCGCACGGCCAGCTCGAGGTCGTTGTTGTCGTAGCCTTCATCGATCCCGCACGAGGCCACGGCGACCAGACCGAGCGCGAGCAGGCCAACCCAGCGCAGGCGCGTCATGGCAAGTCCTCCGCGGCGAGCCCCAGCGCGAGCCCCAGGTAGCGATCTTTATCGAACGCGCCCGTCTCGCGATCGTCGGCGGTTCGGACCACCACCAGATCTTCAGACGGGATCACGAAGATCGTCTGGCCCCAGTGCCCAAGCGCGGCGTAGGTGTCGGGCGGCGCGCTTGGCCAGCGGCTGTCGATCATGAGCTCGGGGATCGGGGCGTTGATCCACCAGTGACGCCCGGCGGACGCGTCGTCGTCGCGCGCCCACTCGAACGAGCGCTCGGACAAGAACGCTGGGTTGGGCGCGGTGCTGAACGCGACCCAGCCCTCGGGCAGCAGCTGCTGCCCCTCCCAGCACCCGTCGCGCAAGAACAGGTAGCCCAGGCGGGCCATGTCACGCGGGGTCGTGTACGCATACGAGGAGCCGACGAAGGTCCCGGCTTGATCGCGCTCGAACACGGCGCTGTCCATGCCGATCGGATCGAACAAGAACTCCCACGGGTGGCTGGCTCGCAGCGACTCGGGCAGCGCACCCTCGAGCACGGCGGACAGCAGGACCGAGTCGCCCGAGCTGTAGCGGTAGACCGTGCCCGGCTCGTAGGCCAGCTCGTGGCCGGCGACGAACCGGGCCATGTCCCGCGATCCAACCCCGTAGAGCATCGCTATGACCGAAGACAGGTAGTAGGGATCGTCCTCGTAGCCCTCGTTCCAGTCGTAGCCGGAGCCAAAGCTGAGCAGGTCGTCCACGGTCATGTCGCACGCGTCCGCGTCGACCGGGTAGTAGTCGCAGACCGAGTCCTCGACGCCCAGATCCCCGCGCATGACCGCGACACCGACGAGCGCGTTGTGGATGCTCTTGCTGACCGACCAGGTCAGGTGGCGCTTGTGTTGCGCGTAGCCGCGAGCGTAGCGCTCGTAGATGATCCGGCCGCGGTGGACGACGACGACGCCGTCCGTGCGGACGCCGAGGCGGTCCTCGTCCGCGCCGACGAGCGTGAACAGGTAGTCCTCAAACGCTGTCTGGGCGGCGCTTTGCCCAAGTGGCTCGACGGCCCAGTCGGGCTCGGGCCAGGCGACGTCCTGGGGGCAGGCGGCGTGGGCCTGGCTCACGAGCCCGCTGACGCAGCAGGCCGCCAAGCCGAGCCCCCAGCGAAGCCTCAGGCGAAGGCGGGCGCGCACGAGCGCAGAGTGGGACAAACGCGTGGTCAAAACTGCAGCTCCAATACGGGTACGACGAACTCGAACGCGGCCGGCCGTGCGGGTGAGGCCGTGGTCGCTGGCGGGCCAAACTGGGGCCGGCGGCTGAGCTCGGCGGTCATGGTTGCCAAGCCGCTGGTCACGAACGCCTCGCCGATGATCAGCGCGGCGGTCTGGCTGGGGTTGTTGAGGTCCGCGCCGCCGAGCAGCGCGCCAGCGAACACCCCAAGGTGGACGACCTGGCGGACCAAGAACCCGGGCCAGAAGCGATCGCGCTTGGGCGCGACCGTGCGGCCGAGCGCCCACTGAAACGTGTAGTTCAACAGCGGTGGCGCGAACGCACCGACGATCAGCGCGCCAAGCGGGGAGCCCAGCCCCTGGCCCGTCTGCCCGATCCGCCGCGCGACCCCGTAGGTCATCGTCTGAACCACCAGCGTGCTCGCCACGCCCGCGCCGTAGTGCCAGCCGACGAACCGCCAGTTGGGTTGGTCACGGGGATCACGGCGATGCTTGCCCGTTGGCTTTGGCTTCGGCCCCAGCGGTGGCTGGGGCCGCTCGGCCTGGGGGTCTGGCTTGGCCCCAGGCTGAGTCGCGGCGAAGGGCAGCGGGGACGCCCGCGCAGGCTCCATGGTCGCCACGGCGCCAAGGTTTCCCGCGCAGCCCCCCAGCGCGAGGCTCAGGCCCAGCAGGGCGTGGCGCAGCGCTGGCACGACACAACGCCGCTGACTCGGTCGTGGCACGCGTGGAAGCTAGCCCGGACCCATGCCCGGCGTCTACGAGCTATTGTGATGCGCGATGTTCATGTTCGCGGTCACGGTGGCGGCGGTCCTCGCCGTTCAGCCAGCTCCGAAGATCGACGTCTACACAATGGGCAGCGGCGACGCGCTGTTTCACCGGTTTGGCCACGCCGCGATCTGCACGATCTACGAGGACTCACCGCGCGACTCCAAGTGCTTCAACTACGGCACGACCGACTTTGGCTCGCCCCCCAGCGAGCTCGGCTGGAGCTTCGTCCGCGGTCGCTCGCCGTTTTGGGTCTCGGTCTGGCCGGTCCAGCGCATGATCGACCTGTATGTGAGCGACGACCGGTCGGTCTGGCGTCAACGCATTCCGCTCGAGCCCGAACAGGCGAGGGCAGCCGCGGCCAAGCTCGAGGCCGACGCGGCGCGCTATGACGGCAGCGGCCCCGAGGCCACCTACGCCTATCATCACTTCCAGGACAACTGCACGACCCGGATCCGCGACATCCTCGATGACGCCAGCGGCGGCGTGCTGAGCACGGGCACCGACGCGCCGCTTGGGGTCAGCTTCCGCGAGCTCGGTCAGCAGGGGATCGCGGACATCACCGCGATCCCCGTGCTCGCGCATGTGTTCGTGGGCCGTGCCGCCGACCGCGAAGTGAGCGAGTGGGACGCGATGTTTCTCCCGCGGGAGTTGCGGGGGTCGATCGAGGCCCGGCTTGGCGTGCGTCCAGAGCAGATCCACGCGCGGCAGGGGCCGCCACCCGTGACGGGCGGCACCACGGGGCGGGGCTGGCTGTGGCTGCTCGCGTTGGTCACGCTCGCGCCAACGGGCCTCGCGTTCGCAAACTGGAAGCGTGGCCTGCGAGGCGCGCTCGCGGTCACCGGCGGGATCTTGTCGATCATCGGCGCGATGGTGTGGCTGCTGAGCATGATCAGCGAGATGCCGGAGCTTCGTTATAACGAAGCGCTGCTCGTGTTCTGGCCAACGGATTGGCTGCTCGCGCTGGCCAGCCCAGACCGGCGCAGGACCTACGCGCGGGCCCGCGTCGCGGTGTTGCTCGCCGTCGCCGTGGGCCTTGGCGTGGGGCTCTTGCGCCAGCCGCTCGCGGTGGTGCTGCTCATCCCCCTCGCGCCGATGCTGCTGATCGCATGGCGCCCCGAGGGCTGGCCGAGCGAGCCCTGACCGGGTCCAAGACGAACGCGCAGCGATGACATATCGTGCCCCGAATGAGCGCGCTGCTTCAGACCGCGATCGCCCCCGAGCTCCCGTGGCACCACTTCACCAGTCCGCTCGAGAAGTGGGCGGTCCAGCCCTCGTTCGTGCTTGGCGAGTACTTGTTCATGATCTGCGCCGTGCTGGCGCTGGTCCACGCGTGGCGCGAGGGTCGTGATCACATCTTGGTGTGGGTCGCCGCATTGATCGCCGGCACCGCCAACGATCTGATCTTCATGGCGCTGCCGCTTGTCGACAATTTCTGGCAGGCCCAGGCGCAGATCATGATCACGATGCGGCTGCCGCTGTACATCCCCTGCGTGTACGTGTGCTTCATGTACTACCCAACCGTCGCGGTTCGGCGGCTGGGCTTGCAGCCGGTCGCCCAAGCCGCGCTCACGGGGATCCTGGCGTGCGTGTTCTATGCCCCCTACGACATCGTTGGGGCCAAGTTCTCGTGGTGGACCTGGCACGACACCGACGCCCCGATTGCGACGCGCCTGCTCGGCGCGCCGGTCGGCAGCAGCCTGTGGGTGCTGACCTTCGTCGCCTGCTTCTCGTGGCTGTTGGATCGGGCCCTGGCGCGCAGCCAAGAGGTCACGGGCAAGACCTTCGCGCTGGGGCTGGGCCTGGTCGCGGGGTGCACCTCGATCATGATGGTGCTGCAGATGACGGTGCTGCAGGAGCTCGACGGCGGGACCCCGGGCTACGTCGCGTTTGCGGTCTGCCTGATCGGCTACGCGACCCTCGTTGTCGTCTGGCGCAAGACCGCCAAGCCCGTGCCCGCGCGACCGGGTGACCGACTGCTGCTTGGCGCGGCGATCTTCTATTTTGTCTCGCTGATCGGGATCATGGCGGTGTTCGACCCCGCGACCCACGTCAACACTGGCGTGCATCAGACCGTTGGCGAGTGCTACGTCGAGGCGACCGACATCACCGGCGCCACGCGCTACGAGTTCTTGTGCACCAGCGACTTCGACGAGGACTACTCGTTCGAGTGCGTGGACGAGCCGCCGCCCGAAGGGGCGCAGTGGTACACGGTGTGCGGGCGGCCGCACACGAACTTTGCGGCGTGGATGTCGGGCGTCACCTTGCTCGGGGTGATCGGCAGCGGGATGTTCGTGCTGCTGCTTGGCGATGGGCGCCAGCGCCTGCGTGGGCCCGGCGCGAGCTGACAGCTCCACGTAGAACTGAACCTGGTCCGCACTGCCCAAACTCGCTCCGATCCGGCTATCATCCCGGTCCCGTGCCCAAGCCGAGCAAGCGCACACTCCTGGCTTTGCCTGGCCCAGCATTTCGCCGTCGAGATCGACCCGGCCCTGCCTGCTGATGACCTCGCCGCGGTCCTCTCGCGCAAGCGCAGCGTGAAACTCGCTCAGGTGATCGAGCAGCTCAACACTGCACAGATCTCCCCGTGATCCCAAGCCCCCAGAACCGTCCGCATGTCCAAGCAGATCAAGATCTTCCTCGTCGACGGCACGCCCACCGGCCTGCGCACGGCCGAGCTCGGCCTCTCCACTTGCAAGGCGGTCATGGCCCCGCGCTCCCAGCTCGCCGAGCTCCAGCGCCGCGAAGAGGCCGGCCGCACCGGCGTCTACTTACTCGTCGGCCCCGACCTCAAAGATGCCCGTCGTGACGCCATCTACATCGGCGAAGGGGACAACGTGTTCCGGCGCATCCGCGAGCATGACATGTCCGACCGCATGGATTTCTTCGAGCAGGTCGCGCTGTTCGTGAGCAAAGACGAGAATCTGACAAAGGCCCACGTCCGCTTCCTCGAAGCTCGGCTGTTGCAACTCGCTGATGACGCCAAACAGTCGATCATAGTCAATCATCAGCGCCCTGAAGGCGGCCAGCTGCCCGAGGCCGATCGCGCGGAGATGGAGGAACTCGTCCAACACATTTTGCTGCTTGCGGGTACCTTCGGCATTCACGCGTTCAAGTCGTTGCGGCACGCTGCTGCTCGTGATTCCGCGGAGCAACCAGACCTCGGCCTACGCTTCAGCTACTCCGGCAAGGGGTACGATGCGACGTGCGTGTTTCGGGACGGGGAGTTTCTCGTCCTGGCGGGGTCGACCGTGCGGGTCGAGGAGGCCAACAGCCTTTCCGACTACTCGCGGGCCAAGCGAGCCGCGCTGATCTCCAATCGGGTCCTCGTGAGGGAGGGAGACCTACTTCGCTTCACCAAGGACCACGTGTTCCCGTCTGCCAGCGGAGCCGCCATGGTTGTTTCTGGAGGCACGGTCAATGGCAAGCGTGCCTGGAGGCTCGAGGATGGCCGTACATTTGGCGACTGGGAGCAGGCGCAGTTCGAACTCGAGGACGAGTGAACTCGCGGCTGCCACTCGCTGATTCCGAGCCAGCGCCTGTGCTCGCCAATCGCTAATATCGTCTACTCCCCACAGCAGCAAATCGCCATCAGCGTGAACTCGTTGTCGCTCATCCACGGGATCTGCTCGTCACACGGACCCGCCATCGTCTGATCGGGCCCTTCGTCTTCGGACGGACCGCAATTCCCGTCGAACCCAACGTTGAAGAGCATCGCGGTGAGGCCCGAGCATCCTTTGGCAACGCAGACGCGGCCGCCAGCGCCGCAGAACTCATCGCAAGTATTGAGCTGACTGCTCTCGCCCGCACAGAACGCCGACCACTGCGGACCGCACGCACCCTCGACACAGCCGCCCGCTTCCCAGTCCGTCCCCTCCCACCAGAGCGTGCACGCGTTGCCGCAGGCGCCACAGTTGTCGTTGTCGCTCATGAGGTCGGCGCCACCACAAGGCAGATCCGGAACCGGAGGCCCTTCGTCGACATGGTCGACCCCTTGGTCGTTGCAGTCAGGGCACGGTGGCGGCTTGCGACACGCGAAGATGCCCACGGTCAGGATCGTGAGCATCAGGTAGGTCAGGTTGGTGCGTGTGATGGGCATGGTCGTCTCCGTGCCGTGTTTATCAATATGCTGCCAGGATGTTTCCACATTCGTTACCCGTGATCGTCGCGGGGTCGTCGGCGCAAGGGAACTGACTGCCCAACATGCTCGAGCCCCAACCCAACGGCGCGTTGAGGAGCGGGTTGATGAAGTCGGAAAATCCATTCCCGATTACGTTCGCTAGGAAGACCACAGTAAAATCCCACTGACGATTGTGCAGAATGAGGGACATGGTGCCATCGGCCCCGCCGGCCATGGCAATCCAGTTGCCGCGCGCGTACCAACCCAGGCCGTAGGCCCACTTGCTGGCCCGGTCATTCTGGAAATTCCACCACTTCGGATCCCAGAGTTGGCTGGCGACGGTGAAAGGCATGAGAAAGTCGTACTGGGCGAGCGTTCGCACCAACACACCGAGCGACTCGCCGTCGCCGTGCCAGCCGCCCGCAGCCAGTGGCGCGCCACCCATGTACACGCGACCGGCGTAGCGGAACACGGACGCGAAGTCTGGTGCAGACGCAAGGACAGGGCCAGCGTTGATGGCCCTCTTCGGCGAACTATCGCCGTTGGCGGGTTTGGGGGGCGCCTCGGAGGCCAGGCGTGGAGTCGGAGGGGTGCACACGCCAGCAATGCAGGCCGAGACACCGCGGCACGGGCGATTCTGCGTTGGGTCCGTTTGGTTGACAACGCATCCAACGCAAGTGTTGGAGCTCGCACACGTCCCTCCCGGCAGATAGCTACAATCCGCGTCGGCGCTGCATCCTTCGGTGTACGGGTGCGCGCTGTTGATCAGATAGCTTCGCAGCCCGGCCTGGGTAGATTCATCAACGGCGTTGCGATGGCCTGCGTCAGGATAGATCTCTTGATGGAGGTTGAGCGGCTCGAGTAGGCTATCTCGCACGTACTCCGCGTACGGCACGCCGGACTGTACTCGCACAAGCTCCCCGAGCATGGAGAAACCGGGGTTCGAATAGATGAATAGGCCCAGCTGGCTCATCTTGTACGTTCCAGCGTCCCAGTAACTGTCGGTCGTTTTTGCGTCGAGGTGCCCGTTCACCACGTAATCATACATTGCCTTTCCATCGATTGGGTAGCTCATGTTCATGAGCGATGGATTGGAGTATGAGTCCACGAACGCGTTGAATCCGCCTAAATTCCTCAGCACTTCAACGATGGTCGGCGTCGACACCATGTTCGGAACTCCTACGATCCCGGCTGTGCCAGCAAATGGCGCCGTGAGCGGGATGCCCTTGGTGTCGAGCTCCTTCACGACCGCGGCGGCGGTTATCGACTTGCTCGCGCTGGCCAATGCCATCTTCGCGTTGAGCGAGGTGTCCGGGTAGTGGGCTGGCGCGTAGGTGTATGCCCGGTTGAGCACCAACTCGCCCTTCTCGAAAATGTGCAACGTCGCCGAGGGGCGAAAGTACTCGCCTTGGCTCTTTGTGCCTTCCAGCGTCATGACCTTGATCGCGCTATCTTCGAAAGGTGCGTACCGTGCGGCGAAGGTCGGGCCGCTCTCGTCGAGGCTGTCACCTACGGCGACACGCAGATAGGGGTCGCTGCGGGTCCACAGGCCGGCATAGCGAGTGACACCGGTGTCGGAGTAGGCGCAGGTCGTCTCGAGGTGATAGCCGCTCTTGCGCCAGTGGATGTCCTGCTCGTTGAACAGGCTCTCGTCCATGTTGTAGCGCATCTCGAGCTTCATTTCGGGCGAACGTTTGGTCCACAGCACGTTGAACAGGGGCAGGGTCTCCGACCCATGCTCATAGGTGCCACGGAAGGCGTAGTAGCCTTTGCCCCACTCGGTCTCCGCGGTCTCCCATAGGCTGGCCCAGTGCTCAGCCAGCGATACTTTCCAATCGGTGGCCTGCACGCCGTCGCTCACGAAGATTCCCGCGTATTCGCTGAGCCCGCCTCGGTTGCGGCTGGCGATCGAGATCGGGCGAAATCCGGTCTTTCGGAACACTGCGAGCGCCCCGTTGAACACCGCCCGCCGCTGACCCACCACGATCTTCCAAGGCAGCGGGTTGTTGTCGTAGGTCCACACGATGGTCACACCGACTTGGCCACTCGGCAGGCTGAAGGTGTCGATCGATGTGGGTCGGGGTTCCCCCGGTGCCGATGGGCCGCTCAGCGCGAGCTTTGCCTCACTGAACAGACTGGAGTATACGTAGGTCTTCGTTTCGCTCCGGTAGTTTGCGTCGTCGTCGGATACGTAAACCGAGCGGTCGGCGATTGCGAGTTGCGGTACGGCGCCGCCCTCGAGCGACACTTCCGCATGCACGGAACTCGGCCGAAACCCCACGCGTAGCTTGTCGCTATGGCTAGTGACGAAGTCCGCCCAACCAACTCCCGCCTCGAGCTCCGCAGCCGTCACTTTCTTCGCGTAGTGCCTCGCGCCGAGGTCATAGCGGGAATCGTGTACGAGCCCGTTGCCGAGGGTGGACGGTGCGCGCCAGGTCGAGGTGGGATCTGGGGAGCCCGGTGGTTCGGAACCACCTCCGTCCAACGGATCAATTGCCTCGGGTGGTCCAGGGCCCCCAGTCTCGTCTCCCGCGCCTATCATGGGGTCCTCGGCAGGACAGGCGGCTAGAATCACTACCATGGCGATCATCGCCCAGAAGGCGAGTCCGACGCCCAGGTGGTGGCTGCGGCCCCTCATGCGCTAGGTCGTCTAACTATGTGTCGTTTCACCGTCAATTTTGGGAGGATGCAAAGATGCGACCGGCATACCGTGACAGGCCGCAACTACCCACCCGCAATCTCTCCAAGCAGCCATCGAGACCCTGGCGGATGGCTCGCGGGTCCAGTGACTTGAAACGTGCAGGGGCTCGGACACAGAGTCGCCAACTAGCCTTGCTGGCGGATCCGATCTTGGCAGTGATGGTCAACGAGCGGCCGCCGGGTAGGCGCGACTACCGCACGGGCTGCGTGGACCGGAGCTCTCGGGCCCACTCGGGACCATGGTCGGGCTGTATGAGACGCACTCGAGCAGCGAGACACGTACGACTACGACACGCTAGCTGCAGCCGAGGGTTGCTCGTCAATGCGCAGCGCACCCGCGAGCCCCGGACCGTTGACGATGAACCGCGCCGCCGCGTAGGGCTGCTCGACGGTGTCGCTGGTGGGCATGTGCCATTGAACGTCACGCTCGAGGAACAGCTCGCGCTGGGTGGCCCAAGCTTCGTCGCTGCTGCCGTACACATAGAGTCGCACGAAGCCAGGCACTCGCAGCCAGCCGTCACCCGGGTTGGCGCCCGAGGGCACCCAACGGAGCACGCGCTTGCTCTCTACCATCTGGCCCTGCCACGCGCGCCACGGGTTGGGCATGCGATCGCGGAACCGCCTGCGGTGGTCGAACTCTGCCCAGTGCAGCTCGAACTCTTCCGAGGTGATCTCTTCGGCGTCGGGGTGCTTGGCCATGTAGCTGACGCTGACCGGACGCCGCAGCAGGATGTCTTCCGGTGAGAAGCGAACCCCGTCAGCGTGGACCTGAAGCTGGCGATGCACCCATCCCTCAGCGTCGATCTCGTAGAGGGTGACGCCTGGAGCGCCGTCTTCACTGCCCTTGTACATCCTGATGTAGCGCATGGGGGAGATCCGATATGTCCAATCACCAGCAAACAATGTGTTGATGGCCCCGGTCTGAGTCGCATGAATGCGAGTGCCATCAATCTGCCGAGCCGGGGGGGCAACTCACTGCTTGTGCGTCTACATGTTTACACGGGACTGGGGCATTTTTCAACACTGATGATAGAAAATTTAAGCTGTGCTGAATTCCTTGGATGCAGTGCCAACGGAAGCGCGGAATCGAGCATTCGAGGCGCGCGGTGGAGTCCTGCGATTTGCCCGCATGCCTGTTGCTGGCCATTATCGCCATAAAGTCGAGTTTGTAGGACCGAGTGGCAGATTTCTCCAGGTGTGTGGACGCGCGAGCTAGGCCCAATGCTCTGCCTCTGCCGCGGCGCGATAACGAGCTATGGTGGATCCGGATTCCAACGTGGTTGGAATAGCGTGGGTTGCGCATATTTGGGGCGTCAGCGCTATGCGCTCCCATCGAGGCACGTAAATCGACACTGAATGCTCGCTGTCATTGGGGCCAAATGACCACAGTATTAGTAATGACCCCCATGGCGGGCTTGGCCCCGAGCTTCACGGGTGCCATCGCTTTAGCATCGCCACCGCCTGTTCGGACGCCTCGTCGGCGCCCACGGCCTGATCGAGCGCGGGACACAGCAGCGGCAGCGGCCAGCTGGCCGTTGCCCTGTGTAGGAGGTCGCGGAGCGCGGCTGGATCAGCCGCAGTGGGGATGGCGACCAAGACCCCGACGGTCGGGAGCTGCGGCGGGTCGGGGGTGTCAGCTTCAACGCGCGGGTCAACGGCCGTTCGGCCGGGGTTGGTGATGCGCTCGAAGCCAAAGCCCTGGGCATGGATCTGCGCGCGGAGCTGCTCGAACGCCTCTGTCCCGGGGTCGTGACCCCGGAGCAAGAACGCCCGCATGGCACCGGGCTCGGTGATCGCCACGACCTCGAAGCAGGGCCGATGTCGTGTCGGCTCCGCCGGCTCGCGCAGGTGCGCGTCGAGATCGACCGGCTCGAACACGACGCGGTCGTGAAAGTGCTGGGGGTCCGCGGGCATCGAGATCTCGATGATCTGGGCCCCGCACGGGGAGGTTCGGCGGGCCCAGCAGCGCTGACGCTCGCCGCTTGCTTCGATGAACTCACAGCGAATGACACCCAGGCGCGCGTCCATGGGCCGCTCGTTGGCGAGGTCGTCGAGCTCGCCGTCCGGCAGCTCAAGCCCAAGCCGGGCCGCCGCCGCGCGAACGCTGGCCCAACGACCGAGCACCGTGGCCGCGGTGATGCGGTCCCAGTCGAGGGTGCCAGGTGGGACCGAGGCGGCGGCGAGCTCGAGCGCGTCGAGGGCGGTCTCCCAGTCGGCGTGGGCCCGGGCCACGGCGGCCAGTCGCAGCCGGAACGCGTGGGCTTGGGGGGCGCGGTCGAGCGTGGCCTGATCCAAGGCGATCGCCCGCTCGAGCAGCCCCCGCTCGCGCAGGCTCTGGCCCAGCACCCAGCGCAGGGCGAGCGAGCTCGCGTCTTCGTTGCCGACCAGCAACTCGAGCGCCGCGTGATCGTGCGCGGCCAGCAGGGTCTGGGCCAGCTCCAAGCGAACGCCCTCGTGCGCGGCGCTGCTGGCCTCGAGCAGGGTCCGGGCCATGTCCGCGCGACCGACCTCGCGCAGCGCAGCGGCGCGCTCGAGCAAGCGATCGACTTGGTCTTGTTGTGGGTCTTGGTCTTGGCCTAGGTCCGGGTCTTGGTGGGCGAGTCGGTCGAGCTCGCGCTCTGGATCGCGGCTGGGTTCGATCGAGACAGGCGTGCGCTCGAGCGCGGCGAGGCTGGCCTCGACCGCTTCCCGCTTGCTCGCCAACAGCTGCGGCCGCCGCAGCTCCCCGATCACGGCGTCGACGTCGTCGAGCAGCAAGCGGGTGACCACGCGCGCGCCACGGGCCGCGGCCAGGCGCGCGCCGATCAAGGCCGTGCGCGCGGTGTCCCAGTACGCGCTGCTCTCGAAGAATTGGCGCTGGATCTTTAATAGATCGCGGCCGACCTGCGCCGTGTTGTCCAGCGCGCCCAGGTCGATCAACGCCGCGAGGTTGTCGACCCAGTCGCGCAGGTGCCCACCGGTGTCGATGATCGTCGAGAGCGGCGGGTGCAGAGCCAGGGCCTCGTCGACGCGCTCGAGCCTGAGCAAGATCCCCACGCGGCACTGTCGGTGGGCCATCTGCCGACTGCGACCGTAGTGGGCCGGGTCGCGGATGCCATCGACGATCTCGAGCGCCTGCTCGGCGCGGTCGAGCAGCGCGAGCGCCCGGGCGCGGTTGAGCCGGCTGTTGAAGCCAGGCTCCAACTCCCCGTGCTCGGCCGCGAGCTTGGCTTGGCGCTCGATGAAGGCCAGCGCGTCTGCGGGCTTGTCGTCGTCGAGCAGCGCAGACACATACTCGGCGCTGATGCAGTCGAAGCAGCCCCAGCTGGGATCGATGCGGGCGAGGGTCTCTTGGGCGACGGCGAGGCGCTGGGGCACGTACCCGGGGCCATCGCGGATCGCATAGCAGACCGCGAGGTCTTGCACGGCGCACACGCTCTGCGGGCAGGCTTGGGTCTGGGCGCCGCTGGCGAAGTCGAGCAGCGAGACCGCCTCGCGCAGCTCATCGCCGGCCCGGCGCCGATGCAGCACGCGGCTCTGCAGGTTCCAGTGGCGGACGAACAGCTGCACCCAAGGCTCGTCGAGCTCACGGGCGAGCGCGAGCGCCTCGGGGACCATGCTCTCGACCCGCTCGTGGGCCTCGTTGACCGCGGCCGAGGGCAGCTCGTCGATCAGCTGCGCGAGGCGCTGGGCGTTTGGCTCGCCGCGCCGCAGCCTCGCGTTGGTCTCACGGACCCAGGCCCAGATGTTCATGACGCGCTCGCTCCCAAGTCTTGCATGGGCGGCTCACGCTTGCAGCAATCGTTCGGCGAGCTCGCAGATCTGGGTGAGGGCCGCCTCGCTGCTCATGTAGCGCTGCTGTTCGTCGGTCTGGGACAACAGCGCGACCAATGGCCGGAGCAGGCCCAGCGCAGGCGCGGCCGCGGAGGCGGGCCCCTGCGTGCCAAGCAGCCGGCCGAGCGTGGCGATCACCTGGCAGTCCAAATTCAGGTGCAGGCGGACCGGCGGGCCGGCCTCGATCGTCTGGGTGAACAGCCGGGCCAAGCCAAGCGCCGCGGTGCTGATCCGGCGATCCGCGTCGTCGGCCTCGATCCGTTGCTTGAGCTCGACTTCGCGATCGGGCACCAGCACGAAGGGCAGGTGGGTGGGCGCGAACCGACTCAGCACGACCTCGACCTCGCCGCTGTCGTGCTCGGCCGCGAACGCGCGTCGCAGGCCCTCGGCCGCGCCCGGCTCGAGCTCGTCGTCTTCGACCTTGCGAAACAGCGCCTGCTCGCCCCGCTCGGTCCCGAGCATGACCAGCGGCACGCCGCGCTGCTCGGCCCAGCGCCGCGTGACCGCGAGCGCGCCATAGCGGCGGGCTTGAACGACGGGGACCGAGAGCGCGCGAAACAGCAACTCTTCAAACCCGCCGCGCTGGGCCTGGCTCACGTAGATCTTGCCCTGGGAGCGCTCGAGCACGCGCGTCAGGCTGAGGTCGCCCTGCGAGGTCGGGATCGTGGCTTGCTCGGCGACCAGCGCGAACAGCCGCGCGTCGCAGATCGCCGCGCCCAGCAGCGCCTCGTTGTGTCGGTACAAGATCCGCCGCCAGGTCGCTGGCTGCTCGCGCGCGATCTGGCCAAGCCCCAGGACCAGCGCGTCGAGCAGCTGGGCGGCCGCGCGGTCGTAGGCGCTGTCGCGCTGCAGATCCTCGCGGCTGGCCGTGGGCGTCAGGCCCAGGCCCTCGACGGCGGCCCCGATGAACCCGGCCCAGCGCGGCAGCAGCTCGCGGGCGTCGTCGGTGATCATCATGCCGCGCACAAACACCCAGACCCGGCGGTTGTCGGAGCTACCGTAGGTGGTCGAGTCTTGGATCCACAGCAGCCCGCGGACCTCCGGCGGGTCCGCGGCCCCGTCCGCCCCGCCGATCTCGATCGTGCACAGCGGCTCGAAGTCGGACTCGAACCGGGCGGCGAATTCCAACGCGAGCTTCTGCCGACGCAATGGCGCGAGCTCGCGATCGTCGCGCCACGGCGGCGGATCGGCGTTGACGGCGTCACCCTCGGCGGGCCAGCTGGCGTCGAGCGGACAGAAGATCGGGTGACGCAGCAAGCAGGCGTAGCGGATCAGCAGCCGGCGGACTGCGAGCGGGTTGGCCAGGGCGTGGTGAGCCTCGCGCAGGTGCAAGGTCACGCGCGTGCCAACCGGACGCGCGGCGCCGACCTCGAGCGTGTAGGTCTGACCATCGCGCGAGACAAACCGCCAAGCCTGGTCGGGCTGCTGGTACGAGCAGGTCCACACCTCGGTCCGCTCGGCGACCACGAACGCCGACAGAAAGCCCAGCCCGAAGTAGCCGATCAGGCCGTCGGACCCGGTCTTGGACCCGGCCTTGGACTCGAGCTTGGACTGGGCTTCGGCCAGGTCGTTGGCGGGGGCTTCAGCCTGGGCCGCAGCCAGGCTCTCGCGCTGTCGCAGGGTTCGCGTGTAGCCGGCCCCGACCGTGGCGAGGTAGCGACGGATCTCGTCGTCGGTCAAGCCCGCGCCCGTGTCTTCAATCGTCAGCGTGTGTGCGCTGGGATCGGCGAGCACGTTGATGCGGGGCTCAAACCCCTCGCCGGCCTCGATGCGCCGACGCTCGCACGAGTCGTGGGCGTTCTGCACGAGCTCGCGCACGGCCACCATTGGCGTTGAATAAAGATGATCGCCGAGCACCTTCATCAGGCCCTCGAGGTCGACGCGGGTCTTGTGCAGGGTCGTGGAGTGCTCAACCATTTTCAGCTCGGGCCGAGGCCTTCAGTAGCGGACCGCGCGGCCCTCGGGGTCGCGCACGAACTCGATCACCTCGGGGGCGTCGCACTCGCGAAAGTAGTTGGGGGTGCCCAGATGCGCGACGTGACCCCTGTGGATCAGGGCGATCCGGTCGGCCACGCGGAACACGATCTTCATGTCGCCGCTGACCATGACCGAGGTCAGGCGCAGCTCTGACTGCAAATTCTCGATCATGTCGCCGATCCGCGTGACGCTGATCGGATCCAGGCCGCCGGTTGGGTCGTCGTACAAGATCGTGTTGGGCACGGTCGCAACCGCGCGAGCCAAGCCCACCCGCTTTTGCATGCCGCCCGACAGCTGGGCGGGCATCCGCATCAGCACCTCCTCGCCAAGGCCGACCCACGCCAAGCACTCTGTGACCCGGGCCCGGATCTCGGCGTCGGTCATCTTGGTGTGCTCGAGCAGGCCGTAGCCAACGTTCTCGAGCACGTTGATCGAGTCGAACAGCGCGTTGCTCTGGAACACGTGAGACATCGACTTGCGCATCTCGACGAGCGCCTGGTCATCCATCTCGCTGAGGTCTCGACCGCGGTAGAACACCTCGCCGCTGACCGGCTCGAGCAGCCCGCTGAGCAGCTTGAGCAGCACGCTCTTGCCCGAGCCCGAGAACCCGATGATCACGAGCACCTCGCCCTCGTAGACCTTCAGGTTGAGGCCGCTGAAGATCTGCTTGGGGCCGAAGGCCATGTCGACGTCGCGGGCTTCGAGCACGACCTCGCGGCCGGCTGCGACGTCGATCGCATCTCCCCGGGTTGGCAGCCGAGGCTGCGAGTCGCGCTTGCGGACGGCGGCATCGGCCACGCGGCCACGGTAGCAGAGCTGAAAACGGGCGTCCGCAACCGCGCGAGAAGCTCACTTTCAGGGTGGGGGAAAAGGTCTCGTCCGAGCGAAGATCAGCCTCCGCCATGGCGCGCGGGGCGTGATAGCTTGGCTCGCATGTCTGTGCTCGATCGCCTACGTCATCTCGTTCCTTCGCTCGTGCTCGTGCTTGGCTTGGCCATGGGCGCGATGGCCTGCGTCCCTTGGACAGTCATCACAGCCTCTGGGCCGCCGTCGGCGTTGGTTGGGGTCACCGCGATGTCGATCCAGTACGACTATTCGAACATCAGGATCAGCGACAAGGGCCTGAGCGAAGAAGAGTGGCTGGCCTCGCGCGAGAAAGACGAGCACCGCACCACCTACCTGGAGACCAAGGACTCCGCCAACATTGGTATCCTCGAAGGGCTCACCAAGGAGCTGCGCGACGTGCAGATCGTCCCCGGCGTGGCCCCAGCTGGCGCGATCCAGATCACCGTGAGCTACACCGCCTGGGAAGAGGGCCTGTACGCAGGCGTGATCGCGTGGCCCTCGAAGATCACCGCGCGCATCATCTTCAGCCGCGACGGGCAGACCCTCGACGAGATCAGCGTCAACACGGCCGAGGACGCCAGCCTGTTCACGCCCGCGCCGCAGCAGCGGCTGCACACCTGCGGCCAGCGGCTCGGGCAGTTCGCGGGGCAGTACGTGAAAAAGGCCAGCTGAGCTGGCCTTCTTCGGACTCGTGAAGAGCCCCCTCGCGGGGGCTTTTTTGTTTGGTCGGGCCCAGCCTGTTTAGTCGGGCCCAGCCTGTTTAGTCGCCTCAGGACTCTGCGAGCGTGTTGAGCACCTTCACGAAGCGCTTGGCCGCGCCAGCTGGATCCGGGACCGTGCCCTCGGCCAGGGCCGCGAGGTCGTGCAGGATCTCGACCCACTCGGGCAGCCGCGGGTCATCCTTGTTGGTCTCGCTGATCTTGCTGGCAGCCTTGACGAAGGAGTGATCCGGGTTGAGCTCGAGGATCCGCGGGCTGGCGCCCATCTTGGTGCCGGGCTGGGCCATGCGGAGGATCCGCTCCATGTTGCGGCTGAGCCCGCCCGCGGCGTCGACCAGGCACGAGGGCGACTCGGTCAGGCGCTTGCTGGCACGGACGTCGCGGACCCGATCACCAAGGACGACCCTGGCGAGGTTGAGCAGCGGGTCGATCGGGGAGGGCTCGCGCTTGTCCTTGGCCTTGTCCTCGTCGTCGGCGCTGTCGCTGTCGTCGTCTTGCTCGTCGCTGTCCTCGTCCTCGGCGGGCTCGTCGAGCTCGCCCTGGGTGACGCTGCGGAACGGCTTGCCCTCGTAGTCCGAGAGGCTCTGCAGCACCCACTCGTCAACGGGGTCGCTCATCAGCAGCACGTTCTCACCCTTGGCGCGGACGGCCTCGAGGTGCGGGCTGTTGCGCAGCGCGGTCTCGTTGGGACCAGCGACGTACCAGATGTACTTCTGGTCCTCGCCCATCGCCGCGACGTAGTCCTTCAGCGAGATCAAGCCGTCGTCGGTGTCGGCGACGTGGCGGTAGCGAAGCAGCTCGGTCAGCTCGGCGCGCTGGCCCCCGTCGGTGTGCAGGCCCTCCTTGATGACGGAGCCGAACTCGTTCCACATCTTGGTGTACTTGGCGGCGTCCTCCTCGGCGAGCTCGGCGAGCAGCTTGAGGGTCTTGCGGGTCAGCTGCCTGCGGATCGCGGCCAGCGACTTGTGCTCTTGCAGCATCTCGCGCGAGACGTTGAGCGGCAGATCCTGCGAGTCGACCACGCCGCGGACAAACCGGAGGTACTGGGGCAGCAGCGTGTCGCAGTTCTCCATCACCAGCACGCGCCGGGCGTAGAGCTGCAGCGCCTTGCGGTCTTCTTGGAACAGATCTGCAGGGGCCCGGCCGGGCACGAACAGCAGCGCGTGAAACTGGATCGGCGCGTCGGCGGTGAAGTGCAGGCGCGCGAAGGGCTCGTCGCCGGGCATCACGAACCCGCCCATGACGTGCTTGTAGAACTCGGTGTAGTCGCTGTCCTCGAGCTCGCTGGAGCTGCGGGCCCAGATCGCCGAGGCGGCGTTGATCTGACGGGGCTCGGGATCCTTGTCCTCACCCTGTTCGTCGATCACCCGCAGGCGGATTGGGTGCATGACGTAGTTGCTGTAGCGCTTGACCAGGGCCTCGATCCGCCAGCGATCCAAGAACTCCTTGGCCTCGGACTTGAGCGTGAGCACGATCGTGGTGCCACGCTGGTCGCGGGTGCCTGGCTCGACCTGGTAGCTGCCGTCACCGCGGCTGCGCCAGATGATCGCCTCGCTGCCGGGCTTGCCCGACAAGGTGGTGACGACGACCTCGTCGGCGACCATGAACGCGCTGTAGAACCCGACGCCGAACTGGCCGATCAGGTTGGGCTCGGCCGCGCCGCTGGTCTCGCCGGCGATCCGGGCCTTCTGCATCTCCTCGAGGTAGCGAAGCGTGCCGGAGTGGGCGATCGTGCCGAGGTTCTGGGCGGTCTCGTCACGCGTCATGCCGATGCCGGTGTCCTCGATCGTGAGGGTCCCGGCCTGCTTGTTGACGGTGATCAGGATCTGCGACTCGAGCTCCTTGCCGTCGAGGGCGCTGTCGACGAGGGCCTGGAAGCGGGCCTTGTCGAGGGCGTCGGCGGCGTTGGAGATCAGCTCGCGGAGGAAGATCTCGCTGTTGGTATAGAGCGAGTTGGTGACCAGGTTGAGGAGGGCGGCTACCTCAGCCTTGAATTCATGGGTTTCGCTGCTCACGTTGGGGATCCTTGGCTTGATGGGACGCCCGCAAGACCAGGGCATCCGGGGATGTGATGGCTGTGGCGGGGGAGGTCTGTACAGACCAAGGCACGACCCGCGCAGGGGGCCGCAACCTAGGTCGCTGAGACCCGCGGTCAACCGCTAGCCAGTCGTGAGTTGGCCAACAAACGCACGAAGGCCCACGTTCCGGAGCCATGTCCCGGAGCGTGGGCCTGAGCGAGCGAAGCCGCTAGCTAAATGAAACTAGCGAGCTTGGGCGAGGAGCCCGGGACCAGTCGGCGGTGCCACAGCTGGGTGCCAACGAATCCGTCTTCGCGGACCAGGTGATCCGTGAGCCGGGCGTTCACCTTGAACGCGAGGTTTGCGTAGATCTGCTGGGTTGGCCCCCAGTCGACGGCGGTCAGCGAGAACACGCTGGCGGTCTCGCGGCGCTGCAGCTCGTCGAGCAGGGCCTGCAACAGGAACTCGAGGACTGGCGGATCGGCCTCTTTGTTGGCCCGTGGCGGGGTCAAGAGGTCGATCTTGGCGTGGCCGAAGGACGAGTCGGTCTCGGCACCGATCCAATAGTCGCGCTTGCCGACCTTGCCGTGGATGGCGATGTCGGGATGGAACACCGCGCGGCGGAAGGGCGCGTAGAGAGCAGCTTGGCCGAGGTCTTCGACGACCCGCGCGAGCTTGGGCGTCTCGGACACAAACTCCACGCTGAGCCCGCGGGGCTTGGTGAGGTTTGGATCTTTGGCCGCGATGTTTGGCGCGGTGAGCTTGGGCGCGCCGCCTTGGATGGGGTCGCCGTCGTCGGTGTAGACGCGGCTCATGACGTACGCGTCGGCGGTGCGGAAGTAGCCCGGGATCGCGCCTTCGCGCGAGAATCCGACGCTGCGCCAGGACTTGGAGTCCTGCTTCTCGACCACGGTGAAGACCTTCTTGAGGCCCTCGGAGCGCGCGATGCGATCAAAAAAGTCGCGCTTTTGTTGGTAGTTGCCAACCCGGTAGTCGAACACGCGCAGGTTGAGGTGAGTGCGGTTCAGGAGGAAGCAGAAGTCGATGTCGCCACGACGGTAGTAGTGCTCCTCGACCGGACCTGTAGGCTCTGTTGCCTGAATGGCCTGATTTGCCATGTATGCTCCGTTGCTTTCGGCGTGCGCTTGCGTGGGATTCACGCTTGTCGTGTTCTTCTCGACCAAATTATTTCCTTGTTGTCAAGAACAACTTGCAGCACGAGTGTTGTTTTGCGTTGCCTGCCCGCCCGGGGCCCGGATCCCTCCGCTGGCAACTGGGTTCGGGGTGACACCAAAAAGCGGCGCAATCGCGCCGCGGTGTCGTTGAATTCGCAAATGACCCAAGAATTTCGGGGATTTGCGGCCATTGGGCCGCCCGACAACTTAGCACTACCATTGGGGATTTACGAACACAAGCGATGTGTGGGAACTTTGGCCGCCCCGCCACATGGGGAGGGCGAGAACAGCATGACGGGCGATGTGAGGATTGCAGGTGCGGTGCGTGGGTGGTGGTTGCTCGGCGCGCTCGGGCTGAGCGGATGTCCGGCTAGCCATCCTCCCAGTGCGGGCTGTGGCAAAGACAGCGACTGCAAGACCGACCGCATTTGCGTCGAGGGCGTCTGCCTCGCGCCTGCTCGAACGCGCGCCGACGCGGACCCGATCGCGGACCCGGCGACCGCCCCCAAGCCAAGCGCGGGCCAGGGCGAGCGATGGTTTCGCAATGGTCCGGGCCACGCTGGGGCAAGCGACGCGCTCGGTCCAACGACGCCGCCGGAGCCACGCTGGGTCGTTGACCTTGGCGCCGTGGTGTTTGGAACGCCGACGCTGGCGGTCGGCCCGGAGGGGCTCACGGCCTACGTTGGCACCCACGCTGGGCGCTTCGTGGGGGTCGTGGTCGAGGGCGAGCGGGCTGGCAGCGTGGGACTGGACATTGATCTTGGCGGGCGGATCTGGGCGACGGCGGCGGCCCGCGGCGAGGGTGACGACCTGCGCCTGTATGTCGGCAATGACGACGACACACTGTTTGCGATCGCGCCCGCGGCCAAGGGCGAGGCTCGCATCGCTTGGCGCAAGCGACTTGGCAACTGTGAAGACACCCGCTCGCCAGGGCCCGAGGGCGCCCGCTGCGATGTCGACGGCGGCCCCACGATCGGGCCAGACGGCGACTTGTTCGTCGGTGCGGACGGCGTCTATCGGCTGTCTCCTGAGGGCGAGATTCGCTGGCACTGGCCCAGCGCCGAGCAAGAGGAGCGGCCCAAGCACGTGTTCTCGACCCCGGTGCTGAGCGACGGCCGGGTCTACTTTGGCGGGCAAGACGGGTTCGTGACCGCGCTCGCGGCCGAGACCGGCGAGCAGCAGTGGCAATACACGGTCCGCGCCGACGTCGACGGCTCGGGGGTGATTGGGGCCGACGGCGCGCTGTTCATTGGCGCCGACGACGGCCGCATCTACTCGATCCGATCCGACGGCAGCCTGCGCTGGAGCTTCGTCGCCCAGCGGGACATCCGCTCGAGCCTTGGCATCGCCCCCGACGGCACGGTCTACGCGACCAGCTTCGACGCCAACTTGTACTCGCTCGCGCCAAGCGGGGAGGTCAATTGGGTGCTGCCAACGGGCGGCGTGATCCACTCCTCGCCGCTCGTCGACCAAGCCGGCACCGTGTTCTTTGGCTCGCAAGACGACCACCTCTACGCGGTCTCGGCCAAGGGCAAGGTGCTGTGGGCGGTCGATCTGGGCGCCGACGTCGACAGCTCGGTCGCGATCACGCCCTCGGGCACGGTCATTGTTGGCTGCGACGACGGCACCCTGCGAGCGTTCGCTGCTCCCGGGTCGGACGCGCCCCCCGCTCAGTCGCCCCTTGCCGCGGGCCCGTAGCCGTGCCACGTTCCGCGCCGCCACGGGATTCGCTCGGAAGCCGGCCGAACGCTGAGCACGAGCGAGCCCCGAAGGTGTGAAGAAAGTCTCATGTCCCAGCGCTCTCAAACTCGAGCCGTCCTCCACGTCAACCCAGGCGGCTACGGCTTCGCCCAACCATTGTCCGCAGACGAAACCCGCGGCGTGTTCATCCCGCCGGGCTACCTCCGTGGCGCGCTCGACGGCGACGAGCTCGAGGTCGTCTACTGGGAGAGCGAAAAAGGGCTCGAGGGGCGGATCGAGACCATCATCAAGCGCAAGCGCAAGCGCGTCGTCGGGCTGCTGACGCGCGCGGGCAAGTCCTGGGTGCTCGAGGTCGAGGATCCACGCCTGATCTGGCCGGTGATCTGCGTGGGCGGACCTGGCGAGGGGCAGCCTGGGATGGTCGTCGCCGCGTTGATCATCGAGTACCCCGACGGCCCCAACCCCGACCTGCGCGTGCGGGTCGAGCGAACGGTCGGCAAGCCCGGCGCGCTCGAGACCGAGATCCAGAAGATCCTGATCGAGCAGCAGATCGACGACGTGTTCACCGACGCGGCCCACAACGAGGCCAAGCGCGTGCCAACGACGGTGCTCGAGGACGAGCTCGAGCACCGGGCCGACCTGCGCGGGCTCCCGTTCATGACGATCGATCCGCCGGACGCCCGCGATTTTGACGACGCGGTCTGCGTCGAGCTGCTGGGCGAGAACAGCCACGTCGACGACTACCGGCTCCACGTGGCGATCGCCGACGTCTCGCACTACGTCCGCGAAGGGACCGGGATCGACGCCGAGGCGCGCGAGCGCTGCTTCTCGGCCTATCTGCCGGACCGCGCGATCCCGATGTTGCCGCACCAGCTCAGCTCGCACATGTGCTCGCTGGTGCCCAAGCAAGACCGGCTAGCAATGGTGGTGAGCATGCGGGTCAGCCCGGCCGGCGAGACCAGCGAGTGGGTCGTGCGTGCCGCGGTGATCCACTCGCGGAGGCGGATGACCTACGCCGAGGTTGCGACCTCGCTCGACGGCGCCGACAACCTGGGCAAGAAGGCCCGCGGTCGCGTGTTCGCGCTGCGAGATTGCGCCGACCGCCTGCGCAAGGCCCGGCTCCGGCGCGGCGCGATCGAGCTGGATCTGCCCGAGGCCAAGGTCGTGCTCGAGGAAGACGACCGCACGCGGATCCTGGACGTGGTCAAGAGCCGCTCGACCAAGTCGATGACGCGCGCCTACAACCTGGTCGAAGAGCTGATGATCGCGGCCAACGAGGGCGTCGGCGAGCTCGCGGTCGAGCATGGCTTGCCGGTGGTGTTTCGCGTGCACGACAAGCCCAATGTCGAGAAGCTCGCGAACCTGACCGCGGCCGCGTTCGCGCTGGGGACCAAGGCGGATCCCGAGAAGCTGCAAAAGCCCCGCGGCGCCCAAAAATTCCTGTCGCAGCTCGAGGGCGAGACCTTCGCCCCCGCGCTCAACATGCTGATGCTGCGGGCGATGTCGCAGGCGCTGTACTCGACCGGCAACGTCGGTCACTTTGCGCTGGCGTCGAAGGCCTACGTGCACTTCACCAGCCCGATCCGCCGCTACCCCGACTTGATCTCGCACCGCGTGATGAAGGCGTGGGTCGCCAAGCACGGCGGCGACTGTGGGCCCGACCCGGTCCCGCGGATGCCAAAGCCGAGCGAGAGCGAGGACTTGGCGGTGCGCTGCAGCGAGCGCGAGCGCGAGATCGTCGCGGCCGAGCGGGCGACGCAGAGCTTGTTCGCGGCGGTGTTCATGCTCGACCGGATTGGCGATCGCTTTGAAGGGGCGATCACCGGGCTCTCGCAAAACGGGGTGTTCGTCCAGCTCGACGCGCCGTTTGTCGACGGGATGGTCAAGGTCGCCGATCTCGAGAAAGAGCGGGGCGAGCCCTACTACCGCGACGAGACCGGCGTGCGCATGGTCGGCGAGCGCAGCGGCAAGACTCTGACGATCGGGGATCGGGTGATCGTCGAGGTCGTGGATGCCTCGGTGCCGCGGCGGCAGATCGACCTGGTGCTGATCTCGCAGGTGTAGAGCAGGCTCGGCACGGTCAGGCGAAGCTCCTTGTTGCGCTCGCAGGCCTTGATCGCGGCGGCGATCGTCTCGCCCTCGCTGGGACAGTTGGTGTCCTTGGTCAGCCCGAGCTCCAGATATGCGAGCTCGAGCGCGGGACAGTCGTCGGCGAAGGGCTCGAGTCGTTGGGCGACGGCGCGAAACCACTCGTGGCGTGGGCGGTCGGCGAGGTCCGCCAGCAACTCCTTGGTATTCGCTTCGTCGGGGGCCGACGGCGTCTTGGGATCGTCGCGACCAAACACGAGCTCGATGGGCCACTCGCGGAGCGAGAGCTCGACGAGGAGTGGACCGTGCTCGGGCATCGGGGATGCCCGAGTATAGGGCGCTCGAGCGATTCATGAGGAACGCCGACGATCACCCGTCGACGGCGGTCTCGACGAGGCCGAGAAACCCCTCCAGGCACGCCACCAGCCCCGGCGCGAGCGGCAATGAGGGATCGGTGTACGTCTGCTCTTGTGAGGCAGGATCGAGCGTGGCCGCCTTGAGGACGTGGTTCATGCCTTCGATTCGGCAGGTCTGGGCGTCGGGCTGCGCGGCTGCGAGTATGTCCAATTCGGTGATCGGAACTTGGATGTCGGTGGTGCCCCCGACCAGCGTCATGAGGACATCGTGGGAACCAGCGATCTCGGCGGCCGGATCATAGGCGAACCAGGAGATCAAGTAGGGCTGAACACTCGGCCGAAAGAGCGGCGCGAGCTCGGGCGAGACCGAGTCGACCGTCACGCCTTGCTCGAGCGAATCGATGATCGCCAGCGCTTCGTCGAGCAAGGGTCCCACCACTTGGGCGCTCAGTTGCTCGCGCAGCACGTCGCCAGCTGGCCGCCCGGGACCGGCCAAGGACACGTAGCCGACCGTCCCGGCCACGCCGCTAGCGAGCAGGGTGAGCAGGGCCCCCTCGCTGTGACCAAGGACGACGACCGCGTAGCCCTCGTCGCGCAGGTACTGCTGCCAGACCCCGATGTCGTCGACATAATGCTCGAAACGCAGCGCCGACTCGCTGACCAGCGCGCCAGCGCTCCCGCCGACCCCACGCTTGTCGATCCGGAGGTTGGGATACCCGAGTTCAGTGATCGCCTCGGCAAGTAACGCGAGCGAGTCGTTCATACCCGGCTGCCCCACGGTGTTCCCGTTGCGATCCGTGGGCCCAGACCCGGGGTGGATCAGCACCGCGATTCGGCTGCAGCGCGCCGGCAATTGCAGCGTCCCCTCGAGCGTCCCGGTCGCGCCTTCGACATGGACTTCGAGTCCATCTGCCTCACACGCCGGCTGGCCTGTCGTCTCGGACCCGTCGACGCCAGTGCTGCCACCCGATGACTCGGTGGCCGAGCTCGTGCTCGCCGTCGCGTCCGCGTTCACGGTGTCCATGCAACCCGTCAACCCCACGAGGAGGCCAAGCCCGATCATGTTCGCTCGAATCATCACCGTCGATGATATCAGGCCGGCGTGGTATCTTGTCGAGGCCCCGGACCACGCCGAGGTCCTGCTCGAGCTCGGCGAGCTCGAGCTCGATCGCGGACGCTGGGCGCAGGCTCGCATCGACCTCGTACGCGGGCATCGGGGAATGCCCGGGTATACACGACGAACGACTCTCACTCTTCGCAGTTGAACGGGATCGGCCCGCAGTCAAGCGCGTAGTTGATGATCACGCCGTTGTCCGCTTCGCTCAGGATCTCGCAGACGAGGTCGTAGCCAGCGTTCACCGGCCTGTAGCAGTAGTCATTCAATAGGATCCTGGCGCGGTCTTGTGGCCCCGGGTTGTCCGCGGGGCACCCGAGCACGTCGGCGGTATCGGGGCAATCGCCGGCTTCACATGGCTGGCGGGAGATGAACACGTCGCCGTGGCTATAGGTGTCCACGGTCGTCCCGCTTGGCTCCCACACTGCCATATCGTTGGCCGAGACAAAAAACACGTCGCCGACATACCCGCTCCCTTCATCGATGATCTTGGCGGTCTCGCACGCACCGGCATCTACGTAGAGGCGGGTCCGTGTGTGTGTTGCCGGGACGTCCTCGTCGAACTCGACCTCGCACAGCATGTCGTCGTGGGAGCTGAGGCTAAAAGGTGCGAACCAGGTCTCGAGATCCTCGCCGATTGCTGCAAAAAAAACGTCGTGGGGCACCGGCGGGGTGCTAAAGGCCGCGACATTGCCGAGAATGAACCGCTCGGTGGGGTACGTCCGCACGACCACGGACTCCGGCACGACAATGTCGTCGTCGCAGCAATCGATGTAGCTACCTTTGATGTGCACCCGCGCGCCCACGAACAGCTCGATGGGGGGTTCGGCCAAGATCGTGCGTAATTCCAACTCCATGTCGACTACGCCGTCGCCGACAAAAACATCTGGTTGCGGGTTGTCGATCTCGTTGAGGCACTCACCCGGCTCGGCGTCTCCATCGCCATCACCATCACCGTCGCCGTCGCCATCGCCATCGCCATCGCCATCGCCATCGCCATCGCCATCGCCATCGCCATCGCCATCGCCGTCGCCGTCGCCGTCGCCATCCCCATCGCCGTCGCCGTCGCCGTCGCCATCCCCGTCGCCGTCCCCATCACCCGACGTCGTCTCGTCGCCCGTCGTGGTCTCGCTCTCCCCGACCGGGGTCGGCTCGTCTCGGCAGGCGCCGAGGATCATCAGCACTACGAATGGAGCAATGGCACGTTTCATTGACCCATTCATAGATGAGATGCCTCCCGCTCACAAGCGAGCATCGGGTCTTGTTTTGTTGGTGGCTACTGCGGCTCAGGCAAGGTCGACTCGCACTCGGTCAGCGGGCCCGTCAGCCCGCTCCAACCGGCGACACCGTTTGGCAACGCTGGCGGCCCGGTGACGAGGATCGGCGAGAGGCTCAGATCACCAGGGTCGGCCTCGTACAGATTGGCGCTGCTGTCGAGCAGGTACAGGCGCGCGATCGCATCGTCGAACAGCGGCCCGCCGAGCGCATGAATACCGTAGGTCCCGCCCATGCCCAATAGCGTGCCCGTACCGGTGTTATAGTCGAGATCGTAGACATTCGACGAATCGATCGCAAAGCCCTGACCATCGGTGATCTCGCCCATCATGTTGATCCCCGGGCCCATGTCGTCGATATCGGCGACCGAGGCATTTTGCAGATCGGTGATGACCTCGTAGGCCAGGTCACCAGCGAGGTAGTCACCGGTAAACCGAATCAGCCGATTGCCAGTCGCCGACGAGACGTTGACCCCCGTGTCCATCAGATAGACCAGCCCCTGACAGTCGGTGAACAGCGCCTCGATCAAGAGGTCGTCAGGCACAACCCCGATCTCGTCGGCCTGCACGGGTGTGCCGTCGGTGGTCGGACTATGGATGACATGCATGCGCGTCGAGTTGCTGTTGTTGTTGACCCGCGTGAGCAGAATGTCGATCTCGTTTTGCTCGTTGAGGATCATCGTGATCCCGCTCTGACCCTGGAGCAGCGGTGGATTGGCCTCGATCGGGCTGGCGACCAGGTCGACGACAGAGCCGTCGGTGGTGTCGATCTCGATGTGGATCAGCTTGTCGTCGATCGAGTACCAGAGGTGCGAGCTGTTCCACAGCGGGTTGGGAGGGTCGCCGTCGCCGTCTCCGTCTCCGTCGCCGTCTCCGTCCCCATCGCCATCGCCATCGCCATCTCCGTCGCCATCGCCATCTCCGTCTCCATCTCCATCTCCATCTCCGTCGCCGTCTCCGTCCCCATCGCCGTCTCCGTCCCCGTCGCCATCACCATCGCCGTCGCCCTCCTGCCCGACCGACTCCGACTCGCTCACGCCCGCCGAGGTGTCGCTATCACTGCCCGACTCACCGGTGCCATCGTCGGACCTCGAGTCGTCGCTGCAAGCGCTCAGCAAGGCCAACGCGGCGATCATGTAGGTACCTAAATCTTCGACGGTCATCGGCACGAGTCTGCCAGTTCAGACCGCGGTGTCCAGCCCATCTGTGCCACGCCTGCACGCCGGGCTCGACCGCATGCTCGATGCTTCAGCGGCGGCGATAGATCGTGATTTGCTTGGCATGACGAGCGACCTGTTCGAGCTCGCCCTGGCGGACCCGACCGCGGAGCCAGTGGCGTTGGTCGCGGGTGGTCTCGGACTCGAGGATCACCAGCCAGTCGGCGTCCGGTTGGTCGCGGAAGTGATAGAGCCGCAACCGCGTCGAGACGTGGGGCCCGAGCGAGTCGGTGGCGCTGACAGAGGCGTCGGCGGGGATCGTGGCAACCGCGGCGGCGAGCCAGGTGTAGCGTTCGCTCGCGGCTTCGCCGAGCTCGCGGATCAGCGGGGCGTTGCCGGATAGGAACGCCTGGGAGTCGCTGAACGCTCCGAACCGATCACCGGCAAGCAAGGCCGCGCAGCTGAGCGCGGCGGCGAATCCAGCCAGCGCTGGCGCCCGGCGGGCAGGCTCGAGCCGCTCGACGAGGTTGTGCAGCCCAAACACAGCGGCGGCGGCCATGGCCGGAAACGAGAACACCGTATAGTGCAGATACAGATTATGCAGATTGGACCCGGTGCCGAGCGCGGTGAAGGCCAGGCCAAAGCTCAATGTCCACAACGCGGTGGCGGGATCAGGGCGCACAACCGCGCGGTGAGGTCGAGCGGAGCAAGCAAAACTGCATGCACGCCATTTTTCCACGCGTGCCGAAAGTTGTAGCGGCATCGGCCGTCGGGGGTGGTCTCGAGGCGATCCTGGGCGAGGGGCGGACGCGCGAGATCCCCCCGACCATGCCGATGCGAATGTTCGTCGGGACCAGCGACTCGTTCTTGTCGCGGAAGACGTGGTTGACCTCGTAGCTGCGCGCGAAGATCTCGTCGGCGTACTCGAGCAGGGCCGCGCCGCGAGCCGTGATCCGGATCGACCGGGTGGTGCGCGCGAGCAACTCCTCGCCGAGGTGCTGGTCGTGCACGTCTTCGGCGCCCCCCGATCCACGCAGCCGCAGGTGAGGACGGCGAGACGGCCGACGGATCTGTTGCGGCGTTGGTCGGTAGCGTTGCCGAGCAAGTCATGCAAGGGTCCACCTGTTCCGTGGTGACCATCCGAGTCCCGGAAGCACTCAGCTGAACGGTTCGCGGGGAACGACTTCCTCACCACCAGCCTGCCATGACCAACGCGAGCGCGAAGGACGAGTCCAAAACCGCCCCCGAACAGCTCAGCGCGCGCGAGAAGCTGACCCGCGACTTCATGGCCTCCACGGTCGTGTTCCTGGTCGCGCTGCCGCTGTGCATTGGCATCGCCGTCGCGTGCGGCGTGCCGGTCGAGCGAGGGCTGATCGCCGGCATCGTCGGCGGAGCCATCGGCGTGATCTCGGGCGCGCCGCTGCTGGTCAGCGGCCCGGCCGCGAGCTTGATCGTGCTGTGCTTCGCGCTGGTCACGGACTATGGCCTGCTCGCGCTCGGCCCGGTCGTGATGATGACCGGCGTGTGGCAGCTGCTGGCCGGCTACTTTCGCCTCGGCCAGTGGTTTCGCGCGGTCGCGCCAGCGGTGATCACGGGAATGCTCACCGGCATCGGCGTGCTGATCATCGGCTCGCAGGCCCTCGTCGCGCTCGATGAAGATCCCAAGGCCACGTTCATCGAGAACGTCGCCGCGGTCCCCTTCTCGCTGTTCGACACGGCGACCGGCGCGGCCGGACACTCGTCGGCCCCGTTCTTGATCGCCGTCGCGACCGTCGCGCTGATCGTCGGTTGGAACCAGTTCCGGCCCGAGTTCCTCAAGATCGTCCCCGGCCACCTCGTCGCGCTGCTGTCCGTCACCGCCGCCGCGGTGCTGCTCTCGCTCGACGTGCGCGCGCTCGACATCTCGTCGAATTTCTTCGAGGGGCTCAACGTCGTGAGTCCCGCGGACTTCGAGTTCCTGACCGACCCAGTCCTGATCGGCCGCTCGGCGATCTTCGCGTTCGTCGCGAGCGCGGCGACGCTGCTGACGGCCAACGCGATCGACGAACGCCAGAGCTTCGTCAAGACCGACTACGACAAGGAGATGAAGGCCCAGGGCGTCGGCAACTTCTTCTCGGGGCTGCTGGGCGGGCTGCCGGTGACGGGCGTCATCGTGCGCAGCTCGGTCAACCTCGAGGCCGGCGCCCTGACCCGCCGCTCGACCATCTTTCACGCGATCTGGCTGCTCTTGTTCGTGTCGCTCGCGCCGCAGCTCTTGGGGCTGATCCCCAAGGCCTGCCTCGGGGCGATCCTCGTCTACACCGGCATCAAGCTGGTCGACGTCGGCGCGATGGGTCGGCTGTGGACGCAGGGCCGGGCCGAGTTCGTGATCTTCGGCGTGACCCTCATCGGGGTCGTGTTCATCGATCTCTTCGTCGGGATCCTCGCCGGCTTGATCACCGCGGTGCTCAAGCTCGTGTGGACCTTCTCGCACTTCGAGATCCATGAGGAAGAGGGCCCCGAGCCCGGCGTCGTCCACCTCCACCTCGTGGGCGCGGCGACCTTCATCCAGCTGCCCCGCTTCGCCCGCGCGCTCGAGTCAGTCCCGGTCGACAAGGAGCTCCACGTCCACATCGAGCGCCTCGACCACATCGATCACGCCTGCCTGCAGCTCTTGTCGAGCCTCCAGCGTCAGCGCGAGGGCGCGGGGCATCCGGGGGTCCACGTCGAGTGGCAGGCGCTCAGCGATCGCTACCGCAAGGCGCTGGTCGGGACTGGCACCGCCGAGGCCCAGCAAGCGTCGCCGAGCATCGTGCGCATGGTCTGGGCCGAGTGGAAGCGCGTGCACGCCGAGGTCGACTCCATGGCGGACAACGACGAGGTCTCGCGCTGGGATGACTGGATCCCGGCTGAGAACATCGAGCTGCGCAGCTCGGCCGCGACCCTCGACGAGGTCATCGAGCTCGCGGCCCCGCGCCTCGCGTCCTTGGTCGGCCTCGATACCGAGCCCGTGCTCGAGGCCCTCAGCGCAGCCAGCGACGGCCACGTGCCCCTCGGCGACGGCGTGAGCCTGCCCCACGCGGCGATCGAGGGCATCGAGCGCAGCGTGGTCGTCGTCGTCACGACGACGACCCCGCTGACGATCGGCGATGACCAGACTGACATCTTCTTCGTGCTTTTGTCTCCGGCTGGCGACACCGCCGAGCACCTGCGCAGCCTCGCCCACATCGGGCGCATGTGTCACCGCTCGCCGCTACTCGACGAGCTGCGCCGGGCGCCGAAGCCCGAGAGCGCCGCGCTCGTGCTCGACATGATCAGCCAGGTCGCTGCCCGTGGAGAGACCTTGAGCGGTGCGAGCCGCAGCCTCGCGCTGATCAGCGCCGAGGATGCCGCCCACGCGCACGAGCTGCGCACGGAGCTCTCGGAGGCCTTCGCCAGCTGGGCGCTGATCACCGACAAGGATCACGCGATCCTCGACACCCTCCGACCGATCGCCGGCAACGACATCGGCGCCGTGCTGCTCGGGTCGATCAAGCTCCACGAGGAGCCGCTGCTGCAGGCGTTGGTCGACGAGGCCAACAAGCTCAATCGGGCTTCGGCGCGGGTCCTGTTGCTGCGCGGGCAGAAGGTCGCGCTCGGGCTCGTGCGGGCGTCCTAGCTCGGCGGGAGTCGCGAGCTGCGCGAAGTGGTGGGCCCCCACCTCGAGCTGAAGGCTCAGGTCGAGTCCCAGTGAAAGAGCAGCTCCAGCCGACGACGCTCGCAGCTCTCGCTGCCCGACCCGTCCGGCACCAGACGGACCAACCTGGGCGCACCCACGTGCAGATGACGGTCTCGCTACCGATCTCCAGCCACCCTGGCGGGCTGTGAGCCCAAAAAGCAGCCAAGCCCGTGCAGTCGGTTGTCGACGACGAGACCCAAGAATCCATCGAAACCCGAGCCAAGTGGGAAGGCTCGGCGACTCGAGCCAGCGTGGTGGTGCTATCGTGTCGCCGACTTGCTACGAACCTGGATCGCACGCCTCGACGACGCCGCCCGCGACGACGACGACGCGAGGATCCAAGCCGCAATCACCGAGCTCACGCACGCCTCACCGACGCAGGCCGCAGCCTCGCTGGTCCCTGGGCTGGGCGACCCCTCACCGCTGGTGGTCGAGGCAAGTGCACGAGCGGCCGAGGCGGTGCTGAGAAGCGCGCGCAGGCGCAGCTGGTGGGCCATCGACCGGGCGGCTCGAACGGTGGAACGCGTGGGACTGACGCCGGATCGCGTCAGCCTGCTCGCGCACCTCGAGCGTGGCCGCGTCGGCGCCCTCGCTCTCGCTGCCATGCAGCGAAACGGCTGGACGCGCGCGCGTGCGCTCGCAGCACTCGACGCGGAGGTCGACGAACTCGCGGTCTGCGTTCTCGTCACCCGGCTCAACGATCCCGTGGCCGAGATCGCTACCGAGGCCGACCGACTGCTGCACGGGAAGCGCGGCTCCGAGTGGCTCGTCGCGCTGATAGCCGCACTGCCGCTGATCGAGACCACGAGTGACACCGTTCGGGCCTCGCGCAGCGAGCTCGCTGGACAGGTCCAGGCGCTGCTGCGCGACCATCCTCGGCGAGCTTGGACGGCCCTCGCCCGTGCTACGAAGGCCGTCGACGCGGACGTCCGCGCGGCGGCGATCGTTAGGCTTGCGCGTAACTTCCCCGAGCGCGAGGAGGCCCGTCGCGCGCTCGAGTCGGGCCTCGTGGATCTCGATCCGCGAGTCCGTCGCGGCGTCGCCGAACTGATCGCGTCGGGGCAGCTACCAAAAGATCTCGCCGATACCTTGCTCTCGCGCCTCGAACTCGATCGCTCGCCAGCGATCCGCCTGCTTGGGCTCCGCTGGCGACGCAAGCAGGCAGACGCCGAGGCACTGCTGCGGGCCTGCTTCGATCGCAACGCCTCCCTGCGCCACTATGCACGCCGCTACTCTCGTGGCGTTGGCGTGACCACCGATTACCGCAGCCTCGCGCTCGAACGCCTCGCGTCAATGCATCGGACCGAACTCGTTGGAGCCCTCGCTACCTTGTCCGACGTCGGGCGGGCCGAGGACTGCAAGCAGATCGAGCCACTCACCCAGCACCCTTCGCGACAGGTCCGCGACGAGGCCCGACGGACCCTCGCGCTGCTCCGGGCCTCCCGCTAGCAAGCGTGCTCGTCGAGCGAGCGGCCGTGACGTTCGAGCACACGACCGAGTCGCTCGTGGGTCCACCTCGCAGCTTCGGTGACCCTGCCAGAGCTGAAGACAGTCCCATCCGTCATCCTCGTGGGTGGGGGCGCCGAGCGAGTGGAAGCGCAGCTCGCCCTCGTCGTCCCTCACGTACACACCGTCGAGCACCACGGGCTGCTAGAGCGCCGATCAGTTTGAATTCACGACGCCAGGCACATCTGGGGCCGCTCCTGCCGTTGTCGACTCGGCGCTCGCAGTATGCCGGATACAGCTTCGGCCTCGCTCCTAGTCAGGAACGGCCCCAGACGCACCTGACGACGCGACTCCAAACTGATCGGCGCTCTAGGACTCCAGGTCCAGGTCGACGTCCACGTCGTCCTCGAACTGCGCCCACCAACAACGCTTGTCGACCGCGCGCACGTCCTCGAGCGGACCGAGCTGCTCGAGGTACTGGCGCAGCCGCCACAGCTCGAGATCGTCGGGGTCGCCCCGGAACGGCCGCACGGGGACCAGGTTTGCGCGGCTGCGCTCGAGCCCCCGGGGTTTGTCGTCGACGACCAAGATCCCTTGGGGGTCGAAGCCAAACCCGTCGAGCTCGCGGATGTCCTTGCGCCAGTAGGTCTGCTCGCCGTCTGCATCCCAGATCTGCGCGCAGCGATCACGGGCAAAGATGAACCGCAGGCGGCGGCGATCGACGATGCGCTCGAGCATCGCGGTCGCGTACTCGGTCGACGCCGAGGTCCAGATGCCAACCCCGACGAAGCGCTCGAGCACGGTGGCCATGAACTCGCGCACGCCAGGACGCAGGTGCACGCCGTAGCGGGCGACCTGTCGCTGCGGGGGCCACGGCAGCGGGGGCGCGTCGCGGTCGCGGGCGTGGATCAGGGTCTCGTCGAGATCGAGCACGAGCAGCTTGGCGAACGGCCGCTCACCCGCGCTCACTCGGCCCTCGCCGCTGACGTGGCAGATCGGTTGAACGGGACGGGGCGGATCGGCGCGGGCGTGGGCGCGACGGCGGGCTCGGGTGCGGGCGACGGCTCGGCTGTGGGCGAGGCCGCGTCGTCGAGCTCCACGACGTCGTCGAGATCGAGCTTGCAGCAGCGACCCCCTTCACACGCGCGCGAGTCGGTCGGGCCGCAGATGACCGGGCCGCGGACCCACACCTCTTCGTTGGTCCGGCAGTAGTTGGTCGCGCGGCAGCCCACGAAGCTCACGTTGTCGGGGCTGGCGGCTCGACAGCACAGCTCGCGGTGTCCGTCGACCGGCATGCTTGGGTCGCCAACTCGGCAGCCCGAGGACAGCACGCACGGCAACCACAGCAGGCACAGCATCACGCCGCGCGCGAGCGGCCAGTGCTTGGCGCGGGTCGACATCGCGCACAGCTTAGCCCCGACGCGCGGTGCAGAAAACCTGGTCGCGCAGGGCGTCCCCGACGCAGAGGGGCGGCCGACCCTCTGGTACCTGTGCGGGCTCAGAACTCGAAGGCCAGGCCGACCAAGAAGGTGTCGTCGCCAACGGTCATCGCGGCGTCGCTGCCAAACCCGTCGAGATGCGAGAACTGCCACTCGCCGAACACGTAGGTGTGGTTGATCCCGGTCAGGCGATCCAGGTCGATCGCGGTGCCGCGCTCGATGAAGTCCAGGCGCAGCATCAGGCCCAGGTTGACCTGCCACCCCCAGCTGCCGCCGCGGGCCTTTTGTCCGGCGCTGTTGGTCGCGAGCTGGGCACCCTTGCGCTCCCACCAAAACCCATAGGCGACGCCGCCGCGAGCGTAGGGCACGAGCGGCACGCGGAATCGATCCGCGAGGACCTCGAGCCGGTAGCCGAGCAGGACCGTCACCGGGATCACGCTGAAGAAAGTCTTGTCGGCGGCAGAGCGCAAGCTCTCGCCGTCCTCGACGGGCTCGGCGACGAGCGCGTTGGCGCGGTCGCGAAACAAGCCGATCGTGGTCCCAACCGAGAACGGCCCGCCGAAGTGGACGAACTGCCACTCGAAGCCGACGACGGAGAACAGGCCCTTCGCGGGCTGCTTGATCGTGGCGCCCAGATCGTCGACCCGGCCGTAGATGTTTGCGTAGGGGCCGAAGCCGTCGCCGGTGTAGCGGTGATCCACGTCGGGCAGGTAGGGCCCGAACTTGACCTCGATCGCGAAGCGCTGCGGCGACTCGACGCGGCCTTGGAACTCGTCCTTGCCCAGATCGTTTTGCTGGTCTGACTCGCGGGCGAGCGCGTCGTCACCGGGGGCCGGGCGCTGTCGGCTCTGATCGTAGTCGAGCGCTGGCTCTGGCGGTGTCTCGGCGGCGTACTCGAGCTCCGGCGGCGGCGGCGTCTCGTCGGCGTACTCGAGCTCGGGCTGATCGGAGGACTCGCCGTAGGGCAGGATCGGATCGTAGCGCTCGTCGAGGGGGATCGTCGGGTCCGGGGCTGGTTCTGGCGCTGGCGCTGGGGCGAGCTCGTCCTCGGCTGGGGTCGCGGTGTCCTCGCTGGTGTCCTCGCTGGTCTCGTCGCCGCCGTCGCCACTGCTGGGTGGTGGTGGGGGCGGAGCGGCGAAGGCGAGGACTAAGCTGGCTGACAGGATCGCGCTCACGCGCGCCTCCGTTGCTGCCGACGTCGGCGTGTCAGGCCCGCGCCGACCCCCATGAAGCCGAGCAACCCAAGGGCCCCCAGCGCGCCGCCAAGCGCCCCGCGGGGCGGGTCGGTGACGCTGCAACTCCAGCTGTCACCGCAGACATTGCCCTGCAGCTCGCACTGCTCCCACAGCCCGCTGGTGTCGACCGGGGCGGCCGTGATCGACTCTGTGCTCGCCACGTAGTTGCCAGCCTTGTCGTAGGCGACGACCACGAACTGGTAGGTCTTGCCGTTCTCGAGCCCCGTGATGCGGGCCTCGGAGGCGTTGAAGGCCAGGTGTTCGCTGCACACGTAGGACCAGTCGAGGGTGTGGATCCCATCCGTGGGCGCCACGCATATGTTGTTGCTGCACTCGTTGGGCGCGTCGCACTCGCCCTCGGCCGTGCAGAAGCAGCCGGCCTCGCCGAGGTTGCACGCGATCGGCTCGCACACACCGTCGGTGCACATCAGCGAGCCGTTGCAGGTGTCGTTGTCCAAGCAACTGCAGCCTTCCGTGCCCTCCGACCCGTCGGGGCAGTCGCCAGGATCCCCGTCGCCATCACCGTCGCCGTCGCCGTCGCCGTCACCATCGCCGTCGCCGTCACCGTCGCCATCACCGTCACCGCCGTAGTCCGGCCCAAATCCACCATCCGGGCACAGGTTGTCCTTGGTGTAGTAGATCGTCCCGTTGACGATCGTGGTCGCAGTTGGCGGCGTGAACGAGACGTCGTTGTCGATCGGGGCGCCGTTCTCGTCGGCGCACAAGATCCGGTAGCCCGCCTCGGGCACCGCGTTGACCTTCCAGCTGATCAGCACCGACGAGTCACCCGGGCTGACCGAGAAGTCCGTCGGCGGATTGAGCGGCGGCTGGTAGTCGTAGCTGATGCCCGCGCCCTGGACGTTGTTGTTGGTCGCGCCCTCCATGAAGAACTCGCCCATTTGACAGCCGTTGGCGCCCGAGCACATCCACACGCCGCCCTGGCCCTCGAGGCCGCTGCAGGTGCCATCGGGTACAGCGTTGGCGATGCCTTGCTCGCCCTGAACGCCATACGCCAAGAACAGCGGCGAGAACCCGTACTCGAGTCCAAATTGCAGGGCCGAGGGGGTTCCAGAGGAGAGCAGGGCACACGGGGCGTACTGACCAATGCCGCCGTTTTTCTGGGCCGTCGCACAGTTCTGCCCGACGTAGGTGTTGAGCTGATCCTGATCGACCGTGCTGCCCTGAAACGTGATCCGCGAGACGATGTTTTGCTGGCACTCGCAGCGGGCTTGGTTCACGAACGAGGTCATGTCCTGCGCGGACATTTGGCGGGCACGGTCGCCGTTCTCGTCGGTGATGTAGTAGTAGATCTGAAAGTCTTCGGACGTCGGGGGAACCGCGAGGGCGGGACGTGAACCCAACAGAGCCACAGCCACCAGCGCGGTCGCGCTTGCTAGCGCGACGCCGCGTGCTTGGTGCTTGCGAGGAGCCGAACGCTGCATCGTCGGGCCAGTATGCAACGTCGGTGCCACGGAGCCTAGGGCGCTGAGCCCAGCGCGAGATCCGGCACCCGAGCACGGCGACCTGGAGCTAGCGCCAACCAAGCGGGTTTAGGGGGCGAACGGCGGGGTAGGGGCCTCGACGCGGCCCGCGGTTGGCGGTTGGCGCCGGGAGATCGGGTTGACAATCTGGCAAGCCAAGCGCGAGCCGGTGACGGGCCGTCCGCGGATCCGGGCGCGTCAGTACAAGAAGGGGATCATCCGAAACTTGGCGATCTGCGTGTACTCGACCCAGACCTCGCCGTACTTGGCCGCGCAGCGCTGCTCGTCGCGCCAGGCCCGGTGCGGGAGCAGCACGCACAGCCACAGCGGCAACAAGTAGGGGATCACCGAGCTGAACCCGGTGCACAGCGCGAACGAGGCGTAGACCATGATCTCGCCGGTGTAGTTGATCTTGCGCCCGATCCCCCACCAGCCCGAGACCAGCAGGCGCCCGCCCACGGTGCGGGCCGGCTTGCCCCAGATCGTGGCGCCAGGGTCCAACTTGAACCGGTGCTTTTGCGAGTTCGACTCGCGGAAGATCCACAGCCCGGTGACGTGCAGGGCGACGATCGCCAGCACCCGCCAGATCGGCATGGGCTCGGGGTTGGCCAGCAACCACCAGCCACCGATGCAGTAGAAGAACGGCACCAGCACCAGGTCACCCCACAGCAGCATCAGGCCGAAGCGCTCCGCGATCACGTCCCACATCGACAGCACGTTGTCTTCGATCCAGTAGTGCGAGAACAGGTAGCCCCACCAAAACACCTGGTAGGCCAGCATCTGCGGGGTCAGGTGGCCGAGCTGCTCATACTGCGCCCAGCCAAACGCGACGTTGAGCACGCCAAGCCCGATCAGCGAGGGCTGGTAGGCGAAGGTCTTGAGATCCACACCGAGGAACTGCGGGTTGAGCTCGATCCCGTACCACAGCCGCCCGAGCACGCTGTGCTTGGGGTCGTCCGTCTGGGCTTCGTCCCCCGCTGCAGCTTTGCGTAGGCGCGCGCGGCTGCCCCGGTTCATGAGCACCAGCCACGCGACCGTGATGATGTTGGCCGCGACTAGCAGCGACCAAAAGTGGTCGAGCAGCGGCGTCAACGACAGGTCCAGAAACCACGCCCCGACGAAGATCAACATGTGCACCGCCACGAACAGGGCCATGCCGTTGACCTTGTAGGTCAGTCGCTTCCCGCTGCCCGGCAGCGGCTGGCCCTGGATCATCTGCCCAGGTAGCAGCTTGGCCAGCGCGAACAGGACGATGATGAACAGGCCGTAGGTCGCAAGACCAAACAGCACGCCCTCGAGGGAGATGGCTTCGCGGAGTCCTTCCACGCCGGGATGATGCTCCCAGAGCCCGCGCGACCCAAGTGACGTGGGCCAAAGGGCTGCTCTATACTCCCCTCGTGCGCTTTTTTAGCTTGAACTCGATGTGTTTGGCGGCCGTGTGTGCCGCAGGGTGTGGGCCCGACCGCCCACCGGGCCTCGAGGGCTTCGGCGACATCGGGGGGACCGATGGCGATCCAACCGGCGACGGTGACCCGACCGGCGACGGCGACGGCGATCCAACGGGGGACGGGGACGGGGACTGCGTCGACGTCGACCTTGGCAGTGATCCCGAGGTCTACTTCGGCGCGGTGATCGAGGCCGGGCTTGGCAGCGATCACGACGGCGAGTGCGTCGTGAGCCCGGGGCCCGACTACTCGGCGATCTGGACCGCGCCGTTCACCGCACCGTATCGGCTGACCATGTACCCAGACATTCCCGCGGCCATGTCGGTGCTGCAGGGTGCCTGCGGCGGCCCGTCTCTGGGTTGCACGGCGTTCAACTTCCCGAACACCGTCGACTTCAACGCGGTCGCTGGCGAGCGCTACACCTTCGTGTTCGACACGGACATCGACTATGGCCCGACCTACTTCGACATGTGGCTGTACCCGGTCGACGACGAGCCGAGCGACTGCCCCTTCGGCGAGCTGTTCGGGACCCACGACGGCAGGTTCGGCTCGACCCTCGGCACCTCCAACGACTTCGGCTCGCAGTGCGGGGGCGACGGCGCGGGGGACCACGGCTACCTGTTCGTGCCGCCCGTGACCGGGCTCTACGAGTTTCACACCTTTGGTTCGGACTACGACACGGTGCTCGAGGTGGTTCAGGGCGAGTGCGGCGGCCCGGTCATCGCCTGTAACGACGACGCGTTCGACGGCATGACCGTGGAGTCCCAGCTCACCGTCGAGCTGTCCGCGGGCCAGGCCTACACGATCGTCGCCGACGGCTTCGGCGCCTCGGTCGGCAACTACGAGCTCACCATGCAGCTGATCGACGACCAGCCGGGGCTGTGCGACGACGCCCAGGTCCTCGCTTCGATGGTGCCGGTGATGGCCGAGTGGCCGGTCGAGTCGGACGCGGGCAACCAGTACTTCGGCTGCAGCTTCGCCAGCTCCGAGCGGCGCTTCGTCTGGACCGCGCCCGCGGACGGTCTCTACCGCGCGAGCCAAGACGCCACCCCAAATTTCTCGGGGCTCGCGGTGTTGCTCGATGGCTGCAACGGGCAAGACGGGATGTGCGCCACCACGATCCCCGGGGAGGAGCCAACCCTGGTGTTCGACGCCGCCGCTGGTCAGGAGATCGTGTTCGTGAGCGAGTGGGATCCCGAGGCGCCTGGGCTCATCACCTTGACGGTCGAGGCCGAGGGCGGCGGATCCGGCTGCGGCCAGAGCCTGGGCAGCGAGCTGCCCGCGGTCGCCAGCGGCACCACGCTCGGGGCCGGCAACGACTCTGAGGGCAGCTGCAGCTTCGACGGCGCGCCCGAGGCCGAGCTGTCGTGGACCGCCCCCGCGAATGGGTCCTACCTGTTCTCGCTCGAGGGCTCGAACTACGACACCTTGATGTACATCCGCGATGGCGGCTGCGACGGGCCGGAGCTCGCCTGCAACGATGACACGATCACCGATCAGATGGTCGATCTGTGGTCGTCGATCCCGCTGGATCTGAGCGCGGGGCAGACGGTCTCGATCTTCGTCGACGGCTACAACGGGTCGGGCAGCTACGAGCTCTCCATCACCGAGCTGTAGGCTAGTCGCTAGTTGGTCGAGGCAGAGGCCTTCGCCTTGCCCTTGGTCTTGCCGCCGCTGTCGTCGGCGGCCATGTCACCCTTGGTGATGTCGAACTTGGGCTTGGTGTTGGGATCGCAGCCCTTGTCGAAGCCCTCGGCGTCGAACTCGGTCTCGAGCGCGCCGGTGGTCTCCTTCTTCTTGCCTTCGGGCGTGTGCTTGCCCTTGACGGTCACCGTGTGTGAGCCGGCCCGGGCGGGCGAGCAGTAGCTGAGCAGGTAGTAGCTCTGGGTCAGCTGCTCGATCCGCTTGCCGATCGTCTCGAACGCGGTCTGGATCTCCGAGCTGTCCTTGGCCAGCGCGGTCCCGCTCTTGCCGATCTGCTGCAGGTCCTTCTCGCTGAGCTCGGCGCCCAGGCCGATCGCAAACACCTCGTAGGGGGTGCCGTTGACCGCGTCGAGCATCTCGCTCTCGGGCACCCGCGAGGCCCGATCCGTGCCGTCGGTGAACACGACCAAGGTCCCGATCCGCAGCGGGTTCTCGGCCTTCTCGAGCCCGGCGTCGAGGACCTCGAGGCCCTGCACGATCGCCCCGTTGAGGTTGGTGCTGGGGTCTTGTGGCTTGAAGCCGCTGAGCGAGTTGGCCCGCGCCTGCGCGCCGCCGGCCGAGCCGGTGAAGTCGGTGATCTTGTGGATCTCGGCCGAGCCGTCGAACGCGTAGATCGCGACCTGGTTGTTCTTCTCGACCTGGCTGGTGAACAGCGTCGCGGCCTCGCTGATCTTCGGAAAGTCCTCCGAGTCCGCGACCGAGCCGCTCATGTCGACGAGCAGCAGCGTGTAGTGCGAAGCCGCGACCTCGGGGTTGAGGATCGTCTGCTTGCTCTCGTAGACCGAGACCAGCTCGTCGTCCTCGTAGATCTCGAACTGCTCGGCCGTCATCCCGCCAACCGGCTCCCCCTTCGCGTCCTCGACCTTGAAGTACACCGCGACGTTGCTGGGCTTGTCGGCGGCGGTCTGGATCCGCGTGATCGTGAGCCCGCAACCACCAACGGTCATGAGCACCGCGAGCAGCGGAAGCACGAGAGCTTGAAAGACGCGGGAACGGAGGCGCTTGGCCGACATCGCCGGCAGCATAGCGAAACCGCACGACCAAGAAAGCCTCGGCACCCGCGCGCGATGTCAGCGTTGCCTAACCCACCAAAAATCCCACCAGTTCAAAAAGCACGAGAGTGAGGAGGCGAAGCCAGCAGTGTGCTCATCGCCGACCCCACCACTCCACAAAGCACGTCACGTGAGTGGAGAGGCACCCAGTACCTGCAGGTGGCCAGACAAGAGCCCCCTGCTAGGGGGCCAATGATGCCCCCGCGAACAAACGGCCGATGGGAGCGAGCGAAGCGAGTGACCCGAAGTGCGAAGGCGGCTGTGGGGGTAATGACTATTTCAGGTTGTCGAGCTTGAGCTGGACCTCTTGGACGCGGGCTTGCGCCCGCTCGAGGTTGTCCGCGACCACGATCTTCCGCTGCTGGAACTCCGCGAGGTCCTCCGGGGTGCCGTTCTCGCGGATCTTCTCTTCTTGCCTGGGGACGTGCTCCGTGGCCCGCTCGCGGATCTCGAGCATGCGGTTGGCCTCGCGCAGCTGGTCTTCCCAGTAGATGATCTCTTCGTCGCGCGAGCCCCAGCTGGTTGGCTCGGGCTTCTTGTGGGGGGCCGGGGCCATGCCCTCGGTCACGACCGCGTCGGCGATCCGCGGGTTGAGCCGCGGGGTGGGGCGACCGCTCTTGGCGGCTGCGTCGGCTTGGCGGGCAGCGATGCCCCCTTTGGCGGTGCGGCCGGTCTGGTTGCTAGACGAGTGAGCAGCTTGGCCGTCTTTGTTCTGGGTCGCGTCGCTCTTCTTGTCGTCGTCGCCACCAAAGATGAACAGCGCGGCGACGGCGAGGATACCGGCACCCGCGAGCAGAGCCGGCAGCATCCCGCCGCCAGCTGGCTCGGGGGTCTGTGCCTTGGGGTCGGGAGAAGTCATGGGCCGGACTATAGCACTCGCCACGAGAATGCCAGCAATGTTAGCTTGTGGATTCTCCGCAGCCCGACGCGGCCGGGCACGGGGCTATGCTCCGGGCCGCATGAGCCAGGCAGGGCAGGGCGAGGCCGAGTCCGGCGTCGACGCGACGGCGTTCGCAGACAGCGCAGCGCTCGAGCACGGCGACGCCGAGGTCTACGACGACATCGTCTACGACGAGAACGGTCGGCCCTACATCGAGTTCGAGCTCGAGGTCGGACCCGGCAGCGAGGGCCAGCGGCTCGATCGCTTCTTGTCGCAGCGCTTCACTCGGATGTCTCGCAACCGCGTGCACAAGATGCTCGCGGGCGGCGGCGTGCGGTGTCGCAGCAGCGGCGAGTCGATGCGCAAGAACTCGCTGCGGATCCGGGCCGGGCAGGTGCTGGTGATCCGTCGCCCCGCGCCGATCGAGCCGCCGGTCGTGCTCGACTACGCGATCTTGCATCGAGATCCGCACCTGCTGGTGCTCGACAAGCCCGCCAACTTGCCGGTTCACCCATCGGCTCGCTACCACCGCCACACCCTCACGGCGCTGATGCGGCGCCGGCTTGGGCCCGGACACGGCTGGGAGATGGCGCATCGGCTCGATCGCGAGACCTCGGGGGTGATGGTGTTTGGCCGGCGCAAGGGCTCGGGCCCGCTGCTCAAGGGCAGCTTCTTTCGGCGCGAGGTCGACAAGCAGTACCTCGCGCTGGTCGGCGGTCGATTCGAGGGCGCGCAGACGATCGACGTCCCGCTGGGCTCGGCGAAGGACTCGCGGATCCTGATCAAGATCGGCCCGCGGGCGATCGACGACGGCGGACAGCTCGCGCGAACCGACGTCGAGGCGCTGCGTCACGGCGAGCACCGCGGGCAGCCGATCACGCTGGTCAGGTGTTGGCCGCGGACCGGGCGGACCCATCAGATCCGCGTGCACCTGGCCTCGATCGGGCACCCGCTGATCGGCGACAAGCTGTACACCGCGAGCGAGCAGGAGTTCCTCGACGTGATCGAGGGCGGCCGCCCTGTCGCCGAGCTCGAGGCCCGGCTGGGGTTGTGGCGCCATGCCTTGCACGCGAGCTCGCTGAGCTTGCCGCACCCGCATACCGGCGAGCGGGTCTGCTTTACGGCGCCGTGGCCAGCCGAGCTCGCGCAGCTGCTCGCGTGGCCTTGAGTCCGGCTGCCAGCGTGGGCGGCGTGGCGCACAGCCCCGTCCCACCGAGAGCGACTGCCATACACCACTTCAGCCTCTCGACCCGATCCGTTCTGACCTTCTTGCTTGCGGTGTGCGCCGAGCTGACCGCGCTGAGCTTCGCCGCGCCAGCCGCCGCCGTGGAGAACCACCAACGCAGCGCTCGATTCAGGCCTCGTCGCAGCTGACCACGTTGATCCCAACCACCGCACGAGCGAAGCCTGTTTTGCTGACGGTGACCGTCGGCACCGGTCGAAAGCGGTAGTCGATGCGCTCATGGGGGAAGGCATAGACCCGCTTGCCCGACAGGATAGTGGTATTGGTGCTGCCCCCATCCTCGCTATAGTGGGCGACGGTGACCTCGTAGCAGGTGGCGGCGTCCTTGGCGACGAACAAGCCCACGAGCGCGTCGTCCTTGGCCTCGATCTCCCCGACCACCTCGCCGTTGACGCTGACGCTGTGCTTGGGCGCGCAGTCGAGGCCGTTGACGATGAAGTGATCTATATTGATCGCGGCCTCGGCCTCGCCGATCGAGATCTTGGGGTCCGGTACATCCGTCCACACCCGCGTGCTCGCCGTTGCGGTAGCTTTGCTCGAGTCGAAGTGCAACAGCGGGTCCGCCCTCCCCTCCTCGGCGACGAGGCTCAGGGGCATGCGCTGGGTCCCGCAGGCGGTGCGCAACTCGAGCTCGAGGCCGTTGTAGCCGTTGTCGCCCTTGCTGTCGTCGAAGCTGGCCGGGACCGTGCCGCGGACATACAGACGTTTGAGCTCGTGCTCGTGGAGCCCGGGTGCGGTGACCTGGCCAACCTCGTGGTCACCGAACATCAAGAAGGCACCGACCGGAGCGCCGCCGTCGTCAAAGGTCACCTTTCGCTTGCGGAGCTTCGTGTTGGCGTGCAAGTCCTTTGACTTGCAGGCGCTGATTGAAGTCAGTCCGGGGAGCAGGAGCAGGGCCAGGGCGAAACGAAGAGGGCGCACACGGAAACCTTTCACAGTCCGGCCCATGCAACAAGAGGCGGAGCCGGCAGGCGATGGTCTTCGGGTCTGGGGCAGGCCGGGCCCAGAGCGGGCCGAGCGGAACAGCCCCGCACCCGATCCGCCACAATCACCGCTGCTCCTCGACGACGTTGTCGCCACAATGCGTAGCCGCGATACACCACCATAGCCCCGGAAGCCAAACTCGTGTCGAACAGATCGAGGTCCGAGAACGGCTTGGTCGGTGCGGCAACCCGCGCGAGCTTGGCAGCGGCAAGTCTCGATCGGGACCGAGCGCAGCGAGTCTAAACTACGACACGCCTTTGTACTCGATCTTCACGACCTCATACTCACGGTCACCCTTGGGCAGCTGCACGGTGACGTCGTCACCCTCGCGCTTGCCGAGCATCGCCCGCGCGATCGGGGCGGCGATCGAGATCCGGCCAGCCTTGACGTCGCTCTCTGTCTCGCCGACCAGCACGTAGACCACCTCTTCGTCGGTGTCCATGTCGGTCATCGTCACGGTTGCGCCGAAGCCGATGCTGTCGGACTCGATGCTGGCGGGGTCGATCACTTGGGCGTGACCGATGCGGCCCTCGAGGTAGGCCATGCGCGCAGCCAACTCCGCCTGACGGTCCTTGGCGGCGTGGTACTCCGCGTTCTCACGCAGGTCACCGTGGCCGAGGGCGGTCTCGATGTCCTTGACGTTCTGCGGCCGTTCGACCTCTTTGATTTGCTTGAGCTCGCTGCGGAGCTGCTGGAGACCGGCCGGGGTCATGGGGAAGCGTTGGGCCATGTTGATGCACCTCTGAACCTTTGAACCTTGGAGGGTTCGTGCGGCTAGCGAGAGGATGTTACTCCCGGAACCACACCGCGTCGAGTCGGGCTGTGCGCAGCGGGACGAGGTCTCTCGCCCGCTTGCCGGCACCAGCACAAAATGGTTTCAGCTCGCGTTTGCGCGGCGGGGCTTGGACTTGGCAGTGGTCTTGCCAGTGGTCTTGGCAGTGGACTTGCCGGTTGTCTTGCCAGAGGTCTTGGCAGTGGTCTTGCCGGTTGTCTTGGCAGTGGACTTGCCGGGCTTGGCGACCGGCGGCTTTCCGGCGGGCGGCGTGGGCACGAGGGCTTGCTCGAGCAGCGCGCGAGCGTGTTCGCGTGCGCTCTGGGTCACACGCTTGCCGCCGAGCATGCGCGCGAGCTCCTCGACCCGTTCGTCGGCGTCGAGGCGCTCGACCCGTGTCACGGTGCGTCCATCGACCACGAGCTTGCGAACGCGAAAGTGTGCCTGGGCGTAGGCCGCGATCTGCGGGAGGTGGGTGATGCACAAGATCTGATGGTTGCTGGCGGCCCGGCGCAGGCGCAGGCCGATCGCCTCGGCCACGGCCCCGCCGACGCCCGCGTCGACCTCATCGAACACGTAGGTTGCGACCCGCGCCCGCGTTGACAGCACGCTCTTGACCGCGAGCAGCACCCGCGAGAGCTCGCCGCCCGACGCGACCTTGTTGAGCGGCGCGAGCGGTTCGCCGGGGTTGGCCGAGAACCGCAGCTCGGCGCGGTCGCGGCCGCGTGGGCCGACGGCGCAGCGCTCACTCGAGGGATCGGGCGCGTCGCTTGGATCGGCGCCGGCTTCGACCGCCCGCAGCTCGACGCTGAGCTTTGCGTTTGGAATGTGCAGCGCGTCGAGCTCGGCCTCGATCGCGCGGGCGAGGCCGCTGGCGGCGGCGACTCGGGCGGCGTGCAGTGTGTCCGCGTGGCGCTTGACGGCCGCCCACTGCTTGGACTCGAGCTGCTCGAGCTGCGCGAGCTCGTCTTCGGCCGAGTCGAGCGCGACCAGCTCGTCGTGCATGGACTGGGTCCGCTCGATCAATTCGTCGACGTCGCAGCCGTGCTTGCGACGCAGCCGCTCGAGCTCGTGCAGGCGCTCTTGGGTGTGCTCGAGCTCGTTGGGTCCAACCTCGATCTCGTCGGCGAGCCGGGCGGCGGCGCTGGCGGCCTCTTCACACGCGATCTGGGCGGCCTCGAGCTGCTCGGTGATCTCGGCGAGCGCGGTGAGGCCCTCGGGCAGGCGGCGGGCTCGCTCGAGCAGCACGGCGAGCACCGAGGCGACGGCGTTGTCGTCTTCGTAGAGCTGCGACTGGGCTTGGTTGGCGAAGCCGGCCAGCTCATGCGAGCCGCGCAGCACGCCAAGCCGGGCGCGCAGCTGCTCGTACTCACCGGGCTCGAGCGACGCGCGCTCGAGCTCGTCGATCTGGAAGCGCAGGTAGTCCGCCCGCGACAGCCGCTCCGCCTCTTGTTCGCGGATCTCGGCGATGCGCTCGGTCAGCGCCCGCCAGCCGCGGTAGTGCCCGGCGTAGTCGGCGAGCGGCCCCTCGGCGCCATCGAGCTGCGCGTAGGCGTCGAGGAGCTCGAGGTGATGGGCCACGTGGGTCAGCGAGTGGTGCTCGTGCTGGCTGCAGATCTCGATCAGCTCGCTGCCGATCTCTGTGATCGCGGCGAGCGTGGACAGGTTGGATTGGATCGCCACGCGGCCGCGGCCGGACCTGCGGATCCGTCGCTCGAGCACCAGGGCCTCATCCTCGAGCGCGAGCCCGAACTGGTCGAGGATCTCGTCGAGCGCGATGCCCGCGGGGGCGCCGATCCGCCCGCGCACCGCGAACTGCGCCTCGACCCGGGCGGTCTCATCACCCTCGCGGACCAGCTCCGCGCGGCCCCGGCCCCCTCGCAACAGCGTCAGCGCGTCCACGATGATCGACTTGCCGGCGCCAGTCTCGCCGGTGAGCACGTTCATGCCCGGCTCGAACTCGAGCGCCACGTCGTCGAGCAGCGCCAGGCCTCGGATGCGCAGGTAGTCGAGCACGGGACGCCTCCTAGCACAGCCGCCTGCCCCAGGGGAGTGGCCCGCCCACACGTGGTCCAGACTGGATCACATGTGCACAATTGGAGGCTAGTGAGGTGATTGCGGATCGTCTCCATTGTGGCTCCCGATGGGAATCTAATTGAAACTCAAATGGTGAGTGGGCGCCCGTTGCGCGTGTCGTTGCTTGTGCTACCCGAGTTTACTGTGGCTGAATTTCTCGAAGGGATCACTGCACAGAATACCGATACCTGTACACATGTAGGCGCGAGCCTCTGTCTGTTCAGTCGTGTAATTCGGCTGTTTGTGGCCGTTTGGACAAGAGTTTGTGAGCTACACCTCTACTGGATTTTTCTGATATTGTTGTTGCATTCGAACACAAGGGTCGGTACAAAGTTAGTGAACACGGCGCGCCGAATCGCTCCTCCGCGCCGAGCAACTGGTTGGAATCCAGTTGGCAACCCGCTTCGAGTCTAGACCCGCTCAGATCAGGCCAGCATGGCCCGGTTCCGGTCCGCCCGGTCCAGATGTTGGGCTGATAGACGCCGTGCGCGCCCATTGGCCCGCACCCAGGGCTCCCCGTGCCATGTCCACCCCGCTCGATACCTATCAAGATCGCCTCGCAGGCGCCCGCCAGGGTCTAAAGAACCGGCAGGAGCTGCGGATCTTGATGGCGGCGGAGGTCAGCCCCGCCCTGCTGCACGCATTCTTGATTCAATGGGCCGCGCTCACGATGCAGCTGCAAGAGCCAGCGGAGCGGTTCTTGGTCGAGGCCAGTCGTCGGTGTGCGGAGGTCGGTGAGCACAAGCTGTCGCTCTCGCTGCTGCAGATCGCGGGCGAGGCGATCGAGCGCTACCGAATGGTCGCCGATGACACGCGCCGGCTCGCGCAGCTGTGGAACGCGCGACGCTTGCCGCACATCAACCTGACGGATCTCCTGACCCAGTCGGCGACCACCTCGATGCGGCGCTTCCACGAGAGCCAGCAGCTGCAGGTTGACGGGCCCCGTCCGTGGACCCAGCTCGCCGCGGTCTACGAGGCCGACGCGACCTTGGGCTCGCTCGCGGGGCGGGTCACCGCGCAGGCAGAGTGCTTGCTCGGCGCAGACGTCCGCAGCTGCCTGCGCAGCCTCGACGCGCTCGCCAACTTCGAGGAGCGTGGGTCACTCAGCCGGACGATGGTGGAGTTCTTGGACGCCAACCCCGAGCGGGTCGATCGCATGGCTGAGGCCGGAGAGCGGACGCTGGATCTGTACATGGACTTTCTTCGCGAGTGCTGCATCGCGGCCGCGAATCTCTCGCTGCATCACGACCGCCACCAAGCGGTTGGGTGAGCCACGCTAGCCTGGCCCGCGCGCGTCTATCGCTCGTGACGGCCGTTTACTTGGTACAACTCGAACGGTGAGGGCCTCCAGCCATGGCAGGTGACCGCGTCGACCTCGAGACCGATGACGTCGCGGCGCTGATCGCTTCGGTGATCCCCGAGCACGGCGCCCGGCTCGAGGTGCAGGGCGAGATCGCGCGCGGCGGCATGGCGTCGATCCGCGTGGGGGTTGATCGTGCGCTGCAGCGGCGGGTCGCGATGAAGCAGCTGCTCGATGGCCACACGGACTCGCTGCTCGCGGTCCGCAGCTTGGTCCGCGAGGCCCAGATCACCGGTCAGCTCGACCACCCCAACATCGTCCCGGTCCACGAGCTCGGCGTCGATGAGCGAGGCGGGCTGTTTTTCACGATGAAGCTGGTCGAGGGCCGCACGCTCCTCGAGCTGATCGATGCGCTGCGTTCAACCCACGACCGCACCGACGCGGCCGGGCTCAGGGTCGCAACGGCGGTTGGCCACGACGATCTCCTGCGCCTGCTCGACGTGTTCTTCAAGGTGCTCGACGCGGTCGCGTTTGCGCACAGTCGGGGCGTCGTCCACTGCGACCTCAAGCCCGACAACGTCATGGTTGGCGACTACGGGCAGGTCTACTTGATGGACTGGGGCATCGCCAAGGTGATGCCGCCGCCAGTCGGCGGTGATCCGCTCGCGCGTAGCAGGCGGGTCCGCGATCCGCTGCCGCTGGTCGCTGCCAACGCCAACATCATCATGGGCACGCCCGCCTACATGAGCCCGGAGCAAGCCCGCGGGGAGCAACGGCAGATCGACCCGCGCTCCGACGTGTTCGAGCTTGGCGCGATGCTGTTCGAGATCCTGACGGGGCACCCGCCCTATCAGGGGCGCAACGCCGTGGACGTGCTCTTGCAGGCCGAGGCGGGCGGCGCCAAGTTGCCCAAGCAGCTGGCGATCCCCCGCGAGCTGCGGCGGATCGTCAGCGTGGCGATGGCGTCGTCCCCCGTGGATCGCTACGCACGCGTTGAAGACATGCAGGCGGATCTGCAGGGCTTCATGCGCGGCGGCGGCAACTTTCCGCGCCAGACCTTCGCCGCCAAGCAGTGGATCATTCGTGAGCACGAGGTTGGGGACGCCGCGTACATCTTGATCTCGGGCCGCTGCGAGGTGTTCAAAGATATAAACGGCAAGCAGGAGTCGCTGCGCACGCTCGGGCCGGGCGACGTGTTTGGCGAGACCGCGATCTTGGCCTCGACCCCGCGCACGGCCAGCGTCGTCGCGCTGACCGACGTGGTCGCGATGAGCGTCACAGCCAGCGTGCTCGAGCGCGAAGTCGACGCGATGAAGCCGTGGATGGGCGCGTTCATTCGGGCGCTCGCGCAGCGCTTCTCCGAGGTGACGGCGCGGCCGCACGCATCGCCAAGCGGCGCCGAGCTGTCGCGCTCGGTGGTCGCCAACTCGCGGACCGGGCGAACCCAGCGGCCGCTGCGATCAATCGAGCCAACCCAGGGGTCCTTGAACGAGCCTGCCCAAGTCGCCAATCAGGCAATGATGTTGCTCGAGAGCTGGGGCAAGTGGGATCGGGATCTTGGCAACACGATGAGCCTGAAGCGGGCTTGTGCCGCGCTCGCAACGATCTGTGGAATCGCCGAGTCCGAGGTGCTGGGCCGGCTACAGTCGTTCAAGCAATTTTCGATCGAGCCGAAGCACGACTCGATCTCGCTGCGAGACAAGCATGGTCTGTCGGAGGAGCTGCGCCGCGTGCTGGGGATCTGACCCCCAAACGGGGCGCTCAGCCGCTCGACCAGCCCATTTTTGCGGCCAGCACCGCGAACACGCTGGCTTTGGCTGGGACCAGGCGCAGCGGCTTGGCGGCGGCGCGCATGCGGATCTCGTCGCCCAAGCGCAAGGGGATCTTCCAGGCCCCGTCCGCCGTCAGGTACCCGTCGCTCACGCCCTGGGTTGGTCCTTCCCACGTCACGGTCACGCCGTCGTGGGCACTGACCACCACGGGTCGCAGCGTCAGGCTGTGCGGGCAGATCGGGGTGATCGTGAACACCTCGGTGCCGGGCGCGACGATCGGCCCGCCAGCGGCGAGGTTGTAGGCGGTCGAGCCCAGCGGGGTCGCGATGATCAGCCCGTCGGCCTTGTAGAGCGCGAGCTCGTGATCGCCGACGCGGGTCGCGAGCCGGAGCAAGCGGGGGATCTGCCCGTGCTTGATGTAGACGTCGTTGACCGCGGTCTCGGTCTCGAACACCTCGCCGTCGCGTCGGACTTCTACGCCCATGCGCAGGCGCGGCTCCCAGTTGAGCCGGCCTTCGATCGCGTCGAGCAGCACGTCTTCGAGTTGATCGCGGCCGTAGGCAGACAGGAACCCGAGGTCGCCCAGGTTGACACCGACGACGGGCACGCCCATGTCGGCGACCCAGCGACTCGCGCGGAGCAAGGTTCCATCACCGCCAAGCGCGACCATGAGATCGACGTCGTCGGGGATGTTGTCGAGCTCGACGCCAACGGCGGCGTCGGGCAGCTCGAGCCCGTCGGTGCCAGCGCGTGCCCGGACCCGGGCGTCGAGGACGACCCCCACGCCGCGCGCGTGCAGCCAGCTCGCGGCCTGGGTCGCGGCGCCATAGGCCGCCGGCCCATCTTCTCGCGGGTACAACATGACCCGCTGGGGTGGGGCGATTGGCTGGCGAGGAATCATGAGAAAAGCGAAGCAACGGGACGCGACGCGGCTGCACAGTCGCCGCCGTCCAAGTGCGTGTGGGGTCTAGCGCAGCCGCTCACCCCGCTTCGGGGGCGTATAGGTAGCCTTGGTGCTGGAACAGGCAGATCTTGCCGCCGCCTTCGCTGCGCGCGCGGTCGAGCGCGGCGCCGACGAGGTCGAGCAGATCTTGGACGGAGTGGGTGTCCTTGTTCGGGAAGAACGAGACCCCAACGCTGACCGTGCACCGATAGTCGGGCGCCGCGTCGACGCGGATCTTCGCGCTGTCGAGGCAGATCCGCTCGGCGACCGCGAGCGCGCCGGGGAAGTGCGTGTTCGGCAGCAGCAGGATGTAGCCGCGGGGATCGAGCCGGAACACGAGATCGATCTTGCGAACGCTGGCCTCGATCACGTCGCGCAGGCCGCGGACCAGCCCGGCGACGGCGTCGCTGGAGTGGCGCTTGACCAAGGCGTCGTAGTCGTCGAGCTCGACCCGCAGGCACGCGAGCGGATCGCTGTAGCGCTCGGCTCGATCGAACTCTTCTTCGGCGCGGCGCTTGAAAGCTTCGTTGGAGTGGCGGGACGACGCGGAGGTCGGCGGCCCGGCCTCGCCTGCGTCGGCGCTTGGCTCTGCGGCGGCGTCGGCTTCTTCGGCGCCGGGCTCACCGGAGTCGGTCGCCGCTCGCTCGGCGATGACCTTGCGGGTGCGCAGCAACGCCTCTACGCGGGCGCGCAGCTCCTCTGCGTCGTAGGGCTTGCCAAGGTAGTCGTCGGCGCCGCTGCGGAGCCCCTCGACCCGCGCGTTCACGGAGTTGCGGGTGCTGACCATGATCACCGGCAAGTAGTTGCCGCCGGCCTTGGCCTTGAGGATGCGGCAGGTCTCGAGCCCGGTCAGTCGCGGCATCACGACGTCGAGCATCACGAGGTCGGGACGATCGCGGGCGAACACCTCGAGGGCCTGCTGACCATCGACGGCCTCCATCACGGCATAGCCAGCGTCTTCCAGCGCAGTTCGCGCTGCTGCGCGTTCTACCGATGAATCGTCGGCGACGAGGATCTTCGCGCGGGGCGTACTCATGGGCGACTCGGAGGAGTATCACCCTTATGTGCAGGCGGGCATAGGGGCGGGGCCGCATTGCAGCTCGCAAGCTCGGAATGCCGACATCACCGCGGTCTTCGGGCGGGCGCGTCGCATCCGGTGGCAGTTGCTGGGGGGGCGGTCGAGTGCCCCAAGCAGACGATCGACCCGGTTTGGCTGACGTTCGCCAGATCCGCCCGCAGATCCGCCTGCCAGATCCGCCGCGCGAGCCCGCCAAATCGACATCCCGGTCTGGGCGGATCCACACGAGTGGGGCCTTGTGAATTGGATGGGGGAGGCTCGCATGGTAAAAGTCCGGCCCGCGGCGCTCGTACACGCAGGGAGCGGGGTCTCGAATGCCAACCGGGCCAGTTGGCACGGCCCTAGAATGGCCGCTTGACACCTCTGGGCCCCTCCTCTAGATCTCTGCGTCCCATGGGCACCCACATTCCGAACCCGGCCGAGATCAAGCGCGACTGGCTGCTGATCGACCTCGAAGGTCAGACCGTCGGTCGGGCCGCGTCGAAGATCGCGGGCCTGCTCCGCGGCAAGCACAAGGTCGAGTTCACGCCGCACCTAGACGCTGGTGACTTCGTGGTCTGCATCAACGCGGACAAGGTCAAGTTCACGGGCGCCAAGCTCGACCAACAGACCTACAACAAGTTCACCGGCTACCTCGGGCACATGAAGACCCGAACCGCCCGGGAGATGCTCGCCAAGAAGCCCGAGCTGGTGATCAGCAGCGCGATCAAGCGCATGCTGCCCAAGGGCGTGCTGGGCCGTCAGACCTTCAAGAAGCTCAAGGTCTACGCCGGCACCGAGCATCCCCATCAAGCCCAGAACCCGCAGCCTCACCAGATCTAGTCCTAGCTCTGGCTCACACCCCGTTACGGCACTGAAATCATGAAGTACTACGCGACCGGCCGGCGCAAGACCGCCATCGCCCGTGTCTGGCTGATGCCGGGCGAAGGCAAGATCAGCATCAACCGACGTGAGGCCGAGCAGTACCTGACTCGCGCCACCAACATGAAGTTCGTCGAGCAGCCGCTGGTCGAGACCGACACGCGCGAGCAGTACGACGTCTGGGCGACCGCGCAAGGCGGCGGGCTCTCGGGTCAAGCTGGGGCCGTGCGCCTCGGGATCGCTCGGGCGCTGCTGCGCATCAACGGCGAGTTCCGTGGCGCGCTCAAGTCCGCCGGGCACCTGACCCGGGACCCACGCAAGAAAGAGCGCAAGAAGTACGGCCGCCGCGGCGCCCGTGCGCGCTTCCAGTTCAGCAAGCGCTAAGGCGCTCGCCGGTTGGCCCCTGCAGGCACCCAAGCACTTCGCTTGGGTGTCTGTGCGCAATGGCGTGGCGCCAAGCGCCACCAGACGGCCCCCGCGGCCCCCGTGCGCGCTTCCAGTTCAGCAAGCGCTAAGGCGCTCGCTGGTTGGCCCCTGCAGGCACCCAAGCACCTCGCTTGGGTGTCTGTGCGCAATGGCGTGGCGCCAAGCGCCACCAGACGGCCCCCACGGCCCCACGGCCGCCAGGGGGCTCTTCTCGTGACCGGCTTTAGGGAGCGGCTGGATCGGCCGCTTCGGCCGCTTCGGGGATGCCGGCGACGCTCTGGTCTCCGATGACCTGCAGCGATCCCGGGCACTCGAGCGCACCGAGGAACGCGACCACGTCGGCGATCTCTGCTTCGGTCAGCTGGGTGTTGCGCAGGTTTTGGTCGACGCCGGGTGCCTTGGCGTTTCCGCCCGCGGCCATGTAGCGCACGACCTCGGTGAGATCCGCGACCGAGCCGTTGTGGAAGTAGGGCGCGGTCTTGGTCACGTTGCGCAGGGTCGGGGTGCGGAATTTGTAGTTGTCCGCCTCGACCTCGCTGGGCTTGCCGCGGCCAACGTCGGCGTCGGGCAGGAGCTGGCCGGCGGCGTCGTGCGAGATCCCGACGTCGTGAAATTGCCCGTCGGTGAAATTGTCGCCGGCGTGACAGGTCGAGCACGAGGCCTTGCCGCGGAACAGATCCCACCCGCGCGAGGCCGCCTCGCTCATGGTGCCCTGATCGAAGGCCGTGTCGCCGCACAGCAAGGTCCGCTCGTAGGCTGACACGGCCATGGCGATGTGGTCGGGCGTGATCTCGGCGCCGGGCTCGAGCCCAAACACCTCGGCGAACTGCGAGGTGTACTCCGGCAGCGCGCCGATCTCTTTGGCCTTGGCCGCCAGATCATCGCCCGCGCCCATGTTGCCGCCCTTCCAAGCCCCGAGCATCTGCTTCTCCAGGGTTGGCGCGCGGCCGTCCCAGTACAGCCCATTTTGATGGTAGGCGACGTTCCAGATCGTGGGCGTGTTGCGGGTGAGCGGCTTGTCGCCCGCGCCGAGTGCCAGGGTCCGACCGTCCGCGGCGCCCAGCTCGTTTTGGTGGCACGAGTAGCAGCTGCGCGAGCCGTCGCCGGACAGGCGCTTGTCCATGAACAGCTGGTGGCCAAGCTCGACCTTGGCCGCGCTCATCGGGTTGTCGGCTGGGACCACCGGGGCGGCGCTGAGGCCCTTGGGCAGCGCCCACGTCCACGTCTCGCCGGTTGGCGGGGGGGTGGCCTCGGGGGTTTGGGCGGGCGCCTTGTTGCCCGGCGCCGGCTTGACACCCTTGGTGTCCTTTGTGGCCTTGTCACCGCCGCACGCGGGCGCGAGGGCCACGGTCAGGCCGATGACGACGAGGGGAAGACACATTCGGCGGGCGCGGGGCATGGCAGGCATGGCGCAGCGACGATAACCGCTCGGGGTCACCCCAACCAGTGCGGTGGGTGATGGGCTGGAGCTCCAGCGTGAATCGAGCGCCGCCGCCCGGCGCCTCGCCTTGGACCAGCGGCTGAGATCGGCGTCTGGCGCCGTGCCGCCAGCGAGATCCAATAGACCCAGCTTGGCCGGCCCATGTGGCAGCGAAGCGAGCGCGCAAGTGAAAGCTTGGCGCCGTCCGTGTGAATCTGATGTGAACGCCGCGCTCAGGGATCGAGCCCGAGCCACTCGTTGCGCAGCAGCAGTTGCTCGGGGCTGACGTTGGCAAGCTCGACGATCTGGAAGCTTGGATCCCCGCCCTCGATCGGGGTGACCTTCAGATCCAACACCCGACCGGTGCGCGTGACCGTGAGCGTGCACGGCTCGCCTAGCTCGAGCGCGCGCAGGGCCTTGTCGTAGTTGCCAGCGTCGATCGGGCGGCCGTTGATCTGCGAGAGCTCGTCGCCGTCGGCGACCCCACCGAGGTCCGCCGGCCCGCCGTGCTCGACGTTGCGGGCGATCAAGGTTGAGCCGCGGCGGTCGATGTCCACGCCGATCCACGGCCCGAGCTGCTTGATCTTGCGCTCGAGCCGGTAGCCCGCGTGCGCGAGGTAGCGATCGTAGTCGAGCTCGGTGGTGCCGCGCACATAGTCGTTGAACATCTGGCGAAGCTCGTCGGCCCCGGTTCCGGCCTGATCGATGAACGCCTGCTCGAGCTGCTGCGGGCTCAGCCCCAGGCCGGTCTCACGCCAGCGCTTCCACAGCTCGCGGAACACGGTGTCGGTGCTGGCGAGGCCTTGGCTGGACTTGCGCAGGTGCAGATCGAACAGCATGCCGATCACCGCGCCCTTGTCGTAGTACGAGAAGTAGGCCTTGTCGTAGTCGTCGGGCTTGGACCAGGTCTCCCACGAGCTCTGCTCGACCGACATCAGCTTGCGGCCTGGCCGGGTCTCGACCGCCTTGATCCGCCGCTCGAGCTCGTCGAGCACCTGGGCCTCGTCGATCAGCCCAGCCCGGCGGACGATCAGCGCCCCGTAGTAGCTGGTGAACCCCTCCGAGAACCACAGCATGGTGGTGTGGACCTCGCGATCGTAGTCGAAGGGCCCAAGCACGGCGGGGCGGATCCGCTTGACGTTCCACAGGTGAAAGAACTCGTGGGCGGTGACCGACCAGAATTTTCGCTTGCCCTTGGCGTCGGCGAACATCCACGGATCCACGCCGATCACCGTGGAGTTCAGGTGCTCGAGCCCGCCGCCGTTGTTGGGCAGCACCTGGTAGATGAAGGTGTAGTCGGTGAAGGGCAGGGCGGTCTCGAGCGGGCCAAAGGTCGCGGCCGCGGCCTGGGTGATCTTTTGGAGCTCGTCGCGGACCTCGTCGGGCTTCCACGCGCCCTCGGCCGACATCGTCGCGCGGATCGGCCGACCGCCAAGCTCGAAGCTGACGGTGTCGACGACCCCGGCGTGGATCGGGCTGTCGATCAGCACGTCGAAGTCGCTTGCCCAAAAGTGCTTGGCCTTGCCCTTGCCACGAGTTGGCAGCCCGGTCACGACCTCGGCTTGCTTGCCGCCGGGGAGCTCGGTCACGCGCAGCTCGATCGGTCGCTGCTTGTGGCCAACGGCGTACATGAACACGTGGGCGCCGTTGATGAAGCCCATCGCGTCGTCGAGATAGCAGCCGCCGATCCCCGAGTAGCTGCCGCAGTAGACCCGATACTCGAGGCTGAAGGGCGCGCCGGCGTGGGTGACCTCCCAGGTGTTCTCGTCGAGCTTGGTGACGGGCAGCGCGGCGCCGGGGGCGTCGCCAAGCTGCTTGGCGCTGACCGCCCGGACGTTGCGGTGGGCTTGCGTCAAGCGGTAGGCGCCCGGGTTCCACTTGGGCAGCTCGAGCGCGACGCGGTCGCCGGGGAGCGCGTCGAAGCGCAGCTCGACATGGAATTCATGACGCTGCGGGTTGGGCATCGTGACTGCGTATTTGAACGCCTCGCGCTCCCCGCTGGCGCCTCGCAGCCGCGCCGCGGTGTCGTTCGCGAGGCTCGCGATGCCCGCGTCGCGGTGACCGGCGACGGCCGCCGATCCAAACCCAAACGACAGACCGATCAGGGCCACGCCCGCCGCCGCGGTGATCGAACAGGCGCGCGCTCGCCGGGGGCTGTAGGTGCTCATGGCCGCGAGCATAAGCTGCGAACTCGCTGGGGCGCCAACTACTCGGGCGCGTCGACCCAGCCGTCGATCGCATCCCACAGCGGATCCCCGGGCAGCCCCGCCTGCGCTCGCAGGTAGGCCGCGCGCGCACGGGCCCGCGCCGCGTTGGCCAGCTCTGTCCGGCCGAGCTCGCGGAGCACCTGCGCCGTCACCAACTCGCGCTCGGCGGTCTTGCGCGGGCCGGTCGCTTCTTGGGTCGAGAATTCGGCGGCTTTCTCGGCGTTGGCGAGCGCCTGCTCGCTGCGGCCTTGGCCGAGAGCGATGTAGGCCAGCTCCACGTACAGATCCGCGACGTTGGAGAGCACCGCCGTGTCGGCCCGCTCGAACAGCCGCTGCAGCACCGCCGCTTCGGCGAGGGCAGCCCGGTAGTCCCCGCCGCGCCGCAGCACCTCCAGGCGAATGCCGCGGGCGATCAGCAGCTCGAGGTGGGCCGCGTCGCGCTCCTTGCTGACAGTTGCGATCGCCTCGTCGATCAGTCGCCGCGCGGTCGCCAGATCGGTGGGATCTTCGACGATGACCGCCTTCGCCAGGTTGGCCTTGCAGTGCGCGACCGCGATCGACTCGGGACCGTAGTGCCTGGTGTGGATCGCAAGCAGGCGCTCGAGCGGCTCGCGGGCATGCGGCGCGCTGAACTCGACGAGCATCGAGCCGTAGTTGAACAGGGCGTCGCCCACCTCGGGGTGATCGGGTCCAAACAGCTGCTCGCGTCGAGCCAGCAGCTCCTCGAACGACTCACGGGCCGTTCGAGCGTCGCCCATGCGCCACGCAAACACCCCGCTCGCGTTGAGCGCCGCGAGCGAGCGTGGATCCAGCGGACCAAGCTCGTCGGCCCAGATCGCCTCGGCGCGCCCGACCGTCTGCTTCGCCTCCGAGATGTTTCCGGCCTCGAACAGGACCGTCGAGAGGTTGAACAGCGCGTCGGCGGTCCGCTTGGCGTCGGCGCCGTTGACCTCCGTCGAGAGGTCGACCGCGCGCTGGTACCAGGCCAGAGCTTCGGGGTAGTTGCCGCGATAGCGCTCGAGCCGGGCCCGGCTCTCGAGCACGAACATCCGTATGGTCTGATCGTCGAGGTAGGTCACCAGCGCCTCGGCGGTTCGCAGCCAGCGCTCGGCCTCGGCGCGGCGCTCGTCGAAGGCCATCAGGTACACGGCGAGATCCTGGGCTGCGCGCGCTGCAAACCCAAACAGCCCGGCCGCCAGGGCCGACTCATAGGCCAGCACCAGCTCGGGCTCCGCCTGCGGATCCTCGAGCTGGGCGAGCAGATCCCCGCGGACAGCGCGGGCCTCGGTGATCAGCGTGGGGTGCTCGGTCGCGAGCGCGGCCGCATACGCGGGCTCGAGCCGGGTCTTGGCGAGGTCGTAGCGGCCGATCGAGCGCTGAACCGTGACCGCGTCGAACTCCTCGAGCAGGCGCTCGAACTCGGCGCGGCGCTCGGTGTCAGCCGGCGGCGGGATCCGGGCGTGCATCGCCTCGGGATCGCTGCAGTCGGCGACGTCGCCGATGTCGTCGACCTGCGCGGGGGCCTTGCGCAGCTGCTTGTCGGGGGTGGTCTCGATCGACTCGATGAAGGTCTCGAGCCGCGAGCGGCGACGCTGAAGACACAGCATCCGATCGTCGAGCTTGTCCTCGGACTGCTCGCCGCGGATCCGCGTTGCTGCGCACGCGTCGGTCCACGCCGCGATCCAGCCAGCGGCCCACGCGTCGAGCTGGCTGATCAGCCGGGCTTCGTCGTCCGCGGCCCAGCGCTCGTTCAGCTTGGCGTAGCGGGCGTGGAGCCGCTCGCGTTGATCGGCGTCCCAGGCCTCGCCAAGGGCAGCCTCGGCGCCCTGGCAAAGTGGAGGTGGAGGCGGGGGCGGTGGTGGGGGTTGGGGTTGCTCGCGCAGCTGTGGACCGATGACCGCCGCGGCCAGGGCCGCGAGCCCGAGCACGGCGGCGCCGATCCGCCTGCGCCCGACCGCCGGATCTTTGCTGAGCGCGCGCAGCAGCGAGTCCATGTTGGGCCAGCGCGCGCTGGGCTCGTTGGCGAGTCCGCGCTCGAGCACCCGCCGCAGCCAGCTCGGGACCTTGGCCGCGGCAGCGGGCGGCGGCTCGCGCAGCTGGTGCTCGTGGATCGAGAACAAGATCGCCGCGGCCGAGTCCCCGGCGAACGGCCGCTCGCCGTAGAGCCCCTCCCACAGCGCAACGCAGAAGCTGAACTGATCCGAGCGGGCGTCGAGCTCGCTGCCGCGAAATTGCTCGGGGGCCATGTACGCTGGCGTGCCCACGAACGCGCCGGTCTGGGTCAGGCGCAGCGACAGCGAGTCGACGAGGGTGGCCGCGTCGACCCCGGCGTTGGGCGGGATCGCGGCCCCCGTCGGGCCTTCGTCACCGGCCCGGCGCGCGAGCCCAAAGTCGGCGACGCGGACCCTGCCGTCGGCGCCCAGCAGCACGTTGGCCGGCTTGAAGTCGCGGTGGATCAGCTCCGCCGCGTGGGCGGCTGCGAGCCCACGCCCAGCTGGGAGAAACCGGGCCAGCACCTCGCGCCACGGGTGTGGGCGGCCTTCGGGGGCCGCGTCCAACCAGTGCTCGAGGTTGCTGCCCTCGACGTACTCCATTGCGACAAACACCCGACCCGCGTGGGTGCCCACGTCATGCACGGTGACGACGTTGGTGTGCGAGAGCTTGGCCATCGCCTGGGCCTCGCGCAGCAGCCGGGAGCTGCCCATGCTCGCGGCCCGGCTGGCCTCGGTGCCGGGCGCGTGGTGGAGCAGCTTGATCGCCAGCTTGCGGTTGAGCTCGGGATCGTACGCAGCGTAGACCTTGCCCATCCCGCCGCTGCCGAGCACGTCAACGATCAGGTAGCGGCCAAGCGACTCGCCGCGCGAGAGCTCGACGGAGACCTTGACAGGCCGGGTGCTCGGGTTGGCGGGATCGGCGTCGAGCGTCCGGTTGTCCGAGCTCTCGCTCATACGGTCGAAGCATAGACGCTTTTGCGAGTGCTCGTTGCCCGGGGTCCTGGCTTGGTTCGGGGTGGCTGGTAGTCTGCGCCGTGCCCCGCGAGCGCGAGCGTGACGACCTGAGCCCGGCCGTTGGCGAGCTGTTCGCTGGCCGCTACGAGATTCAAGCGCTGGTCGGCCGCGGGGGGATGGGCTCCGTGTTTCGTGCGGACGATCGTGCGGTCGGCGAGGTCGTCGCGCTCAAGACCCTCGACACCATCTGGGGTGATGGCGCGAGCGATGGCGCGGGCGAGGCTGCGGACGATCGGGCCCGCGAGCACAAGGCGGTCGGGCGGTTCCGCGACGAGGTCCGACTCGCGCGCCGGGTCACCCACCGCAACGTCGCGCGCACCTACGACCTTGGCGAGCACGCGGGCCTGCGGTTCTTGACGATGGAGTACGTCGAGGGCGAGAGCCTGCGCGAGTGGTTGCGTCGGCGCCCGCGTCCAGCAGAGGCGATCGACCTCGCGCTGCAGCTCGCGGCCGGGCTCGCGGCCGCGCACGAGGCAGGCGTCATCCACCGGGATCTCAAGCCCCGCAACATCATGGTCGAGCCCAGCGGGCGCGCCGTGATCACCGACTTTGGCATCGCGCGGGTGAACGAGGCGCAGGGGCAAAACCCAACCGGCGGGCTGCTTGGAACCCCGGCCTACATGGCCCCTGAGCAGGTCGAGGGCAAGCCTGTCGACGCCCGCACGGACGTGTATGCGCTTGGGCTGATCGTCGTCGAGATGTTCACGGGCGCGCTGCCCTTCACTGGCGACAACCCCGTCGCGCTGGCGCTGGCGCGGCTGAGCGCGCCCGTCCCCGATCTCACTGCGACCGGGCTGATCCCCGCGCCGGTGATCGACGCGCTGTCGCGGGCGCTGTGTCGTGAACCCAAGGGTCGCTGGCCGAGCGCGCTGGCGTTTGCGAGCGCGCTCGAGCAGGCCCGCGAGCAGCTCGGCGACGAGACCCTCAGCGGTGACGCCGAACACTGGGATCCGCGCTGGGACAGCGACGAGCAGCCAACCAGCAGCTTGGCGCTCGAGTCCGGCTCGCGCTCGGACGGGATGTCCAACTCGGCGCTCCCGCCCGGCTCGGCCCCCGAAGTCAGCCAGCAGCAAGCCGTCGACACGTCGAGCCCCACCCTGATGGGCGCAGGGTTGGGCGAGCTCGTGAGCGGCTTGATCAACAGCGGCACGACCACCGATCGCACCGGTCTGCGGCTGCCAACCGCCACCCCCTCGTCCGGGCTGAGCCCAGCAGCTCGCGCGCTCGCGGTCCTGCCGTTTCACTACAGGGGCCCGGCCGACTCGGACTTCGTCGCGGACGCGCTGCTCGACGAGCTGACAGATCTGCTGTCAATGACGCGCGGGCTCAAGGTCAGCAGCAGCGGCGCGACGGCTCGGTTCGCGGGCCGGGGGGACCGTGATCCTCGCTCGATCGGGACCGAGCTCGGCGTCGACGTGGTGGTGGACGGCAGCATCCAGATGGCCGGCAAGCGCCTGCGGATCGCGGCCCGGCTGCTCGACGTCAACACCGGCTTTCAGCTGTGGAGCGAGCGCTTCGACGGCCTGCTCGAGGACGTGTTCGAGCTGCAAGACAAGCTGGGCAAGCGCATCGCCGAGGCCCTGCGCGTCGAGCTGCAGATCATCGATCATCGCGGCAACGCCGACGCCGAGGCGATAGAACGGTACCTGCGGGCTCGCCAAGCCAAGTCGAAGTGGGAGGTGCGGGGGCCCGATGGCGCGGTCGCCCTCTACCGCGCGGCGCTCGAGCGGGCGCCCGGGTTCAAGCCAGCGATCGCCGGGCTTGCGATCGCCTGCATGCGCGCGTGGTTCATGCCCGCCGACGACGCGACGACCGACATCGACTGGGCGTCCGTCGCCAAGGTCGCTGTCGAGCATGCGATGGCCGAGGCGCCGCAATTCGCCGAGTCCCGGATCGCCGCGGCGTCGTGGTCGGTCCAAGGCGGGTTCTATCGGGAGGCCGCCGAGCACCTGCGCGAGGCCCTGCGGATCGCCCCGACCTGCGCCCTGGCCCACGAGTATCTGGGCCGCCTGCAGACCGAGGCCGCGCACCCCGAGCGCGGCATCCCCCACGTCGAGCTCGCGCTCGAGCTCGACCCTGGGCTCGACTGGTGCCTGGCTGATCTGGCCCGTTACAAGGCGCTGGGTGGCGACTATGAGGGCTACGATCAGCTCATGGCCCAGCTGGTCCGGCGAACGGTCCGTCACCACGCGTCGGCGCAGCTGATGCAGATGCGAGTTGGCGCGTGGCGGCGCGACCTGGACATGGTTCGTGTCGCGCTCGCGAACATCGAGGCCGCGCCCGCCAGCGATGGCGCTCGTGCGATGCGGAGCTACGGGCCCCCGCTGCTCGACCCGTACGAGCCGCAGGCGCTCGAGCTCCACAATCAGCAGATGTTGGCGGTCACAAAAAATGGTCGGCTGCGGACCCTGTTGCTGCAGCTGTTTGCGGAGCAGGCTGCGTTTCACCACGACCGCGAGCGGGCGCTCGCGTACCTGGAGGCTTCGGCGGAGCTGGTGCTCGTCGATCTCGACTGGCTCGACCGGTGCCCGCTGTTTCAGGACCTGCGCGACGACCCACGGTTCGCGGCTCTGCGGGCGCTCGTGCGCCGGCGCTGCGAGCAGATCTGGTCGGTTGGCTAGTACGAGCCGACAGGCGAGCGTTTGGGGTGAGCGAAGGGGGCTCCGCCGCCGAAGCGAGGGGGCTTTTGAAAGCCCCCTTGAAGACATAGTAGGCACGACGGCGGCGGGCAGCACCCAAAAGTGCCGTCGCATCTGGCCCAGCGACCTCACCTGCGGCTATGGTCCGCCGATGAAGCGACTCACTCACGTGATCACGATGCTCGTCGCCGTCTCGGCGCTGTCCCTCGCCGCCTGCGACAAGAAGGAGGAGGCCGCTGGTGACAAGAAAGACAAGGCCGCGGAAGACAAGCCAAGCCTGATCTTGACCAACGACACGGACGTGTGCCGCAAGGCGCTGAAGTGTTGCGAGGCGATGGTCGAGGCCGAGAAGGGCAAGCTGACCCCGGAAGACATCAACCTCTCGTGCTCGGGCGTGGGCATGGCGAACGACGACAACATGTGCAAGGAGTTTTCGAAGGGCTTCGCGATGGCGCTCGAGGCCGGCGGGAAGCCCGTGCCCGACGCTTGCAAGTAGTGCTGGCTGATCGACAGGGCACGGTCCCCTTTGCCGCGAGCGCGAGCGCGAGGGGGATCGGCTTCACGGCGACGACTCCGACGGCATCGAGGCTCGCGCGCGCGCCCGCGTCCAGGCCCGCAGCGCAGCGATCCGGTCGGTGATCGACGTGGATTCGTGACAGACCCGAGCAAGCGTATAACCACCGCCGTGACCCAGCGCCAAGACGCCAGCGAGCCCCCGCAACGCAAGATCGCGTGGCTCGGGCCCGTGCTCGTGTGGGGGATCGCGGCCTTGGTGTTGCTCTCGCAGTTGGGCGCGACGGGGCTGTGGACGCTGGGCGAGCTGCCGGTGCTCGACCGCACGCTGGCGGCGCTCGGTGAGCCTCGCAGCGAGCTGACCCGCAGCCCGTGGTTGCCGGATCAGCTGCGCACCTTCGTCTACGCGGCGAGCGGTCGCGTGGACGCTGGGCTGCGCCTGCCCGGGGCGCTCGCGGGCTTGGGGTTGGTCGCGCTGGCGCTGGTCAGCGCGCGCCGCTTGGGCTGGTCTTCGGCGTGGGTCGCGTTGGCGGGCTGCTTCGCGCTGGCGATGCCGGGGCTGCTGGCCTCGAGCCGCACGGTGCTGGGCAACCCAACCGGCGAGCTGTGGCTGAGCGCGGCAAGCCTGTGCTTGATCGCGAGCTGCGACCGCGCGCGGCGTGGCGCTGAGCGTGGGTCGGGGCTCGGGTGGCGGATCGCGTTTGGCCTGCTGGGGCTGAGCTGTCTGGTCGCGGCGGTTGCCTCGCTTGGCGTGGTGTTGGGTGGCTGCTTGCCGCTGGTCTTGGTCGCGCTCGCCGACGTCGCGCGGGATCCCGAGCACGGCGGGATCGAGCTCCCACGCTGGGCGGTGATCAGCGCCTGGACCGGCGCCGCGGTGGCCGGCTTCTTTGGGCTGTGGCTGGCCTGGAACCAGGGCGAGGGCTACATCCCCTTGCTCGGCGCGGCCAAGGATCTCTCGCTGATCGAGAACCCGAGCAAGGCCGGCTTCACCGACGCCCTCGAGTCGTTTGGCTACCAAGCGTTTCCGTTCACCGGTCTGGTGGTGCTGGGTCTGCTCGGCCCGGGTCGCGCGCGCTGGCCGGCGCTGTGGCTTGGGGTCGCGCTGGTGGTCGTGAGCGTGTGGACGTTGACCTACGGGCCCACGCCAACGCCCGTCACGATCCCGGCGGCGTTGCTGGCGACCGCCGCCTGCAAGCGCATGTTCGACAGCGACGAGCCGATCGCCGCGCGCCGGCTGTTGGTGTTTGGCGCGATCTTGGGCGCGCTGGTGCTCGGCAAGGACGCCGGCCGCACGCCTGCCCGGATCGCCTCGCCGCTGCTGCAGCTGACGGAGATCGAGTTCCCCCAGCCCGGCGTGGTGCCGGGCTTTGATCTGGTCGCTTCGCTGCCGCGCATGTCCAAGCAGTTCGCCGGCCTGTTGTTGCTGGCCCACCTGCTGGCCCCGCGCAGCACGGACCAGCGCGAGTGGGCGTGGGCGCCCGTGTGGGTCGCCAGCAAGCTGAGCACGCTCATGACGATCGCGGATCGCCTGGTGACTCGGGCGCGCGTCGGTGGATCGGGCTTGCATCGGCTGCGCACGGCCGCGCCGCTGGTCCTGCTGTTCGCCGCGTTGACCCACCAGATCTGGGCGTTTGGGGTCGTCACGCTGACCCAGGTCAATCAGCAGATGTCGATCGCGGCGCCGCTGCGGGGCTTCATCGCCGGGGTCGAGGCTGGGCAGATCCCCGATCCGATGCTGGGTCTGCACCGGATCCGCGATCCGGGCCTCGACTACTACGGTCCCGGGACCGAGCACGAGGTGTTCCTCAGCAACCGCAGCGATCTCGACAAGTGGCTGGGCGTCGAGGCCCCGCGCACGGCGTTGATCCGACGCACGGATCTGCCGCCGATCTTCAGCGCCGCGCGCTCGGGCGATCGGCCGCTGTTCGTGCTCGACAACAGCCATCACGCGTATGTCTTGGTCGCCAACTTCTTGCCGCCGGGGCACGAAGATCAAAACCCGCTGCTCGGCATCGCCTTTAGCGAGCCGCTGACCTTGGCCAACGAGACCCTGGTTGGCTGGCAACCCTACGTGGATCTGATCGCCTGGGAGATCGAGGGCGAGCTGCACCGCGGCAGCAAAGCCACGCTGCACGCGGTGTTTCGGGTCCAGCGGCCGATGCCCGCCGGGACCCAGATGTACGCGCGCCTGCAAAAGGGAAAGGTCAGCCGGGTCGCTGCCGAACCCCACGAGCTGACCGGCGGCGCGCTCCCGCCCAACTACTGGCGGGCCGGCGACTACATCCATCATCGTTTCGAGTTTAAGGTCCCGTGGCTCGAGGTCTTGCCCGGCGAGCACGAGCTGATCGTTGGCCTGCGCCGATCCGAGAAGAGCAACCTGAAGATCAGCGTGCCCGAGGGCAAGCGCGGCGAGCACGGCGTCGAGGTGCGCGGCAAGAGCCACGAGTTTGCGAAGATCGGTGTCGTCGAGCTGGCCTGGTGAGCTGGTTGGCCTGTCCAGTTGGCTCGGGTATTCTCGCGCCCCGTGCTCGATCGCGCCCGCTTCGCTCCCTTTGCTCTCGCGTTGTCTGTCGCGCCCGGCGTGCTCGCCATGTCTGGCCTGGCGAGCATGGCCGCGTGCACCTCGGAGCAGCCAAGCAACCTCGCCAAGCTGGCCGACGCCGACAAGACCACCGACCAGAACCAGCCAGAGACCAAGACGGCGGACAGCGGCGCGATCGGGGCAGCCACAGCCGAAGACGGCGCCGACACCACGTCACCCGACGAAGACGGCTCCGCCAGCACGACCTGGCCGGTCGACGCCGACGGGATCCCGCTTCCGCCGCAAGACGGCGCCGCGCCGCTGCTCAGCCCAGGCGCTGAGGACAAGCGCGTGCAGCTGCGGCTTGCCCTGGCCGACGACGCGCACTACCGCATCACGACGATCGGCATGTTGAAGCTGCCGCTGATCGAGAAGCCCACCGGGTTCGCGCGCGAAGAAGACGTCAGCGTCAGCGACTGCAAGGGCGAGGAGGCGGCCCGGACCTGCCTGCTCACCCACACCTATCGCAACTACGAGGCCGAGCCCCCGGCGGGGTCGGGTCTCGAGGCCGACGAAAAGCAGGTCGCCGGGCTCACGACCTCGCACCGCGTCGACGCCAGCGGCCTGCGGATCACCGACACGGCCGTGATCGGCGAGGCATCGCCCGCCCACTTCAAAGCGCTCGCCCAGGTCCACCGCCTGTACTGCGTGCGGCTGCCCAGCGAGCCGGTGGGGGTGGGGGCGACCTGGAAAGACGTGTGTCGGCTGCGGCAGGGCGGATCCATCGTCACCCGCGAGCTGACCTGGCGGCTCGCCAAGCTCGAGGACACCGAAGAAGGCGTTCGGGCCGAGATCGAGTACGCCGGTCGGGTCCGCCGGATCGATCCCAAGGGCAAGCTGATCAACGGCGAGATCATGGGCGCGCTGTACTTTTGGGTCGACGCGGGCGAGCCCCACCTCATGCGCGAGCGCGTAGGCTTCACGCTCGACGCTGGCAAGGGCGTGACCACCGGCACCGACTTTCGCTATCAGTTCAGCAAGGTCGGCAGCGACGGCGAAGAGCTGCTGCGGACCGACGGCAAGCCCTTCGACATGCCCCCGCAGGCGCTCAACGACCTGCGCAGCGTGCCGTCTGGGACCACCCGCGACGGCGAGTTGCAGCTGGATCAAAAGTGACCCCCCGGGCGGTCGCTGTAGCTGCTAAGTTTGGCCAGGATCAGGAGCACGACGAGACATGGGCTTTTCCGACAAGATGCGTGAGACCCTGGGCAGCGAAGGCGCCCGCCTGCAGATCGCAGAAGACGACGACGGCTGGGCCGCGCGGGTCGCCCCCGGTGGCACCGCCCAGGCCACGCTGCACATCGCGGGCGGGACCAAGACCGCGCGAGTAGAGGGCGTGGTCCTGCGGGTGTTCGTTCGCCACCGGCACTGGGCCGACGCGCAAGGCATGGAGCTGACCGAGCAGCAGGCGCTCGAGCTCGAGGACCGCAACCACCTGATGCCAGCGTGGAGCCGCGAGCAGCTCAGCCAGACCCGCGTCGAGGTCGAGCAGGACATCGAGCCGGGCGCGGAGCAAGAGCTGACCGTGCAGGTGTTGGTGCCCGAGCACTGCGACACGACCACCCGCGCTTGCACGATCACCCTGCACGCGCAGGCGGACATTCGTGGGCAGATCGATCCCACGATCACTGGCAAGTTGCTGGTCAACTGAGCCGGGCAGGGGTGCTCACATGCGCGGTGGCCTTCGTTCGACCTCGATTGTACTTGGCGCGCTCGTTCTGATTGCGAGCTCGCTTGGCTGTACCGAGCCAATCGAGACCATCTACGTCAACGAAGGCGTCGCGTGTGTCAGCGTCGAGAACGGCACGGACTACATCGTGACCGTCGACTTTCCGGTCTGCCTGAGCTCGTCTTGCGACACCCTGGTCAAGTCGAGCTGCGACGTTCAGATCCTGTTCGACGCTGCCGGGCCCGAGCCCCGCAAGCACCTGCTGATCCACGCCAGGGCCACGGTGCGCAGCGAGTCTGGCTCGTGCACGGCGGACTGCGGCCTGGTTCAAGAGGTCTGCGAGCTGAACGTGTCCGACGGGGACTACACGCTCGTGTTTGGTGATCACGAGGGCATCCTGACGGTGCCCGCCGTACCCGGCGACGAGCCCTTGTGCCTCGGTGGCTAGCTAGCTAGCAGCCCGTGGTGCAATGCATCGCGTCGCCTTGGATCATTTGCCACCTACCGACGAGGCTCGATGCTCGACGACCGCAACGACTCCTCCGTCGAACGAGGTCCACGTCGGAGCTGCCCGCGGCGACGACAGCCTCGGCCCAACCAATTCATGCGTATTCGACAAACACGAATTTCGAAGTGGAACGCTGCCCGCGCGCAGCTGTGCAGCCCTATCTCGTTTGCTCGGATCCGCACGTGTCCAAACGACCAAAGGCCCTCGCCAAGAATTGCTACGTTCCGGCCGATGTTGGACCACAGCAAACTCCGCGCCGGGGACCCGGCGACCATCAGGGCGGCTCACCGGATCATCGATCGCTGCCTACGCCGCTACCTCAAAGACGAGAGCCGGATCCGCGAAGTCGCGCAGTCGACCTTCGCCGAGGCCATCCTCAAGTTGCGACGCGGCGCCACGCCCAGCCGCGAGGTCTTCATCGCGTGGCTCGTCAACTGCGCCGGCAATGCGCTTCGGCGCGAGCTGACGCAAGTGCGCCGCCAAGTGGAGTACTTCGAGTCGCGCATGCACAGCCCAACGGTGCCGGGTCCGGTGGAGCTGCTCGAGGCCAAACGCGAGCTCGAGCGCATTGAGCACTTGCTCGCGCTGTGCAGCATGAACGAGCAGCTCGTGCTGATCGCCATGGCTCGCGGCGACTCGGCCCAGGAGATCGCAGCGAAGTTCGGGACCACGCCTGCGGCCGTGCGCTCTTCGGTGTCGCGGACGCGGCAGCGCCTGCGCTTGAGCTTGACCCCAGAGCAGAGGCGCGAGCGTCTGCTCCGTATGTTGCAGCGCGCAGCTCAAGAGCATCCCTCGCGCTTTGGAACCACGCGTGAGTCGAGCGTGTGAACGTGGACCAGGCGATAGCGCGTCGCCGAGGTCACGCCGCGCCGTTCGAGCAGCCCGTCCTCGACGAGGTCGCCAAGGATCTGTTGGGCGGTCCAGCGCCGCAGCTCGAAGTTGCGGACGAAGAAGCTCGACGCCATCCAGACCCCGGGGCGACTTCGGAACACACGCATCACGGCGTCCTCGACCGTCTCGCCCGCGCGGACCCTTGGCGGCCCCTCGGGGAGCGGCGCTCGGCGCAGGTCAGCCACCGTGAGGCTGGCGAGTTCGTCAGCGTACGGGCCTTCGCGGAGCAGATCGGCCACCGACTCGAGCGTCAACCTTGGGTGCCTACGAAGCGCCGCAGCTACGCCCGCACGGCGGGCCTCGGTGGCGAGTGTGATCGCTAGTTCAGTCATGTTCATCTCCTGGCGTCGCGGTACGAGCGAGCCACTGGATGTGGTCGTTGGCCTTCGCCCGGCGCTCATCCCCAAGTGCCACGATTCGGTCCGCGAGCATCCACGCTTCCGGGGCGCGCTCGAGGAAGCAGTCAACTACTGCGAGGTAAGTGGATATTCGAACGTCACCGCCGTGTTCCAGGCGAGCGAGGGCGCTGGCGTCGACGCCAGTCGCGTTCGACAGCTCAGCCCGGCTCAGACGAAAATGCTCTCTCAGCACCCGCAGGCGCTGGCCCACGAGCGGTTGTCGGAAGGTCCTCCGCACGCCGCCGCCGCTGGTTCTCCAACATGTAAATTGGAGGCCCGAGCGTGTTTCGTTCGAATTATTTTCAACTTTTTTCACCCACGCCAAGCTGCACGCGTACGGGCGTCGCCAGAACGCTGCCCCTGCTGCACGTGCAGCCGTTTGTAGATACTTCAACCAGCAGATGTTCGGGGTGTTACCATCACGATCACATGGATGAGCAGATGGACCAGGCCCCCCGGTGTCTGAAAGAGTTCAGTTCAGACCGGTTCGACAACGCGCTCCCGATCGGTGGGGGCCGCAACGCGACGGTCTACCGGGCCTGGGACACGCACCTCGAGCGTCAGGTCGCGTTCAAGCGGGAGGGGGAGGATCCGTTCGCCGACGTCGACATCGCCGACATCGAGGCGCTGGGCCTGGGCGAAGATGCGACCGAGTTCGTGGAGGCGATGTTGGTCGAGCGGATCGTGGCTGACCGCTATACGCTGCTGCGCGAAGGTCAGCTGCTCGCGCGGATCGATCACCCGAACGTGATCCCGGTACTCGACATCGGCTTGATCGAAGATGGTCGGGTCGCCGTCGTGCTTCCGTACCTCGAGGCCGGGACGCTCGAGCAGCAGGACTTACCGCGGGCGTGGGAGCCGAAGTTGGAGGTGATCGTCCAGATCGCGCGGGGGCTCGCGGCGATCCACGAGGCCGGGATCCTGCACCGCGACCTCAAGCCCAACAACATCCTGTTTGGGAGCGATGGTCGACCGCGGATCGCCGACCTCGGGCTTGGCTGCGCGGCCGAAGACACCGTGGCCATGGCCGACTGGGTCGGGACCGTCACATACATGGCGCCCGAGGTGATCGCCCATCGGCTCCGCGACCAGCGTGATGATCTGTACGCGCTGTGCATGATCGCCTACCAGCTGCTCTATCATGGCGAGCCGTTCGCGGACGCGGAGGCGCGCGAGCAAGGCCGGGTGCTGGCGCCGACGCGGCGAGACATGCCGCGCGAGCTACATGGGATCTTGGCACGGGGGCTCGCGGGGGATCCCGACGAGCGCTGGCCGGACGTGCCGACGCTGCTGGCCGCGCTCGAGCGGGTCCGGGAGCCGAAGCGATCACGGTGGACGTGGGCGGCGGCGTCGATCGGTGGGGCCGCTATCGCTGCGTCGGTGGTGGTTGGGTTCTTGGTGGCGCCGCGGCAGGCTCAGGCCGATGCGTGCGAAGACGTCATGCGTGAGCTCGAGTCGATCTGGAACGACGAGCGCCGGGCCGAGCTGCGGGGCGCGTT
>NZ_JMCC02000058.1 GCF_000737335.2 Enhygromyxa salina | reverse complement strand
TGCCGCCGCTCGATCCAGGCGAGCTGGGCGGGCGAAGGGGGATCGCCGCGCTGCGCTTGGCGAGCGGCGGCCCAGCTCGCGGCCACCAACGCGCCGCCCCTCACGTCGCGGCGCCACACCCAAAAGCTCAGGCGTGTCACGGCCCACGCCAGCTTCACGTGACCGCGGGGGATCAACAGATGCCGGGCGATCGGCCACGGAAACAGCACGATCGCCGTTGCCAGCGAGAACCCAAGAGCGACCAGCGCAGACGGAAGATCGCCGGAGGCGAGGGCTTCGAGCAAGAGCCCGATCTCGATCATGAAGACCGGTCCCAAGATGAACCACACCAGCGCCGCCGCGACGCCCCCGGAGGCGACCGGCGCCTGCGGCTTGTGCTTGCCGCTCCCGGTCGCCGCGAGCACGGCCACGATCAAGCCGGCGAAGACCGCAGGGTTCACCGCTCGCTCCAGTCGCCAAACCCGAGCACGCGCAGGGCTGGAAACGGACGCAGATCGACCATGTCCGGGTCGGAGTCGGAGTCGGGGTCGTTCGCTGTGTCCGGCCCCGGCTCGCTCGCGGGCGAGCTCGCGGCCGCGTCGATCGGCGTGGGCTCGAGGGTTGCCCACAGCTCGTGAAGCAGCCGCCGGTTGGGGTCGCGCAGCTCGGCCATCGCCGCGCGCACCAGCTGTGACGAGCGCGGGTGCTCACCGAGCGGGGACCGGTAGCGCAGCGCCCCCGAGAGCTCGAGCTCGAGCATGCCGATCAACTTTTGTCCCTGGCGTTCAACGTCGGCGCGCGAGCAGTCTGGGCGCAGCTCGAGCACATAGAACGGATTGTTGGCCAGCCGCTCCCGGGCCGCGTCGCTGTGCTCGGCGCCCCCGTGCTCCCGGCTGCTGCCGCGCCCGCGACCGGCTGAGTTGGCCATTGGCTAGCGAACTCCCGAGTCGAAGCTCTGCCGGCGGGTCTTCACGTCGGCGGGCAGCAATCGCCAGATCCGCTCGGTGACCCGGCGCAGGGCTTGGTTGTCGTCGCGGGCGATCGCCTGGCGACCCTCGCGGACCAGCGACTGCGCGAGCGGCAGATCCGAGGCCGAGTCTGCCTTCGAGGCGGCGTCCTCGAACAGGTACTCCCAGGTGGAGGGATCGCGGTACCACGCGGTCTCGCCCAGCTGGTTGGCGAGCCGCAGCTGGCGTTGCAGCTCGCGGGGATCTTGCTCCGTGGCCGCGCGATCGATCGCGTCGCTGACCTCTTCAAACAGCTTCTGCTCGCGCGGGGTCCCGTACTGACTGATGCAGGCCGAAGCCCAGGTCATCGTTCGAACCTTGCGCTCTTCGAGCTCCGGCCAGCGCTTGACCTGCTCGACTTGCTCGAGCTCCGCGTCGAGCTCGAGCAGGCTGCGGCGGGCTCGCTGGCCCGCGTCTTCGTTGCCGCCGCGCGTCGCCTCGAGGTCACCCTCGACCTCGGCGAGGCGCTGCTCGACCCGATCCAGGGTGCCCAACATCTGCGGCGTGCCGTTGCGAAACGCGTCGCCGCGCAGGGTCACCAGGCGGCCCCGCATGGACTCCGCGATCGCCTGCAGCACTTCGGGATCCGCGGCCGGGACCAACAGATGCGCGACCTCTTGGAACACCTGGTCCAAGCTGGGAACCAGCGCCCGCGCCGACAGCCGGCCGCCACGATCCAGCTCGAGGGTCAGCTCGACCTCCGACCCGGCCGGGAGGCTCGCGGTGATCTCGGTGCTGGGGATCTCGAGGGTGCCGACCAACCGGCACAGGTGCGCGCGGTCGTACTCGCCCTGGACCACGGGGATCTTGAGCACGCTGCCCTCGGTGCCCTTGGCGACCGACTCCACCGTGTTGTGGGTGAAGGTTCGCTTGGCGGGCAGCGGGGTCCCGCGCTCGAAGTAGACCCGAACCGCGTCGTTGGCCAGGGCGACCCCGATCGTGCGTGAGAGCGGCGGATCGCTGATCGTCACGCCCTGCACGATCGTGATCGTGGGCGGATCAACCGGGACCGGCTGGCCTTCCGCGTCGCTGGCGACCAGCTTGAACACGTTGGCCTTGCGCGGGAGCAGATCCACACCAAGCACGAAGCCGCCCTCGGCATCCACGCTGGTCGACTGGCTGTGCCACAGCCCATCACCGCGGTGCAGCTCGAGGCGCGCGGGCTTGGGGCCTGGCCCGTCGACCACGCGGCCGACCACGTGGGGGCTGAGATCCGACGACACGGCGGGGAACTGCAGCCACAGCCGGCGCCCGCGATGCTTGGACGCGCTGAGCTCGGGCGGCCGCGCGTCGAGGTTGGCGGTCGCGGCGTAGATCGCAGCGCCCTGGGCGACCAAGGTCATGGGGTCGTGGCCCTCTGCGATCGCGGCCCCGAGCATGCTGCCCACGCGGTCGCGCAGGAACGGCATCATGGTCGGGCCACCCACGAACACGATCCGATCGAGCGACCCGGGCTCGACCCGGTGTTGGCTCAGCAGCCGCCGACAGACCTCGACCGAGCGCTCGACCAACGCGCTGCACAGGGTCTCGACCGTGGCGCGGTCGATCTCGAGCTCGAGCTCGACCACCTCACCGTCAACCTCGAGCTCGCCGGCTGGCACCAACACCGCCTCGGCGCTGCGCGACAGCTCGATCTTGACCTCTTCGGCCGCCTGCTTGATCGCCCGGATCGCGGGACCGTGGGCTGGGTTGGCGCGGCTCAGCTGCACGCCGCCGCGCGCGTTGACCTTGGCGATCGCCCAGTCGACGATCGCCCAGTCGAAGTCACGCCCGCCCAGGAAGTTGTCCCCGTCGTGCCCGACCACGCGCAGGAACCCGTCGGCGGTCTCGAGCAGCGAGGCGTCGAAGGTCCCGCCGCCAAGGTCGTAGACCAACCACGCGCCGCCGTCGTCTTCGGCTGACCAACCAGCCGCCAGCGCCGACGCGATCGGCTCTTGCAGCAGCTCGACCCGCTCGAAGCCGGCGAGCTGGGCCGCCTCGGAGGTCGCGGCGCTCTGCGGCAGCTCGAACAGCGCAGGCACCGAGATCACCGCGCGCATCGGAGCAAACCCGAACTGATCTTCAACGTCCTTTCGCAGCGAGGCCAGGATCAACGCCGCGAGCTCGGCCGGCCGCCGGGTCAGCTTGGGTCCGGGAAACTCGAGCGCCTTGCCCGTGCCCATCAAGCGCTTGAATTCGTTGTGGGTGTTGGCAGGGTCGCGCTCGATGAAGCGGCGGGCCTTGGCGCCAACCGTGACCCGCTCGCGCGCGTCGATGCGCACGACCGAGGGGGTCAAGTTGCTGCCTTGGCTGTTGCGGACCACCCGAGTCTGCTCACCGTCGAACACGGCGGCTGCAGAGTTGGTGGTCCCGAGGTCGAAGCCGACGTAGAGGGGCTTGTCCGACATGCGTGTGCGACCTTGCCCGTCCGCAACGGGCATCTGTGAAGGGGCGACGAACCGTAGCACGCGACGGGTCTGACGCCTGCGGGCCGATCGCGCGCGGCGGGTGCCCTGGAATTTCAGTGTATATGGAATTTTGGATGGGCGGGGCCGCGCTTGTCAATTTCAGCTGTACTGGAATCTGGGGGATGCTCGGTCGTGCGTCCGACTGCGCGATCTCGTTGGTTACCTGTGGGGTCTCGTAGTCCAATATGCGCGCTCGTAACACATTCGCGGCATATCCGCGATCTCGATGCATGTCCCAAAATGCCTCAGATACGAGATTATTACAGAATTTGGAGATCGATCGACTGCGCAAGTGCGCGAGGACTCCAGCATCCAAGAGTGTGAGTCCTATCTCGGACCAAAGACCCATGACTGGCCATTCGTACAAGATCAGGGTTTCTGGGCCTACTGGCGCTCAGCATCCATCCGCCAGCACTGGAATCAGACACCCGGAAAAATTCCAATATATGTGTTGCTCGATGAGGTGCCGACATGTACAACCAAGGAGTCAGACAACGCGCTCGCACGACACGGATGTCGTCGAAGCCCGGCCCGCAGCACCGCCAAGGAAGGCACACTGGCTGCTGGCGCTGAGCTCCTCGCGCAACAAGAGCTCGAAACCCAGGTGTCGCCGCATCTGGGTTTTGTGTTGCCTGCCCGCCCAGAGCCCGCACCCTCCCGCAGGCAACGTGGGGTTTCGAGTTTGTCGGGTAGGGTCGGCGCGATGGCAGACGGTCACTCGCGAGAACCACACGTGGGCGCCCCCGAGTCAGCCGCAGGCCGGTTGCCAACCTTCTCGAGCGCGACGGCGACGAGGCACCGGGCCCGACTCGCGGGCATGAACCCCAACTACTACTTCCGCTCGAGTGGAGCGACGCGGTCCGTCCGGGCGACGTGGTCGAGACCCAGTTTTTTGGCCAGTCGGGCCGACGGTTGAAGGTGAGCAGGACGCGATCATGGGTGAGCACTTCGATCGACCGATCCCCGAGCTCAACCCTTCGGTTCGGCTGTTCGAGCGGCTCACGATCGAGCGCTGGCAGGCCCACCTCGACGCGGTACAGGATCGGGCTGAGGTCGCGCTGTGTACCCGCGTCGAGCGGCTGTGAGGGCGACCTGGGCGTGCTTCGCTCGCGCCGACTTGCACGCTTTGCTATGTAGCTGGCCGTGCCCGCCCAGCCCCAGTCCAATGCGTTTACACGCGACACAGGCGCCACCGTCCCGCTGATCTGCGGGGCCATGTACCCCTGCTCCAACCCCGAGCTCATCGCCGCTGTGTCGGCCGCGGGTGGGATCGGCGTGGTCCAGCCGCTGTCGATGATCTACGTGCACAAGAAGGACCTGCGCGAGGGGCTGCGCCAGATCAAGCGCGCGACCTCCAACCCGATCGGCTTCAACGCGCTGATCGAGGCCTCGTCCAAGGTCTACGAAGATCGCATGCGCAAGTGGGTCGACATCGCGCTCGAGGAGGGGGTGCGCTTCTTCGTGACCGCGCTCGGCAACCCGCGCTGGGTCGTCGACAAAGTCCACGCGTTCGGGGGGGTCGTCTATCACGACGTGACCGAGCGAAAGTGGGCGGACAAAGCCCTCGACGGCGGGGTCGACGGGTTGATCTGCGTGAATCGTCGGGCCGGTGGGCACGCGGGCCAGCAGGATCCTCGCCGGCTCTACGAGTCACTCGCCGACCTTGGCGTGCCGCTGGTCTGCGCGGGGGGGATCGGCGACGAGCAGCGCTTTGTAGATGCGCTCGACATGGGCTACGCCGCCGTCCAGCTGGGTACGCGCTTCATCGCCTCCACCGAGTGCCGCGCCCACGACGACTACAAGCGCGCGATCGTCAGGGCCGTCGCCGACGACATCGTGCTGACCGAGCGCATCTCCGGGGTCCCGGTCGCGGTGATCGAGACCGACTACGTGCGTGCGATCGGCACCAAGGCGGGCCCAATTGCGCGCCAGCTGCTTCAACATCCAAAGGCCAAGCATTGGATGCGGACCTTCTACTCGCTGCGTTCAATGTGGCAGCTCAAGAACGCCTCGCTCGAGGGCACCAGCTACAGCGACTACTTTCAGGCCGGGCGCAGCGTCGATGGGATCGACGCGGTCGAGCCGGCTGGCGCGATCGTCCAGCGCTACGCGGACGCGCTGGTCGCCGCCCAGGCCCAGACCAAAACGGCCGTCTAGTGCCGCACACTGAGGCCCAAGGGCGAGGAGCGGCGACGACGCTGTACCGGGCGTACTGCTAGGAGCTGCGACACTGCCATTGGGCCTCAGTGCCGTGCCTAACCCGGATCGAACTTAGGGTGTGCGACACTAGTTACCGACAGTTCGCGTCGGCGGGCGGGCACGCGAAGCGGACGTGCAGGTGGTCGTGGTGGTTCCACAGGTGCCGAACCACTCGCCCGTCCGCGCCGCGGCCGTCGGGGTACTCGAACACCTCCGCGAGCTGCTCGACCGTCCAGCCGTCGCGGCGCGCGGCCGCATACAGCAGGCGCTGGATCTCATAGTCGAGGTACACGAGCGCGACCCCGCCGGGCTGATCGGCCAGACGCACGAAGCCCTCGAGCAGCTCCCAGGTCGCGTCCGCGTCGAGGTTGTCGCGGGTCGCGGGGACAAACTCGCTGGGGTAGCTCGCTGGCGCGTCGACGAAATAGAAGCCCAGATCGATGTCGCGCCCGGATTGGTGCGTGCGGTGGCCGGTCAGCGGTCCGCCCTGTTCGGCGGATAGATCCCCAATTGCCAGGCGATGGACGCCCGGTCGGTGCTTGCGGACCGCCTCGACCACGCGGACGGTGTGCTTGACCAGGTGCTCGCTCGCGTAGGTACGCGGCAGCCGACGCCGATAGTACGCGGCGCTGTGCGGGAGCTGGGTGGGCGCCTCGAGTCGGCCGTCGTCGACCTTGCCGTGGCTCTGCCCGCTGCGAACCCCCGCGGCGCTGGCGGTGATCGGAATACGCAGGTGCTGGCCGACCCGGATCACGTTGCTGTCGAGCTTGTTGTGCTCGCGCAGGGCCGCCACCGTTGTCGAGTAGTGAGCCGCGATCGCTTCGAGCGAGTCGCCCTTCACGACCACGTGCTCGAGCAGCTTGGATCCGGCGCAGCTGGGCAGCTTGATCTCGGTGCCGAGCACCAGCGCGTCTTCGCGGGCCATGTCGTTGGCCTTGCGTAGCTGCGCGACCGTACAGCCGTGGGCCTCGGCCAGCTTCCACAGCGAGTCGCCCTTCACGACCACGTGGGTCGCAGCGCCTGCGCGCGCCGATGCGGCCACGCCACTGGACATCAGTGTGGCGGCCAGGACCACGAACGAGCAGCGACTGGGCCAACGCATGCGCCACGGTCGGGCAAAATTGCGGTGTCGGGCAAATTTCTGGCGAGTCTGGCGCTGTACTTCAGCACGCCCTGCTCCAGACTGCTCAATCGTCGTTGACGTCGTGCAGGCCCAGCGCTTGAAGCCGCGACCGCAGCCGGCCCCGCGTGATGCCAAGCCGCCGCGCGCTCGCGCTGATCGACTGGCACTCGGTCATGACCGCCGGCAGGTAAATGCTGTCGACCAACATGTGCAGATCCTCGTACTCGTGGTTCTTGCCGTCGTCGAGCGCCTTGGCCAGCTTGTAGCCCCAACCGTCGGGGCGCCCCAGGGACAGGTCTTCGGAGCGAATCACGTGATCACGGCACACGAAGGCCGCGCGTCGAATCGCGTTCTTGAGCTCGCGCACGTTGCCGGGCCAGTCGTGCGTCGCCATCAAGGTCTTGGCGTCGTCGGCCAAGCTGACCCGCTGGCCGTGATCCGCCGCGACGATGTCCAAGAAGCGCTCCGCGAGCGCGATCACGTCGACGCCGCGCTCGCGCAGCGGCGGCAGGCGCAGCGAGGCGTGGGCGACCCGGTGAAACAGATCTTCACGAAAGCGGCCATTGCGAACCTCGGCTGACAGGTCGCGGTTGGTGGCCGCGACGACCCGAACGTCGACCGTGCGCATGTTGCCGGGCTCCCCGAGTCGGGCGACTTGTCGGCGGTCGAGGGCGCGCAGGAACTTGACCTGTAGCTCGGCCGAGAGCTCGCCGATCTCGTCAATGAACAGGGTGCCGCCGTGGGCCTGCTCGAACAGGCCGGGCTGATCGTGCTCGGCGCCCGTGAACGCGCCCCGGCGAAACCCAAAGATGCTCGCGTCGGCCAGCGTGGACGGCAAGGTGCTGCAATCGAGGATCACGAAGGGCTGGTCGCGCCGCAGCGACAGATCGTGGATGGTTCGGGCGGTCAGCTCTTTGCCCGTGCCGGTCTCGCCGGTCACCAGCATGTCCAGCGGGGTGGGGGCGAGCTTGGCCAGCGTGGCGAACAGCTCGCGCATTGGCAGGCTCTCGCCAAACAGGAGGCCGCACTCGGAGTCGGCTGCGACCTCGACGTCGACCTCACCGATCTCGACCAGCTCGATCGCGCAGCTGCCCGCCGAGAACTTGTCGCCGCGGGCGAGCACGATCCGCCGGACCCTTCGCCCGGCGAACCACGTGCCGTTCTTGGCGCCCAGATCCTCGAGCTCGACGCCGCCGTCGACGACCCGCAGCGAGAAGTGGACCTTGCTCACCGACTGATCGCTGATGACCACGTCCGCCGCGCGGCTGCGCCCAAAGGTGATCGTGGGGCCATTGGCGAGGGGGAATTCTGCGGTCTCACCGTCGAGCAGCCGCACCCGCAATTGCCCGGCTCGGCGCGCGGTCTTGATGCCGCCCGCAGCCGAGGTGGGCGCGGTGAGGTCCGCGTTTGTTGGTTTGCTGGCCATGGTGGTTTTGTGCAGTGGTGCTCAGAACTGACCACGAATCGTCAAGCCTGCGCCATTTTGGGTGGTCAGGCCGAACCCGGTGACCTTCGCGGTGGTCGCCGCCCGCCGCTTGTGTAGCACGCTCAGATCGAGGGCCAGCAACACGTTGCCGACCACCATGAGCCCCAAGCCCGCGCCCAGCATCGCCACACCGGGAGGTCGATAGTCGATGGTGTCGACGATCGGCGCGCCGGGCTCGCTGGTGACCACCAGGCCGCGATGAAGCACGACGGTGCCGGCGATCGCCGCCCCGAGCCCGAGCGCGCTCGAGGCAATGCCTGCGTAGCCGGCCGGGCCAAGCGACCTGACGTGAACGGCCCCGACGGGGTCTTCTTTGGGCTGCTCGTCGTCTGGCGGCAGCGGCGGCGGGGCTGCTTCTGCCCGAGCCTTGCGGGCGTGCGCGACGGCGTCTGGGAGGATAGCGAGGCTCTCTGCCGCGACCTCGCTCGGGGTACACCGCAGGCACACGTCTTCTTTTGCCTCGCTGATCGTCTTGCCCTCGAACTCGACCGAGGAGCTGATCAGAAACACCGAGGTCTGGCCCTTGGGCTGCGAGACGGTCGCGCGCATCACTAGATCTGGCGCATCGTTGGTGGCGAGCGTGAAGCCGTGGGTTGCCCCGAGCTGCTCGAGCTCGGCTTGGGTGATCGAGAGCACCTCGGGCTGGAGATCTTTGGGGAGGCCCTCGACTCCGAGCTCGAGCGCGACCGTGAGGGGGTGGTCCTCCGGCTGTGCGCGATTGCTTGCGGGGTCTTGGGCGGCGGCCGTGCTCGCAAGGCTCAATGAACCGAGCGTGAGCGCGGCGATGAATGATGCGCGGCGGACAATCATTTTAGAGGGTGACCTTTAGCAGGCACAGCTGTTTGAGCGGGCCGCAGGTGCCAACGGCAACCGCGTAGCCCTGGGTCGACACCGCGACGTCGAACAGCGTAGTTGGATGATCATCGTCCTCGTAGGTGATCTCTTGCAAGTTGGTTCCCGCCGCCGAGTGCCAGCTGAGCAGGCCGACTTGGCTCTGCGATTCGCCGACGGTGTATCCGGCGACGACCGAGGTCCCGTTCGGTAGGACCGCAATCGCGTTGCCGTGAGCGTCGACGCCCGTGGATGGGTGGATTTTGTACCATGTTTCGACCCCGTCGGGGCCCAACTTGTGGATCCGGAAATTGTCGATGTTGTCCGCGGCGGTGTTGCCGACCACGAACGCGTTGCCTTCTGCGTCGACGCCGATGTCGTCTTTCGAGTGGCCGATGAGTGACGCCGATGTCCAGAGCAGCTCACCCGTGGCAGAGTAGCTGTGGACTTGGAATGGCAAGGACTGTAGGACCCAAATCTGGTTGTCAGGACCGGTTGCGACGGCGAAGAAGTCGCCGCCCGATGCGTCGAAGTGAGACCACTCGAGCTCACCGGTTGCCGTGAAGTGGTGGAGCATTGGTTCGCCCGCGACCTCCCCGGCTGCCACGACCGCACCCAGATTGTCGATAGCAACATTATACACGGTAGAGGAATCGAGCGGGATGGTCGAGATCCAGTCATATGACCCATTGCTCTTGTGATAGCGGACGTGGCCTTGGCCGTTGAGTTGGCCGCCGATCACGAACTTGTCCGGGTCGACGTTCGAGACCGCGATGCTTGGGTTGCCACTGGTCATCGTCGGCGTGCTCACCGTCCAGAGCTCGTCGCCGTTCGAATCGACCCCCATGAGCTTGCGCCTGGGGCCGCCACAGGTGAACACCAAGTCGGCGCCGCCCATGGAGGTGACCGCGACAGCGGCGGCGTCACATGATTCGAACTCGTAGATCTTGCTCCATATCACAGTGCCTGGGAGCGTGCAGTTTGACGCGCACTCGTCACCGCTTTGCGTGTTTCCGTCATCGCAGGTCTCGCCAATCGTCGCTTGCGTGATGCCGTCGCCGCAGATCGAGAGGATGCACGCATTGCTGCACGCGTCGTCGTTGATCTCATTGCCGTCATCACATTGTTCGTCTGCTTCGGTGACGCCATTACCACATTCGGGCGTGTCACCGCCGTCAGCCTCAGCCTCGGACTCGTCGTCCGATCCGGGGCAGGTGTTGTCCTCGGAGGCGAAGGTGCCGGCTCCGCATGGGCTGTGGCACTCGTATGCGGGGGGCTCGGCGACACAGCCATAGTGGGCCTCGGCGCCTGGGCACCCGTCCGCGGGGCCAACGCAGAACGGGCGGTCTTCGCCGTAGAGATCTGCGCAGGTGAGGTCGCCGGCAGCGTAGTGGCAGTGTTCTGGGTTGGCGTGCTCGGCTTGGCAGCCGATCGCTGCCCCGCACGCGAACGCGAGCGCGAGGAGCTGGGGGGATCGTTGGCGGGTGATCATGACGTTGGGGGGGCGCACGGGGGGTGGGGGATGGAAGTGCGTCGGCGGTGAGCGGGCTCGAGGCTGGTGGGGGCGGCGCCGCTCGTTTGGGTTGGGGCCGCGAAGTTGGGGGCTCCGGGTTGTGGTGGGCTGGGCTGGATCCGGCGCCTAGTTTGCTACGTCGGCGCCCGCGAAGTCGGGGGCGCCGTCGGTCGTTGGGCGTGGGTCGCCGTCGATGTCGGTGTCAGGGTCGCCGGTTTGCGAGGTGGCGGCGGTCTCGATCTCGACGGGGTACATGCCGGGGTTCAGAGCAAAGTTGCCGCTGTCGTAGTCGGAAAACCAGCCTGATAAGTCATCGAACATCATGCCGGAGTCACTCTCCGTGAACGTCGTCTCAAGTTGAGCGTTCTGGCACTCCAACTCGGGTTGGGCACTGTAGGACACGAGAATACTGTTGCGGATACTCGCACCGGAGCCCACTCCGCAGGCGACCGCGCGGGAGGTGTTGCCGAACCCTGACCCAATTGTACTGTAGTCGATCGAAATCTCCCCATCGATGACGTCGATGATACGCTGATTTTGGTTTCCGCCGACGAAGCTGTTCTCGAGCACCAACATCCCGCCGCCGTCAACGACGATGCCGCCGCCAGCGTTGTTCACGATCTTCGAACGCTCGATCCATGCGGCGCCGGTGATCTCGACGCCGACGCCACCGTTTGCGGTGTTTGCGATGGTGACGCCTCGCATGAATAGGTTGCCAGCGTTCGCTACGGTCAGGGCAGTTGCGCCGGAGGTCCCTCGCAGAACGGGGCTTTCACCGGGCGCCGCGAATATGGCCACACTGAGTTGCAACGTGATGGCATCGTCGGGGTAGATGAACGGAGGTGAATTGACCTCATGGAGCACGATGAGGGAATTCGAGTCCACCGCCGTCAATGCTTGGTTCACCGTGCAATATGGCGTGGACTCCGAACCATCTCCACCTGGGGCGCAGTTGGAGTTGCCGCTACCATTGACGTGCACGGTGTTCGCGGGGTCCATGCAGTTCCCCGCCGCCAAGTTGCACGCGCTGTCATTGCACTGCTCGTGGGAGGAGCACCCAACGCAAGTGTTGGCCTCGACGTCACAAATAGGCGTGGTCCCGACGCAGGCATCCTCTTTCTCAGCCGCACACGCGACGCACAGCCCGGCCTCACACACAGGCGTGCTCGGGTCCAACTCGGCGCACGAAGTGTCCCCATCGGCGGTGCCGTCGCAGTCCACGCACATACCGCTGTCGAGGTCGCAAAACGGCATCATCGAGTCGGCGCAGTCGGCAGGCCCCATGCACGCGGTGTCGCCGTCGCCATCGCCATCGCCATCGCCGTCGCCATCGCCGTCGCCAGTGGGGTCACCGTCGCCGTCGCCAGCGACCACGCAGCTGTCGTCCTCGAGGATGTTCTGATCCCCGCCACAGGCGTAGTTGCACTCCTCGGTGGGCTCCTCCTCGACACACCCGTTGAACCCCTCGCCGCTTGGATTACACGTGGGAGTCGTGCAATACGGCCGTTCGGTCCCGTAGAGCTGCTCGCAGAGAGACGCGCCGCCAGCTCGCGTGCAATGATCGGGGTTGGGCTCGACGTCCGCGCAGCCCACCACCACGCCCGCGGCGAACGCCACGAACGAGGTGACGAGCGAGGCAGCCAGTTTTGACTTGGGTATGGTCATGACGCGAGGGTAGTGGCGGGCGGTCGCGGATCCGTCACGGAATGTCGGCGCCCGCGAAGTCGAGGGTGCCGTCGGTCGTTGGGCGTGGATCAAGTTCGATGTCGGTGTCAGGGTCGCCGGTTTGCCAGGTGGCGGCAGTATTGATGAGTGGGGGGTGACTGCCGGACAGCCGGAAGTCTCCATCTGTGTAGCCCACGAACCAGCTGGTGTCAGGCATGTCTCCCAAGGACACGCTTTCAGGTGCATCCATTTCCAAGGCGCTGCTGATGATTGAGACACTTGGGCAAGTTAGCTCGTCACCTCCCGTCCGAGCCACGAGCAACGAGTTGCGTACAGTCGTGCTCAGGCCATCGTCGCAAAATAGCGATGACGCACTTCCAAAGCCGGCCGCAAGTGTCGAGTATAGAATGTTTGCTGCGCCATCTGCGACGTAGATCGCGTTTTTGTCACTCTGGTCTCCGCCGACGAAGCTGTTCTCGAGCACCAACATCCCGCCGCCGTCAACGACGATGCCGCCGCCAGCGTTGTTCACGATCTTCGAACGCTCGATCCATGCGGCGCCGGTGATCTCGACGCCGACGCCACCGTTTGCGGTGTTTGCGATGGTGACGCCTCGCATGAATAGGTTGCCAGCGTTCGCTACGGTCAGGGCAGTTGCGCCGGAGGTCCCTCGCAGAACGGGGCTTTCACCGGGCGCCGCGAATATGGCCACACTGAGTTGCAACGTGATGGCATCGTCGGGGTAGATGAACGGAGGTGAATTGACCTCATGGAGCACGATGAGGGAATTCGAGTCCACCGCCGTCAATGCTTGGTTCACCGTGCAATATGGCGTGGACTCCGAACCATCTCCACCTGGGGCGCAGTTGGAGTTGCCGCTACCATTGACGTGCACGGTGTTCGCGGGGTCCATGCAGTTCCCCGCCGCCAAGTTGCACGCGCTGTCATTGCACTGCTCGTGGGAGGAGCACCCAACGCAAGTGTTGGCCTCGACGTCACAAATAGGCGTGGTCCCGACGCAGGCATCCTCTTTCTCAGCCGCACACGCGACGCACAGCCCGGCCTCACACACAGGCGTGCTCGGGTCCAACTCGGCGCACGAAGTGTCCCCATCGGCGGTGCCGTCGCAGTCCACGCACATACCGCTGTCGAGGTCGCAAAACGGCATCATCGAGTCGGCGCAGTCGGCAGGCCCCATGCACGCGGTGTCGCCGTCGCCATCGCCATCGCCATCGCCGTCGCCATCGCCGTCGCCAGTGGGGTCACCGTCGCCGTCGCCAGCGACCACGCAGCTGTCGTCCTCGAGGATGTTCTGATCCCCGCCACAGGCGTAGTTGCACTCCTCGGTGGGCTCCTCCTCCACACACCCACTGAACCCCTCGCCGCTCGGATCACACTCGGGGGTTGTGCAATACGGGCGTTCGCCATCGTACCGCTCTGCACAGGTTGCAGCACCGTCGGCTCGGGCGCAGTGATCTGGATCAGGTTCGGTAGTTGTTCCACATGCGGAGATGCTCAAGCCCACGATGAAGCCAGCGCTGAGAATGATGAGAGATTTTTGCATTGTCGTGATCCTTTGCCTAGAAGCTACCGGAGATCCCAAGGCCGAGGCCGGTGGGGGAGAACGTGGGAACAATGAGGGCTTGCGATCGCCCGTGTTTGCGCTGTTTGGCCCGGCGGCCCATGTCGACGCCGAGCATCACGAGGCCGGCTGTAGCGACGGCAGCCCCGACGCCAACCAGCACGTACCCGCGAGGGGCATGGTTGACGCTGGTTCGTTCATAGAAAAGCCCCGCCGGATGCTCGTAAACCCGCCCGCGCGAGACCTCGACCGCACCCCAGACGATCGCGCCCAACCCCACCACGGAGACCGCAGCCCCCGCGATGCCGATCGGCCCAATCGGCTTCGGCAACGGCGCGGCCCCGCCGTCGTCCTCACTGTCGCTATCGCCACCGTCGCCGCCGTCATCCGTCTCCGCGGGCACTTGCTGTCGCGCCTCGATCGACGCAAGCAGCTCCGCCTGCTTCGACTCGAGCTTTTGCAGCATCCTCGCCTCGGTACAAAACACACAATCGGTCCACTCCGCCGCGGGCACGACAGACCCACCGTCAACGAACTCGAAGTGGATCCCATAGTTGCGATCCCCAGCTTCCAGGATCCGAACCCGAACCTGAAGCACCATCGCCGCGGCGGGGTCTTCTGTGATCTCGAACCCGCCAGCTTCGACGAGCGTGCGCAATTGGCCAAGCAGCACCGGCCCCACACCACGCTCGGCCTCCGGCAGCTCAGAGACATCGACCGCGAGCGCGATCGGGTCAGCCGACGTCTGTGACGCAGCAGGCGGAGCCGCGTGGGCGATCGGGTGGGTCCAGCCGAACACGGCCAGCACGCTGAGAGAGAGAGCAATGAGCGGCTTTTTCATGGGGACGTCTCAGGGGTTGCGAACATGCGACAACCATCAACCTTGGCGCGAACCTTCGAGTCCGTCGAGCCCGAGCCCGCCTCGACGCACTTGGTCCACTCGCCAAGCTCCGAGAACGCGTCGACACGCAGGGCCGCGCGCTCGGCCTGGGAGGCCCAGCACTTGCGGTTCGCAGACAGCGAGAGCGCGCGCCGCCAGTTGCGATCGGCGAGCGCCTTGCGGGCCTGGTCCGCGACACCTTCGCAAGCGTCGGGCTCGGGCTTTGGGGTGGGTTCTGGTTCGGGCTTGGGCTTGGGCTTGGGTTGGGGTTTGGGCTGAACGACTGGATCGGGCGTGGGCTCGACCTCGGGCACCGGCTCGAGGTGGGGGACTGGAGCGGGAGCAGGAGCGGGGATCGGCTCCGCGCGCTGTTTCGTCTGGGTTGGCGCTGGCGCCGGTTCGTCGCTGGGGGGCTCGTGGAGCCATCGCCAGCCCACGAACGCGATGACCCCAACCAACAGGAGCGCGATCACGACCCACCAGAACCCAGCGCGGCGATTGCTGAGCGGTGGCGCGTCGGGGGTTGGCTCGGGCTCGGGCTCGGGCTCGACCGCGGGTTGGGTCTTGGGCGCGGGGGCCGGTGCGGGGCGCAGTTGTGGCGGCCGAGCGAATGCAAGCTGGGCGGTGTCGTCATCCTGCTCGGAGGCCCACTCGGAGGCCGGACGGTTGACCGCTTTCGCCACTTGGACGACCTCCGTCACGTCCTCCACCGGCTGCGCAGGCTGAGCCGGCAGCGGCTCGGCTACTGCAGGCTGTGTCGACGGCGGGGGACCCCAGGCTCCGATCGCGGCAGCTTTTCGCTGCAAGCGGGGCTCGAGCGACGCGACCTTGACTGTGGTGTCGGGGACTGGATCCGCGGTCGGCCCCGGATCCATCTCTTGCGTCGCGTCGGGTCCTGGCTCGGGCCGGAGCTGAACCTTCGCGGTGGCGTCGGGTCCTGGCTCGGGCCGGAGCTGAACCTTCGCGGTGGTGTCGGGCCCTGGCTCGGGCCGAAGCTGGACCTTCGCGGTGGTGTCGGGCCCTGGCTCGGGCCGAAGCTGGACCTTCGCGGTGGCGTCGGGCCCTGGCTCGGGCCGAAGCTGGACCTTCGCGGTGGCGTCGGGTCCTGGCTCGGGCCGGAGCTGAACCTTCGCGGTGGTGTCGGGCCCTGGCTCGGGCCGAAGCTGGACCTTCGCGGTGGCGTCGGGCCCTGGCTCGGGCCGAAGCTGGACCTTCGCGGTGGCGTCGGGTCCTGGCTCGGGCCGGAGCTGAACCTTCGCGGTGGCGTCGGGCCCTGGCTCGGGCCGAAGCTGGACCCTCGCGGTGGCGTCGGATCCTGGCTCGGGCCGAAGCTGGACCTTCGCGGTGGTGTCGGGTCCTGGCTCGGGCCGAAGCTGGAGCTTCGCGGTGGTGTCGGGTCCCGGCTCGGGCCGAAGCTGGACCTTCGCGGTCGCGTCGAGCCCTGATTGGGGAGCGGGCCAGAGCTGGACCTTCGCGGTCGCGTCGGCCCCCGGTTGGGAAGCCAGCGGAAGCTGGACCTTCGCGGTGGTGTCGGGCCCGTGCTCGGGAGCGTGGACCTTCATGCTCGCGTGGGATCCCAGTTGGGGAGCGTGCCACGGCTGCATGTCCGCGGTCGCGTCTGGACCCGGGTCGGGAGCGGGCCACGGCTGCATGTTCACGGTCGCGTCGGCCCCGGGCGGAGCGGACCGCCACGCGGTCGGGTCGGGCGGCTCGGGGGCTGGCCTCAGATCCATCTTCACGGTCGGATCCGGCACCAGCACCGGCGTTGGTGTTGGCGTGGTACCCGTGGCGACGGCCGTGGGATCGATCGACCCCAGCCGCTCGATGATCTGCTCCATCGTTGGCCGCTCGGCGCCAAGCCGCTTCGTACAGTCGTGGACCAGCTCGCCGAGCTCTTCGGGCGCGCCATAGGCCCACGCGTGCAGCCGCGGCGCCTCGAGCTTGCCCTCGCGCTGTCCCTGGATGTACGCGCCGCGATCCTGGATGTGCGCATAGGGATTCTGACGCGTGACCAGCTCGAACAGCAGCACCCCAAACCCGAACGCGTCCATGCTTGGATCCGCAGCCTCCTGCCGAACCTGCTCGGGGCCCATGTAGCCGAGCGTGCCAGGAACATCGTGGACTCCAGTGAGCCGGCCGGGAGCGCCCACGGCCAGCTGCGGCGCGCACAGATCCGCGGCGTGGCTGAAGTCGAACAGCTTGATGGTGCCCGACGCGTCGTCGAGCGTGAACACGTTGCTTGGCGTCGCGTCGCGGTGAACGACGCCGGCCGTGTGGCAAGCGTGCAGGCCCGCCGCGATCTGTTTGGCGACCTCGACGATCCTCGCGATCTCCAGCGTTCCGCGGACGAAGACCATGTCGAGCGGCTGACCGGTGAGCACTTCCGTGGCCAGCCATGGCCAACGGCCGCGATCCTCGAGCCGGCCGGCGTCGACGAACTCGACGATGTGTGGGTGCCCTCGGAGCCGGCGCAGGTATTCTGCCTCGTTGATCAGGCGCTGCTCTCGCTCGGGCCGGCCGACGTAGCGCGGCAACAGCAGCTTGAGCGCGACCTCGACGCCCAGCCTGCAATCGTGCGCGCGGTAGACCACGCTCGTCCCCCCCTCGCCAAGGTTTGACAGCAGCTCGAAGCGACCGTCACCCACGACCTCGCCCGTGCTGGGGGCTTCGAGCTCAGGCGCCTTCACTTGGCAGATCCTTTCGCGCCCTTGGTCGCCTTGAGCGTGGTCTTGGTGAGCTTGACATCGTAGAAGGTGCCCGACGCGAGGTCGCTGTCGATCCGCAGGGTGCCGGCGGCGTTCCACGCTTCGCTTGGGGTCTCGCGCCAGCGAACGGGGTAGTTGCCAGGCCTGAGCGTGGTCAGGGCGAAGGACTTATAGGCGATGCTGCGCTTGCCGACCTCGAGCTCGGCCTTCGTCGCGCCGCTGATCACGAACGTCACCTCCACGGCTGGCTTGGGCTTGGGCTTTGTCGGTTTGGGCTTGGGCTCGGGCTTGGGCTCGGCCTCGGCCGTCGGGGTTGGTTCGGGTTCGGGTTCGGGCTCGGGTGGATCGAGCGCCGGATCGGGTATGGACGGCTCGAACTCGGGCGCAGGAATGGGCTCGACCGGTGGGGGAGTGGGCTCTTGCTCGACGGCCGGCTTCGCGGACTCGAGCTTGCGGTCCGTTGGTCGCTGCTTCGACGCCACAGCCGCCGGATCCGGGGCCGAAACATCGGCGGCTGCCGGGCGACGGATGATCGAGACAGCCGCCCAAACGAACAACACCCCCGAGAACACGGCCATGCAGACCGCCCCGATGATCAGCGCCCTGGGCAAGACGAGCCCCGCGGGCGCGGGCTTGGTCGGTGGCGCGGGCCACGGATGATCTGCCTCGGTGACGATCATTTCTGCTGCGGCCAGACCCGTGGGGGTCGGCAGCCTGAGCGTTGGCTCGCACACCGCCTCATTGATGGGAACGGATGCCGCACTGGTGTTCGTGCGCTCGCTGGTTGCGTAGTCACCAAGCTGATCTGCAGCGTCCACGCTTGCCCGCCGCAGCTGCATGGGTTCGACGGCTTGGGGGCCAGAGGTCTGGGGGCCAGAGGGCTCGGCGCTGGTGCGGGCGTCCGGATCGACAGCGAGCGGCTGTGAGTCGCTCTGGTTGAACAGCGACGCGGGCAGGCTCTGATCGTCTTTGTGCAGCTCGATCAGCTCGGTGAAGCCCGAGCGCGGCCGCCCGATCATGCGATTGTAGAAGACCTTGAGCTCGCGCGCGGCGATCTGATAGCGGGCGGTGTTCTGAACGATCATCCAGTGCGCGTCACCTGCCGAGGGGCGATCCTCTGGCCGGGTCCCCAGCATGCGCCGCCGCAGCTGATCGACCCACGCGGGGATGTCTGGCACGGTCAGGTCCGGGATGTGCCCACCCAGCACGCTCGACTGAAATTCCGCCACCGTGCAGTTGCCAAGGAACCGCTCGCCCTCCAGCAACTCGTGCAACACGACGCCAAGGCTGTAGATGTCGGACTGCATGCGAACCCGGCCGGTCATCTGCTCGGGTGACATGTAGCGCGGGGTCCCGATCGAGCGTGACATCGTGGCTTCGGAGGTCTTGGCGAAGCGTGCGATCCCGAAGTCTGTCAGCTTCACCTCGCCGCTGGACGAGACCAGGATGTTGCCCGGGGTGACGTCGTAGTGCACGACCCCTGCGTGCTCGCCCGCGACGGTGCGGCCGTGGGCATACTCGAGGGCCGAGAGGATCTCACCGACGATGTACAGCGAGATGTCGACCCCCAGCCGGCGGGTCCCGGCCTTCTCGGCCCGATCGATCAGGTTGCGGAGGTTGACCCCGTCGACCCACTCCATCACCAAGCACGGCGAGCCCTGCACTTCGCTCGTGTCAACGACCTTGACGATGCGCCCGTGGTCGAGCTGGGCGGCGATCCGTGCCTCGCCGAAGAAGCGCTCGCGGTCCTCGTTGGTCATGGCCAGCGCGGGGTGCAGCACCTTGATCGCACACGGCATCTGCAGCCCGTCGTCGCTCCGCTTGATCGCGCTCCAGACCTGACCCATGCCGCCGGCGCCGATCCGTGTCGTGAGGAGGTATTTGCCGGACTTGTCTCTCATCGCTCTTGCTCGAAAGCTACCACGGCGACCTAGCACGGAGCGTGCCAGCTGCGAAGGTGCTGGAGCGAGCCGATCGCGGTGGGGGTGGTCGGCGACGGGTCGGCCCGGCAGGACCTCGGGTGGTCGCTCATCGACCGGGCTAGAGCGCCAATCAGTCTGAGTTCACGACGCCAGGCGCATCTGGGGCCGCACCTGCCGACGCGACTCCACACTGATCGGCGCTCTAGCTCACACGTTCGTCGGACGCCGATCCATCCAGGGCTTGGCTTGCTCGATCTGCCTGGCCAAGCGCAACAACAGAGCCTCCTCGCCCAGCCGCCCGACAAACTGGACACCCATCGGGAGCCCCTCGGCGTCCCAGTGCAGCGGCAGCGAGATGGCTGGTTGCCCTGTCATGTTGAACAGCTGGGTGTTGGGGGTGGCCGCGAGCGGATCCGCGGCGAGCTCATCGAGCAATTTCAGCATCACGCGTTTGACCGGGGCGGTCCGAAACACCCGCGCGGCGTTGCGCTCGAGCGCCGTTGTGGCGATCTCACCGACCTTCAGCGCCGGTTGGGCCAGCGTGGGGGTGATCATCACGTCATGCTCCACGAAGAAGTTGGACAGCTCGATCGATGCCCTTTGGATCAGCGCCAGCTGCTCGATGTATTCGCCGGCACTCAGTGACTCGCCAATGATCCGCAGCAGCCAGGTCTTGGGCTCGAGCTCGCCCGCCCGGGCCGGCTTGCCACGCTCGGCCTCGTACACGCGGATCGCCGAGGCGGTGCCGCAGCAGACCATGATCAGGTACGCCCGAGTCAGCGCGGCACGATCGAAGCTGGGGGTGGCCTCGACGACCTCGTGACCAAGCTCGGCGCACAGCTTGGCGGCGTCTTCGGCCGCCTGCACGCAGTCGGGGTCGGTGTCCGTGGCCAGCAACGCGCGGGTGCACAAGGCTACGCGCAGGCGCTCTGGCGCGCGCTCGAGCTGGGTCACGAACGACTCGCCCGGGGCCGGCAGCTGCTCCGCGACGCCGCGCCGCGGACCGGAGATGCAGTCGAGCAATCCGGCGCTGTCACGCACGCTGCGGGTCAGCACGTGGGCGCCCGCGAGGTCGCCCCACGAGCCGGTTGGATCCATGACGGGGGCCCGGTGGCGCGATGGCTTGAGCCCGACCAGCCCGCAGTTGCTGGCGGGGATCCGGATCGAGCCGCCGCCGTCGCTGGCGTGCGCGGCTGGGACCATGCCCGCGGCCACGGCCGCCCCCGCGCCGCCGCTGCTGCCCCCGGGGGTGCGGTCGGTGTTCCACGGGTTGCGCGTCGGGCCAAACAGCTCGGGTTCGGTCACGCCAAGGATCCCCAGCTCCGGCGTATTGGTACGTCCACAGATGATCAGCCCGGCCGCCTTGAACCGCCGGACCAGCTCGTCGTCGTGGGTCGCCCGCCGGTCCGCCCACAGCCGCGAGCCGTTGCTGCTTGGCTGGCCAGCGTCGAGCGCCTTGAGATCCTTGAGCAGGAACGGGACCCCACGAAACGGCCCGCTCGGTAGCTGGTCCAGATCCAGGGCCTGGGTGCGGGCGCGCTCGAAGCTGCGATGCACGACCGCGTTGATCTTGGGATTCCGCGCTTCGATCCGCTCGATCGCCGCCTCGACCAGCTGAGTCGGCGACACCTCTCCATCGCGCACCAGCCGGGCGAGTCCGGTCGCGTCGTGTTGCTCGTAGTCTTCGAAGCTGGACATGCCCGGGTTTTATCGTCGCAGGGCCGCGCTGGCGAGCGTCGGTGTAGGCTCGCGCACATGACCGAGCCCAAGCTCGAGCAGCCCAGCGCGGATGCAGCCAAGCAGGCCCTGCGCAAGCTGTTGTTGGCGCGGCGGCGGGCGCTGTCGGCCGAGCATTTGTTGCTCGGATCGCAGCAGCTCACGGCCAAGCTCGTCGCGCATCCCATGTGGGTCGAGGCCCGCGGCTTGGCGGCGTTCGTTGGGGTGCGCGGCGAGGTCGACACCCGGCCGCTGCTCGAGCTCGCGCTCGCGGCTGGCAAGCGTGTGTGGTTGCCCAGGTTGATCGGCTCGGGGCGCATGCGGTTTTGGCCGTGTCGGGATCTCTCGCAGCTCGAGCCGGGCCGCATGGGTCTGCTCGAGCCGCCGGTCCACACAGCCGAAGCAGGGGAGGGGGTGGTCGCCCCGGGGGCCGAGCACGGCGTCGATCTGATGCTGGTCCCAGGGCTTGGGTTCGGCCAAGACGGCGCGCGGCTGGGATTTGGTGCCGGGCACTACGATCGGGCCTTGGCGACTCGCCGGGCGGACCCGGAACTCGAGTTGCCGCCGCTGTGTGGGGTCTGTCTGGCCGCGTTCATCGATCCACCAGGGGGCCCGATCCCGATGCTCGATCACGATCTGCGCATGGACTACCTGGTCTCGGACCAAGGCGTCCAACAGCTCGATGCGACAACACGCGTGTGACCCCGATCAGCACGCGGCGTCGCAGAGCTCGTCCATGCAATCGAGGAGCGGATCGAGCTCGGGCATGTCCGCCTTTGTGCCGTTGCAGGCGTTCTTGCAGGTGCCGTTGCTGCCGCCTTCGAACAAGCAGGCCGCAAGGCATGGGCAGTCTTCGACCGCCTCGCAAGCGAGCGCGAGCTCGCAACAGCTCGAGCCTAGACACATCCCGCACTCGGGGTTGAACGCGTCGAGTGGGGCGCAGGTGTTGGGTTCGCTGTCGGCGACGTCGGGGATCTGTGGGAACTCGGTGTCTTGTTCGTCCTCGCCGCCCGACTCGGTGCTATCTTCGGATTCACTGTCGCCGCCGGATTCACTGTCGCTGCCCGACTCGCTGTCGCCGCTGGATTCACTGTCGCCGCCTGACTCCGTGCCCGCTTCGGCGACCGCGTAGATGAGCGGGTTGGGCTTCATGCAAGTGGACGCGCCGCTGCCAAGCGCGAGCACGAGCACGCAGAACATGGGTGAGATCGGTACGGTCATCGGCTCAAAACCTCGTGGTCCAGACCAGGCCGAGCTCGGTGCCGCGGCGATCCCCCATCCGGGTCTCGTCGACGATCAGCATCACTCCACCGGTCAAGCTGGCGGCGAAGCCCGCGGACACCAGCGCGATTCCACCTGTGCGCGTGTCGTAGAGTTCGGGGCAGGCGGCGAGGTCGTTCGGGTCCGCGCCGCGAGGGCAACGGCTGTCGATCGCCAACAGCACGGCCCCAGCGACCAGCGCAGCTCCACCCGCGACGAGCGTCGTGACCTCGGCCCAGCGCGGCGCGGTGCGGTGGCGTTGGCGTTGCGGGCCAAGTTCGAGTGGGCGCTCACCGGTGTTGGCCTGGCCCCGCGTGGGGACGGGGCTGTCGGCGGTCTCGGCTGATCCCGAGTAGGTCACGGTGACGACGGTGTCCGCCGCATCCAGGGAGACCGTGGTGCGCAGCGGGTCTGCGTCGGCGGTCGCGTCTTCGGCCAGCGACTCGACCCAGACCCTATGAGTGCCCAGCGGAAGCGCCAGCTCGCGTGCGGACCCCGGCGTGTCCACGTCCCCCGCGTTGCGCTCGTTGATCAATACCCGACACTTGGTGGGGCACTCGACCCGCAGTCGCGCGAAGCCGCGGGCCTCGAGCGCGCGCTGGCGTTCGGCCACCAGCGCCCCAAGCCCCGGACCCAGCCGATCGCTGGGCAGGGGGGCATCGGCCAGGGCCTCGAGTGCTGCGTCGATCGTCGCCGCGGCGGCGTAGCGATCTCCCGAGGCGAGCTGAGCCCGAGCCAAGGCGAGTTCGGCCAAGAGCCGTAGTTCGAGCGTCTTGGGGTCCCCGGCCAGCTGCGGCGTGAACTCGCGAAGATGGACCAGCGCTGCGCGCAAGGTGTCAATTCCGCGCTCGGGGTCCGTGTTGATCTGGACCAGCGCTGTCTCGACCGCGCTGACGGCACCTGGATAGCTGTCGTCGGCGTGCGCAGGACCAAGCACCAGGCCAACTGTAAGTAATATGCCGAAGAACGGCCCCGAAATAATTGCCATACTCTTGTCGCGATGTTCTGCAGGTGCGATCAAGTGTCGCGCAGTGCCGTCCTGAGTCCAGATTTTTGTGGCGTCGAATATTCGGCCTGTATCTACACCGGGGCTGTAATTGGGGGCGGTGGCACCCGGGCGCATTGCCTGTCACTTTGGCCATGTCGGATGATAGGCGACTCAAAAATAGCACGATTGAAGTGTATGAAGTTGGCTTGACATTTTCTGGATATTCGTCATTCACTCATGTGAGTGCAACGATTGGGTCCATACGCGTTGGTTCGCCGCATTGCCTCGGGTGGGATGGCCGAGGTGTGGATGGGGCGGCGCCAGGCCATGGGCGGGGCGAGCAAGGCGGTGGCCATCAAGTTGCTGGCCTCACACTTCGCCAACAACCCGGTCTACCGCCGGATGTTCGTCGACGAAGGCCGTCTGACCATGATGTTGACGCACTCCAACATCGTGCAGGTGTTCGACGTTGGCGAGCACGAGGGGCGCAGCTACCTGGTCATGGAGTGGGTGGATGGCATGGATCTGAGCCGGCTCGCAACCGCGATGCGCGAGGAGGGCCAGGCGTTCGAGCTACACGTCATCGCCCACGTGATCGGTGAGGTCCTGCGCGGCCTCGCCTACGCTCACGGCCTGACAGAGGGCGACGAGAGCAGCACGATCGTGCATCGTGACATCTCGCCGCACAATGTGCTGATTTCGGTCAGCGGTGAGGTCAAGGTCAGCGACTTCGGGGTCGCGCGCCTGGCCAGCGAGGAGACCTCGGGCCTGCACGTGCGCGGCAAGCTGCGCTACATGCCGCCCGAGCAGCTGCGCGGCGACACCAAGCACGCGACCACGGATCTGTTCGCGGTTGGGGCGATGCTGCAAGAGCTGCTCGACGGCGTCCGGTTTCGTGCGGGGGCTGGGCGTGACGCGCTGTTCGGCATGGTGGTCGCGGGCGAGATCCCGCCGCTGCGCCGAACCGATGTTCCGCTCGAGTTGGTCGCGCTGCGCGACGGCCTGCTGGCAAAAGATCGCGGAGCGCGTGTGCAGTCTGCGGGCGAAGCGTTGACGCTCCTGCGTCGCTGGCCCGGGTATCGCAACGCCGCCGACGAGCTGACCGCGCTGGTGCGTGGTCGCGCTGGGATCGCGGCGCCGCGCACTGGGTTGACCGTGGAATTCTCCGACGAGGAGCTCGAGCTCGAGCCCAGCGACGAGCCGACGGTCCACGAACAGTCTGGGCAGTCTGGGCAGTCTGGGCATGAGCAGTCGGAGTCGCAGGACGCGTCGGATCTAGCAACACGCTCGATCCTCGCCGTCGATGAGGCCGCGTCCGAGACCACCCCACAGCCGTTCGAGCGGGTGGCCGGGGCTCGGGCCAGCGGTTGGCGACGCGCCCCGGTTGCGCTGGCGGTTGCGCTGGCGGTGCTCGGTGTCAGCCTGGGGTTTGGATATGCGTGGCTGTCCGGCACCACGGCTGCGTCCGCGCCAAGCGAGGATGCCCCAGCCGCCGAGGCGCCCGTCGAGCCCACGGTCGTCCCCGTTCCCGTTCCCGTTCCCGTTCCCACGCCTGTGGAAGTCTCGCCCGTGCCCGTCGAAGCCGCGCCGGTCGTAGAGGCTTCACCACCGGTGGCGGCCCCGAGCGAGCCCAAGCGGCGTGCGTCCAAGGTCCCCGCTGCGATCCCTGCCGAGGTGGAGTTCGCCGCTCACGAGTTCTTCTTCGTGTGGGTCAAGGTCAACGGACAGGAGCGGGCGCTCGAGCCCGTCGCCAAGCTGAGCCTGCCGCCCGGTCGCCACAAGGTCTGGCTGCGCGAGCGCGCGAGTGATCCGTGGGTCAGCGCGGGGCGGGTGAAGGTGGCTTCAGGCCAGCGCTATCGCGTGTCGCTCGAGAAGCCGGCCGGCGTGAAGCTGCAGCGCCTGAACTGACTGTAGTCAGTCTGGGGCCGTTCCTGACTAGGGATACTGCGAGCGCCGAGTCGACAACGGCGGGGATGGCCCTGCAGACGTGCCAGGGTGCGTCTGTGCCGTTCCTGACGAGGAGCGAGGTCGAAGCTGTGTCGGGATACCGCGAGCGCCGAGTCGACAACGGCAGGGACGAGTCAGTAGGCGTGCACTTGTGCGTGGGATTTAGCGGTTCGCCTCTCTCGTGCGTCACGCAGGCATTGGCCGCCCATACTCGGCGAGGTCGAGAACGGAGTCGTCGTCCGCTGGGTATGAGCCCTTGCCGTCATCGTCACCGTCATCGCAGTCGTCGTCGTCGTCGTCGTCGTCGTCGTCGTCACACTCGTCGCCGTCGCCGTCGCCATCGCCATCGCCGTCGCCGTCGCCATCGCCATCGCCGTCGCCATCGCCATCGCCGTCGCCGTCGCCGTCGCCGTCGCCATCGCCATCGCTGCCCTGGTCAGGCGTACGAGGGCGGCCACTCGAGTCCGTGCCGTCGCCGTCGCCGTCGCCCGAGTCGGTGCCGTCGCTCGTCTCGTCGTCACTCGTCTCGCTGACCTCGTCTCCGGGTTGGAACAGCGGATTGGGTTCCATGCAAGCCGGCGTCGCGCCGCTCGAGCCGAGCACCAGCAAGAAGAGACCGAGCGTGGGGGAGATGGGCATACTCATGACTTCGGGAACCTCGACATTCAGCCATACTCTCATCATTTGAGCGTATGGGTGTCGTGGAGTGTCGCGCAGTGCCGGGCTGGGTCCACGTTTGACGGGTCAATGGGGCTGCTGGTACGCGCAAATATTGACAGCACCCGGGTGGCCAACGGAACAATTGGCAATTGGTACGTTGTGTCAATCGGTACAGTTGCTGCCAATTGGGCCATGCGGAATGCTGGCAGGCCCAGGCCCTCCAGTAATGGCCGCCACCGTATTGATCGCAAAGGTCAGCCGCCCAACGCCTCGAGCACCGTGTCGACGACGATGCTGGCGAGCGCGTCGTAGCTGGCGTGGCCCTCGGCTGCGCTGGCGTTGGCCGGATTGCCACAATAGGCCTGATCGAGGCCGCACTCTGCGAAGCTCGTGGCCCCCCGGGCGATGTGCTCGTGCAGCGCCACGTGGTGTTCGGGCAATTTTTGCGCGAGCGCGACGCGGACCAAGCTTGGATCCACCGCCAGCACCAAAGAGGTCTCGTACTGTCCGGCGTGGCACGAGCCGCTCTGAAATTCCTGGGTCAAGCGGGACGCGTAGCGTCGGCGGGTCTTGTCGGGGAACAACAGCTTTCCCGGCGCGCCGGACTCTGCGTATTCGCGGGTGACCCCGCGCAAGGTCGCGATGTTGTCAGGCTCGAGGTGCGCGTTGATCAGCACGGTCGCGTCAAAGCCCAACGTTGCATAACGGCGCGCGAGCTCGAGCAGGGTCGCGCGGGCCGTGTCCTGGGTGACGCCGGCGGACCCTGCAAAGTCTGCAGCCCAATCGGTGACCGCGTAGTGCAGCGCTGGCATGCGCACGGCGATCATCCCGCGGGCGGCGAGCTGCTCCGCCGCGCGCCGGGCCATCTCCACCGAGATGATCGAGTCTGTCGCCAGCGGCAGGTGAGGCCCGTGGGCTTCGGTGCTCCCGGTTGGCAGCAGCGCGATCTTGGGCTCGGACCGTGCGAGCGCGGCCTCGACCTCCACGTAGGTCATTCGCGCGAGCTCCCAGACCTGGCCAGCCGCGCCCGGATCCGTCGCGCTCACGCCTGGCCTCCCGCGCCATCGACCTGCTTGGCCGCCAGCTCGCGCAGCGCAGCCCGCCGGATCTTCCCGGTCTCGGTGCGCGGCAGCTCAGCCACGAACTCGAGCTTGCGCGGGGCCTTGAACGCGGCGACCAGCGTGCGGCAGTGCGCGATGATCTGCTCGGAGAGCTCGTCACTGGCTTCGTGCCCAGCCGCGAGCTCCACGAAGGCCATGGTCTTCTCGAGCTCGTCGGCGTCGCGGAAGCCGACGACGCCAGCCTCGCGCACGGCGGGGTGGGCGATCAGGGCGTTCTCGACCTCGACCGGCGACACGAACACGCCCGAGCACTTGAGCATGTCGTCGCCGCGGCCGCAGTACCAAAAGTAGCCGTCAGCATCGACCATGAACTTGTCGCCGCCAACGACCGCGTCACCGTGAAAGGTCTCGCGGCTCTTGTCGCGCATCCGCCAGTAGCACAGCCCCGCAGAGCCGCCGCGGATCACGACGGTCCCGATCTCGCCCTTGGCGACGGGGCGGCCGTCGTCGCCGACCAGCTCGTACTCGTAGCCCTCTACCAGCTTGCCGAGGCTGCCCTCTTTGACGTCGCCGGGTCGGTTGGTGATGTACACGTGGAACATCTCGGCCGAGCCGATCCCGTCGTAGATCTCGGCCTTGAAGCGATCGCGCCAGGCCCGATAGATGCGAGGTGGAAGCGCCTCGCCGGCCGAGATCAGCGAGTGGAGCTTGGACAGATCACGGCCGTCGGCGGCGCCGTCGTTCTCGGCGGCGGCGACCATCTTGGCGATCGTCGTTGGCACGGTCACGAACTGCGTGGCCTCGTAGCGCTCGAGCAGCTCGAAGTACGCGGCCGGCTTGACGCGTTGGGGCAGCAGCACGCAGCTGCCCCCCACGCTGAACGGGAACAGCATGTTGCTGGCCAGCGCGTAGCCAAAAAACAGCTTGGGGGCGGACAGCGTGATGTCGTCGCGCTTGAGTTTGAGCGTGCGCTGGGCGTAGGCGATCGTGTTCCACACGAAGTCGTGGTGCATGTGGACCACGCACTTGGGGTTGCCGGTCGAGCCGCTCGAGCTCAGCCAGGTCGAGATGTCGTCGCGGTAGGTTGGCTCGGTGCGCGCGGTGCTGGGCAGCGAGCCGCAGGCCTGCGCGATGTCGACGGTGCCCTCGGGGGTGGCCGCGAAGGTCCGGTCGTGGACGATGTAGTGCTTGGTGTGGCGGCCCTCGGTCTGGCGCGCCTCGTCGACGGCTGGCCAGATCTCGGCGTCGACGATCACGGCCTTGGGCCGGGCGTACTCGAGGTAGTAGGCGTAGTCCTTGGCCTTGAGCCAGTTGTTGGCTGGGACCGCGACGCAGCCAGCCCGGAGCACCCCGAAGTAGCAGGCCACGAACGCGGGCGTGTCGGGCAGCAAGATCAGCACCCGATCCTCGATGCCAAGCCCGAGCTCGCGCAGTAAATTGGTGACCTTGCAGCTCTCGCCAACCAGCTGCGCGTAGCTGAGCTGGCGCGGCTGGTCGAGCGAGCTGCCGTGATAGTGGATCGCGGTCTTGTCGCCCAGACCCTCGTCGAGGCGCCGGTCCAGGAACCATTCGGCCATGTTGAGGCGATCGGGGATCTCGATGGCAGGGCCCGATGACATGGCCGGAGTGTACACTCCGCCCGATGGCGACGGCCCTGTATCCGACGCTGACCTTCGACCTCGCCCGCGACACCTTCGTGGTGTGGCTGCGCTGGGTAGCGATGGAGCAGCCAGCGTCTCCCGAAGATCCCCCGGGGCAGGGGATCCGCGTCGAGCTGCAGCTCAACCGCAACCCGGTGCTTGGGCCAACGATCGTGTATCGACGTGATCTGAGCGCGGCCGTGTACCTGCGGGCCAACGCCGGGCGCACACGCCAAGTGCTGCGCGCGGCTGCGGGACGCGCGGGCATCGTCGACGTGCAGCTGGTGATCCACGGCTCCATCGCCAACGCGCCCTACGCTGCGCTGTACCAGCTGCGCGACTACGACGGCGAGGCGATCTCGACCGCCGCTGTGGCTGCGACGCCGTTGTTGCAGCTGCAGCCCTCGACACCCGGGGATCAGTGGCACGTCGCGGGCCAGGCCAACTTGCGCGTGATGTTGAAACTCGACGGCGACCCGCTGCATCTGAACGTGCTCAATTGATGACCGCGCAACAGTGTTTTCAGCTCGGGCGAGTGCTTCTCGGCCTCGTGGTGTGCGCGGCGTGTGCGGTCCCGCAGGCGCCCGAAGCTCAGGCGCCACGGGTGGAGGCGCCGGGGCCCCAGGGCGCGTTCACCCTCGAACACACCAACGGCGCTGCGTCAGACCTCTCGTGGTCCGCCCCGGAGGGCCACGTGTTCTGTCGCTGGTATGCCGAGCCCGAGCGCGGCGACTACCTGTGGATCCGCTTGGCGCAGACCCCCGAGCAAGACGGCGACGCCGGCCCGCGCTTGGACATCGATGTGTGTCGGCTGAGCCAGCGGCCCAGCGGTCGCTACGAGCCCATGCCAGCCGGCGCCCACGGCAGCCACTGCAGCCCAGATCCAGGCTTTGCGATCTGGTGGCACGAGGGCGACGACGCGTTCAACAACGGAGCCGGGCCCGCCGATCCCAGCTGCGCGCTCGAGATTCAGTTTGACGCCGCGTCCATGACCCTCACTGGCGAGTTCGCGTGCGCCGACCTGGCGTCCGCGCCCCACGCAGAAACGACAGAGCCCAAGCTGCAAGCGCTCGGGCCCGTGTCGGTCTTGGCTGGGCGGTTTCGCTGCGATGTGCAGCGCATGCCGCCGCGGCCTAGTTCATGAGCATGTCTTGCAGGTTCTGCGGGATCGTGGGCATCAGCACGACCTCGATCCGCCGGTTCTGCGCGCGGCCTTCGGGCGTGGAGTTGTCCGCGACCGGGTCAAACTCGGCGTAGCCCGCGGCGCCGATCCGGTCGGCCGGCATGCCTTGCTCGATCAAGTAGTTGGTGACCTCGAGCGCGCGCGCGGAGCTGAGCTCCCAGTTGCTGGCGAAGGTGGCGGTCTTGATCGGCACGTTGTCGGTGTGGCCGCCAACGATCCAGTCGCGCTTGACGGCCTTGAGCGGCTCGACCAGCGAGCTGATCGCCTCTTGTCCGGTCTTCTTGAGCTTGGCGCGGCCCGAGTCGAACAAGATCGCGTCGTCGAGCTGGACGACCAGGCGACCTTCGCGGAACCCGACCTTGATCGTGCCGGCATCGACCATTTTTTTGAGGCTGGCGAACAAGCTGCGGTAGACCTCGAGCTCCTTCTCGCGCTTCGCCTTCTCGGCGCGCAGCTCGGCGAGCTCGCGCTCGGTGATGCCTGCCTTGTCGGCGAGATCCTTGAGCTGGCCCTCGAGCTGCGTGATCTGCCCGCCGAGCTCGCTGAGCTCGCCCTCGAGCTCGGTGATCCGCTCTTGCAGCGTCTGGTTCTCGGCCTGCAGCGTCGCGTTGGCCTGCTTCTGGCCTTCGAGATCCTTGCGGGTTTGCGCGAGCTCGGCCTCGGCCTTGGCCAGGGCAGCCTCGAGTTCATCTTTTTTGCAGCCTCCGAACAGGAGGGCGACAAGGGGGAGCAGGATGGCGACGCGTCGCATGGCGCGGACACTAACCCGCCCTGGCGGTCCCCGCGACACCCCGCAACGATTAATGTGGTGAAATGTAGGCTTTTATCCTACTATGACCACCTGGGGAGCCCCGCGAGATCCACAAACACACGAGATCACTAAAGAAAATGGCGAAGAAGCAGCGCAGTCGAGAGCCGGAGCCGAGTGATCCTGGGATCCCCCGCGGGTGGGGCGAGTTCCTGGGCGTAGCGTTGCTGGCGATCGGCGCGCTGATGGCGGGCGGGCTGATCTCCTATCAGTTCGGCGACGGCAACCTCATGGGCCCGGTCGGCAGGCTGGTCGCGGCCGCGCTCTACGCTGGGTTCGGGATGGCCGCGTACCTGGTCGTGCTCGGCGTGGTGGGGATCGGCGTCAAGGCGCTGCTCGGGCATCGCATGGAGCTGCGCATGGGCGAGGGCATTGGATTTTCGTCCGCGACCTTGGCCGGCTGCGTGCTGCTGCACGTGATGTTTCCCAGCTACCGCGTGCACGGGTACACGGCGGGCGGTCTGTCTGGCGAGCTGCTGGGCGAGGTCAGCATCGGTCTGTTCGATCACGCGGGGACCTACCTGCTCACGATCACGATCATGTGCTTGGGTCTGATCGCGTCGACGCCGCTGACCTTTGGCCACTTGCTCGCGGGCTCGCGGGCGGTTGGTCGCGGGGGGCTGTGGACGCTGCGCTACCTGTGGTCGGGCGTCGTCGGGATCGCGCAGGCGCAGCGCGAGTACGCGGAGCAGAAGTGGGAAGCAGAGGCGACGGGGGAAGCGGAGGAAGAGGAGGCGTACGAGGAAGAGGAAGAGGAAGAGGCGTACGAGGAAGAGGAAGAGGCGTACGAAGAGGAAGAAGAGGAAGAAGAGGAAGAAGAGGCGTACGAGGAAGAAGAAGAGGAAGAGGAAGCAGGGGAGGAGGCCGAGGTCGAGGCGCCCGCGAGCCCCAAGAAAAAGTCCAAGTCCACCCGCAAGTCGACGCAGGGCAAGCGCGCTCGCAAGAACCGCAAGCGCAGCGACGCCGAGGCAGCCGAGGTGCCCCAGATCGCGCAGGCCGACGAGCTCGAAGCCGTCGAGCCGCCGACGCCGAGCGCTCCATCGAAGTCGCCGAGCAGCGACGAGCGGCCCGAGATCTGCGTGAGCGAGGATCCCGATCTACTCAGTGGCCCCGACGCCGACGACGAAGAAGACGACGCACAAGACGAAGATCCCGAGGCGGCCGCCAACGACGGCCCCGAAGCCGACGGGAAGCCCGGTCGCAAGAAGGCGCCGCTGACCCCAGCCGAGATCGCCGCCCGCGCGCGCGCCAAGCGAACCGAAGCGGTCGGCGCAGCCAACGACGCCAAACCAGCGCCGCGGCGAGATGGCGCACAGCCCGTTCAGTACCTACAGGGTGCCTACGAGCTCCCGCCCCTGCACCTGTTCGCCGCGATCGACAAGTCGGCGACCAAGACCGAGATCGACACCGACTTCATCTACGAGCAGGCCGGGCGCATCGTCGAGGCCTTCGCCCACTTCAAGATCCGCGGCAAGGTCACCAAGATCCACCCGGGTCCGGTCATCACGCGCTACGAGTTCAAGCCCGAAGCGGGGGTCAAGGTCTCGCGGATCCAGAACCTCGAGAACGACCTGGCGATGGCGCTCGAGGCGATCCGGATCCGGATCCTCGCGCCGATCCCCGGCAAGTCGACGGTCGGTCTCGAGGTCCCCAACAAGGAGCGCGAGACCGTCTACCTGCAAGAGAACCTGGCCGACCCCACCTACAAAGAGACCGGCGGGCACCTGCCGCTGGTGCTCGGCAAGGACATCGTTGGCAAGGCGGTCTCGATTGATCTTGGCAAGTCGCCGCACTTGCTGGTCGCCGGCGCGACCGGCTCGGGCAAGTCGGTCGGGGTCAACGCGATGCTGTGTTCGCTGCTGTACTCGTGCACGCCCGACCAGCTGCGCCTGATCCTGATCGATCCCAAGATGCTCGAGTTCAGCATCTACCGCGACATTCCGCACTTGTTGCTGCCGGTCATCACCGACGCCGAGAAGGCCAACTTGGCCCTGCGCTGGGCCGTCAACGAGATGGAGCGGCGCTACGCCTTGTTGTCGGGCGCCAAGGTCCGCGACATCAAGGGCTACAACAAGAAGATGCCGCAGCTGCAGGCCGAGTGGGACGCCGAGAGCAAGGCGCTCGAGGCCGAGGCCGCCGGGCTGTCCGCCGAGGCGATGGCCGATGGCGAGGACGCGGTCAACGGCAGCCGGCTCAGCGGCGTGCAGTTTGATGCCGAGGGCAACGCGGTGGCGATCACCGGCGGCGTCGAGCTGCCGCCGCGGCCCGAGTCGATGCCCTACATCGTGATCGTGATCGACGAGTTCGCCGACCTGATGATGGTTGCGAGCAAGGAGGTCGAGTGCAACGTGGCGCGGCTGGCCGCCAAGGCCCGCGCTGCTGGGGTGCACTTGATCCTGGCCACGCAGCGGCCCTCGGTCGACGTGATCACGGGGACGATCAAGAATAACTTCCCCTCGCGGATCGCGTTTCAGGTCACCTCGGACATCGACTCGCGCACGATCCTGGATCAGAAGGGCGCCAAGCAGCTGCTGGGCATGGGCGACATGCTGTACATGGATCGCGGCAAGGAGCCCCGGCGTATCCACGGCTGCTTCGTGTCGGAGGCCGAGATCGAGAAGGTCGTCGAGTTCGTGCGCAAGCAGGCCAAGGCGTCCTACAACATGGAGATCACCAAGGCCGAGGTCGAGACCGACGAGGCCGACGAGGAGCGGGCACACGATCCGCTCTACGACAAGGCCGTGCAGCTGGTCGCCGAGGCGCAGAAGGTCTCGACCTCGATGCTGCAGCGCCGGCTCAACGTTGGCTACAACCGCGCGGCGAAGATCGTCGAGCGGATGGAAGAGGACGGGGCGATCGGTCCGCCAAATGGCAGCAAGCCCCGCGAGGTCTTCGTCTCGGCCGCGTGAGTTCCGCCCGCACGCCATGCCCGCGGGCGCCAACGCGACGCCGATGTCGTGGCGTGAACCGGCGGTTGCTGGGGAATCACGTGGGGCCAGCGGGTTGGATCATGCGTTCGCGCATACCCCGCGCAGTGGGTCCCGTGGCTTTTGCGGGCGTCCGACAATAAGCTCTGCTGGATCCCGTCCGAGAACCACGCGGGCCGACCGCCCGTTCGAGGAACCCACATGCACGCTGTACTCGTTTCAATGTTGAGCCTCTCCGTTCTGCTTGGCTCCGGCGCCTCCGCCGTCGAGCGCGACACCATCACCAAGGTGTTTCGAGCGCAGAACCCGGAAAAGACCTCCAAACCCATGGCGCCCGCGTGGCGCCCCGACAACTCCTCTGAAGTTCTGGTCATGGTCCAAGCCTTCTACGACGGCACGGGGGACCTCGAGGCCAAGTTCAAGCAGACCTACTGGAACCCGACCTACGGCGAGGCCAAGAAGACCTCGGGCAAGCTCAAGCTCAAGAAGCCGGGCAAGATGGTGTGGGACTACGGCGATGGGCAAGACGCCGACTACTACGCCAACGGCGACACGCTGTGGATGGTCGAGCACGACACCCGGCAGGTGATCAAGACCTCGACCGACGGCAACTCCGAGGTCAACGTCGCGCTGAAATTTCTGTTTGGCGGCGAGAAGCTGACCCGCGAGTTCGAGGTTCGCTACGCCGTGGAGGACAAGGTCCAGCGCTACGGCGACGCAGATCACTATGTGCTCGAGCTTCGGCCCAAGGCCAAGAACAAGCACTACAAGGGCCTGGTGCTCATGGTCCACGCGACCACCGGCCGGGTCGACAGCTTCGTGGTCTACAACACTGACGGATCCTCGAACTATTTTCAGCTCAAGGGGATCAAGACCAACGTCGGGATCACCGACAAGCTGTTCGACTTCAAGCTGCCGGCTGGCTACGTCGAGACCATCGAAGAGTAGTCCACAGAGGCGCCTTCCAAACCCGAGTCACGCGATCGCGTGCTCGGGTTTGTCGCGACTTGCGTGGCCGCCGGGATCTCGGCGCGAGCGCACTCTTGGTTTGCATCCACCATGCGCCAAATGCATGCGTGGGCTCACCAGCGGCGCATGGCTGGCGCTTGTTTGGGCCGTCGCGGCCCTGCTACCCTCCGCGGCACGGACCGGATACCCCGGATCCACGCGACTAGAGAACATGATGCTACGCATGAACAACGACCTCCTTGGCAAGCTCTCGATCTGCGGAGTGGCCCTGCTGCTCTCCCTCCCGGCGGTCAATGGCTGCAAGTCCGACGACACGGCCGACGCTGACGGAGACACTTCCGGCGACGGCGACGGCGACGGCGACACCACCGGCGATGGCGACGGTGACCCGGGCGACGGCGACGGCGACCCAACGGGCGATGGCGACGGCGATCCAACGGGTGACGGCGACGGCGACGGCGTGAGCTGCGAAGAGACCCACGCCCCCGGCGACGGCGCGGCCAATGGCGATCCTTGCTTCTCCAACGGCGATTGCGCCTCGAAGCTGTGTGAGGTGTTCCAGGACGTCCCGCCCGTTGAAGGCACCTGCGAAGAGGCGTCGCCAACCGACGTCTGTGAGACCCGCATCATGGGCCGGGTCCTGGACTTCACCACGCGTCAGACCGTCGCGGACGTCAACCTGCGCGTCGCCCAGGCGATCCAGGCCTCGGTCGACCCGGTCGGCGCGGCCCCGCTCGCGTCCGGGACCAGCGACGCCAACGGCATCATCGACACCCTGAGCGACGGCCAGATCGCCTCGGCGCTCGGCATCGTCGGGCTCGCCGATGGTGGCAGCTACTACCTCACCGCGACCGGCCTCGCGAGCCCGGCCACCGGCACCAACTACGGCCCGGCCAACGCGATCCACGACATTTGGGTGGTCCCGTCGCAGTCGCTGACGGACTGGTCCGACGCCTTGATGACTGACGCCGAGTTCGCCAACCATCTGCCGCTTGGCGAGTCTGGCGGCGTCGTCGGTCTGGTCCGTGACGTGGCGACCGGCGATCTCATCGAGGGCGCCGTGGTCGTGCCGACCAAGGGCAACAGTTCAAACGCGGTGATCCGCTACCTCAACGCGGCGGGTGACGACTTCGTGACCGAGGCGACCACGACCTCGGGCGTGTTCGTGATCGTGAACCCGGACATTGGCGAGACCTTTGGCGTCGAGATCGGCGGCGAAGACCAGGGCATCACTGGCACCGGCGGTTCGTCGAGCGGGGCGATCTTCACCCTGGTCATGAACGTCTCGATGTGAGCTGCTGATCGAGATGGGCGCGGGCCAGCGGTCCGCGCCCAGACCGGCTATCGTGGGCGCGATGGCCGTACAGCTGAAAATCCGCGACATCCGAACGGGCCAAGCGCAGATCGCCGAGTTCGACAGCGTCGAGGACCCGATCGCTCGACGCCGAAGAGAAGGCCGCGCAGGCGCAGCAGGATCAACGCGACGCCGCGGCGCTGCGCGAGATGGCGGACAAGGACCAAGCGCAGGCACGCGAGGAGCTCGAGGTCTGGCCGGGTCCCGTTCCAGGCGGCGACGAGGCCGACCGCGTCGAGCGGGGCGGGCAGCTCAACGCGCTGCTTGGCGACTCGTGCTGCACACCCTGAGTCCGGGCACCCGAAGCGCTCGCGCTCTAAGCTTGCGCCGCTTCGCGAACTTCCGGCTCGTCGGCCGGCTCGGCGCGAGGCTTGAGCGGCACCACGGGGCTCATCTGCTCTTCGCGAAGTAGCGGCAACGTGAACAGCTCGGGGTGCTTGGCCCACGACGTCTTGTAGAAGGCCCGGACCTGATCCATGGTCGCGCAGACGTCTTCGTTGGCCTCGATCATGGGACCGAACCCAGCTTCGCGAGTGCCGTAGTCGAGATAGCTCAAGCAGATCGGGAGCTCGGCACCCACGGCGATCTGATAGAAGCCCGACTTCCAGTAGTCGCGCTTGCCCCGGGTGCCCTCTGGTGGGATCGCCAGCAGCAGGGACTTGCGGGACTCGAACTGCTCGACGATCTGGCCGACGAGACCTTGGGGCGCGCTGCGGTCGACAGGGATCACGCCGCATGCTTTGGGCAGCCACCCAAGCGGCCCGCGGGTGAGCGATGCCTTGCCCATCCAGGCCAAGTCGACCCCCCAGACCCAGGCGAAGGCGAGCATCCAGAACCCGTCCCACCAGGTCGTGTGCGGGGCCGCCACGATCACGTATTTTTCTAGGGTTGGTGGGGCGCCGCCGACCGTCCAGCCGCCGAGGCGGAGGCAGGTCGCGGCGAAACGCGCACGAAGACCGCGGCCGCGTTGCGTCCGGCGTTCATAGCCGTCGTCGACCGAATCTACGGGCAGGCCCTGGAAGTCGCGTATCCGACTCACTGATCACTGCGGTACCATGGTCGGCTTCGCGCCACACCCGGGCTTTGGTCTCAGAAGTGTCATTTATTTGGCCACCGACCGCTCGGGTGTCCTACTGCGCGCATGCGCTCCACGCTTGCTGCCGTCACTGTGCTCGCCGTCACCATTGGGGCGCTGACGGGTTGCGATTTTTTCCAGGAGCTCGAGAACCTGCCCGAAGCCGGCGAGGACGAGTCTGGGGAGGGCGACGGGACGGCTGGAACCGGTGACACGGGTGACGCGGGGGAGACCGGAGGCGAGCCCTGCGACGTGCTCGACGAGTTTTGTTCGGACCAGGACACGCTGCATAGCTGCGACCTCGCGACGGGTGAGCTGCTGACCTACCCGTGCGCGACGGTGTGTGGATCTGCCAACCTCTTGAACTTCACGTGCACGCCCACCGCCACGTTCCAGCACGGGTGCTGGTGCGTCAACCCGGGTGACATCAAGCTCGACACCTGTCTGCAGCTCGACACTTGCGTCAACGAGTGTGGGGATCCCGACTCGACGTGCGCGGGACAGTGCTTCACGCGGACCGACGCGCAGACGGTCCGCTTGCTTGGTGCGCTCTACTCTTGCGCGGATCGTGCCTGCGATGAGATCTGCGCGAGCTCGCCTGCTGACTGCGGCAGCTGTCTGATCGCGGCCAAGGCGGGCCTGTGGGGCGACTGCGGCGTGGCGCGCGAGGTCTGCGACGCGGACCAAAATGACGAGCCCAGCTGGCCCTGAGCCCGGGTTTGTGGGGTCTCGCAATTTGGGCGAGAGTGCGGGCATGAACGCTCGCTTGGTGGTGGTCGCGCTGACTGTGTTTTTCTGTGCGCCCGCGGTCGGCTGCGGTGACGATGGTGGCAAGTCCGGCAGCGAGAGCGGGAGTGAGAGCGAGAGCGGGACCAGCACGGCTGGCGACACCGGCTCCGAAGCGGCCGACACCAACGCGGATGGGAGCTGCCCGATCGGTGAGGCTGGCTGCCCGTGCACCGGCGGGGGCGCGTGCGATCCCGGGCTGACCTGCGAGAGCGGCGTGTGTGAAGACGCGTGTCAGATCGGCCTGGAGGGATGCCCATGCACCCAAGGTGGCGCGTGCGATCCCGGCTTGATGTGTGACGGGGGCGTCTGCGGTCCCGCCACCGGCGATGGTGACGGTGATCCCGGCGGAGACGGTGACGGAGACGGAGACGGCGACGGAGACGGAGACGGAGACGGCGACGGTGACACGGGCGGCGGGATCATGTGCGAGGACCTCAGCAACCAGTGCGACGCCGCCGACGCAGTGGCCTGCTACTGCGAGGGCTGCAACGACAACGGTCAGTGCACGCAGAACGAGGACTGCGTGTGCTCCGACTGCGCCGGCATGAACTTCTGTCAGGGCTGTGACGACAACGGGCTGTGCGATCCCTACAACGAGGCCTGCAGCTGCGCGGACTGTGCCGCGCACGAGCAGTGCTAGATTCGCCTCCGCAATGCCCGGAAACTCATTTGGTGAGCGCTTTCGCGTCACCACCTTCGGCGAGTCTCACGGCGGGGCGCTCGGGGTCGTGATCGACGGGTGTCCGGCTGGGCATCGGTTTCCCCGCGAGCGCATCGCAGCGCAGCTGGGTCGGCGGCGGCCCGGACAGAGCGCGCTCACGACCTCGCGCGACGAAGCCGACGCGATCGAGCTGCTCGCGGGGGTCGACCCAGAGTCGCAGCTGACGCTTGGCACCCCCATCGCGATGTTGGTCCGCAACAAGGATCACCGACCGGGGCACTACGCCGACATCGGCCAGATCTACCGGCCCTCGCACGCGGACTACACCTACGACGCTCGGTTTGGGCTGCGGGCGGTCGCGGGGGGCGGTCGCTCGTCTGCGCGCGAGACCGTGGCCCGCGTGGCCGCCGGGGCCCTGGCCGAAGATCTACTCGCGGCCGTGCACGGGGTGCAGATCGTCGCGTGGGTGAAGCAGGTCGCCGAGCTCGAGTCGCCGCCGGTCAACGAGGACACGGTCACCCGCGCCGAAGTGGATCACAGCGTCGTTCGCTGTCCAGACCCGGGCGCGGCCACACAGTTCGAGGCCGCGATCCGCCAGGCCAAGAAGCAGGGCGACACGCTGGGCGGGGTGGTTCGCTGCGTGATCCGTAACGTCCCGCCAGGGTGGGGCGAACCGGTGTTCGCCAAGCTCACCGCTGAGCTCGCGGCTGCGATGATGAGCCTGCCAGCCAGCCGTGGGTTCGAGATTGGCGAGGGCTTCGCGGCCACACGCATGCGCGGCTCGACCCACAACGACCCGTTTTACATGGCGGCCGATCAGCAGGTGCGCACCCGAACCAACCACAGCGGCGGCATCCAGGGTGGGATCAGCAACGGCGAGGCGATCCGGCTGGCGGTCGCGTTCAAGCCAGTCGCGACAATCTTCAAGCCGCAGCAAACGGTCACCCGCGCCGGGGAAGAAGTCACGTTCAGCCCCGCCAAGGGCCGCCACGATCCCTGCGTGTTGCCGCGGGCGGTGCCAATGGTCGAGGCCATGGCGGCGCTGGTCTTGTGTGATCAGATGCTGCGCCGCGCAGGCGTGCGCGTGAACGAGCTGCCCGGGTTCACCCCTGGATCGGGGGGCGCATGAACCAACCTCGCGCGCCGCTGCAGCTGCTGCCGGCCCCCGAAGATCGCGAGCCGAGCGAGCCCACCTCCGCGCGCAAGGCCCCGCTGATCGAGCCTCGGCGACTGGCCCCGGGCGCTCCGCTCTCGCCGGGGCCGGTCCCGTTCGAGCTCGCGACCGAGCTGCGCGTGGGCGAGCCCGTGATCTGGTGGGGTCGCAAGTCCAGGATCGATCGCCGGCCAATCCTGTGGTTGCTGATCGCCGGCCTGCTGGTGCTCGGGTTTGCGACCATGCTGGCCCCGGAGCTGTGGGATCAGCCGTGGACCGACATGTGGAAGCCGCTGGTCCCCGCCCTGGCTCCGGCCGCGTTGTTGGGCATCCGTGAGCGGCTCAGCCTGCGCGACGTGGTCGTGACGGACAGCTCAATTTTGGTCTGTGATCACCGCGGCCGGCTCGATCGGCTCGCGTTTCGCAACGTGCGTCGCGTGGGTCGTGACTTGTTGACCGGCGGGATCCTGCTGGAGGGCGCGCGGCACAAGCTGCGGCTGCCGCCCGCGTTGGCAGAGGACGCTCGCGCGGCGATCGCTTCGCAGACGCGGCACACGCTGCGCAGCGACGAGGGGCCCGAAGATCCGCTGGCGTGGCTGCCCTGAACGGCTCAGAACCGCATCTGCCAAGCCAGCACGGCCTGGCGCCCGGTCTGCTTGCCAACTCGGACCTCGTCAACGGCCAGCGTGACCCCGCCCAGCACGATCAGCGCCGAGCCGATCCCCACGGCGGCGATGCCCGAGACGGTCCCCTCGTAGAGATCGGGGCACTCCGATGCGTCGGCGACGGGGTCTTGGCCACCCGGGCACTTGCCGTCGAGGCCCAACAGCACGCCGCCCGCGGCCACGGCCCCGACACCGATCACGGCCACGCTGATCTCGGCCCAGCGCGGCAAGATGCGCTTCGGTGGCGGGGGAGGGGGCTCGACCGCGACCGGTGGCGGGGCCACGATCTCGCACTCGTCGTCGTCCGCGATCTCTGGGTAGTAGAGCACCTCGGACACGCCGTCTTCGCCAAGCTCGATCTCGTGGCGCTCGGCCGGCGCGCTGCCGTCGGCGGCCTCGACCCACACGCGGTGGGGGCCGAGGTACAGCAGCCCGGAGTTGGCGGTCGCGGGTTGTTCGTCAATCACGATCCGACACGCCAGCCGACACTGGATCTGGATCGAGCCGGCCCCGCGCTCGTCGAGCAGCTTGCGGCGGGCGTCGTGAAACGCGACGAGCGTTGGCCCGAACCGCTTGATCGGCAGCTTGCGGTCGCGCGCTGTCAAGAGCACAGCGTCCATGACCCGCGCGGCGCGGTCCTCGTTGTCGGCGAGCAGCAGCGCCCGCGCGAGGTTGAGCTGCGACAGGTCCAGCGCTTCGCGGCCCTTGGGGTCCGCCGCGATCTGCGGGCCAAAGCCAACGAGCTGCTCGAGCGCCGCCTCGAGCATCGGCAAGCTGGACTCGGGATCGCGGTTGACGGCGATGTTGGCTTCGTCGACGGCGGTCAGGGCTGCCTCGTAGTCGCCGTCCGACTCGGGGGCCGCAAACTCGACGATTGGAGCGGCGAGCTGGGGAGCCGGCACAGAGAAGCTCGTGACGGTGCTCAGGGCCGCGAGCGAGCAAGCGAGTACGGGGGACGCCACAGCCGCAAGATATCAGGTGTGTTTTCAGCTAGGCGGACTGTTTCGGGCGGGCCGCGTTGGGTTTGGTGGAGTTCGGCTGCGGTGCGGGAGCCGCACGCCTGCACAGATTCTTGATCTTGGCAGGCTCGGCACGGCAACATGCGCATGCGACCTCGTGGCAGCCACGAGCGTCGTCGCGAACGCGAAATCGGACAATCGTGCGCCAACTCGGGCCATATCAGCTGCTTCGCAAGATCGGGTCCGGCGGGATGGCCGAGGTCTGGTCGGCGCGGATCAAGGGCACGAGCCCGGGCGAGGATCGTTTTTTTGCGATCAAGCTGCTGGCCGCCCACCTCGCCGAGCGCGACGAGTACCGCGAGATGTTCCTCGCCGAGGCGCGGCTGTCGATGATGCTCAGCCATCCCAACATCGTGCAGGTCTACGATGCGATGGCCCACGATCAGGACTGCTACATGGTCATGGAGTTGATCTCCGGCATGACCTTGTCGCAGTTCCAGCGGGCGCTGGCGCGTGACCACCTGGCGCTGCCGCTGACGGTCTCGGCCTTCGTGATCGGCGAGCTGCTGCGCGCGCTGTCCTACGCGCACCAGGTCCGGACCGACGCCGGCTCGACCATCGTGCACCGCGACGTGTCACCGCAAAACGTGATGGTGACCACGACCGGGCAGATCAAGCTGATGGACTTTGGCATCGCCCGGTTCGCCAGCGAGGAGACCCAGGGCGCGTTCGTGAAGGGCAAGCTGCAGTACATGCCGCCCGAGCAGCTGCGCAAGCAGACGCGCAAGCCAACGGTGGATCTGTACGCGGTCGGGGCGATCTTGCACGAGCTGCTCGACGGCCGGCGGTTCCGCGGCAAGCTCGATCAGGGCAAGCTGCTGGCAATGGTCATGAACGGCGAGGTCCCGGCCTTGCGGGATCCAAGCGCGGTGCCGGCCGCGATCGACGTGGTCCGCTGCGGTCTGCTCGAGGCCGACGAAAACACCCGGATCCAGACCGCGCGCAAGGCCCTGGGCATGCTGGTGCGGTGGCCCGAGTACCGCGAGTCCAACAGTGATCTGAGCGCGCTGGTGCTGCGCTTCGTCGAGCCCGCGACGCTGTTCGAGATCCCCGAGGGCAGCATGGTCTCGAGCGTGCCCGAGGGATCGTTCTCGGGCATCCCCGAGCAAGAGCATCCCGCTGGTGGCGAGCTCCCGGCCACCGCGGGCGCGCACTTCGACACCAACGCCTCGGCCCAGACGGAGCCGACCGGGTCCGAGCTCACCGCCGAAGAAGACCACGAGGTCCTGTCGGGCAGCCACGTGATCCCGATTCGGGCGCCTCGTCGCCGGCGTCGCAAGGGCTGGCCGTTCGCGCTTGGCGGTGTCGTGGTGGCGGCGGGGATCGGGGCGGCGTTCATGCTGCTGGGCCCCCAGCGCAGCAGCCGATCGCAGCCGCCGGTCGCCGACGCGGCGGACTCGGTCGCAGCCCCCGAGCCTGCGCCGCCGGTTGAGCCGGTCGCCAACGCGGCCGCGTCGAAGGCTGACACGGCCGCGCCCGAAGCCCCGCCAACAACCCCAGCCGTCGATGATCTCGGCGACACTGGGGAGTCGGGCGAGACCGGCGGGACCCAGGACGGCGCCGCGGCCGAGACCGGTGATCCCTTGTCGGACGCCGAGCGCGAGCTGGTGCCGATCGAGTTCGTCGCCAACGAGTTCTTCTTCGTCTACGTCAGGGTCCACGGCCGGGTCCTGACGCTCGAGCCTCGCTCGCGGATCCAGCTGCCCGAGGGCAACTACGGCGTCCAGCTGCGGCAGTCGAGCGACGACGACTGGCAGCGGGCGGGGCGGATCACGATCGAGCCCGGCGCGCAGTATCGGGTCGAGATGCAAAAGCCCGCGGGCCTCAAGCTGGTGAAAAAGTAAATGATCCCCACACAGACCTTCGTGCTTCGCCGCCTGCAGCCGCTTCACGTCTGGCCGCTTCGGTCCTCGGGGCCGCTTGTGTGCGGGGGCATGTGTGGGAAGGGGTCGGCGTGAACGCGCGCGCGTGGTCCAGCTTGGGCGTCATGGTCGCCTTGGGCGGCGTTGGTTGTGTTCGCGTGCCCAACCCCAACTATTTTGCCGACGGGGGCAGCGACAGCGCGGGCTCCGAGACGGCGACCAGCGTCGGCGATGGGGATGGGGATGGTGACGGCGACCCGGACAGCGGTGATGGCGACGGCGACGGCGACGGCGACGGGGACGGCGACGGCGATGGCGACGGCGATCAAGAGGGCGACGGGGACGGTGACCACTGCGAGCCAGGCCAGCTCGACTGCCCGTGCGCGCCGCTCGAGGTCTGTGATCCCGGGTTGGCCTGCGTGCTCGGCAATTGCTTAAACGCCGACTCGTGCGGGCCGGTCAACGACGCCGTGCAGGTCAGCGCAGTGCCCAGCTACCTCGCGGAGCCCCCGATGGTCCCGGAAACCTCAATCTGTGTGCTCAACGGGGTGGATCAGGGCAACAAGGCCGTGCTCAACGTCCAGAGCTGCACGGGCAACCTCGCGAGCCTGGTCATCGAAGTGCAGCCAAAGGTCGCGCCAATCGAGGACCTGCTCGGCAACCCCAACCTCGCCGCGAGCGTGACCGTGCTGGACTCGCCAGCGGGCTTGTTCGTGCGCGTCGACGCGAACGGGATGGAGCTCTATTACGTCAACAGTGATACGCTGTTCGCTGATGGCGTCACCCAGTATCCCTGGGCGATCGCGCCGTTTTCTTCTGCCTGCGGGACCACGCCGTCGATGTGCGGTGAGGTCGAGCGGCTTGCGATGTTGATCGACGACGGGGTGGTGTTCGATGGCAACGCGGCCCAAGCATCGGGCGCCGCTACGGCGTGGATCGAAGAGAACCTGGATGTCTGCGGGACCTACTCCCACGAGTTGGCCCTCTTGGGCTATTAGTGACCCCCACAGAGACCTTAGACTTCGCCGACTGCAGCCGCTGACGCGTCTGGTCCTTTTTAGACCCCCACAGAGACCTTCGACTTCGCCGACTGCAGCCGCTGACGCGTCTGGTCGCTTCGCTCCTCGGGGCCGTTTGTTCGCATCCGTATGTGTGGCCCCCTGGGAGGGGGCTCGCGTGGCTTCGGCGGAGGTGTACAGGTGCTTCGCTGACCGTAGCCGTCCTCGGGGCCGTTTGTTCGCGGTCGTATGTGTGGCCCCCTGGGAGGGGGCTCGCGTGGCTACTCTTCTTCGTCAGCAGCGGCGGCGGCGTCGTCGTCACTGGTGTCGTCGGTGCCCGAGCCAAACGCCAAGATCGTGCCGTCGTAGTTGGCGACGAGCAGGCTGCCGTCCACGAGCTCGAAGCTGAAGTTTGCGGCCTCGGGCTCCTTGGCGTCAGCCACGGCAGGGACGGCGACGACGAACACGAGGTCGCCGTTGCCGGTCGCGCGACACCGGATCTCGCGGGCTCCGGCGACGGCGTAGCACACACCCTCGTCGGCCACGCGCACTTGCGAGACGTCACCGGCCTCGGTCACGTTCCAGCTCGAGCAGGTGAGCGTCGTTCCCTCGGCGGTGCAGTCGCCCGCTTCGTTGGTTGCGGGGGCGGTGATCGCCTCGGCCTGGGCCTTGTTGGCCTTCTTGACCTTGCCGGCCGCGGTGCCGATCACGACGGGCTTGCCGCTGGAGGTGGTGAGCGAGACGAACTCGGGGCTGAGGCCGGTGAGGCTCAGCGTCTCTTTGTTCTTGTAGGTCCACAGCAGCTTGCCCGTGTCCACGTCGAGGGCGACCAAGTGCGTGCCCGGAGTGCCGATGTCAATGTACGCGCCGGCGAGGGCGTAGACGCGAGCGTCCGCGACCGTTGCGATCAGAGCGGTCGGCTGCCCGCTCGGGGTCGCCCAGGTTTGCGTCCACGTTTGGGTGGGTGTGTTCGACGGTCCAACCGGCTCGGGCTCGGGCTCGGGCTCGGGCTCGGGCGCGGTGACGGTGGGCTCCGTTGTTTTGGAACCACCCTTGTCGCAGGCGACGAGGGTGAGTGAGGCAAGTAAAGCGAGCGCGGTCGAGGGCAGGATGACGTGGCGGGACATGGAGCGCAGCCTCGCTCACTTGCCAGGCTCAGAGCAAGCAGGATGCGAGCGCCCGGCCCCTCATTTTGCGTACCACTGCACGACCTTTGGGTGCTCGGCGACCGCCCGGGCGAGGGCGTTGAGCTTGGGGTAGTCGGCGAACACTGTGTTTGGCACGTGGTCGACCGCCCCCGACGTAAACCACTTGACGGCCATGTACAGCTTTAGATCGGCGACGCCAATCTCCGCTCCTCCGACGAAGGGCCCGTCGCCCAGCTGCCGCTCGACGTACCCACCCCATTGCTTCAGGTAGCCCTGGGCAAGCTCGGTGCGGGCGGCGAGCTTGGCCTCTGGGTTGGTGATCTTCAGGACCGCGCTGACGGTCCCGCGCAGCTCCTCCACGGCGCACATCAGCGCTTCGTGGTGGGCGGCCTGCCAATTGTCACGAGGGTGCAGGCCGTGCTGGCGGCCGATCAAGACCAAGATCGCGTTGATCTGCGCGAGCGGGGGATGACCCTCGATCTCGAGCACCGGGAGCGAGCCAAACGGCGTGGTTGGCTTCAGCTCGGGCCAGCTGCCTGCGAGGCGGTTGTCCTCGAAGTCGACGCCAGCGAGGTGCAGGGCGAGTCGGGCCTCTTCGCCGCGGCTGCCGGCGAAGTCGAAGTAGGTCAGCTTGGGCTTGGACATGTTCGCCACGCTACGCCAGGCGTTTGTGGGTGTTCCACCGCGGTCGCGGGTTGGGTGTGAGTTGGGGGGTCGGGTAGCATGTCGCGGTGAATCGTCCGACCCGGGCTCCTGAGATTCTGTTCGGCTTGGTGCCGCTGTTGGCGTTGGGGCTTGGGTGTGAGCGCACGCAGGCCAGCGCGGTGCCCTGTGTGCAAGCGCCCGAGGTGGCGACGGCTTCGGCGGTGGAGCCCGAGACCCCCGACCCGAGCGCGGACACGGCCAAGTGGATCGCCAAGCACTACGCCAAGCGCGAGGTCCGAATTCCGATGCGGGATGGGGCGACCTTGTTCACCACGATCTACTCGCCCGGCCCGGCGCTGCGGGCCGACGCGCCCGCGCTGCCGATCATGCTGTTTCGCACGCCCTACTCGATCGGGCCCTACGGCGAGGCGCTGCCCGACAAGCTTGGCCCGCAGCCCGCGATGATGCGCGACGGCTACATCTTCGTGTACCAGGACGTGCGCGGCCGGTTCATGTCCGACGGCGAGTTCGTCAACATGACTCCGCACCTCGACGAGAAGACCGGGCCAACCCACATCGACGAGAGCAGCGACACCTACGACACAATCGCGTGGCTGCTCGACAACGTGGAGGGGCACAACGGCAAGGTCGGGCAGTGGGGGATCAGCTACCCGGGCTTTTACGCGGCGGCTGGGGTGATCGATGCCCACCCGGCGTTGCTCGCCGTGTCACCCCAAGCTCCAATCGCGGACTGGTGGTACGACGATTTTCATCATCACGGCGCGTTCTTGCTGCCGCACTTGTTCAACTTCATCTCCAGCTTTGGCCGGGCCCGCGACGGGCACACCCAAGAGTGGCCCGAGCGCTTCGACCACGGCACGCCCGACGGCTTCGAGTTCTTCAAGCGGCTGGGCCCGGTCAGCAACGCCAACGAGCGCTACTTTCACAATGAGATCGCGTTTTGGGACGCGGTCATGCAGCACCCCAACTACGACGAATTCTGGACCAGCCGCAATTTGTTGCCGCACCTCGAGCGGGTGAGCGCGCTCGGGCCCGCGGTCATGACCGTGGGCGGGTGGTTTGACGCCGAGGATCTCTACGGGCCGCTGCACGTTTATGCGGCGCTCGAGCGCGCCGACCCAAGCGCCCACAACAGCTTGGTCATGGGCCCGTGGCAGCACGGTGGTTGGGCGCGAACCGACGGCTCGAAGCTGGGCGACGTCTCGTTTGGGGCCGCGACCTCGCCCGTGTACCAGGCCGAGATCGAGCGCCGGTTCTTTGCGACCACGCTCGGGCACCCGGTCGCGGCCGAGTACGAGGGCTGCGCGGCGCTGCCCGAGGCGTTCATGTTCGAGACCGGCAAGAACCGCTGGCGCAGCTTCGAGCAGTGGCCCCCGACCACCCAGGCGCGGACCCTGTGGTTTGGCCCAAATGGGTCACTGGGCGAGCAGGCCCCCGTGGAGCGGCAGCGCAGCTTCGACGCGTTCATCAGCGATCCAGACCACCCGGTCCCGTTCACGACGGCGATCGCCAAGGGCATGACCCGCGAATACATGAGCGACGACCAGCGCTTCGCCGCCCGCCGCAGCGACGTGTTGGTCTACCAGACGCAGCCGCTGACGCAGCCGCTGACGATCGCCGGGCCACTGAGCGCGCAGCTGTGGGTCTCTACGGATCAGCGCGACGCAGACTGGATCGTCAAGCTGATCGACGTACTGCCCGATGACGCCCCTGATCACGAGGGCCTGCGCGCGGGCATGAGCATGGGCGGCTATCAAATGATGGTGCGCAGCGAGGTCATGCGCGGGCGGTTCCGCGAGGACCCTTCGGTGCCCAAGCCGTTCAAGCCAAATCAACCAACCGAGGTCACGCTGCCGCTGCAGGATGTTCTTCACACCTTCGGGGTGGGGCACCGCGTGATGGTTCAGGTCCAGAGCACGTGGTTCCCGCTGGTGGATCTCAACCCGCAGGGGTGGGTCGACAACATCTATACCGCCCGCGAGGCCGACTTCGTGGCGGCGACGCATCGGGTCTATCACGACAAAAAACACGCCTCCGGGCTTCGGTTTGGCGTGCTCCCGCCGTTTGAAGGTGACCAGTCTCCGCGCTGCCTCGTCGGGGAGGGTGCGGCGCAGTGATCGAGTCGAGGACCGGAGCCCGCTCGCTCTCGCTAGCTTTGTTCGCCCTGGCCCTGGCGGTGGTTGGCTGCACCGCCGAACAGCGCGATCGGGACGCCGGACAGGAGCAGGCCGCCGCCGCCGCCGCGAGCGGACCGCCCACCTTCGCGGCCGACGTCGCGCCGATCATCTATGACAACTGCTCGGTCTGCCATCACGAAGGCGGCGCGGGTCCGTTCACGCTGCGCAGCTACGACGACGTCAGCGACCACGCCCAGCAGATCGTAGAGGTGACCGCGAGCGGCTACATGCCCCCGTGGCTGCCGCGCGAGGGCTACGGCAACTTCGTGGGCCAGCGGCACCTGAGCGCCGCCGACAAGCAGGTGCTGGCCGACTGGGTCGCGGGGGGGCGGCTGCCCGGTGACCTGTCGCGCACGCCCAGCTTTCCCAGCTTCGCAGCCGGCTGGGAGCTTGGCGCGCCCGATCTCGAGCTGCAGGCGGACGCCGCCTACGAGCTCCCGGCCGCCGGCAAGGACATCTATCGCAACTTCGTGATCCCCGTTCCGCCGGGGCCAACGCGCTTTGTCCGGGCCGTCGAGCTCGCCCCTGGATCACCCAAGGTCGTCCACCACGCGGTCATGCGCCTCGACGTCGAGGGCGAGGCGAAGCGCCTCGACGCCGCCGACCCCGAGCCCGGCTTCGACGGCATGGTGTTTGGCGGCGCGACCATGCCCGGCGGTCACTTCATCGGCTGGACGCCCGGGCGGACCGCGGATCCGGGCAGCGACGAGCGATCGTGGCAGCTGACCGGCGGCACCGACATCGTCGTGCAGGTCCACCTGCGCCCAACCGGAAAGCCGGAGCTGATCCAGCCCAAGCTTGGGCTGCACTTCGCCCCGGGCCCGCCGACCAAGCCGGCGCTGGCGATGGTGCTGTCCTCTACCGCGATCGACATTGACCCCGGCGACAGCGACTTTCGTGTGAACGACACATTCGTGCTGCCCGTGGATGTTCGGGTGTTGAGCGTCTACCCCCACGCGCACTACGTTGGCAAGCAGCTCGAGGGCTTTGCGACCCTGCCAGACGGCAGCCGCCAGTGGCTGGTCAAGATCGACGACTGGGACTTCAACTGGCAGGACCAATACCGCTATCAGCACCCGATCGCGCTGCCCAAGGGCACCGTGATCACCATGGATCACCGCTACGACAATTCGGCCCAGAACCCGCGCAATCCGTTCTCGCCGCCGCAGCGCGTCGTGTTTGGGGCCAACTCCACAGATGAGATGGCGGAGCTGATCCTCGAGGTCGAGCCGGTCAATCCGGCCGAGCTCGGCGTGCTCGATGAGGCGTCGCGGCAGGCGTGGCTGCGCGTGCAGATCCAGACGATCGCCCGGGCCCTCGCCAAGCAACCCGACGACCCGGAGCTCCACGCCAACTTGGCCGCGATGCTGTCGCACGCCGGCCGCCACACCGAAGCCCGCGAGCACTACGAGGCTGCGCTGGCCCAGCGCGACGACGCGAGCACCCGCGTGGAGCTGGCGATCGTGCTGGCGGCGCTCGACCAAGTCGAGGCCGCCGAGCTCGAGCTCGACGCGGCCTTGCGGCTCGAGCCCACGCACGCGCGCGCGCACCTGGTCCGCGGGAATCATCAGCGGCTGGCCGAGCAGTTCGCCGCCGCCGTCGCATCGTACGAGCGCGCCGTCGCTGCCGATCCCGAGCTCGTCGAGGCTCACAACAACCTCGGCGTCGCCTACGAGAAGCTCGATCAGCCAGCGCGCGCAGCCACGGCGTTCGGGCGCGCCGCCGAGCTGTCGCCTGGGCGCGCGCTGTTTTGGGAGAACCTCGGCCGCGCGAGCGAGGCGGCCCAGCAATACGACGAAGCGCTCGCTGCCTATCGGACCGCCCTGAACTGCAACATGAATTCGTTCAAGGCGATGCGCGGGCTGGCGTGGCTCTTGGCCACCCACGCCGATCCAAGCACGCGAGACCCCACCCAGGCGCTCGCGCTGGCCGAAGCGGCCGGGCGCGCGACGGGGTTCCGCTCACCCGAGGTGCTCGAGGCCCTCGCGGCGAGCCTCGCCGCCGCCGGGCGCTTCGAGCCGGCGACCGAGGCGATCGGGCGGGCGCTCGAGCTGGCCCAGATCGCCAAGCGGCCCGACTTGGAGGCCCGCTACCAGGCGCACGCGGCGTTGATAGCGAAGCGCCAAGCCATCGTGCTTGGGCCGTAGACGGTCGCAAGCGCCCGAGCTCTACGGGGTCTCGATCCCACTTGGCACGTCGATTAGCCCAGCCGCCTGCAGCCCCTCTTCGCGGGGGACCGGAAACACCCCATATTTATAGAAATCATGCATGTCCCTGACCAGCAGCGCCCGGCTCGTCTTGTGAGGCCGCGCCATGTCGAGCTTGACCTCCTGCCCCAACACCCCAAGCAGTAGCTGCTCCATCTCGAACTTGCTCAACACCCGCCCGGTGCCGGGTCGTGGCTTGTTCGCGTTCATGAGGTTGTGAGCCATGACCGCAGGCATCGCGTCACTGTCAACATAGAGCTGCGCGGCGTCCGGCGTATGCAAGAACGCATTGTTGATCACCGTGCCCTTGAGCGATGGCCGAATGGACCAGACAAACTCGTTCAGCGCGATCTGATCGAATTGCCCGGTGCTCAGCACGCCGGTGTTCACGCCGTGCTTGAGCCGAATGATCAACCCCGTGTTGACCGCGTCGTCGTTGAAATCCCCGCGGACCAGATTGTACAGAGCCTTGTACCAGGGCCCAGACAAATACGCGATCGTCTTGACCCCAACTGGGGGCAGCCCCAACGCCCTCGCCCAGCGGGCCAGCGCCTTCTTGTCTGTCCTTGGCAGCGCTTTGTGACCATAGGTGAGCTCGCTGCGCGAGGCGTCGAGCATTGGGCAGCGAATCCGCCCGGTCCTCAAATGGACGCCGCGGGCCTCTAGCTGGGCAGCCCGAGCGGCGCGGAATTCAACAGACACCTCGCGATAGCCGTCGGGGTTTGTCTCTACCTTGCGTTTGACGATGGGCATGGGGCGCGCTCCTGCTTGTTCGAGGTACCATATGGCGAGACGAGGGTCGCGACGAGCAAGCCCAGGCTCTCAGCGCGAAGCGACCGGCGGTCTGCGTCGCTTGGTCAATGCTCACGGCTGAGCACGGTACCCTGAACGGCAAACATAGCAGTGAAATGCCGTCGGGCGGGCGTGGAGTCAATCATTGCTGCGCGTCAGCGCACGATCGCTCATTCACACCGTCGAGACCGATGGCCGTTGCGCAGCAACCCCAGGAGCCCGAGCAGCGCGAGCATGGACGCTGGCGAATTGGGAGAGTTGGGACCGGCTTGGCAATTGCAACCGTCGCCATCACCCAAGCCAGGACCGCCGCCGGTCTCGCCCCATGTGCTGGTGTCGGCACCGTCGGTGCCACCGTCGGTGCCACCGTCGCCCCCACCCTCGTCCGAGCCCGTGCCTGCGTCCGCGCCTGAGTCCGCGGTGTCGCCGTCGCCATCACCGGGATCGCCGTCGCCGTCGCCGTCGCCGCCGCCAGCGAAGTCGATGTCGGCGAACGCCACGCTCTGCTCGTTCAGCGGATCCTCGCCGACGCAGCTGACGTAGTCGTAGGCCCACGTCGCGACCAAGAACCAGCCGTCCGGTGTGAGCGGTTGCCCCACCGCTTCGACGACCATGGTGACCTCGCGCCCGCTGCCCGCTGCGATGTTGCCAAGCTCGACGCCGCTGACGAGATCCCCGGTGGTCACCGCCTGCTGGTTGACGTCACCCGGGATGTCGTCGACCGCGAACGACACCAGCTCGAGGCCCTGACCGAGCGGCGCGGTGAACATGAGATCGGACGCCGACACGTCACCCTCGTTGAGCAGCTCGAAGGTGATCGTGGTCTGGTCGCCGATGCCGATCTCTTGGGGTGAGACGTTGGCCGAGTTGCCGTCCTGGAAGTCGGGCGAGCTCACGTCGATCTCGAAGGCCGCGAGCACGGGCATGAACGAGTCGCCGGTCGTGACCGCCCGCAGCACCGCCGAGGTCTGCCCGGCGCTGAGCTGGTTGGCGGCAGACGACAGCGGCAGCTTGGTGATGTCCCAGCCCTGCCGACCGCCGACCACGTTGACGCCCGCGAACGCGTCGTGGTTGGCGTCGCCGGCGGAGCCTTGGGTGTCGAGCTGGCCGTCGACGCCGTTGATCTGCGAAGCAAAGAAGTTGTCGACCGGGTTGTTGGGGCCGGACAGCGACGCGAACGGGCCATTTCCGGTTGGGGCGATCTGGAAGGTGTCGCCGGTCCGGTTGGCGTCGCCCTCGATCGCGCTGATGACCACGCCGCCTTCGACGGTGCCCGCTGGGGGCGTGCAGAAGCCCGAGACGGGGTAGTCCTCGGTCGCGTCTTCGTCGACGAACTGCCCGCCCACGAACACGGTCAGGTTGCGGGTTGGCGCGTCGGACGAGCGATACACCACGACGAGGGTCCACCCGGCCGCGTTGAGCTGCTCGATCGAGAAGTCCTGCGTGGCCGGGACGCCAGTGACCGTGTAGGTCGCCGACTCTTGCTCGATCACGAACGCGGTCACGTCGGCCGAGCGCATGTAGTAGTTGACCGCGAAGCCCTGGGCCGCGAACCCGGCCAGGGTGACCGCGGTCTGGGGTGAGGGCACCGCGTCGAAGGTCATGCCGTTGGCCGCGAGCGTGACGGGCACGTCGAGGTCCGCGCTCACGTTCTCGGTCCCGTAGTTGTAGCTGCCACCCCAGACCAGCTCGGCGTAGAGCACCTCGACGCCGGTTGAGCTCTGCGGCAGATCGAGCACGGCCGAAGACCCGTTGAGCGCCCAGCTCGAGGTGGTGCCCGGACCCCAGGGGTTGCCAAGGTTGGCCGGCGAAGTGTCGAGCTGCTGCGCGTCCGGGCTCAAGAAGGTGCCGATCGAGTCACCCACGCCCGGCCCGTTGGCGGCCGGTTGCTTGGACAGGCCCAAAGTGTTGCCAGTGCTGACCACACCGCCCTTGGCCGTGACGGAGAACCGCAGCTCGCTGGCCTGCGCGGGTGCAGCGAGGGCGAGGGCGAGCACCGTGACTCCAAACGCGGACAGGACCAGGCGGCGAGGCTGCATGACCGCGAGGATATCAGTCCTGCATTTCCGAGCCGGCGAAATGGGACCCAGCTGGGGCGAGAGCCGTAGTAGGGTCCCGCACCCTGGACTCGCACCCCGAGCCCCGCGAAATTGGGTGGCGGTCAGCGAGGTCGTGGCCGAACACGCGCGCGTGGCGTTCGGCCGTGGCGTCGAGGTCGCCCTGAAGCGCGGAACTCGGTGCGATCAGGCGCAAGAACGCCAGCCGCCGCATGCGTCGGGTCCCGATCGCCGCGCGCAGGCCCAGCGCGAAGCTGCGCGGGCCCAGGCTCACCGCCTCCTTTCCAGTGGTGAAGGTACACAGCAGACCCAAGCTCGCGACGCGATCGGGGTGATCCAGGGCGAGCTGGTGGGCCAGGATCCCGCCCATGCTGTGCCCAATGACGTGGGCTCGCGCGATGCCCAGGTGATCGAGCACGGCGATGGCGTCGTCGACCATCTGGCCGATCCGCAGGCCGCCGGGGGCCGCACCGCTGTCGCCCAGGCCGCGATTGTCGACGGCGACGCACTGCCAGCGATCGGAGAGGGGGTCCATTTGCGGGGCCCACACCAGTGCGCGGGCGCCAACGCCTTGCAGCATCAACACCGTTGGGCCAAGTCCGCGGACTTGGAAGGCGATGGTCGTGTCCGGACGTCGTAGCTGGCCCACGCCGGAGTCTAGCGTGGGCGTGTCCAAGCCGCTGGCGATTGGGGACGTCCAACTAGATGGTCATGAGCGTCAGCCAACTCGCCACACGTGGGCGGCGATCCCCAGTCCAACGTTGGTGGCGTTGGCGGCGATCATGACCACGCCCACGCGCCAGAACAGCAGCTTGATCGCGGGGAGCTCGGCTGGCGTTGCGAAGGTCCGGCGCGGCCACAGCACCCACGACACGTACGCGAACGAGCCGGCGCTGACACAAAACAGGGCGATCTTGGCGGCGTAGATGACCAGCCAGCCCGGCTCGCGGACGATCGCGTGGCCTGGCCAGACGCTCAGGGCCACACCCGAGGCCAAGATCGCCACGATGCCGGAGAAGACCTTCCAGCGGGCGCCGTGCACGACCGTGAAGATGAAGTCCTCGAAGTCGGTGTCACGCTTGAAATAGCGCTCGGCGCCCGGGTGCAGCACGAAGATCGAGAACACCATGACGCCGACCCAGACGCCGCCCCCGAGGACGTGGACCGCGAGCAGCATGGATTCGGCGACGCGGTCCCACATTGCCGGCACGATAACAAGCGCGCCGGCCAAGCGGGGCGGCTTGGGTTCTTCGCTGTCTGAACGGGACAGTCCGATGGGAAACGTGAGTGGGGTCTGGCGCAAGCCGCGAGTAGAGGTAGTGTCCCGCCATGGACGTCACCGCGGTGAAGGCCTGGTTGTTCAATCCCACGGTCGGGAAGATCGTCGCGGCGATCGTTGCCGTGATCTTGGCGCGCGGGCTGGCGATCGCGCTGAGCTCGAGCGTGCTCGGGCGGATCCATGACACGACCGCGCGCTACCGGGCGCGCAAGATGGTCGCGCTGGTCAGCTACCTGGTCGCGGGGGTCGTGATCACCGTGATCTTCAGCGACAAGCTGGGCGGGCTCACCGTCGCGTTTGGCGTCGCGGGTGCCGGCATCGCGTTCGCGCTGCAAGAGGTGATCGCGAGCTTGGCCGGCTGGGTCGCGGTGATGTTCGGCGGGTTCTATCGGATCGGGGATCGGGTCCAGCTCGGGGGGATCCGCGGCGACGTCATCGACATTGGGGTGATCCGCACCACGATCATGGAGATCGGCGAGTGGGTGAAGGGCGACCTCTACACGGGTCGGATCGTGCGCGTGGCCAACAGCTTCGTGTTCAAGGAGCCGGTGTTCAACTACTCGGGCGATTTTCCGTTTCTGTGGGACGAGATCATCGTCCCGATCAAATTTGGCAGCGACTACGCAGAGGCCCGCAAGATCCTGCAGGACATCGCGACCGAACACCTGGGCGACTACGCGACGCGAGCGCGAAGCACCTGGGAAGCGATGGTCACCAAGTACGCGATCGAGGACGCGCAGATCGATCCGATGGTGACGGTGGTCGCCAACGACAATTGGGTCGAATTCACGCTGCGCTATGTCGTTGACCACAAGCGTCGCCGCGGAACCAAGGACGTCCTGTGGACCGCGGCGCTGGCAGCGTTCGATGCGACCGAGGGTCGCGTGGGCATGGCGTCGATGACGGTGCACCTGGTCGAGACCCCCACCTTCGACGTGCGCATGCTGCCCCAGCGCGCTAGCTGAGCAGGTGCTGCACCCAAAGCTGGACGCTGCGGCGGGCCCGGTCGTAGCATGCGGGCGTGGACTCGCTCGTCCTGTATCACAGCGCGTTCTCGCCCAGCGCGCTCAAGGTCCGGTTTGTGCTCGAAGAGCGCGGGCTCGCGTGGGAGGGGCGGCTGCTGGATCTGATGGCCAAGCAGAACCTGCAGCCGGAGTACCTGGCGATCAACCCAAGAGGCTTGGTGCCAACGCTGGTGGTGGGTGGGCGCGCGGTGATCGAGTCGGCGGTGATCTGCGAGTTCCTCGAGGACTATGTGGACGCCGAGGTGGGGGCACCTTCACTGCGGCCGAGCGATCCGTTCGCGTGCGCCCGGATGCGCGTGTGGATGAAGGTCGCCGACGAGGACTTGCACTGGGCGACCGGCCCGATCCCGTTCGCCACGCTGGGTCGGCTGCAGTGGCTGGGGTTGAGCGAGGCCCAGCGCGAGGAGCTGCTCGCGGCGACCCCCGACCGGGCCCGCGCCGCCGCGCAGCGCAGCCTGTTTGAGCGGGGCCTCGAGGCGCCAGAGATCGACGTCGCGCTCGCGACCTGGGCGCGGACCTTGTCCGAGCTCGAAGCGGCGCTGACCGAGCACGAGTGGCTCGCAGGCGCTGCGATCTCGCTCGCGGACTTCAGCGTGGCGGCCCACGTTTACATGCTCGACTACATGCAGCTGAACTGGGCCTTCGAGGCGCACCCGCGGCTGCGGCGATGGTACGAGCGAGTCAAGCAGCGGCCGGCGTTTGCGCGCTCGTTGGATCCGTACTTGCCGGCCCCCGTGCTGGACTTCATCGCTGCCCAGGCGGCCGCGGTGGGGCCCGGGCTGAGTGAGCGGTTGGCGGCGGCGAGCCTCGCCGCCCAGCCGCGGGGGTGAACGCCAACGCGGAGCGGGCCCACGTTGGCGAGCGACTGACACTCGCTGCGGTCAGCGAGCGCGGCGCCTGGCCTTGGCCTTGGCCTTGGTTTTAGCTTTGGCCTTGGTTTTGGCTTTGGCTTTGGCCTTGGCTTTGGCTTTGGCCTTGGCCCTGGCGCTCGCTCGCGCTTTCGCGTTCGTGACCGGCTTGCGACGCGGCCAGTCAGCGCCGGACATGTAGGCGTCGAATCGGGGGATCCACAGATCGAAGTCTGCGTCCAAGCGCGCGTGCAAGTCGGTGTCCATGAGCCCCTGCCTGGCGAAGTGAGCGGCGGCGCCCCGGATCGCGGCGATGATCTTCATGTGGTCCCAACCTTCCATGATCCCGCCCATGCCCAGCGTGTCGAACAGGATCTCGTAGGCGTCAATTCCCTCCCACGTGAAGGGCTCGCGGCCCTCGAGCCCAAACGCTTCGCCGCAGGCCCGCAACGCTGGGGCCGACAGCAGCGTGAAGACCCCGAATTTGGCGAGCTCTGTCTCGTGATCGTCGTTGGGATAGTTGCGCCGGACCCACTCGTGGGCCGCGGGCCGGTGGAGTCGCCACCAGTCGCGCTCTTCATCGGGCGGCGGGACGAACGACCCGACGATGTGCTGCATCCGCGCGGGCGCTTCGAGGGTGGGGGAGAGGTCGTGGGAGGACTGTACGGAGCTCATGCCAGGGCTATCGGCCCCCGCCCCGCCCGTTTGCAGAAACTCGAGAGTTTTTTTCGGGCTCGCTTCAGGCCCGGCCGCGCGGACGTCGGCCAGCTGCGCTGGATGTGCTCGACCGAGCTCACGGCTTGGCGCGATCCCAGGTCGTCGTGATCTCGATCGCGCCCGATGCCGTGCCCTTGGCGATGTAGAGGTTGCCCTCGGCCCCGGCCGCGAGCGAGAATTTCATGGTCACCGTGGTCGGGCGGCTGGACGCGGGCAGCTAGAGCGCCGATCAGTTTGGAGTCGCGGCGTCAGGTGCGTCTGGGGCCGTTCCTGCCTAGGAGGGAGGCCGAAGCTGTATCCGGCATACTGCGAGCGCCGACCGACAACGGCAGGGGCGGTCCCAGATGTGCCTGGCGTCGTGAATTCAAACTGATTGGCGCTCTAGTCCATGGCCTCGGCGAAGCACAGCGCTGGAGTCACGATGAGATCGGTGAGGGTCGTGGTGCCGACCTCGGTCAGGTGCTCACCGATCTCTTGTAGCTTCTCGCGGGGGCCCCGCATGGGGCCGCGACTGGCCGGCTCGTAGGGGCTGCTGACCTTGGCGCCGCCGTCTGGGGACTCGACCTGAATCGAGATGGTCGAGTGGTTCGGGGGCCTGCCGCCGGCGTCGTCACTTGTCACCGGTCGATCGGGCCACAGCTGTGGCGAGGGTGTCAACTACGAGAAGCCGCAACGAGTCATGAGTAGGCAGGCTTGGCTTCGCGGCTGTACCATACCGCTCATGCGTACCCTGACCTGGTCAACTGGTATCGGTTCTCTCGTGGTTCCTGCGTTGTTGCTCGGCGTGTTCGCGCTGACGCCAGCGAGCGCTGCGGCGAGTCGGGTCGTGTTCGTGAACACCGAGCCGGTCACGATTGAAGCGGGGACCAATGATCCGGCGGCCGACAGCGTCAGCGTCAACGGCTACACCCAGACCGACTTTGACGGGTGGGTTGGCGCCACGGACGAGCAAAAGCAAGACCTGCTCGCGCTGCTGAAGGACGTGAGCGTGCCCTTCGACATCATTTACACGCTCGAGCGCCCGGCGATGGGGCCCTACGACATGGTCGTGTTTGGCAGCGCCGAGGACCACATGAGCTCGTTCGGCGGGACGTGCTCGGTGCAAGTTGGGCTGTCGGACTGCGGCGACGCGAGCGGGGTGTCGATCGCGTTCGCGTACTGGGGCTGCCTGACGATGGATCTGCACCTCGACACCGAGCGGGTCGCCTTTCACACTTTGGGTGCGCTGGGCTACGGGTGGGGGTTGGAGAACATCGCCGGCAACGGTCAGGTGATGTCGTCGTGGAGCAACTCGGCGCTGAAGTTTGGGGAGGCCTGCGCGAACATCAATGGCGGCTCGAGCTGTGCTCACGAGGGCTGCGAGATGGGGCAGCAAAATAGCAGCGCGGACTTGATCGCCAACCTTGGCGCGCGCGTGGACGATGGGCCGCCGGAGATCGTCGTGATCGAGCCGCAGCCGGGCGCCGACGTGACGTCGCCCTTTGATGTGGTGGTGGAGGTCAACGATGGCTTTGGGGGGATCACGGCGCAGCTCGAGGTTGTCGGGTTGGGGGCGCCGCCGGTCGTCGATGCGGAGTATCCCTACCGCTGGAATAGCCTGGATCTTGGAGCTGGGCCGAGCGCGCTGACCTTGTTGGTGACGGCGACGGATGCGGACGGCAATGAGGTCTCAACCGAGATTCCAGTGTGCTTGGGGGGCGGGTGCCCGGAGCCAGGGGATGGTGACGGCGACACCGGAGACGGTGACGGAGACGGCGACGGTGACACGGGCGACGGCGATGGCGGGGAGACGGGCGGCGGCGACACGGCGGCCGCGGACGCGGGCGACGGCAAGGGGTGCGCGGTCGAACAGCGCGGGGTTGGGTTCGGCGGGCTGTTGCTGGTTGGGTTGGTTGGGTTGGTTCGGCGGCGTCGGGGTTGATCCTCGCGATCCGGACGGCGCGGGTGTGCTGCTCGATGGGCTTGGCGCCGATGTGATCCACTTGCCGTATCCGGCCCGGAGATCGAGCTCGCTGACCGCCGAGCCATCTCGCCTCAGCGACGCCTCGAGCTGGGCCCGCTGCTCGACCACCTTCCCGGGTTTGATCCCCCCACTTTGATCTGAGCCATCTTGGCCCGCGTCGCCGGGCTCACCGCGCGCACGAGCGCGGCCCCCTCGTGCTCGACAGTCAAAAATGACCTCGGGAGGGCCCGTTTGACCGCCTCCGCGCGCCGAAAGGGCCTCGATTGGCTACTTTAGTTGCCAGATGCGCCGCGATCGACGCCTCTGGAGGGCCAACGAGGACAACTCGGCTGGGCTTCGGGTCGCGCCGGCCCCCCCGAATTCAGAGCTGAGTGCGCATCGACGCCCGGCCGAGGCGGTTGAATTCGGGGTCGGCCGAAGTCCTGGACCTTCCGAGGGTCGCTTGGTGGATCCCGCCGGTCAACCACCTACCGGGCCAGCGAGCGTTGGCCGATCGCGTCGTCTCGCGGGGGCCCTCGCGGGGGCCTGATCGCCGACCCCGGCGTCGCGCTGGGCCCACGCCTGGTCCAGATCTCGGCCCAGGAGGAAAGTCTTGTAGCCGACGAAGGGTGGCCGCGCGGATCGAAGCTCGAGCCCTCGCCTGAGCTGGCTGGCGTGGCGAGCAGCGTTGGGACAAACCGGCGGGGGCGCCTTCATCGGCCCCGCCACACGGCAGGTCCGGTACTGGGATCTCGGGAGGAAGGTCGGCGGGGGCGCCTTCATCGGCCTGGTCGCCGCAATTGGGGCACGGCATCGGGGTGCGGCATGCAGAAGTCCCCGCGGTCAGAATGCCGACGGCCATCAACGTGAGAGTCTTGCTGAGTGTGCTGCGCATGGCGTGTCCCGCCCGTACTACGGGCCGCAGCAGCACTGGACGTTGGTGGAACTGAAGTCGTCGCTCTCCCAGGGGATCTGCTCGTCACACGAACCCGTCATCACACCGATGGGTTCGAAATGCTCAGGAGTTTGGCAAGGGTTGAAGTCGGGGGTGTAGAGCAAGAGCGCTGTGAGGCCGGAGCAGCCATTCGCAACGCAGGCTTCTCCGCCGCCGGCGCAGATCTCTCCGCAGGTGCTGAACACGCCGCTACCGACACAAATCGCCCAGAGCGGCCCACACTCTCCCTCGAAGCAGGTGCCTGCCTCCCACGCGGTGCCCTCGTAGTGTAATGGGCATTCGTTGCCACAGCTGCCGCAGTTGTAGCTGTCGTTCATGAAGTCTGCCCCGCCACACGGCAGGTCCGGTACTGGGACCTCGGGAGGAAGATCGGCCGGAGCGCCTTCATCGGCCTGGTCACCGCAATTCGGGCACGGCATCGGGGTGCGGCAGGCAGAAGGCGCCGTAGTCAGAATGCCGACGGCCAACAACGAGAGAGTTTGGCTGAGTGTGCTACGCATGGCGTGTCTCCATCAGTAGATGTATCCGCCGCCCCAGATCGCGCATTCGTTGCCCGAGACCGTGGCGAGGTCATCGCCACACGGAAATTGCTTGCCGAGAATGCTGGTGCCCCACACCCCCGCTGGAGTTTCGAGGAGCGGGTTGACGTACTCGCTGAAACCATTCCCCCGCACGTTGGTGAGTACGACCACAGTGAAGTCCCACCGGCGATTGTGCAACACGGTGGCCATGCTGCCATCGCTGCCGCCTGCCATGGCGACCCAGTTCCCGCGCACGTACCACCCGAGCCCGTACGCCCACCCCGCGGCCCTGTCCTGCTTCATGTTCCACCACTGAGGATCCCACAATTGCCCCGCGGTGCTTTTTGGCATCAGGTAGCCATGTTGGACGAGGGTGCGGATGAGTACACCTAACGATTCGCCGTCTCCGTGCCAGCCGCCCGCGGCGAGCGGCGCGCCGCCCATGTAGACGCGACCGGCATAGCGATTGACGGCCGAATAGGCGGGCGCGGACGGGTCGATGGGGCCCACGTTTTCGGCCCAAGACGGCTGGTCGCCGCTACTGGGCCCGGGCACAGACTCGGATGCCAGACGCGGCGTGGCTGGCGTGCACGTCAGAGGGTCGCAGGTGTACGGGTGCGCGTCGTTGATCAGGTAGCTACGCAGCCCGGCCTGAGTGGGCTCACTGACCGCGTTGCGGTGGCCTGGGTCTGGATAGATCTCTTGGTCGAGGTTGAGCGGCGCCAGCAGACTATCCCGAACGTAGCTGGCGTAGGGAACGCCGGACCGGATGCGGACGAGCTCCCCGAGCATCGAGAACCCGGGGTTCGAGTAGACAAACAGGCCGAGCTGACTCTTTTGGTATGTGGCGAGGTTCCAGTAGCTATCCTTCATCACGTTCAGGTGACCATTGGTGACGTAATCATACATATCCTGCCCATCGATCGGGTAGGGCAGGTTCGTCTTCGTGTGATCACCGTACGACGCCGGGGTAGGGTTGAAGCCCCCAAGGTTTTGCAGGACCTCCGCGATCGTCGGCACCGTGGCCATCTCCTGGACCCCCGAGATCCCCGCCGCCCCCGCAAAAGGTGCCGTCAGCAGGATCCCCTGAATGTCCAACTCCCGCACGACCGCCGCCGCTGTGATCGACTTGCTCACGCTCGCCAGCGCCATCGGAGCGTTCAGCTCGGTGTCTGGATAGTTCGCTGGCGCGTAGGTGTACGCCCGATTGAGCACGAGATCGTCCCCCTCGAACACATGCAGCGTCCCGGATGGCCGGAAGAACGTACCTTCTTTGGAGTCACCCGCCAAGGTCATGACTTGGATGATCTGATCCTCCAGGGGCGCATAGCGTGCGGCGAAGGTCGGGCTGCTCTCGTCCAATGTGTCACCCACCGCCACGCGCAGGTACGGCTCGCTCCGCGTCCACATGCCCACGTAGCGCTCAACCCCCGCGTCTTTGTAGGCACACGCGTTCTCGAGGTGATAGCCCTGCTGGCGCCACCCGATGTCTTGTTCGTTGAACAGCGTCTCATCCAGGTTTTCGCGGATCTCCAGGCGCAGTTCCGGCGAGCGCTTGACCCACAGGATGTTGAACACCGGCTCGTGCGCGCGGTCCTCATACGTGCGACGAACCGGGTAATACCCGTTGTCCCACTGGGTGGTGATCGTGTCCGCGAGCGTCGCCGCGGTCTGGCCAAGCGAGACCGTCCAGTCCGAAGCCGAGACCCCGTCCTGGACGAAGATCGCTGCATACTCGCTGGCGCCAGCGCGACGCCTGCTCGAGATTGAGATCGGTCGCCATGCGCTGTCCTCGAGGGCCTTCAGCAGGATGTTGAACGCGCCGATCTGCAGGCCGGCCGTGATCCGCCAGGGCGCCGGGTTGTTGTCGTAGGTCCACACAATCGTCTCGCCGACTTGACCGCCGGGCAGGCTGAATGTGTCGATCGATGTTGGTCGTGGCGCGCCGTGCCGCGACGGGCCATTTTGCATGATGCTGCTCTCGAGGATCGTGCTGCCATATATGTGGGTCTTCGTCTCCGTTCGATAGTTCGCGTCATCGTCCGAAACATAGACGGAGCGGTCCGTGATGCGCAGCTCGCCCGCGGCCGTGAGAGAGACCTGGGCATCGATCGCGGTCGGCCTAAAGCCGTTTCGGATCTTGTCACGGTGGCTCTCGACAAAGCTCCAATCGACCCCCGCAGCCAGTTGTGAGCCGGTCACGCTCGTCCTGTAGTCACGGGCTCGCAGGTCATAGCGAGAATCATGCACGAGGCCGTTCCCGAGCGTCGTCGGCGCGGTCCAGGTCGAACTCGGGTCGGGGGCACCTGGCGGGTCGCCGCCCTCGCCGTCCAATGGGTCGATCGGCTCGGCTTCATCAGGTCCTGCGGTTCCCCCAGACTCTGCGGTGCCCCCGGCCGAGCTCGCGGGTTCATCGTCGGTGCAACCCAAGACCAGCACCAACACCGCTCCGACAATGAGATGACCGCGCGCTTGGCCCTTCATCACTGGGACAACTACGGCCGCCCCATGGGCTCGGCAAACGCAGAACCTACGCTCGACGTTTTGGCATTGGGTCTACCGGTTGGAGTGAAGCGAGCTAGCCCCGAATCAAGCGCTGCGCGGACGAGGTCAACTACATCGCCGACAAGATCGGCTGGGGGCAGCTCGCCAACTTCACGTTCATCTCGCTGCCGAACGACCGCACCCAGGCTGGGTGCGTCGTCGAGGATGACGACTGCGTCGCCAGAACACGGTCGGTGACGGTGGTCCCCGCCGATCAGCGCGCTGCGATCACGGCCTGAGCACCACCTTCACGCAACTATCCTGCTTCTCGGCAAACAGCCCATAGCCAGTGGTTGCGTCCTCGAGCGGCAGCCGATGCGTGACGATCGCGGTAGGGTCAATCTCGCCGGCGATGATGCGCTCGAGCAGGGGCCCCATGTACCTGTGCACGTGGGTCTGTCCCATCTTCCAGGTGAGGCCCTTGTTCATCGCGGCGCCCATTGGCACGGCGTTGAGCAGGCCGGCATAGACGCCCGGGATCGACAGCGTCCCGCCCTTTTGGCAGCACTTGATGATCTGCTGGATCACGTAGGGTCGGTTGATCCGCTTGCTGATCCCAAGCGCGTCTCCGAGCCAGTCGAGGGTCTCGGACACGATCCCGCTGCCGTGCGCCTCCATGCCGACAGCGTCGATGCAGGACGCGGGTCCGCGCCCGTCGGTCATGTCCATCAGTCGCTCATAGACCTCGTCGGCGTCGAAGCTGTCGATGGTCTCGGCGCGGCCGTAGGTTCGCGCGAGCGCGAGCCGCTCGGGGACATGATCAATGGCGATCACCCGTCCCGCGCCGAGCATCCACGCGCTCTGGATCGTGAATTGGCCGACCGGGCCGCAGCCCCACACCGCGACCGTGTCGCCAGGTTGGATGCGGGCGTTCTCAGCGGCCATGAAGCCCGTCGGCAGGATGTCCGAGAGGAACAGCACCTGCTCATCGGACAGCCCTTCGGGGACCACCAGCGGGCCAACGTCAGCGTAGGGGACGCGCACGTACTCGGCCTGGCCGCCGGAGAAGCCCCCCGTGATGTGGCCGTAGCCAAACAGCCCCGCGGTCGCTTGACCGAGGAATTTGCGGGCGAGCTCTTCGTTGGGATTGCTGTTGTCGCACAGCGAATACAGCTCTCGCGAGCAAAAGTAGCATTGTCCACACGAGATCGCGAATGGCACGACCACGCGATCTCCGAGCTTCAGCCGGGTGACGCTGGGGCCGACCGCGACGACCTCGCCCATGAACTCATGACCAAGAATGTCCCCTTTGTGAAGCGTGGGGAACAGGTCATTGTACAGGTGAAGGTCGGAGCCACAGATCGCCGTGGCGGTCACGCGGACAACGACGTCTCCAGGGAGCTCGATCGTGGGGTCGGGGACCGTCTCGACGCGGACGTCGTGTTTGCCGTACCATCGTAGCGCTCGCATGTTCTTCGCTCCTCATCTGGTTCGTGATGATGGTGTGATACGCGTGTACAGAGCAGCGCCTGTCTGGGCTGATCTCCGCGCGGTCACGTACATCTAACTAGCCGTGTGAGGTGAAGCGTCCAGATCGAAGCGTCGGACAGCGGCCGCGCGGGCGCTCAGGAGCCGCGCGAGGTCGAGCGGCCCAGTCGCTGCGCATCAACCGGTCAGGTCAATCTAGACCCAAATTAAGCGCTGAATTGGAAAATATGAATGATTTGGGGCTAGTACGAGCCGACAGGCGAGCGTTTGGGGTGAGCGAAGGGGGCTCCGCCGCCGAAGCGAGGGGGCTTTTGAAAGCCCCCTTGAAGACATAGTAGACCCGAGTCGAGCGCGCAGCGCTCGAGTCGGTCTAGACCATCGCACTCCAGCCGCGTGGTGCAATGCTACGAGTCTCGAGTGAGCGCTGGCTGGATGGAAACAACGCGCGAGAGCGGGTACCCTGGCTTCGATGCGTCCCCAACCTCGTCGACAGTTCCTGTACCTGTGCGCGGGCGGGGCGACGACGCTGCTGTTTGCGTGTACGCCGGACCCCGGCGCTGACATCGACGAGGGTGGAAGCACCGACACGGGTGAAACCGGCGACGGCGACGGCGACGGCGACGGCGATCCAGGAGCGTGCTCCGATCCCTTCGCTGGCGGCGTCCTGCTCGGGGTCATGACCAGCTTCGAGGGCGAGGGCCAGACCTCGGTGGGAGATCCCCAAGGTCAGGGATTGGACGGCCGGCTGGCTCTGGATCTGGGCACGCTCGAGGCCAACACGCTGATCACGGCCAACCAAGACTTCTTCGTTCGCACCGCGCTGCCGGATCAGCTCGACCTTGGCCAAGCGTGGAACCTGCGGATCTCGGGCCTGGTCGACGCCGAGCTCGACCTCAGCCTCGAGGCGCTCGCCGCTCTACCGCAGACCTCGCGCGTGGTGCTGCTCGAGTGCTCGGGCAACGGCAATAATCGCGCGTTCGGTCTGATCTCGGCGGCTGAGTGGTCCGGCGTGTTGGTGTCGGAGATCCTGGACATGGTCTCGATCCAAGCCCAGGCCACGGCGGTGTTGATTCAGGGCTTCGATCAGCACTCGCAGCCCTCGGCCAGCTCGACGCCGGGCTGCAGCTGGGTGTTTCGGTTCGCGGAGCTGGCGGCGGCCGGGGCGATGTTGGCGACGCACATGAACGGCGAGCCGCTGCCGCCAGATCACGGCCAGCCGCTGCGGCTGATCATCCCGGGCTGGTACGGCTGCTGCAACGCCAAGTGGGTCGACTCGATCCGACTGGTCGACGACACCGAGCCCGCGACCGCGCAAATGTTGGAGTTCGCCACGCGCACCCATCAGACCCAAGCCCACGCGCTGGCGGCCGACTACGCGCCGGGGATCATGCAGCAGGCCGCGATGCCCGTGCGGGTCGAGCAGTGGGAGGTCGACGGCCAGCTCATCTACAAGATCGTGGGGATCATGTGGGGTGGCACCGAGGTCACCCACGCGCTGGCGATCCGGTTTGATGGCGGCGCGGCGGTCCCCGTTCAGGTCTGCCCGGCTCACGCCACCAACGACACCTGGACGCTCTGGTCCTACGCGTGGAGCCCCCCGGCGGTCGGGACCTACGAGATCACCATGGCGATCGACGATCCAGAGATCCCGACGGTACGGCTCGACAGCGGGTACTATGCCCGGCGCATCACCATCGAGATGGTATGAGCCACCAGCATCACATGCAGACCGTAAAGATCGTCGGGACTCGCGGATGCGGAGGCCACCATGAATGAGCTGTGGAACACGCACCTGTTCACGCTCGGCACTCAGAACATCATGGTCGGCACGCTGGTGTCGATCGTGCTCTACCTGGTCGTGCTGGCGGGGTTCACCCAGTTCATCAAGCGCAAGCTGGTGTTTCGCCTGTTTCGCCGCTCACACGTCGACCCTGGGGTGCAGTACGCCACGGCCCGCATCAGCTCTTACGTGCTCTGGATTGTCGGCTTGCTCTCGATGCTTCCGTGGTTGGGGCTCGAGTTCAAGAGCATCATGGTGGCGCTCGGTGCGATCGGCGTTGGCCTTGGCCTTGGTCTGCAAAACCTGGCGGACAACTTCGTCAGCGGTCTGGTGCTGCTGTTCGAGCGCCCGGTCAAGGTTGGGGATCGGGTCCAGCTCAACGACGGCGTGCAGGGTCAGATCGTAGGGATCCACGCTCGCGCAACCGTGATCCGCACCAACGAGAGCATTGACATTCTGGTCCCCAACTCCGAGTTTGTCAGCCAGCGGGTCACCAACCTCAGCTTGAGCAATCGCCTGGTCAGGTTTCGGTTCCCGATCGGCGTGTCGTACTCGAGCGACGTCGAGCAGGTCCGCGAGGCGCTGCTCACGGTTGGAAACGCGAGCCCGTCGCTCGCGGCTGGACAAAAGCCCGACGTCCTGTTCTTGGGCTGCGGCGACTCGAGCCTGAATTTCGTGCTGCGGGTCCCTTCGGACACGATGCTGCATACACCCGATGTGTTCGCAACGCAGATCTACTTTGCGATCTGGGCTGAGTTTGCCCGGCGCAAGATCGAGATCCCATTTCCACAACGGGACTTGCACCTGCGCAGCACCACGCCGCTCTCGGTCCAGCTGCTCGAGCCGGGCAACCTTTCATGGTTGCAGAATCAGGTAGCGAAGCCGCCCGCCGATCGATAGTTGCCGAATTGGCGAGCGCCCCTACATGCTTCGCAGTGCGGCTGCTAGGCCCAGATCAAGCACTGAATTGGAAAAGCTGAATGATCTTAGGCGAGTACAAGGGCCGACAGGCGAGCGTTTGAGGGTGAGCGAGGGGGCTCCAGCGAGGGGGGGCTGAAAGCCCCTTGAAGACCCAATAGGCCCGAGTCGAGGGCCCAGCGCTCGAGTCGGGACTAGGCGCTGTTGTGTCCGCGGCGTACCATCGGGGCCTGGTGACGTTCATGCGAACTGACAAGTTGCGAGCTGTAATCATCACGGGGACCTGCGCTGCGTTCACGGTGGGCTGTGCCACCGGTGAGTCCGACGATGGCGACCCCTTCTTGACGTTGACCACGCAAAATCCCACGACCAACGGCGACGGCGACGGCGACCGTGACACGGGCACGGACGGCCACCCCGACGACGACACCGGCGACAGCTCGCCGCCGGATCCCGCCTGCGACGACGCGCAGATGAATCAAATGGAGACCGACGTCGACTGCGGCGGTCCCAATTGCGATCCCTGCGCGACCGGCCTCGCGTGTGTGATGAACAGCGACTGCCAGAGCGACAGCTGCGTCGGCAACGTCTGCATTGATCCCTCGTGTTCAGACGGGGTCGAGAACGGCGATGAGACCGATGTCGACTGCGGCGGGCCGGCGTGTGATCCGTGCGAGGACAACCTTGGCTGCGCGATCGCTGCGGACTGTCTGAGCGGGGTGTGCTCGGGTGGCGTGTGCTCGCCGCCCGCGTGTGGCGACGGCGTCATGAACGGCGAAGAGACCGACATCGACTGCGGCGGCACCTGCCCCGGCTGCAGCGAGGGCGAGCTGTGCGAGATGGACCTGGACTGCCTCTCGCAGTTCTGCGACGGCAACACCTGCGCGCCCGCAGACTGCCTGGTCGACGGCGACTGCGACGCGTTCAACGGTGACTGCACGACGGGTGTGTGCAACGTGGACAAGGTCTGCGAGTCGGCGCCGATCAACAACAACGGCGCCTGCGACGACGGCAACCTGTGCACCTCGGGCGAGGTGTGCTCGGCGGGCGACTGCGGCGGCGGCATGCCGCTCGACTGCAGCCAGCTGAGCGACGCGTGCAATGTTGGGCTGTGCAACCAGGACAACGGCCAGTGCGTGCAACAGTCGGCGAATGACGGGAACCCCTGCAACGACGGAAACCAGTGCACGGTCGCCGAGGTCTGCAACATTGGCTCGTGCGTAGATCCAAACGCGCCCGGCTACGTGTTCGCGGAAGACTTCTCGGACAACTCGGCCGGCTGGCAGCTCGGGCTCGAGTGGCAGATCGGCCCGGCGCTGATCTCCAACTGCGCGTCGGCGTGTCCGGGCAACGATCCAGCAACGGACCACACCCCAAGCGGGGACAACGGGGTCGCGGGCGTGGTCATTGGCGGCTGCGCGACAACGGCAGTTCACGCCGACTACTGCATCACCAGCCCGATCGTGAACACGGCCGGGCTCGGCAGCGTGTGGCTGACCTACTGGCGCCACCTTCACGCCGACTACTCGCCGTACATGGTCTCGAAGGTCCAGGTGTTCGACGGCAACATCTGGCAGCAGGTGTTCACGACCGGCGCCAGCCCGTGCACCAACGACGTTGGCTGGACAGAGATGGGCCACAACGTGACGGCCTACAAGAACGCAAACTTCCGGGTCCGCTTCTGTAACAGCATTGGCCAGGCCGGCGCCTTCACGAGTGGCCAGTGGTCGATTGACGATGTCACGATCGGGCCGGCCCAGTGCACGCCAGGGTGAGCGAGCTGGGTGGTGGGCTTGGGCGAGGTCTCTCGCCCGTGCTTGGGTCGTTGGGCGCACTGCGTGCGCCCGGCGGCGGCAGACATGCAACGAATGAAGTTTTCACGGATCGGCGTGTGCGTGGGCCTCGTGTTCGGGCTTGGCTGTACGGACGAACCCGCGGCTGAGGGCGACACCATGACAACCGCCGAGACGGGCGACGGCGACGGTGACCCTGGCGACGGCGACGGCGACGGAGATCCTGGCGACGGCGACGGCGACGGCGACTCGGGTGATGGCGACGGCGACGGCGACTCGGGTGACGGCGACGGCGACGGCGACTCGGGTGATGGCGACGGCGACGGCGACGGCGATCCGCTCGAGTGCAGCGACCCCGCCCCGGAGTGGATCTTCTGCGACGACTTCGAGTCCGACGGCCCGATGGTCGCCGACGGCCGCTACTTCGAGTACGGCGACGACGAGGGCGACGTCGTCGTCACGCCGGGCGCCGGCTACGGCGGCTCTCAGGGCATCCGCACCCACTTCGAGGCCGGCGAGGTCGAAGCCGGCGGCATGAAGCTGGGGTTTGGGCGCAACCCCAACGGGTACATGAACAAGGGCATCCGCCCCAACGAGGACTTCCGCGAGATCTGGTACCGCATGTACCTGCGCAACGACGACGGCTGGACCGGCAACCCGGCCAAGCTCTCGCGTGCAACGATCTTCAGCTCGGCCGACGACTGGTCGCAAGCCATGATCGCCCACCTGTGGAGCGACGGCAACGAGCGCCTGCTGCTCGATCCGGTCAGCTGCATCGAGAATGGGCAGGTCGTGTGCCAGGGCTACAACGACTTCGCCAACATGAGCTGGCTGGGCAACTTGTCTGGCCAGACGCCGGTGTTCTCGACCGCGCTCTCGGGCCAGTGGTTTTGCGTCGAGGCCCACGTGAAGCTCAATGATCCCGGCATGCAAAATGGCGTGCAGGAGTTTTGGATCAACGGCGAGCTCGAGGCGCGGCGCGACGAGATGGACTTTGTCGGCACGTGGACGGAGTACGGCATCAACGCGGTGTTCTTCGAGAACTACTGGAACGACGGCTCGGCCCAGGATCAGGGCCGCGACTTCGACAACATCGTGGTCTCGACGGCGCCGATCGGCTGCCTGTGACGGAAGCGCAGTTCTGATCAGGGCAGATCAGGGCAGATCAGGGCAGACACACGCCAACGCCCTGGGCCTCGCCCAGGCCGTAGAACTCGGGCTCACAGTTGGGCAGCTCGGGTGGGCACTGATCGGACTGGCCCAGCTCACAGATCTGCGTGCAGCAGCCGCCGAACAGGCCCGCTGCACAGCCAGGCAGCTGTTCGACCGGCTCACACAGCAACCCGGGGGCGCACGAGACGAGCCCGCAGCTCTCGAGCAGCTCGACTTGGCCGCTTGGCAGACACACGGGCACGCCTTCGGCTAGCGGTGGATGGCAGCCGTAGCCATCCGCACAATCCTGCGCCAGCACGTCGCAGGGAACCCCGCAAAACCCCCAGACGCTGCACGCCTGTCCGCTGCTGCAGTCGCTGCCACTCTCGCACTGCGGCGTGCACCAGCCCTCGACCTGCCCCCCGCCCTCGCCCCCTAGACAGACACTGCCAGCGACACACACGGCCGGCTCATGGTCGATCTGTACGCATGGTTCACCGGACTGCGCGGGCTCGGGGATCTCGGGAATGCACTCCGACCACAGGGTGCACTGCTCGCCGCTCGGACAGTCTTGTTTGTCAAAGTCACACGGACCGACCAGACGGACGTCGAGGCTGTGACCGGCGTCGAGCGGGCCAGACCAGAGCACGCGATAGCTTCCGGGCCGAAGGTACATCCTGCCGCCCGAGCCGACCGGCCGCGCGTCCGTGGGGTCGAGGAAGTGGGGACCCTGCTCCTCCGGCATCGTCGTCCTGCAGTCACAGCGGGCGTAGCTCAGCTCGGTGCCAGCTGGAATCTCGCCCGCGACCTCGAAGCGCTCGAGACCATCGTCGTTGCCCTCGACCTCGAGCAACCACTCCACATAACCGAGGCCTTCGGAATCGCGGTCCTGGAACTGCGAGCGGACCCGCGGCGAGCTGCAGTCGAGGGTTGCTTGGAGGTGGTGAATACGACCTTCGGCGTCGATGCTCGGGTGCTCGCCGCGGCAACCGAGCTCTGCGGGGCTGTAGCCCTCGCTGCCCCAGTTGATGCTCGCGAACAAATCATCGTCGATCGAGCTGCCGAAGTGCTCGGTGTAGATGGTGCGGAGCTTGTCGGGCGAATCGCCCCAATACACCGATTCCATGAAGTCCTTGATCGGCTGGGGGCCGCGGGACTTCAGCAGCCATCGGATCAGCTCACCACCAAGGAAGTAGCCGTGCGTGGGAAGATCGCCGCCGCCGCGCGCCGCCAGCAGACTGTCGACATCGGGCAGCGACCAGGGGACCACGGGCTCGCAGACCGGCCGGCCCATAGCGACGGCCAACCCTTCGGTGAACAGCGCTGGCGCGTGCCGGAGGTTCGCGTTCGAGCTTCGACCGGCGCGATCGTGGACGAGTTCGTGCCAGATCGAGCTTGACCTGCGGCGAGAAAATATACGCGGCGGCCGATACTTCGCGCACCCGGCACTCCCGTCCGCGCAGTAGTGCTCGTAAAGTGTTGGGCTGCCCAGAATATACAGCTGCGTGACGCCCTTGCTTTGGAGCTCGAAGGTCGCGTCGATTCGCCGGATCTCTCTGTCGAAATCCGCGATGTCGCCCGCACAGATCGGCGCGTCGAAATCGACACCCACCGCGATCTGGTCGCCATGATAGGTCAGCTCGGGGAGCTCTGTATCGGATCCGCACGCAACGCTCGCGCACAAAAACAGCAGGGCCGAGCCCGAACTACCCCAACCTCTCGCAGGAGCCATCGCGGGCAGGCTAGCATGTGACGGGGTGGGGCAGCGGCTCGCCGCGAATCCCTGCGAGCAGGTTGAGGCACGCGAGCTCGGCCATGCGCCTGCGCGTGGTGTGAGTCGCCGAGCCGATGTGTGGCAAAATGAGACAGCCGGGGGCGGCGAACAATGGGTGCGAGGGCGGCAGCGGTTCGGGCGAGGTCACGTCCAGCGCAGCGCCGCGCAGGCGACCCTGCGTGAGCGCGGCCAGCAGCGCGTCTTGATCGACGATCGCCCCGCGCGAGGTGTTGATCAGGATCGCCTCGGCCTTCATTTTTTCCAGGGCGGCCGCGTTGATCAGACCTTGGGTCTCGTCGGTGAGCGGCACGTGCAGGCTGACAAAGTCCGCGCGGACCAGCAGCTCGTCCAAGCTCAGCCGCTGCGCGCCGATCTGCTTGGCCTGCGGATGATCCTGATCGCTGCGCCCGACATAGCAGATCTGCATGCCGAACCCGCGCGCCCGCTCGGCGACCGCGAACCCGATCTTGCCGAGCCCAACGACCCCAAGGGTGGCCCCGCGCAGCTCGACGCCCAGCCAACCATCGGGGCTCCACGCGTGCCAGCGACCTTCGCGGGCATCGAGCGCGGCGACATCGAGGCGCCGCGCGGCGGCGAGCAGCAGCGCCATCGTGAGGTCGGCGGTCGCGTCGGTCAGCACGCCCGGGGTGTTGCCCAGCGCCACGCCCCGCGCGGCGCAAGCTGGCAGCACCACGTTGTCGTAGCCAACGGCCATGTTGCTGACGACGCGCAGCGCAGGCAGGCGCACGAGCAGCTCGAGGTCGACAGGCATGGTCAGCAGCGACAGCAAGCCAACGACCTCGGGCAGCCGCGGGCTCGGGACGGCGTCGATCCCCACGATCACCTCGCAGTCGGCCTGGGCTTGGTCGAGCCGCGCGAGCCACTCGCGGGGCACCTCGGGTGGGACGATGACCAGGTGGGTCATGGCGCGGATCCGCCGATGGTGTCGGGCAGCTGCGCGAGCGCGACTTGGGCGTTGGGGTAGTGGTTCAGCTGCTCGGCCAACCACCGCGGATCATAGCGTTCCAGCACGTCGCGCAGCCCATGCCAGCACGGGCCGATCGAGCCATCGAGCTGACGCCGCAGCCAGAACCCCGCGGCCATCGGCGTGGTCATGGTCGTGCCGTCCCAGCTGCCGTTGAACGCGGGCATGCTGTGGGTGTAGCGACGCTCGAGCCAGTCGATCCCCTGGTCGCCGTTCGAGGTGTCGCGCAGGTAGGTCTGGGCCTCCGCTGCGATCGCGTATTGTTGGTGCAGCTCGAACAGGCTCACGGCCATCACGCGAAAGAATCGGTGGAACACCCGATCATAGGCCAATTGAACGGGGATCCCATCAATGTACTGATTGGGGGCAGGCAGCAGCTTGGCCCGGGCCCAATGGATGATCTCGGGGTTGACGGTCTCAAACGGCAAACTGCTGTTGGGCAAGGTCGCGCTGACGCCCGCGAACCGCTCGATCGGTTGCAGATCGCTGTAGCTGCGCGGGGGCTCGCCAATGATGTCGCCCACGCAATTGTTGAGGTTGCCGTAGTACAGGATGCCGCTGATCCCGGCCATGAAGGTGCCGAAGGCCCGGTCGTTGAACTCGAAGGGCTCACCGTCGTAGGTGAACATGTACTCGTAAGGATCGGTGAACCAGCAGCGGAACACTTGGATGGCGTCGGCCGACAGCGGCTCGAACAGGCGGCCGCCCTCGGGCTTGGGCTGCGACTCGACGAACACGGTATTGCTGGTGCGGGTAGCCGCGCCGGTGTCGGGCTCGGGCAGCGTCGCCGGCACCGTACGGCACGCGAGCGTGAGCATGGCGAGCGCGGCGAGGGGGAACACGGGGCGGAGGGGACCCATTGGCGCCGATCTAAGCACGGCCCCGAAGGCAAGGGTAGGGGAGCCTGGTCTCCGCTCGGGCGCGGGCTGTTGGCTTTGCTACTCTGGGCGGGATGACGAGCGCGTCCAAGCCCCCCGGTTTGCAAGTCCCGATGCTCCTGTGGGGGGCGATGTTGGTCAGTCACATCTTGTTCCTCGTCATTGCGCACGTGGCCCACGGGCAAGACGCCGGGGCGGGCGACCTCCAGACCCTGTCGATCGTGTTGACCAGCGTGGGTGTGATCGTCGCGCTTGGCAGCGCCCTGGCCGTGCCGCTGATCACCCGCGACCAGCTGTACGTCACCGCGCTGATCGTGCGCCTGGCTGCGGCCGAGTCGGTGACGATCTTCGGGCTGATGCTGGCGATGCTCGGCGCCGAGATGCAGTGGACCTACGCGCTGACCGCCCTTGGCGTGATGGCCCACATCGCAGCGTTTCCGAGCGAGCGTGACCAAGAAGCCCACGAGCAGCGGCGGTCGGGGTCTCGGGAGTCCTAGAAACCCAAGATCATGGCCAAGCGCGACCGTACCCTGGAGGCTCTAGAGCGGCTCGCCGAGGCCGTGACGGATCCGCACGCACCCGCGGCCCGCGCGGCGCTCAGCAAGGCGCTTGGGGCTCGCTCCAACCTGGTGGTCGCGGCCGCGCTCGAGGTCATCTGCGAGCACGAGCTCAGCGGCTTCGAAGCCAGCATGCGCGCGGCCTTTGACAAGGCGATGACCGACCCCGTCCGCACCGACCCCGGGTGCCGGACCAAGGTCGGGGTCGTCAAGGCGCTGGACCTGCTGAGCGAACCCGCGGACGAGCTGTTCTTGGCCGCGGTTCGCCACGTGCAACCGGAGCCGGTCTGGGGCGGCTCGCAGGACTCCGCGGTGGCGCTGCGTGGGATGGCGGCGATGGCCTTGGTCAACCGCCGCAACCCCGAGGCGATGATCGAGCTCGCGCGGCTGCTCGCTGATCCCGAGCGCGAGGCCCGAAGGATGGCCGCCGACGCGGTCGCAGCCAGCGGCGACGTGGCGGCGGGGGTGCCGTTGTTGATCCTGCGGATCCGCGCCGGGGATCCAGAGCCAGAGGTGCTCGGGGCCTGCTTCGCGGCGCTGCTGGCCCTCGACGCCGCGGACACGTTTGGGTTTGTCGTCGAGCACCTGCGCGGGCGCGATGAGCTGGTCGTCGAGGCGGCCGCGCTCGCGCTCGGGCAGGAGCGGCCGGCCGGGGCGTTGGCGGCGTTGCGTGCGTTCGTCGAGTCCACTTTGCTTGAGCCGCGTCGGGTTGGGCTGCTGGCGATCGCCATGTTGCGGACCGAGGAGGCGTGGGCTTACCTGCTCGAGCTCGTGGCCGAAGCGCCCGAGGGGCTGGCCCGCGGTGCGATCGAGGCGCTGGGGGTCTACCGCGAGCTGGGGGATCTCGCTGCGCGCGCGCGCGAGGCAGCGGCCGGGCGCGCCGACGGGGGCGCGGGGCTCGAGCGCAGCCTGGCCGAGCATTTGTAGACAGGCGCCAAGGAGCAGACGCGGAGATCAGACCCGCCAGCGAACCCGCTCACCGGCGCGCAGCGGGACCAGCAGCTCGTCGCCGAAGCTCAGGGTGTCCGGCACCGTCCACGGCTCGCGGACCAAGGTCAGCGTCGCGCGGTTGCGGGGCAGCCCATAAAACGCCGGCCCATGAAAACTAGCGAAGGCCTCGAGCCGGTCGAGCGCGCCGGCGTCTTCGAACACCTCGGCGTAGAGCTCGATCGCGGCGTGGGCCGTGTAGATCCCCGCGCAGCCACAAGCGCTGTGCTTGGCCGCGATCGAGTGCGGCGCGCTGTCGGTGCCCAAGAAGAACTTGCCGGTGTTGGCGGCCGAGGTCGCGGCCTGGACCAGCGCCTCGCGGTGACGCTCGCGCTTGAGCACGGGCAGGCAGTAGTGATGCGGCCGCAGCCCGCCGTTGAAGATCGCGTTGCGGTTGAGCAGCAGGTGGTGGGCGGTGATCGTCGCCGCGGTCAGCGGCCCGGTCTCGTTGACCCACGCGACCGCGTCGGCGGTGGTGATGTGCTCGAGCACGATCTTCAGCGCGCCGTGGCGGGCGCGCAGCCGCGTGAGCGCGCCGTCGACAAACCGGGCTTCGCGATCGAACACGTCGTCGGCCGGGTCAATGCTCTCGCCGTGGATCAGCAGCGGGACCGCGTGCTCGGCCATCGCCTCGAACACCGGCGCGAGCGCGTCGAGGCTGGTCACGCCGGCCTCGGAGTTGGTGGTTGCGCCCGCGGGGTAGAGCTTGACGCCGATGATCTCGGGCGTCGCCGCGACTTGCTGGATCTGCGCGGGGGTCGTGTCCGCGGTCAGGTACAGCGTCATCAAGGGATCAAACCCGGAGCCTGCCGGCCGCGCAGCCAAGATCCGCTCGCGGTAAGCGAGCGCCATGGCCACGCTCACGACCGGAGGCTTGAGGTTGGGCATCACCACCGCCCGGCCAAACCGGGCGGCGGTGTCGGCGATGACCGAGATCAGCCGATCCCCATCGCGCAGGTGGAGGTGCCAGTCGTCGGGCTGGGTGATCGTGAGGCGGTCCATCTCGCGCACCGAAGCGACTAGTCCAGAACCATCGCGCGGGTGGCGATCGCCTTGCGCAGCCGGGCCCGGAATTCCTCGAAGGGCATCGACTCTTGCTCGCGGCTGCCGTAGCGGCGCAGGGTCACCGAGCCGTCTTGCTCTTCGCGCTCACCGACGACCAGCGTGTTGGGGATCTTGCTGGTCTGGGCGGTGCGAATTCGCTTGTTGAGCGTGTCGGCCGAGAGATCCGGGCGGGCCCGCACGAAATCGCTGCGCAGCTCGTCGACCAGCTTTTGCGCGTAGCCGGCGAACGGCGCGGCGACCGGCATGACGCGGACCTGCTCCGGCGCCAGCCACGTCGGAAACGCGCCACCATAGTGCTCGATCAAGAACGCCACAAACCGCTCGTGGGTGCCCAGCGGCGCGCGGTGGAGCACCCAGGGGTGGACCTCTTCATCGTTGGCGTTGGTGTACACCAGCCCCAGCCGCGCGGGCACGCAGAAGTCCAGCTGGTTGGTGCTGGCCGTCTCTTCGCGGCCGGTGACCGTGCGGAACTGGACGTCGATCTTGGGCCCGTAGAAGGCGCCCTCGCCCTTGACCTCGCGGTAGGGCATGCCGATCTCGTCCATCGCCGCGCGAATGTGCCGGGTCGAGGCCTCCCACGCCTCGGGCATGTCGACGTACTTGTCCTTGCCCTTGGGATCGTCGGGATCCCAGGTCGAGAGCCGCATCCAATAGTTGTCTTGCAAGCCCAGGATTTCATAGACCCGACGATGCAGATCCATGACCTTCTTGAACTCGTCGCCGATCTGCTCCTCGGTACAATAGATGTGGGCGTCGTTCATGCACATGCCGCGGACCCGCAGCAGGCCCGACAGCGCGCCCGACTCTTCGTAGCGATAACAATTGCCGTACTCCGCCAGGCGCAGCGGCAGGTCGCGATAGCTGCGCGGCCGGGCGGCGAAGATCTTGTGGTGATGCGGGCAGTTCATGGGCTTGAGGGCGTACTGCTCGACGACCTCTTCGACCTCACCGCCCTCGACCTCGTGGCGCTCTTTGAGCTCGAGGAAGGGAAACATGCCATTGGCGTAGTAGGGCAGGTGACCGGTGCGGTAGTAGAGCCCGACCTTGGCCAACTGTGGGGTCACGACGCGCTCGTAGCCGTCTTTGAACTCGAGCTCGCGGGCCAGCTTCTCGAGCTCATCGCGGATCACCGTGCCGTTGGGCAGCCACAGCGGCAGGCCCTTGCCGATCTCGTCGTCGATGTGAAAAATATCTAGATCGCGGCCCAGCTTTTTGTGGTCGTTGGCGAGCGCGAGCTTGTGCTCTTTGATGCGGGCCTGCAGCTCTTCGGGGGTCTTGTAGGCCCACGCGTAGATCCGGGTCATCTGCACGTTGTCGCTGTTGCCGCGCCAGTAGGCGCCGGCGATGCTGCGCAGCTTGAACGCCCCGGCCGGGAGCTGCCGCGTGCTGTCGACGTGGGGGCCCTCGCACATGTCGAGGAATGGGCCGTTCTTGTAGAAAGACAGGGTCTCGAGGCCGTTCTTTTCGACGAGCTCGCGGGCGTACTCGAGCTTGTAGGGCTCTTGCATGTCCTCGCCGATCAGGCGGAACGCCTCTTGCGCCGGGAGATCCTCGCGCTCGAATTTTTGCCCGCGCTTGATGATGTGCTTCATCTTTTTCTCGAGCTCGGGCAGCTCCGCCTCGGTCAGCGGCTCGCTGAGCACGAAGTCGTAGTAGAAGCCGTCGGCGATCGGCGGGCCAAACCCCAAGGTGGTCCCCGGACGCAGCTCGAGCACCGCCTGCGCGAGCACATGCGCGAGGCTGTGGCGAATTCGGTAGAGTTCGGCTTCTTCGGCCGAGAGGTCGTTGTGGCTTGCGTCTTCCATGGGGCCCTACTCGATGGCGTCGGGGGAGCGCAGGGGTATACCCAGCAACCCCCTTCGGCGCCAGTGAGCGGCGCGCAGCCGCGGCCTAAGTGCGGAGCAAGAACGCCAGATCGCAGACGTTGGTGCCGGTTGGCCCGGTGCGCACCAGGTCACCGAGCGGCGCGAACACGCCGTGGCTGTCGTGTCGCGCGAGCGCGGCTGCGACGTCCAACCCGGCCGCGCGGGCGCGGGCGAGCGACTCGCCGGTGACCAGCGCACCTGCGGCGTCGGTGGGGCCGTCTTCGCCGTCGGTGGCCAGCGTGAGCAGGGCGACCCCCGGCAGGCCCGCGAGGCCCTCGATCGCCGCGAGCGCGAGCTCTTGATTGCGACCGCCCGCCCCGGTCTCAGTCCCAGTCTCAGAGTTGTTCGCGGTGCTCAGCTCGACGGTGGTCTCGCCACCGGTGATCAGACAAAACGGCGCCGCGACTGGAAGATCCGCGGGCGTGTCGGCCAACAGCTGCGCGAGCCTTCGGCCCTCGTTGGCCGCTGGCCCGCCGAGCATGGGAAGCAGCACGATGCTGTCCAGCCCCTGCGCACGCGCGGCCCTGCAGGCAGCCTCGCGGGCGTCGCCGTTGCGGGCGACGAGCACCTGGTACACGCCCTGCGGACGACCCGCTGGCGTCGTGGGCCATGGGGCCAGCGGTGGCGGCTCTCGCAGCGCGGCGAGCAGGGGCGCGTCCAGGCCCCGCAGCCGATCACCAAGCTCGACCAGCAGCGCCGCGTGGGCCTGATCGTCGTCGGCTTCGGCGTAGACCGTCGGCCCCGAGCCGATCAGCGCGAGCTCGTCGCCAACGACATCCGAGACGATCAGGCTGACGACGGTCGCCGGACACAGCAGCCGCGCGAGCCCGCCGGCCTTGAGCGTGTCGAACCGACGGCGGAGCTTGTTGATCGCCTGGATCGACACGTCGCGGCCCAGCAGGTGGTGAGTCAGCGCGCTCCAGTCGGCGCCCGCCAAGGTTGGCTCGCTCAGCAGCGCCGACGCCCCGCCCGAGATCGGACACAAGACCAGATCCCGCGGCCCAACCAAGCGAGCCTGGGCGCGCAGGCGGGCGGTGGCCGCAGCCGTGGCGGCGCCGGGGATCGGGTGATCTCCAACCACGATCTCGACCGGGCCGATCCGACCGCTCGGGTGGGCGCTGGCGTGCTTGACGATCACGACCCCGCCCGCGACCCGATCACCAAAGCGCTCGACGATCGCCTCGGTCATCGCCGCGCTCGCCTTGCCCGCGCCGAACACGAAGATGCGACCATGCTCGGCCTCACCCGGCGCGCTGGGGTTGGCGGCCAGATCAAACACGAACTCGCCGACGACCGCCGCCTCACCGTGGGGCTTGATCAGCCGATGGGTGTGGCGCAGCACGCAGGCGCGCGGGTCGACGGCCGCCAGCGCGTGCGCGGCGACGTGGGCGAGCGCGCGGGTGTGGGGCGCTCGCGTCAGGCATGGGCTGTCTGCCAACAGCCGCTCGATCCATGCTTCAACCTGCATCGTTGGCGGCATCGTACCGTAAGCGCTCGCGGGGGCCGTGCTCCGAACCTGGCAGGCGAGCCCAAACGCTCGCCTGGCGGCCCTACAGCAGTCTGGGCTTGCCTGGGCTCGACCTAAACTTCGAGCGCGCAGGTGGTGAAGGCCTCGCAGGTCTCGGAGGCCGTGCAGGTCTCGAACGACGCGCGCACGGGCTCGTCGCCGCTGTCGAGATCCTTGCCGCACTGCACGGCGCACTCCACATAGGTGCTGGTCATGACCTGCTTGAGCTCGGCGAGCTCCTCGGGCTCGAGCTCCACGCTCTCTTGCTCGGCGCCGCAGACGATCGCGCGGGTACAAAACGCGTCGCAGGTCTTGCTGATCCCCGGGGTCAGCCCGCCGGGATCGCCGTAGTCGGTCTCCGCCCAGCTGTTGAGGCAGCTCAGCATGCCCTCGCACGAGGCGTGGTCGATGCAACCGATCAGCTCCGCCCGCGCTTGGCTGGCTTCCGGGGTGGTCTCGCACTGCAGCAGGCAGGTCTCGTCGAGCTCGTTGCGGTGGGCCTCGTCCTGCATGCACACGGGATCGAGCGCGAGCTCTTCGCCGCCGTCTGGCTTGGTGGTTCGGGGCTTGCGGGCGCCAGCGTCCGACTCGCAGACCTTGGCGATCGCGCAGGCGCTGGCCTGGCTGCACAAGTTGGTGCAGCTGCGATCGCCAACCGGCGCGACCGCGGCCAGCCACGAGCGCACGCTGGGGGTCCCGACGCAGCCCCAGTAGGCGTTGCACGAGTCGAGCTTCAGGCAGTCGCGCAGGGCCAGGCTCGAGCTGCGATCTTCAAAGCTCGCGCACGCTGGCTCGCAGGCCTGGGCGAGGCGCGCGACGATCTCGGTGGGGTCGCTGTCGACGTCGCTGGCGAGCTCGGGCACGCAGCGCTCGAGCCGACGACAACCCGCCGAGCAGATCCCGGGCGCGTCGATCTTTTCGTCCGCGACCTCGACTGGGGACTGATCCGGCTCTTCGCTGGTCGTGGGCGGGCGGCGGCAGCCACTGAACAGCGCGCCACAAGCGAGGGCCAAGACCAGCGCCACCGGCGTGGGCGGCCTGCGACGGTGGGGCATGGGCGGAGTGTAGATTAAGATGTTGGTCCATGTCCGCCGACGCAGCACCGCTTTGGATCTTCGGATACGGCTCGCTGGTCTGGCGGCCCGCGTTTCCCCACGTCGAGCGCCACCCGGGCTTCGTGCGCGGCTTTGCCCGGCGGTTCTGGCAAGGGTCGACGGACCATCGGGGCGTACCTGGGGCGCCTGGACGGGTCGTGACGCTGTTGCCCGCCGCCCCGGACCAGCGCTGCTGGGGCACCGTGTACCGGGTCGAGCCCGGCAGTGAGCGCGAGGTGCTCGCGGGCTTGGACCACCGCGAGCAGGGCGGCTACGCGCGCGAGCGCGTGGCGGTGACCCACGCGGGCGGGCAGATCCGCGACGTGCTGGTGTACCTGGCGACCCCCAGCAACCCCGAGTGGCTTGGCGACGCGCCGCTCGAACAGATCGCCGCGCAGATCCTCGCGAGCGTCGGGCCAAGCGGCGCGAACGTCGAGTACCTGCTGCGCCTGCACGACGCGCTGAACGAGATGGGCGGGCCCGATGATCACGTGGCGGCGCTCGCGGAGTTGGTGCGCGAGCGAGTCGGCGAGCGGTGATATGGTCGCGTGAGATCATGTCCATCACGGTCGACACGACGCAGCTCAGCGAGGCGCTCTCCCAGCTCGAGGGGGCGCGCGCGTGGCCGGCCGGGCTGATCGAGCAGCTGGGCGAGCTGATCCGCGAAGGCACCGACGAGGCGGTGTTTCAGATCAACCCGGTCAGCTACGCGACCACCCGCGGCCACACCCCCGAGCTTGGCATCGAGCTGTTCTTGCACGCCGCGCGCGCGGGCCTGATGCAGATCGACTGGAGCCTGCGCTGCTGTGGCTGCGGTGAGCTCGTGGCCAATCGTGGCGGGCTCGCGCAGCTCGATCGCGACTTTTACTGTGATTCGTGCGCGCGCAGCTCGGCGGCCAACCTCGACGAGAACGTGGAGATCGCGTTCACGGTGGTCCCAAGCATCCGGGCGCTGCGGTTTCACGCGCCCGACTCGCTCTCGCACGAGGACTACTTCTTTCGGTTTCGGTTCTCGCGCGACATCGTGATCCGCGGGCTCGACAAGACGCTGACCAGCTTCTTGCGCGAGCAAGTCCTGGTGTTGACCTGGCTCGAGCCCAACAGCGAGCAAGTGTTCGAGCTCGACATTCCCGAAGAAGGCTGGGTGGTCGGGCACCCGCGCACGATGATCACGACATTCGGCGCGCCAACCACCGAGGTCCGCGAGCTCACCCTCGACTATCGTGATCGCGCGTTCGAGCCCCGGCCAGAGCTCGCGCCTGGGCCGGTGCGCTTGACCTTGCGCAATTCAACCCAAGCGCGGGTCCGGGTGTTGAAGTACTTCACGCCGATCGTGACCTACTTTGACTACCTGCCGCACCTCAACGGGCGCCGGCTGCTCAACAACCCCGAGTTTCGGCGCTGCTTGGGCACCGAGGTGGTGCGCCCGGGTACGGGGATTCCGGTCAAGGACTGCACCTTGCTGTTCACGGATCTGCGCGGCTCCACGGCCATGTACGACCTGATCGGTGACAACGCCGCGTTCGAGCTGGTGACCGAGTCGTTCGAGTCGATGGCGCAGATCGTGACCCGCTGCGGGGGCGTCGTGGTCAAGACCATGGGCGACGCGATCATGGCTTCGTTCAATCATCCGGCCGACGGGGTCCGGGCCGGGCTGCAGATCATCTTGAACGACCACGGCGAGCTGCAGCCCAAGGTGGGGCTGCATCGCGGATCGTGCATTGTCGTCAATCAAAACGACATGGTCGATTACTTTGGTCAGACCGTGAACATCGCCGCGCGGGTCCAGAACGAGGCGGCGGGCAACGAGCTGTGCCTGACCGAAGCGATCTGGGAGGACGTGCGCGAGGATCAGGCGGTGGCGGCCTCGCTGACGGAGTTTGGCGAGCTGCACCGCGAGCTGCGAGCGCTCAAGGGCGTGACCGAAGCGGTGCCGCTGTACCGCGTGCGGGTCCGCTGAGCCCTACTCCTGCTCGCAGCAGCACTTGACCGTGCTGTTGAACTGCCACTCGATGGGCTCGTCGCACTCGTGCTCGATCTCGATGCCGGTGCGATCTGGATCCTCACATAGGGAGATATCGTAGTAAATTCGGTAGGTATACCCCCCACACCCGTTGGCGACACACGAGCTCCCTTGCGCCTCGCAAGCCTCGGCGCAGGTCGAGATGTCACTCATCACGGAACATTCGGCATAGGTTGGGGTGCAGGCGCCGGCCTTGCACTCGCCGACGCCCGGGAAGTTGGGGCCGGCGGGTTGGCACATGCCGTCGCAGTCGGAGTCGATCGGGCGGGCGCTGCACGCCGCCACCAGGAGGCTCAACACTGCAATCGTCTGCCTGCTCACCATCCGCCCCTACTCCTGCTCGCAGCAGCACTTGACCGTGTCGTTGAGCTGCCACTCGATAGGCTCGTCGCACTCGCGTTCGAACAGAAGTCCGGTGCGATCAGGATCCTCGCACAACGTGATGTCGTAGTAGAGCCGGTACGTATACCCCCCACACCCGTTGGCGACACACGAGCTCCCTTGCGCCTCGCAAGCCTCGGCGCAGGTCGAGATGTCACTCATCACGGAGCATTCGGCATAGGTTGGGGTGCAGGCGCCGGCCTTGCACTCACCGACGCCTGGGAAGTTGGGCCCGGCGGGTTGGCACATGCCGTCACAGTCGGAGTCGATTGGGCGGGCGCTACACGCCGCCAGAAGCGTCAACAGAATCAGAGCATCACGCCGCATCAGTACGCTCCCCCGAAACCGACGGGATAGGTGCCAGCTGGCGTGGTGAGTGGTGGCTCGCACGCGAAATCGAGGTCGTTGGGCAGGCACCTCCACAGCGGGCTCTCCAAGTTTGGGTCGTCGGGTTTGTACCATAGAATGTCGGAGCAGCCGTCGTCATCGAAGTCGGCTACATAGGGGCTGTAGTCCCGGTGAGTCGACAAGACGCGAGACGTGTAGGTCTCGTCTTCGGTGAAGTACCAGATTTTCGACGTCACGTGTACGGTCTCCGCGTAGGCAGCGAACCAGAGGATGTCATCGATCCCGTTGGCATCAAAGTCGCCGACAAATGGCCGATAATCATGTGCAACTTGGGCGCTTGAGGCCGCGAAGAAAATTCCGTCTGCGTCGCCCTGAGACCACCACATGAGGTCAGCCCCATCACCGGCCGAGTACCAGAAGATGTCGGTCAGCGCGTCCCCGTTGAAGTCCCCGACGATCGGCATGTATTCGACACCCTTGTCGTGACCCAGCGATCCGGTGTCAGAGGGCCCTTTAGCAACAAACTTGAAGGTCTGGTCCGTCCACCGCCACGACGATATCTCACCGTTGTGTGGATCATACCAAATAATATCATT